>NZ_ATWV01000004.1 GCF_000421345.1 Treponema bryantii NK4A124
CGACTTGCATGCTTAAGACGCGCCGCCAGCGTTCGTTCTGAGCCAGGATCAAACTCTCCATGATTATTTCAATAGCCCGAAGGCTAATGATTTCATAAACAGTTCAATTCCCAACTATTATATTAATTAAGTTGAAATTGATTTTAGGTCAGTTTTATAAAAACTGATAAAATGTAGTCAATTGCTTACAGAACGAAACCAGCGATTTCTCGCTTATTTCGTTTTTAGAACCTTACTTGTTCTATTCTTTCCTTCCCTGTTATGTCAAAAAACTGTTTTGCTTTTGTCGCTCTGTGTTGCGACGGTGAAAATGAATATATATCTAAAACAAAAACTTGTCAACAGAATTTTTCATTTTTTTTGATTTTTTTTTAAAAATTTTATATAATTTTTTTCATGAAAAAACTTTGTGATATTTTAGGAAAAGAACTTTTATTTTTTGACGGCGGAACAGGTACTGTTTTACAGGGCATGGGCCTAAAGCCAGGTGAACTCCCTGAAACCTGGAACATAAAATACCCGGACCGCATTGTGCAGCTGCATTACAATTATTTTGCAGCCGGCTCTAATATTGTAAACACAAACACCTTTGGAGCCTTTATCACAAAGTTTCCGCTGGAGCTTGAACGCCTTATTACAGCTGCTATTGATAATGCCAATGCAGCCCGCGACAAGATTCTGGCAGAAAACCCGAACGGCAATTACTATATAGCCTTTGACATTGGTTCCTGCGGAAAACTGCTCAAGCCAATGGGCGATCTTGATTTTGAAGACTGTGTAAAACTTTTTAAGAAAACCTTTAAGGCTGCCTTTGATAAAAAAATCGATTGTGTAATGATAGAAACAATGAACGACGGCTATGAATCTAAGGCTGCCGTTCTTGCTGCAAAAGAAACCATGGAAGAACTGGGAATTGCCGAAGGTACTCTCCCAATTATTGTAAGCAACGTTTACGACAAGGAATGCCGTACTCTAAGCGGTTCCTGCCCTGAAACAATGGTTGCCATGCTGGAAGGTCTTGGAGTTTCTGCGGTTGGTGTAAACTGCAGTCTTGGTCCTCTGGAAATGAAGCCGACTGTTGAACGCCTTTGCCGGGCAGCAAGCGTGCCGGTGTTAGTAAAACCTAACGCAGGTCTCCCTAAGGTTGTAGATGGCAAAACCGTTTTTGATGTTAAAGCACCTGAGTTTGTTGAAGCAATGAAGGAGCTTGCTGCCCTGGGACCTATGATTCTTGGCGGCTGCTGCGGAACTACACCGGAGTATATTAAGGGGATTGCGGAAAATGTGGTTTCGATACGGCCTGCGGCCTACTCAACCACCGGTAGTGACGGAGAGGCGGTGGTTGAGTGCCCGCAAAGCGGGTGTATCGAAACCACCGTTACCGGAGGCTGTATCGGCTGCGTATCTTCAAACACAAAAGTCGTATACTTTGGCGGACCTAACAGACCGGTTCTCATTGGTGAACGAATTAACCCGACCGGAAAAAAGAAGTTTAAGGAAGCCCTGCGTGCAGGAGACATTCCTTACATTATTCACCAGGGAATGGAACAGGAAGAAGCCGGAGCCCAGGTACTGGACGTAAACGTAGGTCTTCCTGAAATTGACGAAAAAGAAATGATGCTACGCGTTCTCGAAGAACTGCAGAACGTAACTACCCTGCCCCTTCAGATTGATACAACCAAGCCGGATGTTATGGAGGCAGCTCTGCGCCGATACAACGGAAAGGCAATGATAAACTCTGTAAACGGCAAGCAGGAAATTATGGATACTGTATTCCCGCTTGTAAAAAAATACGGTGGCCTTGTAGTTGCCCTTACTCTGGATGAAGACGGTATTCCTGAAGACAGTGCCCGCCGTGTAGAGATTGCTAAAAAGATTTACAAAGAAGCAGAAAAATACGGAATTAAAAAATCTGACATCATCATAGACCCTCTTGCCATGGCTGTTAGCTCAGACTCACGAGCCGGCATTGCAACAATGGAAACTGTCCGTGCCATTCACGAAATGGGAGGACTTACAAGTCTTGGTATTTCAAATGTTAGCTTTGGCTTACCACTCCGCGAATTTGTAACTGCAAGTTTCTTTACGCTTTGTATGGGGGCGGGACTTTCTGCCGCAATTATGAATCCTCTTCAGGGAGAAATGATTAAGGCATGGAGGTGTTACAACCTGCTTTCGGGCCGCGATGAAAACTGTACGGATTATATTGAGTGGAGCACGGTGGAAGCAGAACGTCTTGCCAACATGGTGGTTTCGACAGGCTCAACCACCGGCGGAAATGCCGGGGGCGTTGCGGGGGTGTCCCCCGCTGGAGGGGGTAGCGAGCAACGAAGTGCGAGCGAGGGGGAGGCTTCCCCCACCTCTAGTTTAAGCAATGCAATTATCCACGGACTTAAGACAGATGCCGCTGCCGCCACCCGTGAACTTCTCAAAAGCACCGAATCGCTGACAATTATCAACGAACACCTTATTCCGGGACTGGACTACGTTGGAAAGCGATTTGAGAAAAAGACCATGTACCTGCCCCAGCTTTTAATGGCGGCAGAGGCGGCTAAGGCGGCTTTCGGCGAGATCCGTGAGTTTATGGAGAAGTCGGGAAAGAAGGGTGCACCTAAGGGAAAGATTATTATCGCAACTGTAAAGGGCGACATTCACGACATTGGCAAAAACATTGTGAAGGTTCTGCTGGAAAATTATGACTTTGAGGTAATTGATCTGGGCAAGGACGTGCCGCCGGAAGTTGTTGTTGAGGCCTGCAAGAAGGACCACGTTATGCTGGTAGGCTTGTCGGCTCTTATGACCACGACGGTTGCCGCAATGGAAGAAACAATCAAGCTACTGCGAAAGGAATGCCCATGGGCTAAAACCTGCGTTGGCGGCGCTGTAATGACTCAGGAATATGCCGACCAGATTGGCGCAGACTTTTACGGTAAGGATGCTATGGATACCGTGAGATTTGCGCTGGAGATGTTTAAGTAGATTGCAAACATGTTACACTGGTGGTTTCGATACGACCTGCGGCCTACTCAACCACCAGTTAATCAAAGACTTTTTTACGCCATTCCTTTTCAAAATCCTGAAGGGATGGTGTTGTCTCTCCATCTGCCATTGTGATAACTGCTTTTATATAAGGCTCAACAACTAAGGTACGGTAACTTTCCCAGCGGGCAGGCAGCATCTGTGGCACTGTAAGCATTTGAGACGGCGGCAGATTTGTAAGCAGCTGATTATAATAAACCGGCAGAACATGTTCGGTAACATCGCGCAGTGAAGAAAAACCACCCGCAATTCCAAACAAATCCGTTTCCAGATGCATGCCCTCTTTTGTTTCAAGAATGTTTTTCTGATTTTCTGACTGGAAGAACCAGGAAATGAATTCCGTTGCTCCAACCTGATTTCTGGAATCCTTATAAATTCCAAGCATGGTCAGGGAGTCTTCGATATAGATTGAATTATCTTCAACTACCCATCGGTAGTCTATGGACAAATCCTGTTCTTTAAGAATCTTAAAAAGATTGTCGCTTGTGGTATAGGCATATAAGGTTCTACCCGAAGAAACCTGACGGTAATAAGGCATGAAAAGATATTTGAAAGAAAAATCCTCTTCTATCTGCGGGGATGTATTTTCTTTGTAAACCCAGTCGCGCAGCATTGTCGACGCATTTAAAAGAGACTGATTGTTACAGACAATTTCTCCCTTACCTTCCCGAAAATCGGTTCCTTTCATTTTTGCAACAAGATATAAAAACTCATCATTGCCTAAAGGTGTAAAACCAATTTTTGTATAGGCGTCTTTTTTATTTTTCTCATTAAAAGCAGATGCCGTCTGCCGGATCTCTTCGAGTGAAAGTGTATAATTTTCCGGAATGAGATCTTTGTTATCAGTTGAAAAAACAACTGCCGGAAGGTTAAAGCTTACCGGCAAAAGATATTGAACTTTTTTACGTTTTCCGGAATCCAGCAGTTGGGGATAAAAAACTTCTGAAGTAAGTCTTTTTGTATCAAAAAGATAATCAAGTGACTTAAAGCTTTTTTGAGGAGATTCAGTTCGAAGCCAGGAACCGACAATTATATCCGGCGGATTTTCATCTTTTGCAGGAGGCAGGGACAAGGCCGGATTTTCTTTATATACAAGAATGGCACAGTTATCGCTATGCTGGCGGTTAAAAAGCTCTATATATTGGGCAAATTCCCGGCAGCTGGTCCATATTACAATTCGTTCCTGCTGATATACAGTACGGGCATTCTGCCGGCCGTTTTTTGAACAGCCGGTCAGCATGACGCCAGCGCAAAGAAATATAGTAAGAATAAAAACAGAAGGCTTCAATTTTTTACAATGCATCAGCTACATTATAAATGCTTGTGTAAACTGAATCAATCTTATCTTCATCAATACTTGAGAAAGCTACACGAAGTGTGTGAGGGTCAATCTGAATAATTCCGATACCGTCTTTCTTGAGAAGTTCTTTACGGATTTCTTCAGCCTTGCCTGTACTTACGTGGAAACTCATGAAATATCCTGAGTTGAAAGGAAGCGGCTCAAGAACTTTTGAAGTATGTGTATTTACAAATTTGCGTACAAGGTCGTAACGGCGCTTGAGCATTTTGCGGCATTCAATCTTCTGTTTGTTGTGGGCATCATCCTTAAGAGCATGCATTACAAGGCTCTGAGATGGAGTTGAAGAGCAGGAAACTGAAGAACGGATAGCAGCCATAAACTTTGTTACAAGTGCTGTGTACTGGGCATCTGTGAGGCCTTTTGAAGCAAAGGTTACAAAGCCTGCGCGGAAGCCCCAGGCGAAGTCTTCTTTTGTAGGACCATCAGCCTTGATTGCAAGTACATTTTCGTGAAGGTCTGCCATATAAGCAAAGAGTGACTGAGGTTCAATATCATCTTCGTAGTTGAGTCCGAAGTAAGCATCATCAGAAAGAACAAGAACCTTTTTACCAGATTCTGCAATTTCACGAACAATGCGTACAATTTCTTTTGCTTCATCCTTTGTAGGACTGTAGCCTGAAGGATTCTGAGGGAAGTTGAGGATTACGCGAACTGAACCGTATTTTTCTGCGTCTGCCTTCATTTTTGCTTCAAGATCTTTAATATTAAACTTTCCGTTTTCAAAGCACTTGAACTGATGGAACTCAGCACCACGGCGGGCAGCTGCAATCAGTTCGTAGTTATCCCAGCAAGGGTCTGCTGCGAGAAGCGGCTTATCTACATCAACAAAAAGATCGCTTACATAAGAAAGAACAGCAGTAAGTCCTGGTACCAGAATAGGCAGTGAGAACTGCTTGTTCTTAAGCGATGGATTTTTTTCTATGATTTTTTCTTTCCATAAAGCACGAAGATCCGGATTACCGGCAGTTTTTGCATAAGCAACAGTTTCGCGCGGAGTGAGTGAAGGCATGTTCTTTTTATAAGAATCAAGCTCGATTGGTGTGCCCTGTGCAACTGCCATACCGATTGTACCGTTTGCGAAGTGAGCATCTTTTGCGGCTTCTCCACCCTGAGAAATAATTCCGTTTGGGAAATAAAGGCGCTTTCCCATATCCGACATGAGGGCGTCTACTACTGAACCTGAGAGGGTATCATTCAATTCTTTTGCTAATGGATTAATCATAATGCCCTAATTATGCGAATTTGTTCATTCTTAGTCAATGATTATGCATTTTTTTTGTATATTTATGCATTTGTAACGTAGGCAAGTTTTTGATATAATCTAGGGCTATGAATAATGAAATTGTACATATAATAGAAAACTGTCACTCAGAGGCAGCAAAGCGCCTTGTTGGACAGGAACAGCTTGTTGATGATATTTTAACTGCTTTTATCGCAGGAGGTCATGTTCTTCTGGAAGGTGTTCCTGGACTTGCAAAAACTCTTGCAATTAAAACTGTGGCAGAAATTCTTGGTCTTGATTTTAAGCGTATTCAGTTTACTCCGGATTTACTTCCTGCTGATGTTACAGGAACTTTAATTTATGAACAGAACACCGGAAGCTTCAGCGTAAGAAAAGGACCTGTTTTTGCAAATGTAATTCTTGCTGATGAAATTAACCGTGCACCTGCAAAAGTTCAGTCTGCCATGCTGGAAGCAATGGAAGAAAAGCAGATTACAATCGGAGAAGAAACCTATAAGCTTCCGGATCCATTCTTTGTTCTTGCTACCCAAAATCCGGTTGAACAGGAAGGAACCTATAATTTGCCTGAAGCCGAGCTGGACCGTTTCTTAATGAAGCTTGTAATCTCTTACCCTGCTGCAGACAACGAAATTAAAATTGTACAGACTGCAGGCAAAGCAGCTTATGTACCGGTTAAAAGAATTGTTCAGCCGGCTGATATTACTACACTTAAGGCTGCAGCAGAAAAAGTTACCTGCGATGAAAAACTTGTTGAATACATAGTTTCTATTTTGACTGTTACACGTCCGGAAAACTCCAAGCGTCAGCAGGCCGGCCGAACTCTTGTAAATACTGCAAACACAAACGACATTACACGTTACATTCATTTTGGTGCTTCGCCTCGTGCGGGTATTGCCATGCTGCAGTGTGCAAAAGTTCATGCAATGTTTGCAGGCCGCGACTTTGTTTTACCGGAAGACATTAAGGCTGTTGCCCTCAATGTTCTGCGCCATCGCCTTGTTCTTTCTTACGAAGCTGCAGCAGACAATGTTACAGCTGATGATATTATCACAAGAATTCTGGACTTTATTCCGGTTCCGTAAGAGATGCTGAAACAAGTTCAGCATGACGCTTTTTGAGAAAAAAAACATGTCTAAACGATATCTTGCAAACAATGAATCTCTCATAAAAAAAGCTCTTTACCTGAGGCTTATGGCAGAAGATATTGCCGACGGTATGAAAAGCGGCAACTTCCGCTCGCTTTACCGTGGACAGGGAGTTGAGTTTGCTGGTGTTCGTGATTATATTCGCGGAGACGACATACGTTCTATCGACTGGAACGTAACAGCCAGAATGGGGCGGCCTTACATCAAAGTTTTCGAAGAAGAACGCGAATTACAGATTTTTCTCATTGTAGACTCCTCGCGATCCATGCAACTTGAAAGTTCTGCAGACCGCCGCACAAAATACGCCGCAGCGGCAGAGGCGGCCGCCCTCGTGACCATAGCCGCAGAACTAAACGCCTGCCCGGCCGGAGCCGTAATTTTCGACGGCTCAATTCATTTTTCCTGCGAACCTTCTCTCGGTAAAGAAAAGGCAATGCAGATACTGAACCATCTGGACAGGCTGCCGGCAGCTCCTGCAAGCGGTTCAGTGCTTCCAAATGCAATCACCGCAGCGGCTAAAGTACTCCGCAAACGAACTCTCGTTTTCCTCCTTTCGGATTTCCGCAGCGGCGGCTGGGAAAAGCCACTTATCAACCTGGCCCAGAAAAACGATGTAATTGCCATAAACCTTCACGACGCCAGCGACGAGGAGCTTCCTTCTCTTGGAACAGTTACCTTCCAGGATGCCGAAAGCGGACTTAAAATGTCTCTTCCTTCTTCATCACCTGCCTTCAAAAAAGAATGGCGGAACTATAACGAAATGAACCAGAACCGCTGGCAGGACTTCTGCATTAAGCACGGAGTTATGCCGGTAGTACTCGATACCAAAACAGAACCTGTTCAGGTGCTGAATCAGATTTTTGCGCGCAAGGCCCGCATAAGGTAAGGAGAAAGTAATGCCTACAATTTCACCACAGCAGATTCTCATGCCTAAAAAAGTTTACATCGGCGACACAGCAGAATTACGCTGCACCTTTAACAGCCCCAATCAAACTCTTAAAGACCTTACCTCGCAAGGCACTGCCAGACTACCGTTAGTTAGTCAATCTTCTTCAGAAGAATACGTAATAAAAGACATTACCCTGGCCCCTGCCGGTATAGATTTTTATCAGCTTACAATTACATTTGTACCCTGGAAAACCGGAGAACTCCTTTTTCCTCCAATGGAAATTGAAGGAAGTGAAACAATTCTTGAATTTCAGCCCATACAGATTGTCTCTTTAATAACTGCAGAAAATGTTTCTACCACAAGTCTGCACGATACGGCAGCACCACTTCTTTTGCCGGGCACTGCATACAAACTTTACGGCAGCCTTGCTGCAATCATCCTTATTCTGATTATTCTTATCAGGCTTTTTGTAAAACGTAAAAGCCTGATCTTTTACATAAACAATAAACGTCTGCTTAGAAAATATAAGAAAAATAAAAAGCAGACAAAAAGAGCTTTGTTCAAACTTGCTGACACTGCAGCCGATTCAGACTTCACTGCAAAAAACGCAGCAGAAAGCCTGCAGAAACTTTTACGAAATTATCTGGAAGTACGCTTTGATTATCCTTTTACCCGTACTGTTACTTCTGAAATTATGGCCGGCTGGCAAAGTGTTACAGGTGGTCTTGCATCAGGAAAAAAGGAAGAAGCCTTTGAAGAAATTGCCGCCTGTTTTATCCGCACAGATTTCATTCGTTACAGCAAGGACGGCACTTTTGAAAAAGATGAATTAGTAAATCTTATTGAAAAACTTATCATAAACATTGAAATTCTTGAGTCAGAGGAGGAAACTCATGCCTAGTTTTGAAAATCCTGCAGCCTTTTTTCTCCTGATTCTTATTCCAGCCCTTTTTATTTTGAGGCATTTTAAAATTTTTAACCGCATCTCTTTCCCTGCAGTTCTTGCAGACTGGGAAGGAAGGCATTTTGAGTGGAAGGGTAAAACTCAGAAATTTCTTTCTGTAATTTCCAGCATATTTTACATTCTTGCTTTTTTAATTTCTGTATGTGCACTGGCTGCTCCCGTTATCTCAAATCAGGAAAAGTTTTACACATCTCTTGGAACTGACATTATTTTTGTTCTTGATACAAGCCCCTCTATGTCTGCAAAAGATGTAGACGGAGGTCAGCGTCTTGAAGCTGCAAAAAATGCAATTTATATGCTGACTAATAAAAATGACGGCAGCCGCTATGGTCTCGTTGGGCTTGGCAGCAGTGCCGCCGTTCTGGTTCCTCCGACCAGTGACCAGACTTTCTTTTCTGCAAGACTTTCCCAGATTACTGCCGGTGCCTTTGGAAACGGTTCTGCTATAGGCGACGGCTTAAGCACTGCTGTATGCCACCTGGTTTCTTCAAGTGCCCAGAAAAAGTGTATTGTTCTTCTCACAGATGGTGAAAATAATGCCGGGGAGATTCATCCGGAAACTGCAGCCCAGTTAGCCGCAGATAACAAGATTACAATTTATGTAGTGGGAATCGGTTCTAAGGGCAAAGTTCCAATTGAATACACAGACCCGATAACAGGTCGTCTTTATTCAGGTTATCTTGATTCAAACTTTAATCCTGCATCCCTAAAAAAAATATCAGCCATTGCAAACGGAAGATATTTTGAAGCCCTTACATTAAATGAACTTTCAGATATTTTGACTACAGTTTCAAAAACCGAGGCTGTTTCTCAGACCTTTACCTACCGCACTGTAAACAATCTGTATTATAAACAGTTTCTCTCTTTAGCAATTCTGTTATTTGTAATGGCCTGGTTTATAAAGCGGGTCATCTTAAAAGAAATGAGCTGCTTCCGTTATAAAAAGATTTTATTTGTACGCTCGGGCTGTCTTGCCTTGGCCTTTATCTTCCTTCTGCTTGCCCGTGCCGGCCTTACCTGGGGCACCTACCTTGTTCCGGTCCAGAAATCCGGACACTCTGTTGCAATGGTATTTGATATTTCCAACAGCATGCTGGCAAAGGATTGTCCAGGTAATACCAGCCGTCTTGAAGCATCTGCTCTTTATGCAAAAAAACTTCTTTCAAAAATGGAAGAAATCCCAGTTTCTGTTGTAATTGCAAAGGGAGACGGAATTGCAGCCATTCCTCTTACAGATGATTCTGCCATGGTTGAATCTTTACTTGATGTTATGTCTCCGGGCCTTATGACGGTTCCCGGCACAAGTATTGGTAAAGGCATTTTAAAAGCAAAAGAATCCTTTAATACAAACTTCTCTTCTGCCGGAAGAATCTGGGTATTCACAGATGGTGAAGAAACAGACGGTCAGCTTTCCTCTGCCCTGCTCGAATGTCAGAAAGCTGGTATTCCGGTAACACTTATCGGCTTTGGTTCTGAAGCTGAAACTCCGGTTTTAACAGGTGACGGAAAAACTCAGGTTATGACAGCCCTGCGCCGGGACCGTCTTGAAAAAGCAATTTCTGAGGCTTCTATCCGCTTCCGTTTTTTCAACAACCACGAGAATCTTTTATACATCAATTCTCAGGAAAAGGGCTCTGCCCTTAAACTGCTTTCGCAGCTTCGCTTTGCTACAACAGAAAACCTTATAACATCTTATGAAGTAAAGCCCGTTCCCCGCTATAAACTATTTCTTTCTTTAGCAGCAATCTTTTTAATTCTCAGCTACGTAGCAACTGAATTTAATTTTGCCCGTTTCTTTGTAGCTAAGAACCTTAAGCCGGCAGCAGCCACCTTCACTCTTATCACTCTGATTTTTACCGGCTGTTCTTCTGAAACTGCTAACATTCTCAAGGGCACAATTTCATATCAGCAGAAAAAATACAGACATTCTGTTTCATGCTTTATGGAAGCCTCAGAAAGTGCAGCTGCAGATTCAGATCGTCTTACTCAAAGCTATGCTCTTTATGATCTTGGAACCGCTTACATTATGCTTGGTGAAGATGACGCAGCCCTTGAACATTTTAAATCAATTGCGGAAGATGCACCTGACGCAGTACGCTACTCTGCTTTTTATAATGCCGGTATTCTTGCCTGGCGTAATTCTGATTTTGAAGAAGCAAGAGATTATTTCAGAAAGGCTCTGGAAATAGACAGCAGCAAAATGGATGCAAAAATCAATTTTGAACTTTCCATGCAGCAGAGCCAGGCAAAAGGTAAACAGAATCAGAGCAATCAGATTCAGGCCTCTCAGGAGGAAGCTTCACCTCAGAATCTTGAACAGGCAGTATTCCAGCATATAAAGGAGAATGACCAGAAACAATGGAAAAACAGCGAAACCAGCGACTCATCAAATCTGTCAGAAGATTTCTAATTACTCTCTTTATTTTATTCTGTACTACTGCTGCTTTTGCACAAACACTTACACTTGAGCAGATAAGGCAGCTGAGATTTGTCCCGGAAGAGGGGCAGAATCTTTTTTCAAAAACAGACTTAAAGTTTACAGTAACAATTCCAAATGTAAGAGCATCTCAGGTTCAGGTACTCGCAGCTACACAAGAGCAGGACATTACCTTCCGTACAATCCGTAAAACCGAAGACTATAAGCAAAATGGAACAACAATCGAAGTATGGTATAATTTTGCTAAAGAAGGACACTATACACCTTCCCCTCTTCCCGTGATGATTCAAAACCGCAGAAGAACAATTTCCTTTGAGCCGGTTACTGTAACTCCAGATCCGTCAACTATGAATCCTAGAATTGTTGTAGAGTTCGAAGACGGCACAAAAATTTATTCGGATGATTTATATAACACAAATCCTGTTTTACAAATTCCTACAGGAAAAAAAATAAGATTGACCGTAAACCTCCAGTATGCAACTCAGCTGACTCAATTCAGCTGGGACCTTCCAAAGAATTCAATTTTTACCTGTATTGATGAATATGAATTTACAGAAGCCCGCATACGTGAACGTGTTTACTCTCACACCCTTATTCCTGTAGCATCTTTTGAATGGACAGGCCTTATTGCCGGTACACAGAAAATACCAACATTTCGACTTTTTGCTGTCGGCTACAAAGGTTCAAGAATTGAACTGCGTATGCCGGGCTTTTTGATTGAATTTACAGAAAGCGATGAAAGTCTGGAATCAGAAAATGAGGATGACATTTTTTCTGCAGCCTTTTTCCAGGAGGAAGATGAAAAGAAAAATCCAGAAGTTACTCCACTCACAAAAGCAGAATGTCAGACTCTTGCTGATTATTATACAAGAGAGCATAACGAATTCCTGCTTTATCCTAAAGCCAGACAAAACCGTATAAATTATGAAGAATCCTGCGGACTTGTAGTTTCTCACAATCCGATTTTTCCTTCGGTTCTTCTTTATATCGCTATAATCATCATTATTACTTCTATTGTTTTTATGATTATTGCTATCAAAAACAAACATAAAATCCGTACTCTTATGTTTATTGTTCTTCTTGTCATTGGAATTGCAGTTATGATTTACTGCGCTGCGCGAAAGAACGAACGCTATGGAATCTGTAAAGGCTGTAAAATCTATTCCATTCCTCAATTAAACGCAGAATCAATTTCTGAAATCTCAGCCGGCAGCAGGGTCCGGATTCTTGAAAGTACAGGCAAATGGTATTACATTGAAGTTGGAGAAACAGGCGGCTGGTGTAATACAGACGATATTTGCGTTATACGTTAAGGGGCAACAATATGGACATGGGCGACATTCTCAATCAATGGGATAATTACCAGAAAAATCAGGTAAAAAAACAAAAGGAAAGCGGCAAAAATCAGGTATCTCACAAAAAGGCAAATGCACCCACCGCAGAAGAAAAAGCCCGTGCTGCTGAAAAAGATTTTGAAGCAAAGCTTAAAGCAGATAATTCAAAACAGATTAATCCTATGGAACTCTGGCTCCGCCGTTACGGAACAATTGATAAAGACAAGCTGGCAGAAGAACAGGAAAGCCGTTCAAAGCTATATGACAGAAATTACCTTCTTAACATGCAGCCGGAAGCAAGACTTGATCTTCACGGGCTGCATCAGGACCAGGCCCGGGAAAGTCTTGACCGTTTTATCACAGACTGCAAGGCCAGGGGCTTACGAAAGGTTTTGATTATCCACGGCAAAGGCATTCATTCTCACGGCTCAGATCCTGTACTTGGTGAACTCGTCCGCCGTTTTATTGAGCAGGACAAACGCTGCGGCACTTCCGGCCATCCTAAAACAAAGGCAGAAGGCGGAAGTGGAGCTACCTGGGTTTTACTCAAATAAATTTATATATCAGCTAAAGACTTATTACACATTTTAACGGCAGATGATCGGAACAACCTTCTCCGGTAAATATTTTGTAGGCAGCAGGTATTCCTTCTTCATCTGCCACAGGGGAATCTGTAACAGTCGAAAACGAAGAAAAATCTGCCTGCCCGGCAAGCATTATATTATCAATTCTTTCCCAGCTATCATTATAATAATAGCTGCCGCCTTCGCTTGCAAACTTTCCATCAGACCGAAACCAGGGAGAATATACTTCGACATTACCAGAGGCACCCCTTAATACAACATTTGTTTTCTTTCTGTCTTTTGTAAAAAGAATAAAATCTTCTGCGCTTCTGTTAAAATCTCCGCACATAAGCGCCGGCCTTCCAGAGTCCTGATTAAGCAGCAGGTTCTCTGCCAGCGTAAGTTCCTGCCAGTCGCGCCAGATTTCACTTTCATCCTGGCCTCCCGATTTAGACTTCCAGTGATTAACAAAAAGTTCTAACTCATGATTCCCCGCAATTACCGTAAGCTGCATTACAGGTCTTGCAGAAGGCTGGGCTTCTGTCTGAGTACGTATATCCAGACTATGACATCTTAATTTTACAAGTTCATATCTTGAAAAAACAGCACAGCCTATTGCACTTCCGCTTTCTTTTGCAAAACAGGTGTACTGCCAGTTTTTCTTTCTTTCCCAGGATCCGTCTGCAAGAAAATTTGCAATGTCCTGAACTACATCCGCATTTTCGATTTCTTCCATCACAAAAATATCAGGATTTAGCGAAGTCATTACATCACACAGTTTATTAAGTCTTTGTATGTATTTTTCCTTTGTCCAGCGTTCAGAGTTTTTAAAATCCTTATATTCACATCCGCTTGTAACTGCATCAAAAAATGTCTGAACATTCCAGCAGACAAGAGAGATATTTAATTTTCCTGCAAGTGCCGCATCTGTCTGACCGCTTCTCTTAAATGATGAATCTTTTACAAACTGATTTTTACAGCTGCAGGAGAAAAAGCTTGCGGCCGCCAGCAATAACAAAATCCACTTTCTCATAGAAAACCTCCTTTATAGTTCCCTATGTTAAAATAGATTTGATATGTCATTTTTGACACTTTTTTGAGAAAAATCTTTTATATTTTTGATTTTTACAAGGATTTATTAATGATTTTTACAAGGTCTTTTCTACAAGGAAAAGAAATTCCTTAACATGGATTTCGCGGCCACTTAAATTACGGGAACCTCTGAAGGCATTATAATCAGCTTCCAGAACTTGAACCTTACCGCAGGAGCTAAGTAATTCAATCATTTCTTCTTTAGAAATAAAGCCTTCTGAGTTAAAGGAAACAAGAACATAACGGGCTTTTACATTGCGGACAAGCTCTGCAAAAACTTCTGCTACACGACGTTTTTTATTGTAGTCGGAACGATTCCAGTCTTTTGGAATTCCTGAAACACGACTGATATTATCTGAGTCCGGTCTTTTATAATCTGCAATCAGATTGAGCATAAAATAATTTGAACCGTAAGGATGCTGATTATATGGCGGATCAAAGTAAGCTAAATCAAATAGTCCGTCTCTGGTAAAAGCCTTATCATAAAGGGCCGGGTCTTCAACCAGACTATTTGCATCACTGCTGAAAACCCGTGACTTACATTCAAATTCAGAAAAGACAGGAAAAGGCAGTTGTATTTTTCCACGGATTCTTGAAAGGGCATTGCGGCCATTTCCCCCGAACTGACCGGTACCTGTTTTTGAGTTTTTATAAAAGCCCTTGAAAATGCCTGCTGTATTTGCATGAATAGAAGCTTCGGAAAGTAGGGGTGCAATAAAAAAATCCCGGAGCTCAGGGGCCACCTCTTTTTCTATAAGCTGGCGGGAAAGGTCAAGATATGCTGCATTGTAAGGAGTGTAAAAACAGCGTTCCCCTTTTTCAATCTTTTCTTCGCTGGCAGGAGCATAAAGCTCTGAAATAAAGCCAGAGCCCTTAAAACCTGAAGAAGATTTTTCAAGGGCAGCCAGGCGGCGGTCTATTTTTTTGCAAAGATTTTCATGAAGCACATGCAGCTGTTCAATATCAATCTGAGATTTATTACTGAGATAACAGCGGTTGATTATACCTGAATAGTTTTCAAGATCATTCACAGTAATGGCACTGGCAAACTGCTTGAGGTAGCGGCTGACAATGCCGCTCCCCGCAAAAACATCTAAGCAGGTAAGTTTCGATTTTCCAAGCCGGTTCTGCACCTCGCCCACTGCAGTACCTATAAAATCAAGAAGCGCACGTTTGTTGCCAATATAAGTAATGAGCTGACTCTGCAGAAAGTCAGGATTTTCACTCAACTTCAAAGCCGGCTCCAATATCATTCATAACTTCAAAGAATTTAGGGAAGGTTATGCTGCACCATTCTGCATCGTTTACTGTAACCGACTGCCCGGCCGCCAAACCAAGCCCCAGACAGGCAAGCGACATTACTATACGGTGGTCTTTGTAAGATTCAACTTCTCCGCCATGCAGACTTTTGCCGCCGTCACCATAAACAACAAGGCGGTCGCCCTCATCAACAATCTTTGCACCAAGCTTTGTAAGTTCGCTGGTCATTGCCTTAATGCGGTCCGTCTCTTTTTTGCGGCAGATATCAATATCAGTAAATACTGTTTTTCCTTCGATAAAGCAGGCAATAACTGCAAGGGCGCAGATTGCATCCGGGAAGGCAGACATTTCTACTGTAAGCCGGCCGTCAGGTAAGCCGGCAGTAGTCAAAACTTTTCCGCCCCTCACAAGGAGTTGTCCCTCTTCACGGCGCCATTCAATATCAGCGCCAACCGACTGAAGCACTTCTACAATCTTATCATCACCCTGGCTGCCGGAACCGTCTATATTATCAATAACAATCGAACTGCCGGAAATTAAAGCCGCAATCAAAGGAAAAGCCACTCCCTCCCAGTCGGAAGGAACGGCACGGTCAAAGGCCTTAAATGGAACAGGACCAGTTACGGAGATGTGCTTAAAATCCGGGCTGATTTGAACAGGCACTCCCAGGCTCTCCAGCCAGAGCTTTGTCATTGTAAGATATGGAGTTTCCTTAGGATTTGTAAGCTCCATTTTTAGAGTTCCCTTAAGGCGAGAAGCGGCCATCATAAAACCGCTTATATACTGAGAGAGTGCGCCCTCGGTAACGAGAGTTTTATTTACATCAATTGGACCGCAGAAAGTAAAAGGCGGAGTTGTTCCCTCTGAACCATCAGGGCCTTTATTAAGACTGCGTCCCTTTGCTCCAAACTGGCAGAGGGCATCAATCAGATGATTTACAGGGCGACGGCAGATAGACTCATCGCCGGTAAAGGTACACTGGCCCGGCAGGGTTGAAAGCACTGGGCAGAGAAAATACATAAGAGAGCCCGAGTTTCCTACATCAATCTGGTCTTCCGGCAAGTGAAGATTCTTTCCGGCACCTTTTACAGTCCACACTCCGCTGTTTTCATCACCAAAATCTACATCAGCTCCAACCTTGCGCACAGCGGCCGCAGTTGAAAGACAATCGTTACTTGGAAGTGGATTAGAAATATGTGAAGTGCCGTCTGCCATTGCGGCAAGAATCAGGGCACGTATTGTATGACTTTTTGAACCCGGAACAGTAATATGTCCAGCCAGAAGAGACTTTTTTGATATAGCTTTCATAGGACTTCATTTTACATTATTTTTCTGATAAAATAAAGTTATGACAAAGAGAGCTGTAATTCACGTTGAAAACACAGAAAATCTCGTAGAGTTTGCCGAATTTCTTGTTTCAGATGGCTGGACAATTCTTTCTGCAAACAAAACAGAAGAAATATTAAGAAAGCAGAAAATTCCTGTAACAAAGGAAGCTGCCCTCTCGGAAAACAATATGTTCATGGCCGATACCTCCCGTCTCATACGAAAGGTTATGATGACCAAGTATCATGAAGAGGATGAGCAGTATATTTCACACCCGGATGATGAAGAAAACAATATTTTCATAGTTTGTATGAATGTTCTTCCAGTAATTAATCCTTCTATAGTTTCAAAGCAATTCGACAATCAGCTGTGTCCAAAAAACTTTTTTGTAACATCACTTCTTCGCAATGCTTTCAAGAATTATGAAAATCTTTTAATCCTTACAGATCCGGAAGATTATAAAGAAGCCATGATTCAGCTGAGAACAGGAAGTATTTCCCTGGAGTTCAGAACTTATCTTGCAGCAAAGGCCCTTAATCTTGTTTCTGCTTTTGATGCAGGTCTTTCCGCTTCTATTTTGCAGAGCCCGCAGTATAATCAGCCTTTTATGAATTATATGATGCTGCCTTTTAAACGTGAGCTTCAGCTTCACAGCGGAATGAATGCCCAGCAGGCTGCCTTTCTTTATAAATCACCTGGAGAAGAAGGCTCTCTCGGAAACTTCTTAAAATATCAGAATAAAGATTTATCTTACACTCTGGTAAATGATATTTCTTATGCCTGGCGCCAGATAAACACTCTTTTTGCCCTGCTTAAAGACCAGCTTACTGTAAAGAGTACAAACAGCGACGGTTATGAATTTACAACTCAGTTTACTCCGCTTACCGGAACTGTATTTTCACTGGCTGTAAAGTTTGGAACCATTCTTGGTGCCTCTCATGCAACAAATGTCCTTGATTCCTTTAAGTCTACCTTTACTTACGACGCCATCAGTACAAGAGATGTTGTATTTGCCTGTTCTGCCGTAATTAACGGAGAGGCCGCCGAAGAAATTCTTAAGGGAGATTTTGCCGCCATTGTAGCACCAAGCTTTACTACTGAGGCAAAACAGATTCTTTCCAGAAATAAAAAGACAAAGCTTGTTCCTTCAGCAAAAATTACAAATATTAATCTTGAAGCCCGCTTTATAAACGGCGGTATACTGGTTCAGACAAAAGACACTACTCTATTTAATCAGTGGAAGGTTCGTACAAAAAACAGACCTTCTCAGATTCAGACTGATGAAATGGTTTTCGGTATGCTTCTTGCAATGGGAGCCCGTTCTTATTCTGCAATTCTTTTAAAACAGAATTCTATCTGCGGAATAGCCCAGGGCTGTACATCCGTAAAGAGGGCAATAGACGGTGTCTGGTTTGAAGCCCTTAAACACACGGAGCGTGCCAGCGGACTTCCCGGCGACGACTTCCGTCTGAACCATGATATTGATAAAAGTAACCTGGGAGAGGTTCTGGTTTGCGATGCAGCAATTCCTTTTGGAGAATCTGTAAAAATGCTGATAGACAGCGGTGTAAAAGCGATTCTTCAGACAGGCGGTACTTCTTCCGATGATGAGTTTATAGATTATTGTAACGAGCATGGTGTTGTCATGGTTTTTACAGGTATGACACATCTTTCATTTTAACAGTATTTATCGAGGTTTTTTATGCTTTACCATCTTGGTCAGTTTCTTCAGCAGTATTGGGGTCCTGCACGACTCCTTACATCTTACGCAGTACTTATTACCCTTGCACTTTATCTGGGCTTTATTCTCGCCTATAAACTGATTCCAAAATTCTACAATGTACTGCCTCATGACAGAGGCCGCGAATTCACTCTCAAGGATAATGCAGAGGCTGCTAAAGGAAAGCCAACCGGAACAGGTGTGGTTTTCATTTCTATTTTTGTTGTATTATGCTTTTTGATTTGTCCTATGACCTGGACCCGTGCTTCAATTGTTCTGCTTACCTGGATTACAATGCTCACAGGTTATCTGGACGACCGTTCTACCGACAGCTGGGGTGAATATCTCAAGGGTGCCCTGGATTTAATCATCAGTGTAGTAACAGCCTTTATTCTGTATTTTTCTTTCAAACAGCTTTCACCTGATGGAATTGTCCGCTTCTGGCTTCCTTTCTTTGCAAATGAAATTGCAGTGAACCCGATTGTTTATATCGTAATCTGTACAATCATGCTCTGGGCTTCCATTAATACAACAAACTGTACAGATGGTGTTGACGGGCTTTCTTCTACCCTCGTTCTGATTGCACTTTTAACACTTGGAATTTTCTTCTACTTTGTTCTTGGCCACAAGGATATTGCAGCCTACCTTCTGATTCAGCACCTTCCTTCCGGAGCAAACTGGGCTGTTATGCTTATGGCAATGGCCGGAGTTGTAATGGGTTACCTCTGGCACAATGCCTTCCCTTCTCACTGTCTTATGGGAGATGCAGGAAGCCGCGCCCTTGGTTACTTTATCGGCGTTGGTGTAATGGTAAGCGGAAACCCATTTATTATTCTTGCAACCTCATCAATCATTCTGATTAACGGCGGTATGGGTCTTCTTAAGGTTTTCCTGCTCCGCTTCTTTAAGATTAAGATTTTTGAAAATATCAGATTCCCTCTGCACGACCACATGAGAAAGAACCGCGGCTGGTCACCAACCCAGGTTCTCCTCAAGTTTATGATTCTTCAGCTGCTTATCACCTGCACAATTATGGGTGTATTCCTGAAGGTAAGGTGATTTCGATACGCCCGCTTCGCGGGCACTCAATCACCGGTGGTTGAGTAGGCCGAAGGCCGTATCGAAACCACCATTAAATTAGTTCGCAAAGAATTCGATCAAAGTTTCAGCATCTTTAATAAGATTCTCTATTACGCAGTATTCATTCGGCTGATGGGCCTGGTCATCGAGCGTGCTCCATACAACAGCATCAATTCCTTCGCGTCGCAACTCAGCGCCAACGGTACCACCGCCGATTCCGATGAACTCGGCGTCAATGTTATGAACCTTTTTAATTGCAGCGGCCAGCTTCTGGGCAACAGGTGCAGTTACCGGAGTTGCAGGGCTTTCTGATTTCTGTGGAGTTGTATACTCAACCTTTACACCATATTCAGCTTCTACCTCGCGGCAGCACTTATCTACTTCTTTTAGAACATCATCCAGCTTGTAGCAAGGTAAAATGCGGCAGTCCATGCAGAAAGTATCTTCACCAGGAATGATGTTTATACTGTCTACGTTCTTTTCCCGCTTTGTCGGCTGGAAGGTTGAATAGTCAGGCTCAAAGAGTGAATCGTGTTTGTTGAAAACTTTTTCCAGACCGTTGAGTTTAAGAGAGAGAGCAGACGCTGCAAGGCAGGCATTGGCACCGCTGTCCGGGCGGCTTCCGTGAGTCTGCTTGCCCATTACGTGAACTCGCAGCCACAAAAGATTTTTTTCTGCAATTTCGATTGTGCGGCCTTCGCTGTCTCCCCCATCAGGAATCAAAACCAGATCACTCTTTCGGAACAGTGAAGTATTGTGAATGAGCCAGATTGCTCCATACTCACTGCCGTTTTCTTCATCAGCAACAAAAAGCAACTTTACTGTATGGGCCGGTACCAGGCCGTTTTTTATGTAATAAAGAGCCGCAAAGGCAGCAGAACAAAGGCCCTGCTGATTATCCTCTACACCGCGCCCGTAAAGGCGGCCGTCTTTTTCTACAACTTTCCATGGGTCTGTATTCCAGAGCTTTGGGTCGCCTACAGGAACTACATCCATGTGAGCCATTACCCAGATTCGCTGACTGTCATCTGTACCAGGAATTGTTACAACAAGACTTGGTCTTACCCCTGCACTTACACGGCTGTCCGGAGCTTCAAAGCGTTCTATTGTGCAGCCAAGGCTGCCACCTTCAAAGCCCTTATCACGAAGCCAGGCCTCAAGAGCAGCTGCCTTTTTCGATTCTCCATCTCCACCGCCCTCAGGAGCAATGGCAGGAATAGAAGTAAGAAGAGTTTCAAGAGCAACGATTTCACGCTCGTTAGTTTTCAAAAAATCGTGTGAATTCATTAGCGGTATACTTCCCAGGTAGTTTTTACGAGTGTGTCTACATCAGAATATTTTGGCTCCCAGCCGAGAAGTTCCTTTGCGCGCTTAGAAGTTGCATAAAGGCATGCAGGGTCACCAGGGCGGCGCTCTACATCTTCTGCAGGAATTGCCTTGCCGGTAATTCTGCGTGAAGCTTCAATAATTTCTTTAACAGTAGTTCCCTTTTCTGTTCCAAGGTTTACTGTAAGGCTCTTATCGTTCTTTGTAATATAATCCAGAGCCATTACGTGAGCGCGGGCAAGGTCTGTTACGTGTACATAATCGCGGATACAGGTTCCGTCGCGTGTATCATAATCAGTTCCAAAAACCTTCATTCCCTCTTTCATGCCGGCTGCAACTTCCATTACACGTGGCAAAAGGTTCTGAGGATTCTGCTCCAGTCCGCGGATTTCTCCCTCAGGATCATAACCGGCAGCATTGAAATAGCGGAGGGCTGCAAAGCGCATTCCTCTAAGCTGATCATACCAGGCCATAAAGCGCTCAATTTCAAGCTTTGTAAAGCCGTAGTAATTTTCCGGATTTTTTGGATGATCTTCATCAATTGGAAGATATTCAGGTGAACCGAACACAGCCGCAGATGAAGAGAAAATCATTTTCTTACAGCCGTATTTTACTGCTGCATTCATGATATTGATTGTACCTGTGATATTATTAATGCTGTATTTTTCGGGTTCTACCATAGACTCGCCGGCAGCCTTAAATGCAGCAAGGTGAACAAAAGCATCAAAACCGCGGGCAAAAGCCTGCTCCAGGTCGCGTTCAATTAAAATATTACCGTAGATAAAATCATTTTTTGGGAAAAGATTGCAGCGAAGTCCGCTCGAAAGATTATCGAATACAGTTACCTCGTGTCCGGCCTTCATCATTTCTTTTACAACGTGGCTTCCGATATATCCGGCACCACCAATTACTAAAACCTTCATAAAAACTCCTATTTGTAAAATACAGCGAGAGCGACATAATCTCCCGCGCCAATGCTAGCCCAGCATGTTTCATATAATATAAAATCAGAAGAAATTTCTTCCTGCTTGATTTTCAAAACCTTGTCAGCCTGGTCGCTGTTTACGCCATCTCCTCTTAGTATAACAATCTCGCTTTCAGAAAGTTTTACATCAGATTTTTTCACGGCATTAACATCATTTTTATATGCAGCCTCAAACCAGGCAGGCAGAGACTGTCCAAATCCTTTATATTTCCAGTCCTTAAAAAGTAACTTTTTATTGCTTTGTTTTTTTTCTATATTGATATCGCTTTCACCTGCTGATGTACTTACACAGGAAGCGAGCAAAACGATAAGAAGCAGAGGTAAAATCAGATAAAGTCTTTTTTTCATCTCTTCTATTTTATCAGATTCAGGGCGCAATGTTAAGTTATGCATCCTTTTACATTACTGCACAGGTCTTGAATCATAAACTGATTTTGAGGTAAACTTCTAACACTATGAAAAAAATTATTTCTCTTGCTGCACTTATTTCAATTGCATTTACATTTTTCTCTTGCCGAACTCTTAAAGAAATTCCAGAAGATAAAACTGCTGCCCAAATCATTCAGATGGGACAAAATTATGGTGGAGTTTCAGATTATAAATCAGCTGAATTCTGCTATAACACTGTAGTTGAACGCTATGGTTCTGATCCTTCTATTTATGTTGAAGCAAAATATGAACTTGGCCGTGTATATCTTGCACAGCACAAATATGAAAAAGCTTATAACATCTTTACAGAATTACTCGACCTTTACGACTCTTATGGTACTATGCTGCCAGGCTCATACAAAAAGCTCTGCAATATCAGCATAAGCCAGATTCCTGAATTAAGATTACAGGAAATTCAGGCTAAAAACGGTACTGTTTCTGAGTAATTTATTCAGCAGGCAGAAGAATCGAGTGAATCTTGATTTTTCTGCTTTCTGCAATTCCCAATACATAATCTTTTGAATACTTTCTGCTACCCCGGGGTGTCGGGTGCGGTTCTGCATCACCAATCAAAATGATTTCCTTTCGGGCAGTATTTCTCCAGGAATAAAACTCACAGGCTGCATACATGGCCTCGTAAACTGCTTCCGGAATATCGCCGCCCTCTTTTCCATAAATACGAACTGAGTTAAGATTTTTTGAAAAACTTGTAAAATTAGAAGTAAAAGGAAATACCTTTACCGGCAAATCCATATACTTAAAAGTATCACCATAGTCGCGATAGAAAAGAAGCCCTACCCGAGTTCCCGGCGTCTCGCCAAAGAGTTCGGCAAGCAACGGCTGCATATCAGTTTTAAGCTTATCAAGATCATTTTTCATACTGCCGGTTGCATCAATTGCAAAAACAAGATCAAGGTTATCTTTATCAGGAATATCCGCGAGAAGGCCGCGAATATCTTCTATGATTGTTTCCGGTCCCTTTGAATAGATGATATCATCAGACATTTCCTTAAACTTTTCGCTTGCAAGAGGGTTGTAGTCATCTGTAAGGACAGTTTCTGGTTCTTCAACAGGTTCCGGTTCTTCTATAGGCTCTGGTTCCGGAAGTGGAGCAGGTGCCGGCTTTGGTTCCGGCTTTGGAGCAGGCTTTTTTACCACCCGTTTTGTCACCTTAAGATCAAACATAAAAGGACTGTCCATATAGTCGCCGGTATAGTCTGCATAAGGCTTTTCAAAGGAACGGATATTTATAAAAGTGCCCTTACCAATCGTGATTTCCCCATGGCGCGACCACTCGTAGCCGTAAACAATTGTTTCTGGGATATAAATATGAAAAGCTTCTACTTCACCGCCAGCTTTTCCACCAAAAAGGCTTGTTTTTTCAGGTGTTGAATCAACCAGGCTGTATTTTGCACCCTCAGATTCAAGCTTTTTACCATCCAGAAAGCGTATTTCATCACCATTTATTTTATTATACTCTTTGGCTCGGTAGGCATAACTGTCGCTTTTACCTTCCGGGTCCTTTGTAGTCTCTGTAAGAAGAATTGAATTTACATTAGCAGTCTTTTTTACGTAAAGATGATAGCCCCCGTTTTTCTTATCAGCTACAAGGCGGACATCACTGGCCTTTATGCGCAGCTGCTGCTGTTTTGGAGTATACAAGGCTGTTTGTGAGCCTTCAGATTCACCTGAATTCTGGGCAAAAGTAATACCTTTCAGGGCCATCATAAAAATCATCAATACAAATATTTTTTTCTGCATAGGTAAATTATCGGCTAGACAAATAAAAAAATTGATTTATAATAGAAGAACTAAGGTTTAGTATTTATAAAAGCCTTTAGTATTAGTAAAAAAAGTCTCTGATTTCAAGCGACAAAACAAAATGAGTACTCAAGAATTTGAACAGGTAGATATAAATTCCTTTCTCGATCATACAGAAGACGTTAGCCCGGCTGACAATAACGGTGCATTTACCGACCGGCAGAATGAACTTATAAATCAGCTTCTGGATTATACTAAGGAAAACGATAAGGAACATTATCAGACCTTTATGAACCGAATTATGGACTTAAATTCCATTGATTCATCGGTTTCAAAATTTCCTTCTCTTCTGGAACGCTCGGAACTTGCAGGCGGCACCCGTACCCGCACTACCCTTATTGAATCTCTTATTAAGCACCAGGATGCGGGCGACAGAACCCTGCGACTTCCTTCAAAAGCAGTCCTTGGAAAAAGCCTTCTTATTGCTAAGGCCCACACTCTTTCTAATTTTGCAAAATATACAGGCCACCTTGGAAAAGATTTTGAAAAGCTTTCCAAAGCCTTTGACACAGAAACCATTCTTTCTATGTTCTCTCTGCTTGCTGAGGACGTATATCTGAACCTGATTTCTGATACTGAACAGCCTATGGAATTCCGTCGGGAATGGGCCCTTTCTTTGCTGCTTCTTTGGGAACACTGGAATGATGAAACAAGTGAAAATGTAGCGCCTATTCTTCAGTCTGTATGGACTGCACGACGCAAGCTTGCTCCTGCCTTTGGTACTATGATGGGTACAAGTGAGCTTCTGCTTATTTCCATGCAGATGGATGACCAGTGGATCAGCTTTATTAAACAAAAGATGGGAGACGACGGTGTTTCCCATGCCATGGAAGAGTTTTTGTTTGGTATTTCTACCGAGCAGATTCAGTCTCTGCGCCAGATACTTAAAACAAAAGGAATTCCAGCCATTGGGCGTGATGAAGTTTCAAAGTTCCTCGGAGAGCATGTTAAAGCCGATGCCGGTTTGGACTACCGCGACTTCTACTCAATGTATACAATCCGCCGCGATAACGCACGTTCGCGAGCCCGCCTTCATCTGGAAGGCCCAAAAAAGACACTGGAAGATTACTTTATCCAGTTTGTAACCGCAGAAAACAAGGAGAAACAAAATAATGACACCTTCGCAAAATCCTGAAAAAGAAGAAGACACTTCTTCAAAAAAAGTTCCTTACCACTTTGGAGAAAAGCTCCGTCAGGTTCGCGAGCACAGAGGCTACACTCTTAAGGTTGTTGCTCAGCGCGCAGGCGTAAGTGAAAGTCTTGTTTCTCAGATTGAAAGAAATCACGTCTCTCCTGCAATCGACACCCTGCTCGCTCTTGCAGATGTACTCGACATTAACCTTGAATATCTTTTTGAAGAATACCGTAAAAAGCGCCCGGTTCACATTATCCGTGCTGAATCCCGCGCCAGCGTAAAAGAAGACGAAGTTGTCTACGAAGAGCTGGCCCGCCCTGAATCCCCAACCGGCGAAGAATCTACCGAATCCTACATCATTAAGATTCCGGCAGGCTCCCACACCCACCACGGCTCCTTCGGCCACATAGGCCGCGAAATAGGCCTCGTGTTGAAGGGCCGCGCCAAGTTCACCTACGCCGGTCAGGAATACATCCTCGAAGAAGGCGACAGCGTTTCCTTCTCCTCAGGCTCCCCTCACGTCCTCGAAAACGACGGCGACACCACCATGGAAGCCGTGTGGTTCGTTACTCCGGCGGAAAGATTCGCGAAATAAGCAGGCTGTGCTTGCCACCCCCCCCCTCTCTTTTAGTATATAAAGAAATACATAATTCACGACTGTGAATATAAATACTATTGACCAAATTAATACAATTTGTGTCAGAAAGTCTGCGGAATAGAAAAAGGTCCCTAAAAACATCATCCCGTTTTTAGGGACCTTTTTCTATGGGAGCAGATTTTCTGACAAGATTTCTATAATTTTATATTGAATTTATTTTTTCTAGTCTGTATAATTATGTAATTTTATTGCATAATTATGCAAAAACCCGCGTAATTATATGCATTTCTTTATATTACGGAGGCAATGATGTCTAACAAATCTGAAGCAGCAATTCTTAAGAATCTGGAAAAACTGGCTGTCCACAATGACCCTATCGATCAGAAGCTCTACTCGCAATATGATGTAAAACGAGGCCTCCGTAATGCAAACGGAACTGGTGTACTTGTTGGCCTTACCCGCATTGGTGATGTAGTTGGTTACGAATTAAAGGATGGTCAGAAAATCGCAATTCCTGGCCGCCTTGTTTACCGAGGCTACAATGTAGAAGACCTCATTAAAGACGCAGAAAAAAACAAGCAGTTCGGTTACGAGCAGTGCGCTTACCTGCTTCTTTTCGGAGAGCTTCCTAATAAGGCAAAACTCGAAGCCTTCTCTAACTATCTTGGCGAGTGCCGTGTTCTTCCTGCAAACTTTACAGAAGACATGATTATGAAGGCTCCTTCAAATGATATCATGAATAAAATTGCCCGCGGTGTTCTTGCAAGTTATTCTTATGATGAAGATCCTGAGAACCGCAGCGTAAGCAATGTAATCAAGCAGTGTATTCAGCTGATTGCCCGCTTCTCTACACTCGCCGCTTACGGCTATCAGGCAAAGCGCCGCTACTACGACAACAAATCTCTTTTCATTCATAACCCGAAACCTGAGCTTTCTACCGCAGAAAACTTCCTCCGCCTTATCCGCTCAGACAAGCAGTACACACGCCTCGAGGCAGAAATCCTCGATCTGGCTTTGATTCTTCATGCTGAACACGGTGGTGGTAACAACTCTTCTCTTACAGTTCACGTTGTTTCTTCTGCAGATACAGATACCTACTCTGCAATGGCTGCAGCTGTTGGTTCTCTTAAGGGACGCCGCCATGGTGGTGCAAACATCAAGGTTATGGAAATGATGGATGACATCAAGGCCAACGTAAAGGACTGGACAAGCGAAAAAGAAGTCGGCAACTACCTGAGAAAGATTGCAACAAAAGAAGCCGGCGACCGCTCTGGTTTGATTTACGGTATGGGCCACGCAATTTATACAATCAGCGACCCTCGTGAAGTGCTGCTCAAAGCTAAGGCTAAAAAGCTTGCAAAAGAAAAGGGCTGTCTCGAAGAGTTTGCTCTTTATGATTTGATTGAAAAGCTTGCTCCGGCCATCATTCAGGATGTTCACCAGTCAGATAAAAAAATTTGTGCAAACGTTGATATGTACTCTGGTCTTGTTTATTCTATGCTCAACATTCCACGAGAACTCTTTACACCAATCTTTGCAATTTCCCGAATTGCCGGATGGTCTGCTCACCGCCTTGAGGAAATTGTCAGCGGCGGCCGTATTTATCGTCCTGCTTACAAGAACATCTCAAAAGAGCGCGAGTTTGTTCCGCTGATGGATAGAAAATAAACGTAAAGTACGGTGGTTGAGTGCTCGCGAAGCGAGCGTATCGAAACCACCGCAGAACTCACTATGGCAAAAGAACGCTTAGACAAATTACTTGCTCACGAAGGCTTTGGTTCCCGCAAAGACATCCGTAAACTTTTACGAAGCTGCGAAGTCCTCGTGAACGGCAAGCAGATTTACGACCCGGGCTTTGCCGTAGACGCAGAAAAAGACAACATCAGTGTAGACGGCGAAGAAGTAAACCTTCACAAAAACCTCTACCTGATGATGAATAAGCCCCAGCACTATGTCTGCTCCACAAAAGAAGGCGACCACGAAACTGTTTTCGACCTTCTGGACGACAGCCTGCGCACTCCCTACTTACAGGAAAAGCTTCACCTTGTCGGCCGCCTGGACATGGACACAGAAGGTCTTCTGCTTTTTACAACTGATGGAGAACTCACTCACCGTCTCATATCCCCAAAATCACATATCAGTAAAACTTACTTGTGTGGTCTTGAACATGCTGAGACAGCAGAGCATCAGGCAGAAATCACAAAGCAGTTTGAAGCCGGCATCGAAGTTGGCCCCGAAGACAACGAACAGGGCTTCACCGCCCAACCCGCCCAAATCACCTGGCTGAACGACACCACCGCCCAGCTCACAATTTACGAAGGCAAATACCATCAGGTAAAGAGAATGTTCGCGGCCGTGGGAAATAAGATTGTTTATTTGAAGAGAATTTCAATGGGGCAGTTAAAGCTCGACAAAGAACTTGAACTTGGAAAATATAAAGAGCTCACAGATAAAGACCTGGAGCTCATAGTATAAGCTGAATTAAAAATTTATAACTTTTTTAGAAAGTATAATTTACACCGGTCAATATATTAAAGCCCCAGAAATCGCAAATAATAAGTTCTGTTTTGAATATACCTTCCAGATGCTCAAGGAACTGATATTTTAATCCGCCACCAAGGGGCATTGTGAATTCAAAAGCTGTTCCCGAACTATATTTACCTTTCTCCTTGGCAGAAATAAAACCAAGTCCACCATATACGAATGCATTCATTTTTGGCAGCGCGCTGAAAGCTTTAAAATCATAAAAATACTTTGTTGACATTCCCCAATATGAAGTTTTTAATGAATAACCGCCATAATCATGTGTAGCTGGAAATGAAATATGCAATCCAAGTTCAAAGCCCATATTCTTCAATGGTAAAGGTCTTATTCCAAAAACAGGCTCCATTCCGAAGCTAGCAATATTTTCACCACCATATCCATAAGTATCCAGTCCAATAACTCCGCCTGCATACATAGGTGGTCTTTCCGCGAACGCAAAAGAGCCAATCAGCATTGCGAATACAATAATCAATATTTTTTTCATTTTTCTCACCTTTTAGACTTTAGTTATACTTAATATATTAATTTCTGCTAATAGAATAATCAAGTATTTATTATTCATGCATGTCAGCATATATCAGATACCTTGTTAAAACCCCACTAATCAGATAAAATATCTGTGAAAAAATCACAAGGACGTTTTTAATGACAGATATCGAAATCGCTCAGAAAAATAAGATGATTCCGGTGGCTGATGTTGCCGCTAAAATTGGAATCACTGCAGACAAGCTTGAAAACTACGGGCCTTATAAGGCAAAGATAACATTTGAAGAACTCCGTGCACTTCAGGAAAAGGCTGCCAGCAAGCCTGGTAAACTGATTCTTGTAACAGCTGTTACACCTACTCCAGCCGGAGAAGGTAAATCCACTGTAAGCATTGGTCTTGCAGACGGTCTCAACCGCATTGGAAAGAAAACTGTTGTTGCCCTGCGCGAGCCTAGCCTTGGACCTTGCTTTGGAGTAAAGGGAGGAGCCTGTGGCGGCGGATATGCTCAGATTGTTCCAATGGAAGATATCAATCTTCATTTTACAGGCGATATTCACGCAATCTCTATTGCAAACAACCTGATTGCAGCCCTTATTGATAACCACCTGCAGCAGGGAAATGAACTTGGAATTGACCCGCGCACAATCAGCTGGAAGCGCTGCGTAGACTTGAACGACCGAGCCCTCCGTAATATCACAATCGGACTTGGAGGACGCCTTCAGGGAGTGCCTCGCGAGGATCACTTCAGCATCGCAGTTGCAAGCGAAATTATGGCGATTGTCTGCCTTAGCCGCACAATCAGTGAGCTTAAAGAGCGCATTGACCGCATTGTAATCGGCCAGAATTATGCCCGCGAAAACGTAACCTTTGGTCAGCTCAAATGCACAGGCGCTATTGCGGCTCTCTTAAAAGATGTAATTAAACCAAACCTTGTACAGACTCTGGAAAAAAATCCGGCCTTTGTTCACGGCGGACCTTTTGCAAATATTGCTCACGGTTGCAACAGTGTAAACGCTACTTTGTGTGCACTTGCAACCGGCGACTATGTTGTAACAGAAGCGGGCTTTGCCGCAGACCTGGGAGCTGAAAAGTTCTTAGACATTAAGTGCCGCGCTGCAGGTCTCAAACCTAGTGCTGTAGTAATCGTAGCAACAATCCGCGCCCTTAAGATGCACGGTGGCGTTGCAAAGGCAGACCTTGCAAAACCGGACACAGCAGCCCTAGAAAAAGGCTTTGCTAACCTCAAGACCCATATCGAAAACGTTGCAAAGTTCGGACTCCCTGCCGTAGTTGCCGTTAATAAATTTATAACTGATACTGATGAAGAAATCGCTCTTCTCGAAAAACTCTGCCGCGACAACGGCTCAACAGCTGTTCTCTCTGAAGGCTGGGGAAAAGGCGGCGAAGGTGCCGCAGACCTCGCCCGCACTGTTGCAGAAATTGCAGACAGCGGAAAGGCAGACTATCATCCGCTTTACGAACTGGATCTTCCTCTCGCAGACAAAATCCGCACAATCGCAAAAGAGATTTACCGCGCCGCAGACGTTGAGTTTGACCCTGCCGCCCTCAAAAAGCTCAAGACCTTTGAGGACAATGGCTACGGAAAGCTCCCTGTTTGTATCGCAAAAACCCAGAACTCAATCAGCCACGATCCAAAGCTGATTGGCGCCCCAAGCGGCTATACCTTCCCGGTTCGCGACGTTCAATTGTATGCGGGAGCAGGCTTTGTAGTTGCCCTTGCCGGCGACATTATGACAATGCCAGGCCTTCCAAAGGCTCCTGCCGCTTTGGATATTGATGTTGATGATAATGGAGTAATTTCAGGATTGTTCTAATAATATGCGTCATGCTGAACTTGTTTCAGCATCTCTTTTAATATGGTTTCGATACGGCCTTCGGCCTACTCAACCACCGGCGATGTAACGGTGGTTGAGTGCTTCGCGAAGCGAAGTGTATCGAAACCACTTTTATTTTTGTGCCTTCAACTGAAGCAGCTCGCTTGTACACTTTATGATTCTCTTATTCTGGCGAACAAGGCGCTGTGCAAGAAGCTTAGAAAGGAAGAGACCATAGTGAGGATTTTTTCTGATAAGGTTTAAGAACTGTGTTTTTGGAATGCGGATGAGTTTTCCATCCTCGGCAGCCATGATTGTTGCAGAGCGGCGGTCGTTCAAAAGGAAGGCCATTTCACCAATGAACATATCCTTTGGAGACAGAACAGAAATCAGTTTGCGGTTTGCATAAACACCATAGCGGCCCGAAACAATAAAGTACAAATCGTTAGAAGGTTCGTTCTGGCGGCAGACAATATCAAACTTCTTGTATTCAACAGCTTTAAATGGAATCATGATTCCAGGAACTGTATTCGAAACGTTTACAATATTGTGAATATCAAAAGAAACTTCATTACCCTTATCATTATAGCGCAGGCCGGATACCAGAGATTTAGAAAGGGCAATTCCGCGGCCATGAGCCTCTTCTAGACCAGGTGCATCATCAGTCATGCGAGACTTCCAGTCAAAGCCCTCGCCGTCATCTTTAATGGTAAATGTAGATTTATCTTTTCCAATTGTGTAGTCAATGTGAATCTTGCGCTCTGAATATTCAGGCATACGCAGCTTCTTATCAATCAAATCAAGAATAATACCGCCATTATTCAGCCATTCAGATTTTTCGTCATAGGTAATTCCACAGTTACCGTGCTCAAGAGCATTTGTAAGCAGCTCCATTAAAGTAGACTGAAGGGCAAAACGCCCGTCATCATCAATACGGTTTGTACAGTAAAGATAGTTTACAAGGAAGGCAGTATAAAGCCGGATATCCATAGGATTGTTATCGCAGACAAACTGGCCGATTTCCTCAGAACCCATGCGGTCCTGCATACCACGGTTAAAAAGGAACTGCTGATTGCGGATAAGACTGCGCAAAAGGCCATCCAGATTCTGCTTAAAAGTATAGAGAGTCTGAACAATCAGAATGTTAGGATCCTTAAGATCTTCAATTTTCTGAGCCGCAGAAGGACTTTCTGCAATGGCAATAATTCCACCGTTATGGAGCCATGGGTCTGAACGGATTGCTTCGAGAATCGCATGACAATCAATATCTGTAGAAGTAAAATCCAGAATCTTAATTTCAGGGAGTTCATAATCAACAAAACTGAGAGCTTCATCTGTTTCAGGACAAAAAATAGGTTCAAGATAATTTGAATAACTCAAAGAAGCATTCTTTACAACACTAAGAACTTCCTGATTAGAAGAAGCCACCAGCAACTTTTTCATATAAATCTCCGTATATTTAAATTTGACTCTGATGCGACTCGAACGCACTACCTGTTGCTTAGGAGGCAACCGCTCTATCCAGATGAGCTACAGAGCCTAATAAATTATTCAAAATCGTAGTACACCCAGTGCTTTGCGAGACCGCCAAAACCGTCAACAAGTGCGTCAATGGTATTTACCGCCTCTGAATAATGACAGAGATAAGTCTTAGCTTTTATTTCTGCAGGCAGAGTAACGAGTTCATCATAAGCCGCGTGAACGCCACGGGAATAGCCCATAACATCACAGTCGTGGAAAATTACTTCTATCTTCGGATAATTATCCAGCAGGAACTTAAGCTGCGGTCTGTTAAACTGAGTGTCGGCTGTAAATAATATCCTATCATCAATAATCAGTCCATAGGAAAGCTGCGAATGTTTTAAAGAATCTTTTCTTGTAGTTACATGACGGGTTCTAAAAAGCTTGATATTAATTCCTTCAATATCAGCTTCATACATCTCAAAAGGTTTTTTCTGAATCTTAACCGGCTTAATCTGATTAAAATAATCATCAAAAGTCATTTTACCTTCTTCGCTGTACTGAATACCTCCACGAAGAGATTCATTCCACAAAGCTTTTTTAAATACATCAGTAATAACTATATTCAGTTTACGCTTATTGATATATTTTCCTGCAAGTGCCAGCTCTTCAACACCACCAATATGATCTGCATGAGGATGAGTCAAAAGCAGATTTTTTATATCGTTGATTTTTCCCCCGTAAACATTTTCAAAGGCATAAGAGCACAAGGTTCCACAATCAACTAAAAGATGGTGCTTACCTTTTATGATAAGCAGATTTGTCTGAAACGCAGTTTTAGTAAAAGCGTTGCCAGTACCAATAAAAAAGAGAGAAAGATGGCCGTCAGTGGTCAATTCAATGTTAGAAATGAATGGACGCGTTTTCATTGTCTTCTATTATAACACACTTTTATGAATTTGGTATACTTCTTCTACACCACTTACCAAAATACCACCCATGCCCATTTCCAGGGGTAATTTGATGTCCATATCGTAGCGGTCGCCCACGGCAAGGCAGTTTTCGGCGGAAATCCCCTCCAGCCCCCTTTCGCAGGCTGATTTTGACAGGCGTTCAACCGCAGTCTCAAAAGGCTCCAGAGCGGGCTTAGACTTAAAGCAGGTATCAAGGCCGACAATTTCGGGGAAAAAATCCGAAACGCCAATAGCCTCAAGAGTTTTTCGCGCCGGCAATACCGGATTATTCGTAACACAAATCAGCTGATATTTTTCCTGCAGAATCCCGAGCTCCGCAATAAGAGTTTCATCCCGGCCAAGAAAATCAGCAGGCTCAAGAAGTTCCCGCCGCCACTGCACGCTTTGTTCAATCGGAACTCCAAAGGCAAGCAGGGTATTTCCAAGGCTCACTTTACTGCCCTCGTGCTCTGCCGCAAACTTCTTACGGTAATCTGCAACCATGCGGCGGGCCTCATCAGCAGAAATCCCCCGCTCCTTAGCAAACTGGCGTACCTGACAATCCACCTGCTCAAAGGCATAAGCCTGATTTGTATACAAGGTTGAGTCTATATCAAAAATGAAGGCACGAAGGTCGGAAGGAATTTTATAGATTTTCATAAGCTCTCATCCTTACAATTTTTTCTGCCGCAGCAGGCAAAGATTCATAAGTTCCAAGCCCAGACCAGCCGGCACAGGCATCGCCTAAAAGTTCACTGTGAACAAAATGGTTATCTACCGGGCGAAGAATTTTCATTCCAAGCCTCTGCTCTTTTTCGCGTAAAAGTAATTCATCATTTGTCTGGCCGCCGGTAACTGCCATTTCAGAAGGAAAAGAAAGCCCTGCCGAGCCAGCCGCAGCCTTAAGAGCATTTACGCCCTTCTCTACCGCCGCCAGGCGCTCATTTTCAGAAAGCTCGCCGCTATCCGGAATAAGATAAGATACATTCCATAGTCCAGGCACAACAGAAGGCAGGGTACGCAAGCCCTGGCCGGTAACAGGACGGTCTGTACAAAGGTTCAAACCTTCCGAGCTTCCGCAACGGTCGCAAAGCCGCCCGCTCACAAGAGTACCGGTTCCAATCAAGGCCACGACAAAATCAGGACCACCCGCAAAAACAGGACAGTTTTCATAAAGGCCACACATAGCCCCAGTTTTTACAAAAGCAGGAAAAAGCTTTTTATTGATTTTGCAGGCCGCAAGCATTTCATCATTCCAGTAGGCTTTTTCAAAACGCTCTTCCGGAAGAATTGTTACAGCCTTTCCGGTAAGTACGTAAATCAGATACTCAGGACCCGAAAAAAGAAGCTTTGTTTTTTTCCAGACCTGGGGAAATTGATTTTTAATGGAAAGAATTTTCGGAATAAAAAGAGAAGTTCGGGCCGCCTCAGGAATATCAGCAGCCACAGCTGAAGTATCTTCATTCCATCTGAAGGTAAGGCCACAATCAGTTACCACAGTAGGCCCGTTACCGGAAATACAGATGCCACTGATCTGCACATCTTCCAGGCCGCGGGTAACCTCTTCTTTTGCCTGTAAAAAAGCATTATACCAGGAGCAGGCAACAAAGCGGTCGTGAGGTTCTTCAAATGGAACAGCGCAAAAAGAAACGACCTCGCCCACCGCCGTAATCAAACCGGCTTTAAGCGAAGTCGTCCCAATGTCCACGCATAAAATTGCGTCAACCATTATTCTTTACTCGTGCTTCACAACCTTCTCAATAATATTTCTATTATCAAGCAGTTCGCTCAGCGACTGGTTGTAGTGAATGCGGGTAATAACGTTTGCAAAAAGGCCGCTTACATCTGTACTGATGTACCATTCGCGCTTTAAAAGCTCTTCGTGGTAAACAGCGTTAGTACCAATAATGCGGTAGAAGAGGCCCTTTTCGTAAGCTTCATCAAAGTTCTTAATTGCATCGCCGGTAAAGAAAGGAAGCGAAATGGCACAAATAACCTTTGTCGCACCCTGTCCCTTAAGGAACTCCATAGCTTTAAGAAGAGTTCCACCAGTTCCAAGCATATCATCAGCAAGGAAGGCAACCTTGCCCTTAACGTCACCGAGGAGCTTAACAGACTTAATGTTAGTAGAATGAGCATCCTGAGTTACAATAGAGTAATCGCGCTCCTTGTAAATCATAGCGAGCGGCAGCTTGAGACCGCTTGCGTAGAATTTATTTCTATCAATAGCGCCAGTATCAGGAGAAACAATAACGAGATCTTCTGTTTTTCCGGTCAAATCTACGATCTTAGAAAGCTCGCGGATAATCTGATAGCTGGCATGAAGGTTATCAAGATTACAGGTAGAGAATGCATTAACGATTTCTCGTGAGTGAAGATCCAGAGTAATAATTCGGTCAACACCCTGCATTTCATAAATGTGGCCAAGCAGACTTGCAGTAAGTCCCTCGCGGCCCTTGCGTTTGTGCTGTCTTGCATAAGGATAAGCCGGAACAACCAGAGTGATTTTTTCGGCACCTGCAATTCGTACAGCATCAATAGTTACAAGCAGTGAAACAAGATGATCATTAACAGTCATCTTAATTTTGTTAGCACCGCCGTTGAGAGAAAGCACCTCGTGGTTTTCAACATCCTGGAAAATAAAAACATCTTTTCCGCGGACTGTTTCCAACAACTCAGTTTTCACCTCACCATTGGCAAAATAAGTAAAGCGCGCATTTACCTTGAAAACAGGCGGGCGGTACTTATCGGTTGCACCTCTTATGCACAGATCAGACGTCTGCAAATCGTTCTGCAGATTGATTCTGTTCACAAGCTCTTCTTTAGTCAGCTCATAACGCTTAGACAATACATCGTTCTTCAAGGTGAAGCGGTGTTTGTACATGTGTTTAAGGTGCGTTATGACTTCATTGGCGAAAGCTTCGCCACCAGGACACGCAACAATCGCTAGACTTGTTGGTTCTGTATAAGGCATATCAAACCTCTTTATATAGTGGGATGCTTAGAATATATCAGATTGTTGGCTTTTTAGGAAGTGGGGCAAGACTTTCAAAATGTGGGGAGGAGCCCCTCCCCTCGCTCCCAAGCAAGTCGCTCCACGAAGCGCCCCTGCAAGCAGGGCCGCTTCTCTCCGCTTTGTTGCTTGTCCGCTACCCCACCCAGCGGGGCTCAGTCGCCGCCCCGCAACGCCCGGCTTTATTTACTTTTTTGTAAAGCTTCTTCAATTCTATTTACGAAAGACTCGCCCCAGTATTCACAGAGCCTTTCGCGTGCCTGCGGCTGAAGTTCGGGGATAACCGATTCTTTCAATTGTTTAATATTATTTGCAAGATAAGAACAGCTTTGCAATTGCAGGGCTTCTTTTTGTGTTTGAGAATAACGATCAAGCGGAAGTTCTTTTACTGCCTGAAATAGAATTGTAAATACATTTGCTGTTGAACAGATTTTTTGCCAGCGATCCAGACTTGAAATTTTCTGGAACGAAGAAATTCCAGCATCTACATAATAGCGGTAAACTGGTTGTTTTATTCCTGCATATTTTTTTGCTTCATATGAAATAAAAAAGTATTGGAGAAAATCTTCTGCAAAAACACAGTTCGAAAAAGGAATATGAGAAAGTGCTTCAAGATAAGTTTCTCGCCTGATAAGTTTAGCCCATAAAAAGCCAGTATGATTTTTCTGTACCAGAAAACCATCAAAAACTGCCTGCTCTGTAAGTACACCCTCATAGATCTTATTTGCGTTTTTCTGCATTTGAGAAACGCGTTTTTGAATTATAGTATCAGAGATATTTTCTGTTGCAACAACCTCTGCTCCACCATGAACAATATCAGCCCCTGTACTAATTGCAGTTTCATAAAGGGCCTTTAGTGAATCTGGTAAAAGTTCATCGTCACTATCCAGAATGATGATATAGGGACTGACTGCAGCTTCTATTGCCGTACGTCGTGCTTCCAGAAGTCCAATATTTGTTTTGTGCTCGCGATAAATTATACGGGCACGTGGGATTTTATGTTTTTTTCGAAACTGTTTTATAATTTTATAACAATCTCTGCCAGTCTCGTCAGTACCAGAACTTCCATCGTTTACAACAATAATTTCCCATTCTGTGAACGTCTGAACTGCTACAGATTCCAGTGCCCGAAGCAGCGTACGTTCTGCGTTGAAAACAGGAATACAGACAGAGACTTCAGGGAGTTTTCTTTTAGTCGCCAATTCCAAAATAAGTACCAGTAACAGCTGTAGCGTAAAAACTTACATTAACATCTACTGCTGAAATAGATTCATCAAGTAGATTTACAGTAACAACTCGATTCTTATTTTCACAGGTATTTGGATCTTTTGTAATTGGCGCATCAAGATCAATATAAACTCCGTCATCAACAACAACAAGAATATTATCATCAGGCCTTCTGGCAATAAACTTTCTTGCACCATAGAAATACTGATTTTCCTGATCTTTTGGTGGTGTTATAGGAGAAGATTCCAAGAGCTCCCCGTTAGAGTTATAGGTATTTCCCAAGTACATTCCCAGATAATAGCTTCCATTTGTCCATGTAGATAATGAAAAACCACTACTCAAATCTATTTTCGCAATACCACCTGCACTTACAATATTATAAATCGTTTTTTCAGAATTTAAGTAATTATTAGGTGAGTCAGTATTATTTTGATATTTATAACATGCTATATACAATGTGTTTCCAAATAGTTGAAGATCAGATGCCTGATAAGCTAGAGAACAAGTCTCTTCTTCATTTAAAGTAATTGTTCCATCAGATTCAGAAAGTCTGTATTTTGTTAGTACAGAACCTTGAAGTTTAATCAAATAATCATTACCACCAATTGAAGTAACAATCAGAGATCTCCAATTACTCACATAAAAATTTTGATTAGAATAATATGAAATTTCATTTGTAGAAAGATTCAATTTCACAAAATATTCACCATGTGCTGAATAACCACCTGTTCTTGCTATCTGTAATGGGAAATAAAGAGAGTTGTTATAATAAGTAAGACAATCAATTTTTATTATAGAACCTGCGTAATTTCCTTCAAAATCTCCCGGAAATTTCGCATGTATTAAATTGCTCAAACCTAGCCCCTGTGGTATACCTTCAGTTTTCGCTAATTTATAAATTTCTTCATTTTCAAAATAATAAATACAATCATCAGCAAAACAAAATGTATTTGAAGAAAACATCGGGCTTGTAATAGACTCTCCTCCTGAAATACTAGAAAACAAACTTGCTCCTGTTGTAAATGAAACAGATTTTGTTGTATCAATTACAAGTTTAGATTGTGCATTCTCCTGATATTTCAATACATTCTCAGCATCTCTTCCATTAAACAGTATAATTGGATGATTACTGTCTGGAGATAAAAATTGTTCCACAAAGAACTCTCTGCCATCCAGGCGGATTGTAACATTATTTGAGCCGCTTTTTACAACGAACTCGTCGGAGTAGCCTTCTACAGTTTCTGAAAAAGTGCCAAGTCTTTCGTGCATGTGTTCCATCATTTCTGAGTATTCATCATCGGACATCTGAGAATATACTTCTCTAAATGCGTCTTCATCTATTTCTTCGCCAAACGTAAGAGCAACTTTTATCTTGATTTTACTACCAACGGGTATATTTTCAATTGAAATTGGAGTACCCACAGAAGTATCGAAAAAACTTTGAAGAGCAGCACAATACTCGTCTTCGGAATCAGCATTAACGATTGATTTTGAGAAATCTTTTTGTACACTTGTTTCAAAATTTCCAAGAGTAGAAACTTTAATACTCATTTTGTAAACCATGAAGTTATCAAAATCGCTACCGCTTGTATGTCTGATAGTTCGTGATACACTTCGATTTTTTGAAAGATTCTGTCCAAGATATCTTGCGACGCGGCCTGCATCTAAAGTAACTGAACCTTCCCCTTTCTGAGAAATACCGTTGCTGCATGAAAGAAAAAAAACAGAAAGAGTTATAAAAATCAAAGAGAGACGTATTTTCATAAAAATCTCCTACATAGGTAATTGTTCATATAATTATACCTTATGTTTTTATAATCCGTCAAACTCTCGTGTTTTTTTTATGCTAGAAAACTATTACATCATAAGATGACAAAAACATTAAGGTGATTTATAATGCAAGTACTTTTACAAGAGAAGAAAATGAAAAATTCAGGAGTGATTATTTAGCCGTGAATTTACATGATTATGATATAAGATACGAGGCTCTCCAGGAAGGTGCAGCAATTGGCGAACAGAAAAAAGCCATAGAAAGTGCAATGAACTTTCTGAACGAAGGCGATTCTCCTGAAAAAGTAGCTCGTTGCATTGGTTTACCTTTGGAAGAAGTAAAACAACTTGCTGAAAAAATTGAAAAAAAACAATAACAACACATAATGAATAAGGGCTGGTCTAAAAGACCAGCCCTTATTCATATATTTCTATATTATTTTCGACTAGAGTTTTGGATACTTATCAAAGTATGCCTTAGTCTCTTTAGCAACTAATCCGCTCAAAACAAGCAGAGAGATACAGTTTGGAATTGCCATGAGACCGTTTGTAATATCAGCAATTGTCCATACTGCAGAGATTGTCATGTAAGGTCCGATTGCAACTGCGATGATGTAGAGCCAGCGGTAAACCTTAACTACAGCCATGTTTCCGCCAGTCAAATATTCAAGACATTTTTCTGAGTAGTAGTCCCAGCCAAGAATTGTTGTAAATGCAAAGAATACGAGACAGAGCATAAGAAGGAACTGAACAGAAATATTGTCACCACCAAGAATTGCAGAGAAAGCTTGAGAAGTAAGAGCCGCACCAGTTGCGCCAGAATTCCATACATCTCCACCAGCAAGTACGATAGAAAGACCAGTCATTGTACAGATGATAAGAGTATCAATTACAGTACCAGTCATGTTTACCATACCCTGCTCAACAGGTTCATCAGTCTGAACGGCAGCAGCAGCGATTGGAGCAGAACCAAGACCTGCCTCGTTAGAGAAGATACCGCGGGCAATACCCTTCTGCATAGCCATGCGGATGATTGTTCCGGCAGCAGCACCTGCAATTGCCTTAACACCAGTGTCTACACCAAAAGCACCCTTGAAAATCAGAGCGAAGGCAGCTGGAACTCGAGTAGCATTCATAATGATTACAGAAACACCAAGGAATACATAAATAATAGCCATTACAGGAACAACCTTTTCTGCAACCTTAGAAATACGCTTAAGACCGCCAATTACAACAAGTGCAGTTGCGATTGTGATGATTGCGCCACCAATTACTGTAGCCCATGTATAATCATTTCCAAAAAGAGTGAAAGCAATGTGTTCTTTATTTGCATCGAATGCGTTCTGAACAGCACCACAAATACCGTTTACCTGAGTAAATGTACCGATTCCAAAAAGACCTACGAGAGTTCCGAAAATTGCAAAGAGAATTGCAAGCCACTTCCAGTTCTTACCCATACCCTTTTCAATTACATAGAAAGGTCCACCAAGAACGTGACCGTCTTCCTTAACCTCGCGGTACTTAATAGAAAGCATACATTCTGCATACTTTGTTGCAGTTCCAAGAAGGGCAGCAACCCACATCCAGAAGAGGGCACCAGGACCACCGGCAAGAATAGCAGTAGCAACACCTACGATGTTACCAGTACCAATTGTTGCAGAAAGGGCTGTACAAAGTGCAGAGAAGCCTGAAAGCTCTCCTTTTCCTTCGTTTTCTTTGAAGATGCTCTTAAAAGCACGTCCGAGCTTTGTAAACTGAATACCGCGTGTCGCAATTGTCATTACGATACCAGTAACAAGAATGAGGGCGATTGTTGGGATTCCCCATACAATGTCGTCGATAGTGTTTAGGATTTGTTCAAACATGTTGTTTGTCCCCTTTAAAAAAATTAAGAGCTGGCTCTCAAAAACCAGCTCCCTAAAGAGTAAACAGAACGTATATATTTTATATTGCTCCGTCCCTTATGCCTGAGATATCAGAAACTTCTTACAGAAATATGCAGGAAGATTTCCTAACCCTTCGGCGTCCTGCGGGAATGCAGGAACTCTCCAGAGAAGGTGTGGATAGGAGTCGAACCTACCAATGATGGTTTTGCAGACCAGTCCCTTACCGCTTGGGTACCACACCAAAAAAAATGTATGTTTAATATATAGAAGATAGAGGGGATTGTCAATACTACATACCTTTTTTCCAGGCTTCTTCCAGAACAGATTTTAGGGAGGCAGTGAAGAAGGTTTGCAGGCACTGGCGGAAGATTTCTTTGTCCAGGTCTACGCTGTGGCGGATGTACCAGATAATCTGGGAACTTAAGAGATTTGAATAGCTGTAGCCTACAAAGGATTTTAAGTCTTCAGAAAATGTAACTTTGTTCTGGCTGCCATAATATTCAATTGTTGCCCTTACAAAATCAAGCAGATCTTTTTCAAAAATGATTTTGAGCTGCTGTTCTCCCAGCGACTCGTAAGCACACTGGCAGAAAGCCTGATTTTTATCAATATAATCGAGAACGAAATCCATTGCCTGAGGAATTGTCGCATTAGCATTATGAAAAGAATCTACAATATTCTGCACTTCGCGCGAGTAGGTATAAGAAAGCAGATCATAGTTATTTTCAAAATGATAATAGAATGTATTGCGGTTGATATTGCAGGCCGCAACAATATCCTGCACGGTAATTTTTGAGAAAGGTCTGTCTTTTATCAGCTTTTTGAGTGCCTCAGCCATCTGATTTTTTGTTTCTGAAGGAGTTTCGCTCATACATTCATTATTAGACATTCTCTAAAATTTGTCTATTGTCTTAGAACTTTGATTTTATTAAATTTGTTAGTATGGTCAAACAACTTCGAAAGAATAAATTTCTCCGTTATGCCGTATTTGCTGCTGCGGCTGTTTTTTTTGTATTTATCACTATTCTCGTAACACGTAAAAAGCCTTTGCCGGAAAAGGAAGATGCCCTGCCGGCAGTTGTCATTCAAAAACCTGTTAACGGAAATCTTGTAGAAGCCGTTACCATTTCCGGCTATGTAGAAGCAAATGCTATGATTCCGGTTGTTCCCTTTGTTTCAGGAACAATTATTGACTACCCTGCCCGTGCCGGAGACTTTGTAGAAAAAGATACCCTTCTTGCTAAGATTGATGATGCACCTTTCCGCCAGCAGTTAAAACAGGCAGAGGCTGCTTACTTTGCTGCCAGAAGTACTTTTGACAGAATTGAAAAACTTTTTAAGGCAGGTTCCACAAGTCAGCAGAATTATGATTCTGCTAAGGCCCAGGCAGATGCATCTAAAGCCCAGTACGACCTTGCAAAACTTCAGGTTGATTACACGGAGGTTCGTGCCCCTGTAGACGGAACAATTCTGATTGCAGACCAGGCTGTAGGTGACATTGGAAATCAGAGTCAACCGATTGCTGTTCTTGCAGACCTTTCAAATCAGGTTGTACGCCTTAAGGTACCTGAAAAATATTACGACCTTTTTACCCTCGAACGCGAAAATCTTTCTGTAAAGGTAACCCGCCCTGCAGAAAAGAATATGTTTGAAGATGCAGTTACTACAGCTACTATAGAAAACATTGCTCCCTACGTTTCTCCGGAAAGCAAAAACTTTATGGTTGTCTGTAAGCTTGACCAGGCAGCAGAACGCTTTCGTCCCGGAATGTTTGTAAAGGTTCAGGTTGCTTATAAGACTTATGAAAATGTTCCGCTTATAGCTCTTAAAGCCCGCAAGATGGATGGTTCTTTCTATATTTATGATGAAAACACAAAGACAGTAAAATTTGTTGAAGGTGATAACTTTCCTAACGATGGAGAAAATTTCATTGTACCGGAAGAGTACCGCAATTCTTATATAGTAATGGATGGTCAGAACTTTGTATTCGACGGCCAGAAGGTTCGTCTTTTTGAAGAAGCACTTAAGGAAGCCCAGGCCGGTGCAGTTAGTGGAGAATAACAAATGAAGGTTTCTGAGTTTTCGGTAAAACATCCTGTAATCATCACAATGCTTCTTATTGTACTCGCCGCTTTTGGTTTTTATTCGCTGAGCGGCATGCGTACAGAATTCATGGAAGATATTTCCATGCCTCAGGCAATTGTTTATACAGTATATCCGGGTGCAAGTGCAGAAGATGTTGAAAATGATATTACCAAGGTTCTCGAGGATTCTTTTGTTACCCTGCCCCACTTTAAGGCAATAGATTCAACTTCTTCAAATTCCCTCAGCTGGATTTTAATTACCTATGCGGATGGCTACGATCCTTACGATCAGCTTACAGAGCTGCGCAATAGAATTTCTGAACTCGTAGAACAGCTGCCAGACGGAATTTCCGGAGAGCCTCGTGCCCTCGTCGGCGGAATGTCTATGGTTCCAATCATCAGCTTTTCTGCCAGCTCCGGTCAGGATTCTGCCCGCCTTACCCAGTACCTTCAGGACGAGCTTACACCTCTTCTTACCCAGATTGATGGTGTTTCACAGGTTTCGATAGACGGCGGAAAAGAGCTTGCCGTAAACATAAAGCTGGATGTAGATGCCCTTACTTCAAAAGGAATTGCAGTTTCTACAGTTTATCAGGTTTTGAATTACGGCAATGTTACCCTGCCGCTTGGTAGTGCAAGTTATCAGGACAGGGCAATTCAGGTTCGCTATGCCGGTGGTTTTAATTCTCTTAATGATGTAAGAAATCTTCCGGTTGGAGTAGCAGACGGTTCTACAATAATCCGCCTTAGTGATGTAGCAGATGTTAGTCTCTCCTACCCTGAACAAAACATAACAGTTTCTGACGGCCGCGTTCCACTTACAATTGTAAACGTAACAAAGCGACTCGACGGAGATACGGTAAAAATCTTAAAGAAAGTTAAGAAGGCAATTGCCGACTGCGAAAGAAATACAAACGGTGCAGTTAAATTTCATATCATCAGTGACGACAGCCGTCAGGTTTATGCTTCTCTTAAGGCCGTAATTCAAAGCGGTATTCTCGGTGTAGTTTTTGCTGTTCTTGTAATTCTGCTTTTTATGGCAGACTGGCGCGCAACCCTTACAATCAGTCTTTCAATTCCTCTTTGTATTTTGTTCAGTCTGATTGGACTTCGCATTCTGGATATTTCCCTCAACCTTATGACTCTTTCAGGTCTGGTTATTTCTCTTGGTATGGTAGTTGATGGCTCCACGGTTATGCTGGATCAGATTTACCGCTATTACAAACGCCGCGACCAGGAAACCGGCGAAATGGAATACACAGTTACCCAGAGTATCTACAAGGGCTGGGACGAAGTTTCTGCTTCTATTCTGGCCAGTGCCGCAACAACCATCGTTGTATTTATTCCGATTGCAATGCTGGGCGGACTGATTGGAAGCGTACTTCACGCCGTTGCCGTTACAATCATTCTTGCGATTTTCTCTTCTTTCCTTGTTGCGGTTGTTATTGTTCCATATCTCTTAAAACTCTTTCTTTCTGAAAAGGGGCCAAAGATTCGGGGCAAACCACGAAAGTTCGACCGTGCCATGGACAAGTTCGAACGCATTTACCGCAAGGTACTTGTTATTGCCCTCAACAACCGTGGCTTTGTAGTTCTCGTTGCAGTTTTCCTTTTAGTATTCTCCGGCTTTATTGCCCTGCGTCTTGGCATTGCCTTTATTCCTTCAACAGATTCTGGTGATTTTTATATTTCTACAGAATTCCCTATGGGAACCCAAAAAGAGCAGACTCACGAAAAAATGCTTATTGCCCAGGACCTGCTTTACAGATATGTTCCTGAAATTGATAATGTAGTAATTTATGAAGGCCAGGGAGATTCTTCTAACTTCTCTTCTGTTTCTACTCCTCACTACAGCTACACCCACGTGGTACTTGTACCGGTTGCAGAACGAAAGCGGGATGTTCACGACATTATGCTGCAGGTGCAGGAGGTCTGGTCTGCCGTTCTTCCAGACTCAAAGGTTTCTGTGCAGAATGGTGGTTTTGATAAACTCGTAGGTTATGTTTCTGACGGCGGTGGCTACGGAATCACTTTGATTTCGGAGGACTTGAATGTGCTTTATGAGACGGCCAGCCGTATTAAAGATTTTCTGGAGACAGATCCCGAGGTTGTAACAGCCAAGCTCGATACCGACTTTGATACAAGCACTATGATTATTGATATGAGCCAGGAATATCTGAGCTCTCTTGGTATTACAAGTTATGAGGCAGGAATTACTTCTGCCATTCTCTTTCAGGGAATGGACTGCGGCCGCTACAAGGATCTGGAAAGCGGAAAACGCTACGACCTGAAAATCACTTCGAATATTACAGATAAAAACATTACTGCAGATGATATTTCTAATCTGCACATAGTTACTCAGAATGGGCAGAATGTTTCTTTTGCAAATCTTTCTGATATCCGTGTGGAAAAATCTATTTCGCAGATTAACCATTCAGACCGGGCAAAAAAAATTACGATTACTGCATCTCTGGTTAGCGAAGACACAAGCGGTGTCTCACAGCGTGTAAATCAGTTTATTGCAAATAATCCTCTGCCTAACGGAGTAAAATCTAAGGCCGGTGGTATTATGGCCCTTATCGGCGACATGATTACTCCTATGATTTCTGCTCTCCTTATTGCTGTCTTTCTGGTTTACACCGTTATGGTTATTCAGTTTGAAAGATTTAAGCAGCCGCTTTTGATTATGGTAACAATTCCTTTCTGTTTTATTGGTGTTGTTGCTGGACTTTTGATGTTCGGTTCAACTCTCAACCTGCTCTCCCTTCTTGGTTTGATTTCGCTTGCGGGTGTTGTTGTAAACAACGGAATTATTCTGGTAGATTATATTAATCAGCTGAGAGTACAACGACGTCAGGTTATTGCAAAGACAAAGGGAACTCAAAACCGCGACGGCGAATGGGAAATTGCGCTTACTCCGGAGCAGGAAGAAGAACTCTTAAGAACTTCTGTTCTCGATGGAGCCGCAAGCCGTATCAAACCTATTTTGATTACTACCCTTACTACCCTGCTTGGCGATATTCCAATGGCCGTAGCAAAGGGAGAAGGTTCAGAGCTTTATGCTTCAATGGGTCAGGCAATTGCGGGCGGACTTCTAACTTCCACCCTTATTACATTGATTTTAATTCCAGTTATCTACTATATTTCTGAAAAGAGAGGTCTAAAATGAAAAAAACATTTTTCACAACATTGTCACTTTTAGTAATTCTTAATTTCTTTACAGGCTGCTACTCCGTATTCAATGGAGGAACAGGCGGACTTATTGTTGATGCAGAAAGCACATCATCTCCCAAAAGAGGAATTGCTAATGTTGATATTTATGCTTATACAAGTGAAAGTGATCGTGATTCAGATTTTGAAGACTGGCAGGAAAACACTGTCTTTTCTCCATCAACTTCTTACTACGGACACACCTCTACAGACGCTGAGGGCAGCTTTGTAATTTCCAATATTGTCTGGAAAGAAAGCAGTCCTGATTTCGGAAAGGATGCTGATTACACAACTATTTATCTTTTGTACTATCATGAAAATTACGGGCTTACAAAAGACCAGACCGTAATCACCTCCGACAGTACAAGTGATACCGTTTATGCAGAACTTACAGCCATCAAAAAAACAACTGCCCTTAACATTAGTATTTACGATGTTGCAACTTCAAATCTTACTTCAAACAATGTGCTGGTAAAGGTATCTGTTCCTCAGAACACAGATACAATTGACGCTCCTGCAAAGGTTTATGAACAGATAATCGCAGGAAACGGAAGCATTAATATCAGTTACCCGCGATGGAAAAATGCTGATGACAAAGCTGCAGGCAAAGAAAACACACCTGAAGTTAGTCTTACCTATTCTCAAAGTGCCGACACAATTACCTGGAAGGCCTGCGCAAATAACGAAGCAGCCGGAGATTATGCCTTCCTGACAGACAACTTTAGAATCAATAAAACAATTCAGAACACTTCTTATAATATTTCGCTCTATGGAAAGGCTACAAGAGTGGCTGTACCGACTGTAAGTGGAACATATGGCACAAATGATGGCGTTATCCTGTCTATGAAGGCAAGTGACTCTTCCGGCAATTTCACAATTGATTGCGGAGAAACAACAACTTATGCACAGACCATTGGCACCAGTGGAACTCAAACACACGGTAATTTCAGCGGTCTTGGCAGCGGTTTTTATATTGATGACGCTGCTTACACGGGAAAGTATAAAGAAATTCAAGTTAAATTTATTTCAAGCGGAAGTGACATTTCTCAGAAAACTCTCCGTAGTGACATCGCATCTTACAACTTTACCCTCTAGCAAAAAGGATTTTTACGAATGAAAATCAAAAAACTGATTTTTACATTTGCACTTTTCTCAACCATATTAGTCTCGGCTAACTCACAGACTGAAGAAACTTCATCCGCTTACACACTGGACACTCTCCTTTCTGTAACAAGACAAAATCATCCGGAACTGCTCAAGCTGCAGGAAGAATACCGCCGCAGTCTTTTAGATGTAAAAGATGCCTGGTGGTCTCTTGGTCCAACCGTAGACCTGCAGGCCAGCGGAACTTATATGGTAAATCCTCCGCTTGGAGCAATGTATGTAAATTCAGATGATATAATCAATGCGATTCAATGGAATGGAACAAAACCTAGAAACAGCGGTCAGCGAATAAAAATTTATGACGGCATGGAAAATACCCTTTACAACCTGCAGCTCGACATAACCCAGCCGATTTTTACCTGGGGAAAAATTACGAATGCAATCAAACTTTATAATCAGGTTTCGCAGATTAAACTTAACCAGATTACCCAGCAGCAGGACCAGCTTGAAACAGAATTAAAAACCAGACTCTTAAGCCTTTATTATATGAACAGAATTCTTTCCCTTCTGGATGAAGAAGAAAATTATGCAAACCGCATGGTAGAAGTAAGCGAAAATGCAGAAAAATCTGGAATGGTAATTCACCAGGATGTTGTTGATGCCAAAATTCAGGCAAAGGAACTGGAAATTGCAAAACAGGATTTGGTTGAAAACATCAAGGATCAGCTGCTGGAACTTGAAAGAATTACAGGAATTACAGAACTTAAATTTGAAGAAATAGATTACAGCTTTGTCCCTGCACTTGAAGAAGACTTTAATGTTCTGCTGAACTCAGAGCCTGATGAACTTGAAAATCAGATTCTCTCCGGAAATCAAACTTCCATGAAAATGCTCACCCAGCTGGAAGAAGTAAGCAGAACCGCAGAAAAAATTTCACGAGGCTATGAAAACTGGAAGCCGGACTTTGCCCTGCAGATGAGCGGCGGCTATTCAGGTTCCCGCTTTCCTTTATTTGAACCTAACTGGCGCCGTAAGGATGATTATTCAATAAATATTTCTATAGGTCTGAAAACCACAATCTGGGATGGCGGTAAAAAAATCCGTGATATTTCCAGAAAAATGAGTGAAGTTGAAACTGCCTCTATAAACAAAAATGATGCACGCTCAACTATAAGCAAGACCTTTAATTCCGAATGGAATGCGGCCCAGGCCTGCACAATGAAAATTGAATATCAGGATTTGAAGATTGAATCGGCAGAAGCAAAAATTGACCAGAAACAGCTTATGTATGAATCCGGTTACGGTTCAGAAAGCGATGTTCTTTCTGTAAAAATAGAACGCTGCAATGCCCAGATAGAAAAAGAAAAGCAGACTCTCGCACGGGCAAGAGCCTGCCTTACAATTGAATATCTTAAGAAGTAACTTTAGAAAGCAAAATACTGCGGACCTCTTGAGCTTCGTTTGAGTTATCAAGCTGGAGCTGACGAGGGCCATGCTTTGTAGAAAGCTTAACTACATTTTCAGGCGTACTTCCGTCTGCTTCTAAGACAGCTGTAAGTTCTGAAAATCTGATTATCTCCGAACCATTAATTATCATATTTTCATAAACTCCGTTTACCGGCAGTAGAGTACTTTCTTTTAAGGCGATAAAAAGCCCCAGAACAGCACAGTAAGGAATTACAAAATTCATTTTGCCAAAATCTACTGCAATAGAAAGAACCAGAAGAATGTAGGCCGTTGGAATTGCGATAAAGAGCAGCTTCGATTTTCTTTTTGCAAATGAAAGTTTTTTTTCACCAGCCTCCTTCATCAGATGATTTTTCCAGAAGGGCATACCCACGCAGATTACTGCCATAAGAATAAAAGGAATAATTGCAAAGAAAATAAAATCTAATTTCATTATCAGTCCTCCATAGATTCTGAAACAAGTTCAGAATGACATTTTTATCATTCTTTTGAAATCATTTTTTTTAATGTATATCTTGCGCTTTCAAAAGCGAGTGGAATTTTTTCAATATCCTCCAGACTTTCAACTTTATAAGAAGCAAAGCCTGCAACTTCGCTTTCTTCTGCTTTAAGAGATTTTATAAAATCATCGATTGTTTCAAATTGAGGAGGCAGCTCTGCTGTAAAAAAGATGTCGCAGGTTTTGTATTCAATATTTTTATACTCATAAGTATTTGGAGCCGAACACAAAAACTTTACTTCCTTTACTTCTACACCAATTTCTTCCCGGCATTCCCGGATTGCTGCTTCTTCTGCACTTTCGTCAAAATCTACAAAACCACCCGGAACGGCTGCATAACCTTTTCTCGGCTGCTTGGCACGAATCTCAAAAAGCACGTTATTATAGCGGTCGCGGATTACTACTCCAACTGCAGCCGCTACATTGTTATAAAGATCAAAGCCACATTCAGGGCAGATCCATTTTCTGTTTCCGTGATTTTCTATTTTATTACTGCCGCACATAGGGCAGGTCTTAAAATCATTTTTCAAACCATTTATCTGCTTTGTCATTTAAAGCACCTCATTGTAATTGCATCTGCAAGAGCCTCGGACCTTTTTATAGACTGGATTATAAGCGGAACTATAAGAGGAAGCACTGCCTTCATCTTAGCTATTTTTCCTTTTACCTGGCCCAGGCCACCGCGGATAGTTTGTGTTTTTAAAATTGAAACCGCCTCGTCTACAAGCAGCGGAATGAATCTGAAGATTATTTCAATTACCAGAATTAAGTAACGGACCGGCAGTCTGCAGAGACGGAGCGGAGTAAGTAAAACATTAAGTCCGTCCATAAGAGCATATTCCGGAGTAGATACGAAAAATCCTGATATAAAGGCAAGTGCTGCATCTGTACGGATAATTGCTGCCAGACAGAAAAGCAATTTTGATGGCGTTACCATAAACCATTTCCAGCTGGTATAGCGAACCTCATCTGGTAAAGCCGGATGAAAAATCATCTGGAAGATACTGAAAAATAAAAGGAAGGGAAGAATCTTAAGGCTTGCAATAAGCAGGCGTTTAAGCGAAAAGCCACATAGTATACAGTAAAGCAGACCTGTAAAAAGAGCCGCCACACAAAGCCAGAGTGGTCTTATTGCCAGAGAGCAGACAAAGAGAATTGTGAACAAAAGAATGCGGAGCGCAGGCGGCAGTTTTTCTACCGGGGCTATTTTCTTGCGGCGCGAACGGGACAAACCCAGAGACAACTTTTTTAAGCCCGCAATAAGACTTGCCGAATCAGAAGGAGGCAGTTCTGATAATGCAGGTTTCGGTGGTTTCGGTGGTTTCGATACACGACGCTGCGCGTCGCACTCAACCACCGTAGAGTCGCTCTTAACAACCTGATCTAAAGTATCACTCTCAACTCTTCCGTTTTTAATTACAATTTCACGGTCGGCATAGTCTGCCTCGTCTCGTTTATGAGTAGAAAAGATTACCGTCTTTCCTTCATCTGCAAGCCGGCGCAAAAGCTTCATCACCTCTTGTCTTGCGCTGCTATCCAGACCTGCCGTAGGCTCATCAAACATAATCACATCTGCATCCAGAGCAAGAATTCCTGCAATGGCAAGCCTTCTCTGCTCGCCGCCGGAAAGCTCAAAGGTTCTCCGCTCTCCAAACTGGTCAAAAGGAAGAGCCGCTTGGTTCATGCAAGTCTTTACTCTTTCTATCAGCTGGCTGCCGCTAAGTCCCCGGTTTCTGGCTCCAAAAGCAACATCATCTGCGGCGAATGGTTCAAAAAGAGCCGCCTGTGCATTCTGCTGGGCAAGCACCGGACGGCTATTTTTTTCAGACAAGCCAGCCCCGGCCGCGACTTTTATTTCTCCACTCTGAGGAATCAAAAGTCCTGCACACAATTCCATAAGCGTAGATTTACCGGCCCCGGAAGGTCCTGTAAGTGCCGTAAGACTTCCCTTGTAAAAATCAAGATTAATATCAAAAACGCCGTGTCCACTGGTGGTTGAGTAGTCCGAAGGATGTTTCGAAACCACATCATGAACATACGTAAGCTTTTCAATTTTCAGGCTTGTTTCTAAAGGTGGTTTCGATACATGACGCTGAGCGTCACACTCAACCACCGGAAAGTTTCTTTTATTTTTCGGCAAATCTTCTCCGCATATACGGCGGATATTTTCCCTGTTTTCCAGAAAAGCTTTTTGTGTTCCATAAAAAAACACCCGTCCATCTTCCATACCCAGAACAGTATCTGCATCTTTGAGAGTTTCCAGATCATGAGTAATCTGAATGATTGTATTTCCGCATTTATGCCAGTAGCGGATAAAATCTAAAATCTCTGAACGGGATTCCGGATCCAGCATGGAAACTGCTTCGTCTAAAATCAAAATCTCCGGCCTCAGGGCTATAACTCCGCTAAGGGCGATTTTCTGAGTCTGCCCCAGAGATAAAGCCGAAGTTGAAGAGCCCGCCCTGTCCAGCATATCTACAATGTTCAAAGATTCAATAACACGAAGCTCTACTTCACTTTCGGACAAGCCCAGATTCTGAGGTCCAAAGGCTGTATCCCGGGAAACAAGCCCGCTTACAAGCTGATCTTTAGGAGACTGAAAAACTATTCCTATTCTGTTATTTTCTTTGATTTCTATAGTACCGGAATCAGCTTTTTCAAGACCACAGAGAAGCCGGGCAAGGGTACTTTTACCGCATCCGTTATAACCAACGACAGCAACATAAGAGCCCTTTTCAATGCCAAAAGAAACATCAAAAAGGGCCGCCTTATTACTCTGCGGATATTTAAAGTTTAGATTTTTAACTGTTATTACGCTCAATTATTTATCATTCTTCAGGAATTTCTATCATTACTGTTACAGATGCTGTGGTATCCCCGGCATCAGCAGAATTACCAGCTGCAACATTTCCACCAGACCGGCCGGAAACAACTCCGCCGCCAAGACCTGCACCACCTTCACTTTCCTTTGCTGATGTAGTTGCTACAGTATTTATAACTTCGGTAGCAGACTTTTCAACTGTACTCATAGGCTGTGAAACAGAGCTTGTCTCAGAGACTGTTACTGTCTGATTTTCCTGAACAAGTACTCCTGCAGGCTGTGTAAAAAGTCCTACTTCAACAGTATTTTCAGTAACCTCAACAGTATTTGAATCGTCCATAATCCAGCCGGTACCACGACAAGAAGCAACCGCAACTGCTGTATGAACCTGATAATTTACACGTTTATTATCAATATGTCTGACCTGAGAACGGGCTGTACCAGTTTTAAGATATACGTTTACATTATCATTCTGCTCTGTTGAAGAAAGCTCTTCCAGAGTGATTCTCGTTACAGGTCCAAGATACATTACAGATTCAAGAACTTTGATTTTAGCTTCAGACTGAAAGCCTGTGCTTATTGTTTCTGATTGTAATACTGTATCTCCTTTCTGAAGGGCAATCCATTTACCGTCACGCTGAACTTCTACCTTTCCGCTTACAAAAGTTACTGTTGCATCTGCTGCAAAAGCACTTGTTCCCAAAACTATAAAAAGAGCTGCAAGTAATAAAGTTTTCATTTTTCTCATATTCTTCCTCCTTCTCTTTTAGAAAGCCAGAACAGCTTTTAAGGTAGCATAGAAATTTGTAAATTCGCTGTTTTCCTTACAGATATATGCCCCGGCATCAAGGCCAATCTGAAGATCGCTGAAGATATTATATAAGACATTAATTGTAGTATCAAAACCATCAAGCACAGTTTCATCTTCCATCATACAGATAATCATTCTTTCAGTTGCACCGGCATACACTTTACCTGCTGCATAGAGAACTGCGAACTTTGGAACAATCAGGCCATTAACAAAAGGCGCATTTCCAAATGACCTTGAAGATAAAGTCTGGAAGGGATTAATACTTCCCTGGTCACCTGAAACATATTCAGCACCAGCTGTAAGTCTTACATCAGATCTTAAATAGAAGTTTGCATCAAGCATTAAATCCATCATAAGGCTTTCAAACTTTTCTGTTCCAAAAGTAAATCTTGCATCATAAGAAGCTTTACTGCCAAGGTATCCGTTTGCAATAAGAGTTCCATACAACTTCAAAGTATTCTCATCTGTTACAGGAATATATGCGGCAATCTGGCCGCCGATTGTATGTGATTCAAAAAGTTTCTTATATGAAAAATCAGCAAGAAGAGGAACATACTTAGGACAAAGTGCATAAAGCTGATCTCCATCTTCATACTCGTTTTCTGTCATCGAAACATCAAGTCTGTTAAGCAAGCCTGTATAACCCGCATAAAGAGAAGTTTTGATTTTGAGTGTGTCATATGAAAGATAGAGGCCATCACTAAGCTGTGAAAAAACTGCTCCGGAAAAATCAGAAAACTTAAAACGGCCCAGAGCCAGGCCAAGGTGTCCCTGCCCTATTGTCCAGTCGCCGGAAAGTTTAAGCAAATCTACATCAAGGATATTTGTAAGGCTGCTTTCATCTGCATCAAAGTTACAGTTAAGCTCATACTTATACAGACCTTCTCCTGAAAATCTGAGTGTAGCAGCTTCATTTAAATTAGAATTAATATTCAGATAAATTCCATTAGATTGATTAAGCACAACTGCTGAAAAGTCATTATTGGCAGCAAGCTTTGTATTATCATCAATCATTCCACCCCAGGAAAGAGCAGCTGCAGATGCAAGAATGGAAGCAGTAGTAACGATTATAGAAATTATTTTCTTTTTCATTCTTCACTCTCCATTGAAACTGATTTTATATCAAAGCCGCTGTATTTCTTTACACATGAGGTATAAATACTGAGTGCCTTTGCGCCCGAAATAAAATCGGCAGGATCCTGCTTTCTGCTCAAAATACCATCCGACTGAAACTGCTTAAAAGCGTAGCGCGGAGAGCCTTTTGTGAGCCGGAACATCAGTCCGCCTTCTATCGGCCATAAGCGTGAATAAATATATGCTATATCTACTAAAGGAATAGGAGCCTGAGGATCTTCTGAATTTGGAATTATTCTATTTTCAAACAAGGCCTGAACTGCATCCTCATAGGAAGCATTTTCATCAACATAATTCTGTTGAACAGCAGCCAGATAACAAATCTGTCCAAATGAAGCCTGCTTTGTGTCCAGAAGTTCAGTAATAACATCTGCAGATTGTGCATAAACGACTGCGCTAAACAGCAAACAAAATAAGACTGAAAGTTTCTTTTTCATACCAATATTTTATCGCACAATATGGCAGTTGTCTACCTTTAGTACTATACGCTATAATATGGGTTAATGGTTACACTAAAAGAAATAGCGGAAAAGTGTTCCGTTTCAATAACTACAGTTTCAAACATTCTTAACGGAAAATCGAACGTCTCTCAGGAAACAAAAGAACGCGTTTTGGCTGTAATCAAGGAAACCGGTTACCGTCCAAATTATATGGCCAGGGGACTCCGTGCTTCTAAGACAAATTCTGTCGGCATTATTATTGATGACCTCACTGAATTCTCTTCTACCGGAATTATTGACGGAATCATGTCTTACTTTGAAGAACATCACTACAAGGCTATCCTGGAAAACCTTCGTTTCTATTCTAAATGGGGAACCAAGTGGTATCACAACAAGGGATACGAAGATGCAGTTCAGCAGGCTATAGATGAATTTGAAGCCATTAAGGTTGACGGAATTATTTATGTTGCCGGCCATGCAAGATGTATTTCCTGCATCCCCGACAATTTAAACGCTCCTCTTGTTATTGCCTATGCTTTTACAGAGAATCCAGGTATTTCTTCTGTAGAATTTGATGATATGCAGGCAGCCTGCGACATGACCACAAATCTTATTAAAAACGGTCATAAAAAAATCGCGGTAATTGCCGGTACTCAAAAAAATATCCATACCCAGCGCCGTCTTGAAGGTTATAAAAAAGCAATTAAAGAACAGGGGCTGGAAGACAGCAGGCATTTAAAATATGCAAACTGGGACAGAGAGTCTGGCTACGAAGCTGCAAAAGAACTTCTGGCTGATAATGAATGCACTGCAGTTTTCTGCTTCAATGATCTTATGGCAGCAGGCGTTTATGATTATCTTGATGAAAAAGGTCTGGTACCAGGAAAAGATATTTCTGTAGCAGGTTATGATAACCGCACAATATCTCAATATCTTAAGCCGGCTCTTACAACTGTAGAAATTCCGCTTGTTGATATTGGACGCAAAGCGGCTGAGCTTCTTCTAAATCAGATTAATAATCCTGATAATTTTGAACCCCAGCAGCATTTCGTACAGTGCGGAATCATTGAGCGAAAATCTGTTGGTAAACTTTAAGCGGATTTGATACGATAAACACCGGTGGTTGAGTGCGAGCAAAGCGAGCGTATCGAAACCACATTTTAAGGAGGACACTTTGAACGAACAACTTATCGTCGATTACAAAAACTTTTTGAATAACGGAAAAACTGAGCGCGAATGCGTTGAACAGATTATCAAAATGGCCGGTAAAAAAGGCTATAAGGATATTTCAAAATTCAAAAAACTGAGCCCGGGCGACAAGGTTTACATTACTAAAATGAATAAGGCTGTGGCACTTTTTGAAATTGGTTTTGAACCAATCGAAAAAGGAATGAACATTCTCTGCGCCCACATAGACTCTCCCCGCCTTGACGCAAAGCAGAATCCTCTTTACGAAAAAGACTGCATAACTTATATGAACACCCACTACTATGGCGGAATCAAAAAGTACCAGTGGACAACTATTCCTCTGGCAATTCATGGTGTGGTTGTAAAGAAAGACGGAAAAACTGTAAACGTAGTAATCGGTGAAAATAACGACGAGCCTGTTTTCTGCATTTCTGATATTCTTCCTCACCTTGCCCAGGATCAGATGAAGGAAAAGGCAAGCGATTTTATTAAGGGTGAAGACCTGGATGTAATTATGGGCTCTGTTTCACCTGCCAATACAGAAAATCTTACAAAAGAAGAGAAGAAAGAACTTAAAGAAAAGAGCAAGAAGACTGTACTTGCTCTTTTAAAAGAAATGTATGGAATTGAAGAAAAAGATTTTGAATCTGCAGAGCTGGAAATTGTTCCTGCCGGAAAAGCCCGCGACATGGGACTGGACCGCTCAATGATTCTTGGCTACGGCCAGGACGACCGCTCATGTGCTTACTCTTCTGTTGCCGCAATGCTTGAGATGCATGCCGGTAAACGCACTACCTGCTGTCTCTGTGTAGATAAAGAAGAAATCGGCAGTGTTGGTGCTACTGGTATGGCTTCCAATCTTTTAGAAAATATGACTGCAGAAATCATTGCCCTTACAGAGGCTAACTACAGCGAGCTTACACTGCGCCGCTGTCTTTCAAACTCATATATGCTTTCAAGCGATGTAAATGCAGCCTATGATCCTATGAACGCAGGTCTTTATGATAAGGAAAATGCAAGCCTTTTGGGTGGCGGTGTTACCTTCCAGAAATATACCGGCAGCCGCGGAAAGTCTGGTGCCAGCGATGCAAACCCTGAGTTTATTGCAAAGGTCCGCGCCGCAATGTACGACTCAAATGTAACATATCAGATGGCAGAGCTTGGAAAGGTAGACCAGGGTGGCGGCGGAACAATTGCCTACCACGCTGCAAAATACGGCATGAACGTCCTCGACGGCGGCGTTGCAGTCCTCAGCATGCACGCCCCATGGGAAATCACCAGCAAAGAAGACATCAGCCAGATGTATGAGTGCTGTAAGGCATTTTTGGGGTTGAATTAGAATGTGATTTCGATACGGCCTTTGGCCTACTCAATCACCGGTGGTTGAGTAGCGAAGCGTATCGAAATCACAGCTGCAATTAAAAATCTGGTGGTTGAGTAGGCACGAAGTGCCGTATCGAAACCACCGTGTGTACCGTATACCGGTAACTCCTACTATCACACTGATACTATTTGAAAATCTCCGGCTTTATCCCCAGAGAACTCATAAGTGACGGTGGTTGAGTAGGCTTCGAAGAAGCCGTTTTACACGGTGGTTGAGTAGGCGAAGCCGTATCGAAACCACCATTTTTCTTTACAGCCCTTATCAAAATATTCTTTGGAGTGTGTTCCATATCAATAAACTCAAGCATCTGAACCTTGTAGCCCTGTTGCTCAAGCCATTCGCCGCGGAGTGCGTCTGTTACAAGAGAAGAGAACTTTTCGCGGATGATTCCCCATTTTAGAAGAGGTTCAAAATCTGCTGGTACCTGACCTGTGGCGCCACCGGCTTTGCCGCGGGTTTGTAGCTGGGTGTTTATCTGGTGCTGGCAGCAGGGAACACTTAAGATTGCCCGGGCACCGCGTTCTACTGCGTATTTGAGGGCATAGTCTGTTGCGGTGTCGCAGGCGTGCAGGGTGATTACAATATCCGGGCTGTGGGCGCCTGAATAATCTGCAATATTTCCTGTGTGAAAAACAAGGCCCTTGAGATTCAGTTTCTGTGCCATATCATTACAATATTTAATTACCTCTTCCTTGAGGTCCAGACCTTCAATTTCGCATTTGATATGGCGGATTTCTGTAAGGAAGTAATGTACTGCAAAGGTGAGGTATGATTTTCCGCAGCCAAAGTCTGCTATGCGAAGGGGCTGGCTTGCAGCGGTCTTGTCTGCAAACTCCGGCAGAATATCATCAATAAATTCCAGAAAGCGGTTTATCTGGCGGAACTTGTCGTAGCGGGAAGAAATCACCTTACCTTCATCATTCATGATTCCGAGTAGAACGAGGAAGGGAACGGGGCTTCCTTCCTGCAAAAGATAGTTCTTACGGTGGTTGAGTAGACCGCAGGTCGTATCGAAACCACCTGCTTTAAGTTTCTTAACTCTGGTGGTTTCGATACGCTCGCTTTGCTCGCACTCAACCACCGGAGCAGCCAGCTTTTTATGCAGCTCAGTAGTCTTTCCCTTTTTATTTGTAAGCAGGGTGATTTCTTCTGTATCAGTTCGCGTAACAACGTTTTTAAAAGTAACTCCGGAGTTTTCTTTCAAAAACTCCTCCAGCTCACTCTCCGAAAACTTCTGATGAAAAACCTGAGTCTTAGTAAACATCTCCGCCGCATAAGATGCCCCATCGGCTGTATTCACCGCGCGGATTTTGATTTTCTGATATGGCTGTCCCAGCTTTTTTTCAACTTCTCCGGCAGGTTTTGAAAGTGTCACGCTTAAAATCATAATGATTAACAGTATACTATTTTTTCAAAAAATGATACATTTTCTTATATGGGAAAGTGTATTGTTTTTGTAAATCAGAAAGGTGGTGTAGGTAAAACCACCTCCGCAATCAATATCGGCGCATATATTGCGCTTGCCGGAAAAAAGGTTCTTCTTGTAGATTTTGACTCTCAGGGCAATATGTCCAGCGGTGTAGGTGTTTCAAAGGATAAGCCTACAATTTACGAGCTGCTTGCCGGTCAGGTAGAAGCAGACAAAGCAATCAAAAAAACTTCTGTAGAAAACCTCGATGCAATCAGCGCATCTATTGACCTTTCGGGTGTTGCTATTGAGCTTGCAGACCAGGAAGACCGCGAATTCTACCTCAAAAACGCACTTGAACCACTTAAAGCTGTTTATGATTATATCCTTATAGACTGTCCGCCGTCTCTTGGCATTCTCACACTTAACGGACTTGCCGCTGCAGATTCAGTTCTTGTTCCAATGCAGTGTGAATATTTCGCTCTTGAAGGTATTACACTTCTTCTTCAGACAGTTCAGAAGGTTCAGAAGGGAATTAATCCGGATCTTAAAATCGGTGGTATTTTCTTTACTATGTATGATTCCCGCACCCGCCTTGCACAGGACGTTGTAATGCAGGTTAAATCATATTTTAAGGATGTTGTTTTCAATACAATTATTCCTCGAAACGTTCGTCTTTCAGAAGCTCCATCTCACGGACTTCCAATCTGTAAATATGATCCTGAGTGTGTTGGCGCACGCAGTTACGCAAAGCTTGCAGAAGAGGTGATTCGTCGTGGCTAAGAATGCATTAGGAAAAGGACTTGGTGCGCTCTTGGGTGAAAATCCGGCCGCACAGGAAGAAGTTGCAGTTTCAACAGGCGCTGCCTCAGCTTCTGCTGGAGGTCTACATTCAACTACATTAAAAAGAACAAAGATTCCTGCCGCCATCGAAATGAAAGAAGACGGCTCTATGTGGCTGGACCCGGCCCTTCTTAAGCCGAACCCAAAACAGCCTCGTATTGAGTTTAATCAGAAACAGCTGGATGAACTTTGTGAATCAATTAAAGTAAACGGAATTCTTCAGCCAATTATTATTGAAGATGCCGGTGACGGTCAGTTCTATATTATTGCCGGTGAACGCCGTACCCGTGCAGCCCGCATGGCAGGTCTTGCAAAGGTTCCTGTTCAGCTGCGAAAGTTCGATGAGCAGCAGAAGCTGGAAATGGCACTTATCGAAAATATTCAGCGTGCCGACTTAAATCCTATTGAAGAAGCTACAGCATATTATAATCTTATTCAGATGGGCGACCTTAATCAGGAAGAGGTTGCTAAGCGTGTAGGCAAGGCCCGCGCTACGGTTGCAAATGCAATCCGTCTTTTGAAGCTGCCTGAAGATATTCAGCATGCACTTGTTAATGGGCAGATTACTTCTGGTCATGCACGTGCTCTCCTTATGGTAAAGAATGACGCTGATATGCGCGTTATGTTTGCAAAGATTCTTGGAAGCGGACTTTCCGTTCGTGAAGCAGAAGCACTTGCAGAAACCTACAATGGTGGTGGACGTGCCGCAGCTAAAAAAGAAGAAAAGAAGGCTGCAAAAAAAGATCCTGATGTTCTTGCCTTTGAGCAGGAATTGCGCAATATTTTTGGAACCCGCGACGTCAGCCTCAAAGGCGACATCAACAAAGGTTCGATTGTAATCGGTTTTGATAATAAAAAAGACTTCGATAGAATCTACGAAGTCTTGATGAGCAAGAAATAAATGCCTTCCGGTGGTTGAGTAGACGCGAAGCGTCGTATCGAAACCACCATTTTTTTTCATAAATCATACAAAATTTCTCAATCCCATTTCCTAAAAAAACATAGTTAAGTCTATATTATATACAGGAGGACTATATGAAACCATGTATGTACATACTTCAATGCAAGGATGATTCTTACTATGTTGGCAGTACCACTGATCTTCCAAAAAGAATTGAGGAACATAAACAGGGAATGGGGGCCGAATATACAAAGCATCGATTACCTGTCAAACTTGTATATTATGAAGAATGTCTAATTATAAAGGATGCATTTCTTCGTGAAAAACAGGTTCAAGGCTGGAGTCATAAAAAGCGACAAGCCTTAATAAACATGAAATTTGAATCACTAAAAGAATTTAGTAAAAAAGAGTTTAAAAAGAATAAGTAAATCAGCAGTGGTTTCGATACGGCACTTCGTGCCTACTCAACCACCGCGTCAAAGCACTTCCGGTGGTTGAGTGCCGCGACAGCGGTGTATCGAAACCACCCTGCTTAGTATTTTATGCAGATTTTCCCTTTCTATTAATGTCTGTAATACCCATAAGAAGGTTCGGAACGTATAAATCTTCATCAAGCTTATTCCAGTGGATACCTAAACCACCCCCACTCAATTCATATTCATTAAGGTCTTCAGCTTTTGCTGTAAAAAGATGCGGAAAAAAAATAAGGGGTAAAGAAAGTTGTCTTCCGTCTATCAATAAAATCCAAAGATTTTCGCTATCAAACCAGACTTTCTGAGCTTTTGCGTTTTTCAATAAAAAACTATATTCTTTTTCATTTAATAGTGCTGGCATGTAGCAATTATACAATACTTTTGAACAAAAGTGCATAAAAAAATGGCTGCGCATCAAAAGGCCTTACCACTCCAGATTAACAGTACAAACGGTGATTGTGAGCTTGTATATTTGTCTAATAATTATTGTGCTTCGCAAAGTATTGAAAATACTGTTTTTTTTTATAGTATTTCATAATAGTACAAATAACTATTGGAGGTTTGCTATGAAAATTATTAAAAAAATTTCAATAACACTTTTGGGCTTCAGTTTAGCAGCTGCACTGTTTTTTGGTTGTAGTAATTCATCTTCTCCAGAAAAGTCGGAGCCAACTGCAACTGAAGAAACAACAACCACTTCAGATACAAGTGACGAACCAGCAGAAAGTACAGACACAAATACTTTTACTTATTCTACAACATATACAGAACCTACTTTGCCACCTAACGTGGGAGAGGATCCATTTAAGGGAAAAACTTATTCATCTAGTAAAGGAAGAAGCTATTCTTTTGGAAATAATGGAGAGCTCACAGATACTTCATCAGAAGATCCAAATGGAGGCACAAAGTACCAATATACCTACAATGCAAATAGTGAAGAACTCAGTTTAAAACTGACTCACGTCAGAGAGGCATCTAACTGGTGTACATATAGTCAATTAGTTGACGTCTATAGGAATTATTCATATTCAGATTATGTAAATGAAATGGAACAATATGGGGAAGAAGCAGTCAGTGAAACTGTATTCAAGCAGCAAATTCAGGGACTATTAGATTATTATAAATCACAGTTTGAAAATCTAGCTGTTTATAAAGCAAAAGTCGATAGTTCTAATAATTTCGAATTTCGTACTGAATACTATAAAACAGCACCATCTCGTTTACCCTATCACAAAGGAATAAAATTTTATGGTAATTCAAATAATCACTCTATTAATATTAAAATAAATCCTGACGGTTATGGTGAATGGAGTTCTATTAATATTAGTTCCCCTTCAGAGAATCTAAGCTTTAGAATATCGAATATAACTTCAAATACAATTAATGCAAAAGAAGCTACTAGTAATCTGGAATACCAGGAAAATGGACGTCAATTGCTATTAAACTATTCATTGGAACTTGGATCTGAAAATAATTTAATTATAACATTATCAGCTACAGATGATGAAACCACAAGAACATGGTTAACAGATAACTTTAATACTTCGAGTGTAACTCTTACTACATCTACAGCAACTCATACATATACTTTACAGCAATAAAGGTGGTTTCGATACGGCACTCCGTGCCTACTCAACCATCGTGGGTTGATCATCGTTGTGGTTTCGATACGGCCTCTGGCCTACTCAACCACCGCATTAAAAGTACTCTTGGTGGTTGAGTGCCCGCGCAGCGGGTGTATCGAACCCACCTGCATTACTAACCACACTACCTACAACACATACTTCTTAATAAACTCACCTACCCCATCATGGTTATTGTCGTACTCGGTAACATGGCGGGCAATGCTTTTTATTGCTTCCAGACCATTGCACATTGCAACACCGTGGCCGGCCATGCGGATAAGACTTTCGTCGTTCATGCTGTCGCCGAAGCCCATTGTCTCTTCCATCGGAATTTTCAACTCATTTGCGAGCCAGCTGACAGCCTCGCCCTTACCACAGTTTGGTGGAAGAATTTCAAGGAAGTATGGTTTGCTTGTAAAGATTACGGCACGATCACCGAACTCTGCGCGAAGTATTCTTTGTAAATCTAAAAGCTGAGCAGGATCTCCCGGAACCAGCATTTTTGTAAAGCCGGTTTTCAGGAACTCTTCATAATTCTCAATGGCGGCTCCCTTGAGTCCACACAAATCAACATCGAGCTTTGTCCACTGGGTTTCCTCGCGGTAATAAATTGTATCGGGTGTGTAAACTTCACTTCGGAGACCACGAGCTTCTGCAATCTCATTTGTACGAAGTAAAATATCAGCTTCAACCTTACGGCAGAATATCTGCTGACGCTTATGCAAATCAAAAATTGAACAGCCGTTAATAGCAATCAAAAAGCGGCCGGCCTCTTTGCCTGCAATTTCAAGACGGCGGACAAAAGGAAGAATTGCATCTTCGGCACGACCTGAACAAAGTACAACATATATTCCGCGCTCTGCGCATTCCTGCAAAGCTGCTACAGTTCCGTCTGTAATTTCACGGTTATCGTTTAAAAGTGTATCGTCCAGATCAAGGGCAATCAGCTTAATATCAAATTTATCCATGGCTGCGAGTATATCAGAAAAAAGACTTTTTTTACAATATTTTTCTTTTTTTATACTATATAGCGTGGTATAATATTTTTCTATCACCTTTTATAAAATTTAAAAAATTGTTTATCAAAAATTAAGTGCAAATAAGGAGAGATTTTGCAAGTATGGAAAACAGAATACCTGATGAACTACATTTATCACCTGTTATCAACGTAGATAAGGATAAATGCTGTAACTGCCACCAATGTATTGATATCTGCCCGGTAAAACTTTGTAATGATGGCTCTGGAGACTACGTTACCCTGAATCATGATTTATGCATTGGCTGTGGTGCCTGTATTGAAGCTTGCACACATGGAGCGAGAAGCGGAATTGATGATTCTCAGCAATTCTTTGATGAACTCAGCAAGGGAACTCCGATAGTTGCAATTGTTGCTCCTGCAGTTGCCGTAAACTTTAAAGGACAGGATCTTGAATTAAACGGCTGGCTTAAATCAATTGGTGTAAAAGCAGTATTTGATGTATCTTTTGGTGCCGAACTGACTACTAAATCTTATGTAGAACAGCTTTCTAACGAGAAACCTCTTTTAATGATAGCCCAGCCTTGCCCTGCTCTTGTTACTTTCATTGAAACCTATAGACCAAATCTTATTCAGTATCTTGCAAAGGGCGACAGTCCTATGGCTCACACTGTAGAATATATCCGTCACTTCCATCCGGAATATGCAAGACATAAAATTGCCGTTATTTCACCTTGTTATGCAAAGCGCCGTGAATTTGATGAAAATGGACGCGGTGATTATAACGTTACCATGAAATCTCTTTCTGATTACATGGAAGCCCATAATATTAACCTGTCAAAATTCCCTAAAACAGATTTTGATAATCCTCTTGCAGAACGTGGAACTCTTTATTCAACTCCAGGCGGACTGATGAGAACTGCAAAACGTTTTGTTCCTAATGTTTCAAGAATAACCAGAAAAATCGAAGGTAATCCTCTTGTTTTTGATTATCTTGGTGGTCTTGATGACAGCCTTTCTGCAGGCGGAAAACCAATTTATACACTTGTTGACTGCTTAAACTGCGACAAGGGTTGTAACCGCGGCGGTGGAACTGTTAATCATCATATGTCTCTCGATGAACTTGAAATGTATGTAGAAAAGCGTACAGAAGAACGCCGCAATAAATGGAACACCCTTGATACCCGAAAGAAAAAGAAGGCAATCAAAAATCTGAATAAAACAATTGATGAATTCTGGAAGCCAGGAATTTATGACCGTGCATATACAGACCGCAGTGAAGTTTTCCATACCCTTTTGAAGTTGCCTACAAAGGCCCAGGAGCAGGAAATTTTACATCAGATGGGAAAATATTCTGACGCTGATATTTATAACTGCGGCGCCTGTGGTTATAAAACCTGCAAACAAATGGCTCTTGCGATTTTCAACGGAAAGAACAAGCCTGGTAACTGTCACCACTATGTAATGGATAAGCTCAACGAAGACCACAGTGCTGAACTTAATGAGGCAATTCAGAAGGTTACCGGCAAAAGTATTTCTCTTCTTGACGGTGCAAAAAATAACATTACATCACTTTCTGTTGTAACAGAAAAAATGAGTGATAACGTTTCTGATTCTTCTTCTGCAATTGAACAGATGCTTAAGAGTATTTCTTCAATAAACAAGATTATTGATAATAACTTTACAATCGTTAATGAGCTTGAAAACGCAACTAACATCGGACGAACAAATCTGCAGGAAGTAACAGGTCTGGTCGGCGAGATTGAAAAAGAGTCTAAGCAGCTGGTTGAAATGAGTAAGGTAATTGGTCAGATTTCAAGTCAGACAAACTTACTTGCCATGAACGCCGCTATTGAAGCTGCCCATGCCGGTGAATTCGGTGCGGGCTTTAGTGTCGTTGCAGACGAAATTCGTAAGCTTGCAGAAGACTCTGGTCGTCAGGCTAAACAGATTGGTGAAGTTCTTAAGACCATCAAGCAGATGGTTGATAATGCATACTCTAAAGCAGGAACGGTTCAGAGTGAATTTGATTCTGTAGTTTCCCTTGCAGGCCAGGTAAAAGACCAGGAGCTGCAGGTAAAGAATTCTATGGATGAACAGAATGCCGGTAATAATCTGCTTTTACAGAGTCTTTCTCAGATGAAAGATGGAACTCATGCTGTAGAAGATGCCGCAAAGCACCTTAAGGATGACACATCTTTAATTATTGAGCAGATTGCAAATATTCACGTTTAATTTGTTTCGAGCCAGCAGTTTATGAACTCAATCATAAACTGCTGGACATCGCTGAACCACTTTTTCTGGAACTTGCAGGCTTCTACCCCGATATAGCGGAAATGCCAGCATTCCCAGCGGTATCCGGTAACATCCTCGTAGCCCTTTGGAAAGCTTAAAGACCAGCCGTATTTTGCGGCATTTTCATAAACCCATTTTCCGCCCGGAGTCTGGTCAAAGGCATCGTCTACCGGAGCAAAGTCCAGTGCCATACCAAGCTGATGCTGACTCGTACCAGGGCGGGCACTTTCGCGTTCTGCTTCTTCGAGCCCGTCTACACTTACCCAGTAATCAAAAAGATTTTTCTGATAGTCATAGGAGCGGTAGGTAGAGCTGACGGTAAGTGTAACGCCGTCTTTTTTTGCTGCGGTGGCCAGAACCTGCAGGGCATTAAAAGCCTCGGGACGTAAGCTTAAATTATTTTTATTGATTGCGTATAAATCATTTTTTTCAAGATGAATTAACCCTTTTGGTTCGTAGTCTGCACTAACTTTATGAGTTTTATCAATTAAGAAAAATGGGCTCAAATCATCATTAGAAAAATCAGAACGAGTTGCCAGAACTTTTTTTAAGTCCGCAAGAAACTCTTCCGCATCTCCGTTAGAAATTGCAGCCTTACAACGTGGGCTCATAGAAACAAGTACACGGTTAAGCTTTTCTATTTCGGGGTTTAATACTGCTTGTCTAGCAGCTTCAACTTCAGCCGGTTTAACAGTACTGCTTTTTGATTTAGCGCAGGCAGTAAATGTTATAAATACCAACGAAAGTAATAAAATACTATTTCTTTTTTTCATATTATTCCTCTTTTTTTGAGAGTGGTTTCGATACGACCTTCGGTCTACTCAACCACCGGATATGCTTTTTCTTCAAACTCAGCAACCGGAAGTGGTTTTGAGAAATAGAAGCCCTGGATAAGGTCACAATCCTGTTTTGCAAGGAAGTCTACCTGTTCACGGGTTTCAATTCCTTCTGCAACAATTTCCATTCCAAGTTTTTTGGCAAGTGTAATTGTCTGTCCAACTATAAGATTTGAACGCTCTATATCATCTACACTTCGGAAGAATTCTGCATCAAGTTTAATAATATCAAGCGGCAATTCTTTGAGAGAATTTAATGATGAATAGCCTGCTCCAAAATCGTCCATTGACACTTTAAATCCAAAATCTTTTAACTTACGAACGGTAGTTAGCAAGACAGTCTTATCATCAAAGAAGGCAGATTCTGTAAGTTCAAGTTCAATATACTGGTGTGGCACCTTATACTTATCTACAATCCCACAGATATGCTCAGCAAGATTATCTTCTGCAAAATGAGCACGAGAAACATTTACTGAAATTGGAACAAGTTCTTTTCCCTGCTCTGCCCATGCCGCCTGAAGATGTGCAATACTTTCCAGCATGTAGTCATCCAGCTGCAGAATGAAACCGTTTCTTTCAAAAATTGGAATAAACTTTCCGGGGCTTATAAAACCAAGTACCGGATGAGTCCATCTTACAAGGGCCTCTGCTGCAGAAAGTTTTTCTCCCTTTGTAGAATACTTTGGCTGAAGATAAACCTGGAACTCATGATTTTCCAGAGCCTTTTCCATATCATCTTCAATGCGGCGTTCCCAGACCTGTTCTTCCTTCATTGAATCATCAAACCATACAATTTCGTCCTGTAATTTAATTGTCTTTGGAACAGCAAGACCTGCACAGGTAAGCACCAGAGAAACATCACAGTTCTTTGACATTACCGGGCACACTCCGGCAGAGAAAGTAAGATGCTGTCCACCCCGTCTTTCACGAAGAATATTCATTATATTCTTTATACGGATATTTAATGTTTCTTCATTCTGATAAGAAAGCAAAAGAGCAAAATCTGATTTTTCTACATGGGCAACAATTTCTTTTTTACCCAGAAGTTCTACCATATTTGCATTTAATTCTTCCAGAAGATTTTCACCCTGTTTAACTCCGTAAGCCATACAGAAATTCCTGTATTTTTCTAAACGAAGCTGAACGACTGCATAATTGCGATGGCCGCGGGATATTTCTTTTTTAGCTTTCTGCAGAAAATAATCTTTATTGTATCCACCTGTAATTGTATCTGTTGTAACAAGTTTGTTTAATCTTACTCTTTCATGAATCAGTTTAACAACCTTTGTTATTTCATAAATTACACTTGCAATAATTGTAAGCATAAAGAAAACAAGAATGGTACAAAAGAGATTGAACTGAAAAGCATTCAATTTATAAACATTCTTAAAGCAAAGATGAACTCCTGGAATTTTTGTCGCATAAATAGAAATTACATGAAGCCCAATACTATCCAGCGAAGCCCAGCCAAGAAATTCCCTGTCTCTAAGAACCTGCTTGAGGTTTACTGATTTTGCAAGATTTTTTGGATTTATTAAAATTGCTGAAAAATCTTGCTCTGCTGAATTTATATTGTATTCATCATCCTCTGATTCAAGGTCACTTACAGAAAGCTTTATTTTTCCATTTGAAAAGAAAAGATTAAGGTTTTCCTCATTATATTCCTTATCAAAAAAATGAACCATTCCAACACTTTCAAGAAGTCTTTCTGCTTCGGAATCATAGTAGTCTTTTAACTGAGGAAAGAGTCCTTTGATGTTATTGCTGTCATCAATATAGATTTTATTAATATCACTGTAAGATTCTTCAAATGAAGAAAGACGTTTTTGCAAATCTTCCCTGCTTTCTTTATACCAGTTTTCTTCTACAGCCTGTACTACAGTCTGACATTCGTTTGCTATATTAAGGATTAAGGTGTTTAAGATACCAAAGAGCGATAAGGCACAAATAAATAAAGAAAGTGAAAAAATGACCAGCTCTGTTATAATCATTTCTACTACAGCAGGCCAGACAGGCAGCCTCTGTAAACGCTTTATTCTTCTGTCCTTTTTTTTACTCATAAAAGTGCTCCATCCTGTAAAATAGTACGGGTACTACCATCACTATAAGTAAGAGTAATTGTCGGTTCACGAACTACGCCATCCAGATGAATCAGGCTTGGCGCATCGTTGTCGTAATTTTCACCGATTGCAAAATGGCAGGTATGGAAAGCTTTTTCATCTTCCAGCATATTTCCGGTTATATTTGCAGCCGGATTCAAACCGATTCCAAGTTCACCGATATTGCGGGCATTTTTCTTATAAACTGCAGCCTGTCCCTGTGGAAGTTTTCCTTCCTTTTCGAGAACAAAAGGTCTGAGCTCTGCTTCCATAATTGTTTTGAGAAGTCTGCGGGCTTCGGCTCCGCCTGTAATTTCTGTTACGTACCCCTTTTCTACTTTACAGGTAATAGGTGTTTCGAGGATTGAGTCTCCGTCAGAAAAAGTCATGGAACCATCATAAACAATTACGCCTTCACAGCCGTCGCTCTGCTGCTCAAGCACATTTCCGTCTGCACCTTTAAGCTGACTTCCGCCAACTACAGGGCTAATAAATACTTCACCAGCCGGAATGTTTCCGCCGCTTCCAGGCTTTGAAAAATCTCCGTCATCTGACAGAAGAGCACGTCCATTAACCGGAACTATCAGGTCTGTACCGGCCGGTGCTGTTACCCGTACACTCACTGCTCCCTTAAAGATTTCTGTAAGTTTTGCGCAGCGGGTCTGCAGCTCCTTGTAATCTATGGCAGCAGTACGGTTCATCATATCCGGGGTAATTCCTGGAGTCCAGGCCCCGCGCATTGTTTTCTTTCCATCCATAAGGTAGTCAAAAATATGAGTAAATTTCTGACCGTCTTCTGTTGTATATGGATTTGCCGTAGCCTGTGGATCTTTTCCAAGCTTGATATTTGAAATAGAAAAACAAACCTCAGGCTGACTTGCAATTGCAGCAAGAACTTCCGGGTTAGCATTATCAAAAGAAGTTTTATCCGGCTGATACATAAGGGTTGTTGTTGCACCGGCCTCACAGCTGGCTGCATACAAATCCTGGGCAATTTCTGCAGTAGCCGGATTTGCAATAATCAAAACCCTTTCATTCTTTTTTACTTTTACTACATCCTGTACCACTACCTGGGCAGGTGTACGGTTTTTATCTTTTTTTATTAAGCTCATTAATATCTCCTACATAGATCCTGAAACAAGTTCAGGATGACAGGTCATGCCGAACTTGTTTCGGCATCTATTTTCTTATAATTACAAGATTTCGTTCGGAATCCTCGAGTCCCGGAACTGAAAGAGGCTGAACCTGATAATCAGGAACCAGAGAAACGATTGCATCCATTTCTTCTTTTATACTTGTTTCTTTTGCTTTATAGGCACAGAGAAATCCTGAAGGCTTTACTATGCGTAAAAGCGTTTTAGTCATTTTTTTGTCCAGCGGACGGAAGGCTCTGAAGGTAATTAAATCATAGGCTTCTGCCGCCACTCTTTCTGCTTCGCTGTTTACAACAGTAACATTTTTAAGACCCAGGATTGCGGCGCAGTTTTCAAGGAAAGCACAGCGCTTTTCCATACGCTCTACAAGTTCAAAACGAACATTACTGAATTCGGGGCAAAGCGAAAAGGCAGCCGCAAGCGGAATTCCGGGAAGCCCGCCACCACTGCCAATGTCAGCAATTACAAGAGTTTCTCCGCTGGTTGAGTAGTCCGAAGAACGTATCGAAACCAGATTTTTTATTTTTCCCCAGGCGGCAAGAGAGTCGAAAATATGACGCACTACTAATTCATCGCGGTCACTGGTATTTGTAAGATTGTAAGCAGAATTAAAAAGTATGATTTCTTTTATATAGGCTTCCATCTTTTGTGCAAGATCAGCACAAAATGCTTCCGGAATACCACATTTTTTAAGTCCTTCGATTAAATCTATCATAAATAAATACCTTTACAGATGGTTTCGATACGCCTTCGGTACTCAACCACCGAATGTCTACTTACTGTCTATATCAAGCAGTACATCAGCATTAACAGAATCGCTTGAATAATGAATAACAACAAGATTTCCTGTTTTTTCGGCAGTAAGATTTTTTACACCGGCAAGTCTGTACATATAAGAATTTTCATTCTTATAATCCTGTACAATACTTGGCTGTACTTTATATGTAAGTGAAGAACCGTTTGAACTGACAGTCTTAAAAAGCATATAGAAGGTTTCAGTGCGAACCTGTTGTCCGACAAAGTATTTTCTGTCTCCGGTAAAAAGAAAACTTCCGTCTGCTTCTGTATCGCTGAAAAACACCTTTGTTAATGAGTCCGAAATGTTATAGCCGTTTACCTTAAATCGTAAAACAGAGGGCTCTCTTTTCTTAAAGCTTTCTGCATCTGTTTTTGTTGCATTCAGTTCATTCTTTTCTTTTGGACTTGCACTCTGCTGCTGCTTTTTCAAATCATTAAGATTATTCAAAACCTGCTGAAGCAGAACGTTTGTCGAAGTTGATGTTGAATAATTTGAAAGACTGCCTGCAGAACCAAGTGATGAAATATTACTAAAAAGTCCTGAATCATAAAGAGAAGAAATATCCGTTGCAGTCAGTGTATTACTTTTGTTCAAGGCAGAAGTCAGTACACTTTCCGGGGTAATTGCTTCTGTAAGAACTGATTCTGTTTTTTCTTTCGAAGCTTCTGCATCTGTTGTTGACTGTTTTGTTTTATTAGGGCGGTTAGGAAAACTTGGTGTATAAAAACCACCTCCGACCGCCGGCATGGAAGGCATCTCCGGCATTTCGGGCATTTCCATAGACTGAGCAGAAAGGGAAAGTGTAAAAGCTGCACATAAAAGAAGTCCGGCCGTCAAAGCAACAGTCTTTTTTGATTTACAAACTGGCAAGGCTTTCCTCCACATATTCAAGGCGCTGGGTAAGCTGGGCAATTGTTTTTTCAAGGCGGGACTTTTCTCGTTCAAGCTTTGTTTTAGGATCATTTCCGCTTGCCTGAGCTGATTTCTGTTTCATCATTTCGCGGACAGAAGAAGGGCTCTTTCCGCCATTCAGGAATTCCTGTTCAACCTGAGCACGGTCATCCTTTTTGCGAACACTGGCAACCACCTTCATGTTTTCAAAACCGATGGCAGGATTTACCTCTATAGCACCAACCTTTCTGATGTCTTTTGCGGCATTGCGTGGTAGGCATAGAACACGGTCTACATAATCTTCGTAACGGATATCTGCTTCCTGACAAAGGTCAAAGGCACGGGCAAGCTTTTTACCAAACTCCTGCATGAGCTGACCGTTTTTTGCAAGGTAATTTTCCTTGATGTCCTGAGTAAGAGCCTTGAGTTCTTCGTTGCTTTCCCAGCCGATTGAGTAATAACCTTTTTCTTCTGCAATTTTGAGAAGGTCTCCAAACTTTGCCCAGAATTCCTGGGTGTGAACCTTGCAGGCTTTGCCATAGCTCGGGTCATTTTCCTGCTTTTCTATAGTACAAAGATGATGGGTATATTCGTGAATTGCTGTATAAATCAGCATGTTATCAGTTTTTAAGTTCAGATTATGTATATAGATTTCGTGTGTATCCGGTTTATAAAATCCGTTTACTCTTTTGCTTTCTTTACCTGTCTGGATAACTGTAAAATCAATCTCACAGGGAGAAAGGTCCAGCAGGATTTCTTTAATTCTTTCGTTGTTCAATTCAAAAACCTCTCCCCCATTTTAATTGTATTTTAAAGATTGTAAAAGAGGAAAAGAAAGAAAAAATGGTGATTTCGATACGGCCTTCAGCCTACTCAATCACCGGTGGTTGAGTAGCCCAAAGGGCGTATCGAAACCACATCATTCATTAAAATGCATATTCTGCAGTAAGACTTGCAAAGCTGTTCTTTCTCCAGCCGTAGAACTCGCTGTCTTCATCTGCGCAGTTGATAATCATACCGCTGGCAGTAAGTGTAAGATTCTGATCCGGCTTAAAAGCAAGCTTTGGCATTACAACAAGGTCGCCGCGCTCAATACCATACATTACTGTTACTTCTGGAGCAAGCTTATCGTTAAGGAATGAAGTTGTGATGTTACATACAAGCTTGTTGTTTGTGTAGCCCTTGCTGTTGTAATCTACGTCAGCAGCAAAATCATCACATTCATCTCCGTGAAGGATAAAGCTTCCAGTTTCCTGTACGTTCAGGTTAGCGTTCCAGAATGGAAGGTCGATGTCAAATCCGCCCAACCAGGCAATTGAGTTGTTGTGTACCCAAGGATCTGTACCATCAACATCATCAGTAAGATTGTAAGCGAACTCACCGCGTACATTGAAGTGCCAGATTACAGAAGATGCTTCAAGTCCGAAGGTCTGTTTTTTGTCGTAAGCAAGGAATTTATCTTCTTCTGAAACAGAGCCATTTGCAAGATAAGCATTCAAAAAACTATCCAGTTTTTCGGCATTAAATGAAGGCTGCTTGTACCAGCCGTTGTAGTAGCTGATTCCCATATCAACCTGACCGAGTGTCCAGGTTGCACGGCCTCCAAACTGTCCGTATTTAAGTGTCCACAGATCAGGGTAAATTACGTCCGGATTTGCAGAAAGTGTATTTGCATTCTCAAGTGCCAGCATATATTCAGTTCCGGCAGCCTTTACCTCATCTTCAATATCGTCAGCAGTAAAGCCGGTTTCCTTGCAGGCTACAGCATAAGTTTCTGCGGCAACTTTCAGATTATCAATATAAGCTCCCATACCTGCAGTTCTAAGGCCAGTTTCAATAGTAGTTTTCTGTGTAGCCATAATTGCGTCGTAATTTGCCATACAGTCAGCAACTGCCTGTGCTTTCTGAGTTTCTGTCATACCTGACCAGTTTGCACCTGCCGCTTCCTGAGCCGCAGCTGTCATCATTGCAGTTTTATATGCAGTCTCTGCCGCCTGTGCATCTGCTCCAAGAGCTTTCAGGGTTCCTGCAGTTGCAGTAGCACTTGTATATCTTGTAAAGGCATCGGCAACTTTATTCTTTGCAGCTTCTGTTACAGCACCTGTCAAAGCATTTACCTGAGCCGGAGTCCAGCGTCCATCGCTTGCAAATCTGTCTACAGGAAGAAGTGGTGTATACACGCCTTCAAGATTCATGTTCGCAAAAGGCAGGCTGTAAACTGCGCGAACCATTGGAGTACTGATGCGGCGGTCCAGATAATCAGGAATGATAAAATCTGAATAGTCGTCTGCATTGAAGTTATCGAGCACGTGGAGCTTATCTCCCTTACCCCATACAACCTTCATTTTACCAGCCTCAAGGGTGAGGTTTCCAAAGTAGCCGCGGAGAACAGCTTCATCAATTACATCTTCCGGATGATTTTTGATTGTGTCCTCATCAATTTTCAAAGTAAGCGAAATGTCAGATTTATTTCCGCTGTAAGAAAGGTCGATCGAAGCAGAAGGTGTAACATCCATTTCTACTTTGTCTGCACCATCTTTATCTTCTTTATCGCTTGTATCAACATAGGCACGGATTTCTGTTTCCGCACTTCCATTTACTTCAATTTTGCTGGCAGCGCTGTCAGCACCATCATCACCAAAAGAGCCGAAATCGTCAAAGTCATCGGCATAAGCAGCAGCTCCCATCAAAAGAGCCGAAGCCATAAGAATGTATTTATTAAGTTTCATAGAATGCCTCTTATTTTCCTGTAGTAAGGAAGTTCTGTGTGAATACTCTGTCTGGGAGTGGCTTATCTACCTCAACCTTAAGAATCTTAAGGGTTGTGCTGTGGCCGGTCTGAACGTTCTTGAGTTTGTTTTCCATTGGCATATCGTAGCCGTCGATTTTCTGAATGTTCAAAACTTCGAGAACCTTTACCAGCTTGTCGTTCTTGTCGTACATCTCTGTGTGGATCGGGTACATTGTTTCCTTATCAACCCAAACCATGCGGTAGTTGTACTGAGTTCCTTTTTTGTCGAGAGGAACTTCTTTGATTACATAGCAGTCATAAGCCTTGCCGCTTTCTACTGTAATAGATTCTTCACGCAGATACTGGTGATCATCTTCTGAAACGTCGCGGGTTGAAAGATCATCGTAAGTTGCATCTGAACCCATAAAGGATTTTGAACCTTCGCTAGAGTTTACACGACGAACTGATTTAAGCGATGGCAGATAGATGAACTTGTCATCAGGACCATTGTCATTTGTAATCTGAAGGAAGCGGGTGTCCTTTACGTTAGCAGGTCCCTTGAAGTCCATTACAACGTAAGTTTTACCGTCAGCTTCTTTTCCGTACTCAATAATCTGGCGGTCTTCTTTTGCACCGCTCTTGTCCTGCAGGCTCATAATAACCTGGCTGCGAGAGAAGCTAGGCTTTTTGAAGTCTGCAACAGTTGTCATAATTTCAGTTCCCTTTGCATCTGCGAAAGCTGAACCAGCGAAAATTGTAAGTGCAGTCAAAACTGCAAGTGTCTTTGAATGTTTCATATTATATCTCCTTATTTGGATCCTCCGGTCAAGCCGGAGGATGACACATCTGTCATCCCCGGGCTTGACCCGGGGATCTATTTATTTATTTTTCTTCTGTTTAGAAATAAACTTAGGTTCGAACACATTCAGGATTCCAGGAATGATTGTCATTGCGAGGTAACTTGATGTGAACATTACGATTGCTACGAGTACACCGATGTAGCGGAGTACGACGAACTTAGAGAAGCAGAGAACCAGGAAGCCAAGTCCAACTGCAAGGGCGTTTGTTACAATACCGTGACCAGACTTGCGGAAGGTCTCGCGGGTAACAATTTCCAGGTTGTCTGTTTTTGCACGCTCTTCCTTATAAGTTGTAAGGAAGTGGATTGTGTAGTCTATGCCGACACCAACTGCAACTGAAGCGATAATGCTTGTTACAAGGTCAAGGTTGATTCCGGCAAAGCCCATTACCATGTAGTTCAAAAGAATTGCAAGGGCGAGAGGAACTGCACCAACAAGTCCGGCCCAGCCTGAACCAAAGGCAATTGTGATGATGATGAAGACAGAAATCAGAGAAATCAAAAGGCTCTGAATCTGGCTTGATACAATCATCTTTGTCATTGTGTATTCCATTTCACCGGCACCGGTTGCTTCGATTGTGTAGCCTTCAGGGAAGTGCTCTGCGGCAAAGTTCTTTGCAGCGGCTATAATGTCACCAGTTTCTTCTGTTGAGTGGTTGCGGAGCTGGCAAGTAACACGCATTACACGTGGGCTCATGTCATCATCAACGAAGCGGTCGAGAGAACCAGAAAGCAAGGTCAGATATCCGTTTACAACACCAGCCAGCTCTTCGCGAGTAGGAACAGGATACTTTGCAGGATCATAAGGAATCTCATAGTAAGCCATTCCGTTATAGTTGCATTCTTTCTCGAGTTCGGTAAGCATTTTTTCTGGTGTAGCATTTTTTGCTCCGGCAGCTACATAAGCACGGTTGAGCATTGCAAGAACTTCCTGAGTGGTCATAGGCTTAGAAAGCTTTTCTGCATATTCGATGTTAGGGTCAACCCAGTCTGTATCTGCAACGGCTGAAGTGGCTGTAGTTTCAGAAGAATCACCAAAATCTCCAAAATCATCGAAGCCGTCATCTGCGGCAAAGTCGCCAAAATCACCGAAGTCATCAAAGCTGTCAAAGTCATCAAAACCTTCGCCCGCATCTGTATTTGCAGTCTGCGGCAAAAGCATGGAATCATCACCGGCAGCCAGACCCGAGTCAGCACCCGCAGCCTCACTTGTCGGTACATGCCATACCTGATTTATACGTTTAATGAAGGTTGTGAAAGAAACAATTTTACCTATTCCCTCGTAATTTTCAGCAAGGTAAGTCTGCATATCATCAACAGCCTTGAGAATCTCAGGCTTTGTAAGGTCACCCTTTTCCTGACCGGAAATTGTAAAGTAAAGGCTGTTAGTTCCGGCAAAGTTTTTATCAATAGATTTGATATCCTGACGAAGCTGGCAGTTCTCAGGGAAGTAATTTACAATCGCAGTATCAATCTTGAGCATACGAAGGCCGGCATAAGATATGCCCAGAATCACAAGGGTAAAAAGAACAAGACGAACACGGCTGCCACAGAAGAAGTGATAAATACTGTAAAGAGTATTTCCACTTGCTTCCTTCATTTCCTTACCACCGGCAAGCTGACGGGCACGTTCAAGACGACGCTGAACCTTTTCTGTAAGATGCTTCATTCTTTCACGGCCGGCCTGAACCTTCTTAAAGTCCTTGCACAAAAGCAGGGCCGGAATAAAAGTGATGGAAAGCAGGAGAGCAATACCAACACCAATTGCAGTGAAGATTGCAAAGCTGTGAAGAGGTTCAATAGGACTTGAAACGAGGGAGATAAAGCCCACGATTGTAGTAATGCCGGCAAGGAGGACAGCCTTCATTACTTCTTTAAGTCCGGCAAAAATTGCCTCTTCATATTTTTCACGGGTAAGCTCTCCTTCTACCCCATCAAGTGCAACATAATAATGTGTAAGAACGTGAATACCGTAAGCAGAACCAACGGCTATTAAGGCAACAGGAATAACGCTTGAAACCAGAGTAAAGGTGATTCCAAGCAAAGCCATAAGTCCCATTGTCCAGGCGGCTGACATAACAACTGTGATAAGCGGAAGCAGAGTTCCATCCAGTGTCTTAAAGCTGAAGAAAAGTGACAGCAAAACAACAATGATTACAAGAGGAATCAAGGCACAAAGGTCAGAAATCATAAACTTGCGGGCACTTTCTGCAACTACAGGATCGCCGTAAATCTTACACTTAAGAGGATGCCCTTCAACTTCCTCAAGAACTATAGCCCTAACCTCTTCCAGGATTTTCTGCTGACGTTCAGCATCTGTGATTTTTGAAGTGGCTTTTTCTTCAGGAGTCATTGAGTGAAGAGTAATCTGCATCTGAGTTGCAGTATTATCATCATTTACAATAACGCGGTTGTACATGTCGCTCCATTCTGCAAGGCGGCCTTCCAGCTGGGCGATATCTTCAGCAGAGCCTGTGTAAGTATCAGGTATAAGCTGGCTGGCAGAAATCGAACCATCAGATTCACAGACATAATCAATATGAGTAAGTGAATCAACTCCCTCGATCTGAGGAAGCTCAAGAACACGGTCAGAAATCTTTCTGACAACTTCAATATTTTCCGGTGTAAGTACGGTACCTTTTGTAGATTCGAGACTTACGCCAATTACAATCATGCTTCCAAACTGATCTTCTGTTTCAGTGAGACGAGTATAAGAAGCGTCTTTTTGTGGAAGGAACTGACGAATAGAATTGTCAATTCCAAGGCTTGTTACAAAGAAGCCGAGAAGGCCTGTAAGGATTACGCAAACAGCGATAATAATCCATGGGCGCTTAAAAAAAGCTCTAGCTGCTTTCATACTAAAAAATCTCCTTATAATTTTAGTTTATCCGTTTAATTTCTTAAACACTTAAACCTTATAACAGAGAATATAATAACAGAAGCTTTTAAAGTCAATAAATTTTTGATTAAATGTTTAATTTTTTAATCATTTAATCATATTGACAAGTGAGATTTTTCATTTTATTCTTATTTGTAGAGGTAAAAAAGTGATAGATAAAGCCGAAATCAAGAAGACTCTGAAAACCTTAAATTCCTGCGTTCCTTTTTTTATTGCCATGAGCGATGAATACCGCCAGCAGCTGATTATGGATATTGCAGAAGCCGGTAAAGAAGGCATAAATGTTTCTAATCTTTCTGCAAAATCAAAGCTTTCTCGTCCTGCAATTTCCCACCACCTTAAAGTTCTCAAAGACTCAGGCCTTATAAAGCCTCTCAAGGTTGGCACCCAGATTTTTTATCAGCTGAATTTAAGTGAGAATTTTAAAACTGTTTCAGAATTGATTGATTCGATGGAAAATATTCTGAAGAAGATTAATGAATCTAAATAATCCCCAGTTCTGACAGAATTATCGCACCCGCAACTGTAGCCGCAGTCTCAGTACGCATTATACGTTCTCCCATTCCACAGCGTACAAAGCCCTTATCTTCAAGTAAACGGCGTTCTCTGTCTGTCCAGCCCCGCTCACTGCCAATAGCGGCAATCACCCGAGAGCCTTCAACCGCCCCTACAGAACCAGCCTGCTTTACAGCATCAGCCAGCCGCGCCGAAGGATTTACGTTATCGAGGGCAAGCAGAACCCCGGCCAAAGCAGCAGTTCCATCCTCCCCGGCTGTTACAGCCTCCAGACATTCATCCATGGTTTTATAAAGACACAACTCCGGAACATGTGTCGAGCCCGCCTGAACGGTTCCGTCCAGCAGCATCTGATAAGCAGAGCCCCTCTCCACAAGATTAGACTGCATGTAAGATTTTTCGCCCAAATCTGTACCGGTTAGATGAACTCGCCCCACACCAAGAGCCGCAATATCGCGTAAAAGACGTTTGAGCTGAATAGGACGAGGAAAACCAATTATCATTTCAAGCTTAGTAAGAGGCTTACCGTCGCCGCCGGCAGTAAAATCAAAAACTATTCCATCGTCACTTATTTCGCGGATTACTGCACTTCCGCTTGAACCGTCAATCACACCGGCTGTGAAAGAATCGCCGGCCTTTTTGTGAAGAACCTTAATTATATGCTGGGCACGTTCATCGCGCAGTGGCAGGGGGTGAGATATTTCTTCTTTTGAAAATAAACAGATATTCATAAATATTGCCCGTCACCCCGAACTCGTTTCGGGGTCTATTATCAGATGCTGAAACAAGTTCAGCATGACATAATTCGGCTAATTAAACATATTAATTCTTTTCAGAATTTTAACCAGTTCATCCTTTTCGATTAAATCTACAGGGCGGCCGTCGATATATTTATGCGCACTTTCCGAAAAGTTTCCCATAGTAATGCAGACACCATTGTCGCACTTTGTATCACGAAGCTTACTGTGGAAATCGCGGACATTAATATCACCAATAACATTCTGAGTTCGGTAAAAACGGAACATCTGCTTTGCTTCCCATTTTGAAGTTTCAACCTCGCAGATAATTTCTACACTTTCAGATGCAACCTGAACATCCTCTACCTTAACAAAGGCATCCTTGTAATAAGTCGCAATAAACTTACGGCACAAAGCCACGAAATCACTGGTGCCGGACATAAGATAAGTCTGAAGATTTTTATTCTGGTTTAATTCAGCATAGCGGGTAACTAGGGCATCAACATCCTTATAGCCCTGCTTTGCCGCCTGAATCTGACGTAAATAAATCAAGGCCTTTGAAATATCATTCAAACCAATACAGGTATTGGCAAGTCGATATTTAATCTGCAGCAAAATCTGTTCCTGCACATTAGGAAGACGAAGGGCAATTTCGTAATCTTTTACCGCATTGGCAAAATCTTTTACACGCTCGTGCATTTTACCGGCTTCGAGACAAGCCTGGGCACCAAATTCCGGATCCGGACGAAGATGCATAAATACCTTAAGAGCCTTATCTCCCATACCGCATTCAGTCATGGAAACAGCCATTTCAAAAAGAACTTCCTTATTTCCCGGATTTTCATCAAGTACACGTTTTAAGAAAGGCAGACAATCTCTGTATTTCTGATTTTTATAGAGAGCTGTTCCAAGAAGCATATTTACTTCATTATTTTCCGGCTGAATCGCCTTTGCCTTTTTAAAACAGTAAACTGCTTTATCAAAGGCATTAGATTTCATAAGGGCTCTTCCAAGGGTCATATTACATTCAAAATTATTCGGATCTTTTTTAATGGAAAGCATAAGTGCACTTATAGCATCTTCATTCTTTCCAAGATTATAAGCAGCAATACCCATACGGAGGGCAGACTTTGCAATATCTACCTCCGGATGGACTGAAGAAATATCATAAAGAGTTTTATAAATATTCCAGACTTTTTCCCAGTCTTTTTCACCGTAATAAAGGTCGCCAATAAGCTCCAGAGAAGGAACATTGTGAGGATCATGTGCAAGTTTTTTTTCTGCTTCTTTAAGAATTGCAGATTTTCCCTTCTTCTGAATCTTCTGGCTTACATCTTTTTTCTCATCCTTACGTTTTATTCCTTTAACCGTAAAGATTATAGTAATAAGAAGTAACGCAACTATTACAGCAATTAAGATTGAAAAAATCATCCGTCTTTACCTTTCTCCGTTTTATTTGCCAGTTTTTTCTTTTACAAGCTGAGCAAGTCTTTCCATAGCAATCTTGATTTTATTGATATCAGTTGCATAACAGCAGCGGATAAAGCCCTCACCGCCCTGACCAAAACAAGTGCCCGGAACTACTGCTACATTATACTTTGAAATAGCCTCTGTCGCAAATTCTTCGGAAGTCATTCCTGTAGGGCGGATATCCGGGAACATATAAAAAGCACCCTCAGGTTCAACACAAGGGAGGCCCATATCAACAAAAGCCTTATGCATGATATTACGGCGCTGCTGATAGCTTACGCGCATTTTTTCAACCTCATCCCAGCCGTGGCGGAGGCCTTCTGCAGCCGCATACTGACTGAAAATCGGCGGACAAATAGAAGAATAAGCATGAAGCTTACAGCACTGTACGAGTAAGTCATGAGGAGCTGCAATGTAACCGATACGCCAGCCGGTCATGGCAAAAGACTTAGAAAAGCCGTTGAAAATAATTGCGTAATCTTTCATGCCAGGGAACTCACCGATTGAAACATGCTTGTGTCCATCATACAAAAGCTCGCAGTAAATCTCATCGCTGAGACACCAGATCTGATGCTTTTTTACAACCTCGGCAATTTTTGCAAGCTCGTCGGCAGGAATAATGCGGCCGGTCGGGTTACTTGGCGAACAGAACATTACAGCCTTGGTTTTCTCAGTGCAGGCCGCTTCAATCTGTTCAGCAGTAGGATAAAATCCGTTCACACTTGTGTCCAGGTGAATAACCTTAGCGTCGCAAAGGGCAGCCAGCGGCTGATAAGAAACATAGCAAGGCTCGCATACAATAATCTCGTCCCCCGGATTCAAAATAGAACGGAGCACAAGGTCCAGTCCCTCGCTGGCACCGATTGTCGGCAGAATCTCAGTTTTTGGGTCATAGTAAAGCTTGTAGCGTTCAAGGTATTTTGCAATTTCCTCGCGAAGCTCAATCAAACCCCAGTTAGAAGTATAAGAAGTGTGGCCCTTTTCCAGATGGTAAAAAGCCTCTTCCCTCATAATCCATGGAGTCGGAAAGTCAGGCTCGCCGACACCCAGTGAAATAATATCATCATGTCCAATGCAAAGCTCAAAAAACTTACGGATTCCAGAAGGCGGAATCTCCATCATCTTTGAGCTGAATTTATCTTCTCGTGTATTCATTTATAGTCCTATGCCTGTACACCCTCGCGGCGGTCTCTCTCATCTTCAACATAAACAATGTCGTTTTCTTTATAAGTTTTCAAAACAAAGTTAGTCTTAGTTGAGCGAACACCTTCGAGAGTAGAAAGCTTTTCGCTTACAAAAAGGGCAACATCTTTAAGATTGTCACCTTCAATCAAAACCTTAAGGTCATAACCGCCGCTCATAAGATAAAGCGACTTAACCTGTGGAAAGCGGTAAATTCTATCCGCAATGGCATCAAAGCCGTGCTCGCGCTGCGGCTGAACCTGAATCTGAATTTCCGCGACAACCTTGTCCTTCGCGACTCTGTCTTTTTCCGGATTCACAATGGCCGCGTACTTGAGAATAACTCCGTCGTCTTCAAGCTTCTTAATAATCTGCTTAACCTCGTCCGTAGTTTTCTTTGTCATAGCTGCAATGTCTTCAACAGAAAGACGTGCATTCTGACGCAGTAAATCAAGTATCTCTTCCATAAAGGAACCCCCAAAAGTATAAAAAATGAATATAATATTTTACTATAGAAAGGCGTTTAATTCAACAATGATATTTTTCGTCAAAAGAGCATTTTTTTCCTTGCAATATGACAAAGCTGTGTTATTATAAAGATGTAGCAAGGAACGAGATGAGGACGTACACCGCTGCTTGAAGGGAGGCAATATGCAATTTCCGACAAAGAGAGATAACCTGGTCGAGGTTATATAATACGTAGACTTTTATAAAGCGCCAGCGGCTTACTGCTGGAACATTTATAGTGCCAGTCCACAGTTGACTGAGAGCACATTACAGGCCGGCTGATACGCCGGCTTTTTATTTAACCAGAACCTGTTATTTAATCAGAGTTTTTTTTGATTTACTGATTATCAAATCTGATTTCAAATACTGCCCCGTGAGGTTCTGCATTATAAGCAGATATTTCAGCATCCAGAGCGGAGCAAAGAGTTTTTGCAATTGAAAGACCAAGCCCAGAACCACCCGCTGCCCTTACATGAGCTTCATCAGCCCGGTAAAAACGTTCAAAAATGTGAGGCAGAGATTCCTGAGAAAAACCAGGGCCATCATCCTCAAATCTCATAAGTAAAGTATCATCAATTCTTTCTGCCTGCAGTTTTACCCTGCAAGTGCTGCCGGCAAATTTTACACTGTTTGAAACAAGCACCGTAATCAGCTGATGCAGCATTTCCGGGTCTGTATTTATGTGACGGCCATCATCATTTAGAAAATCAAATTCAAAATGAGCCTCTGGAGCAAGAGCAGCAAACTCATCACTCACCCGTTCAAAAAGCTCCTGCAAATCTACCTGACATAGCTGAGGCTTTATACGACCGCTTTCAATCCGCGAAATCTGCAGAAGGTTTTCAATAATTGCATGCATTGATTTTGTTTCGTTTTTTATGGCATTCAAAGATTTTTCAAGCTGTTCAGGATTATCCTTACCCCAGCGCAGGAGCAGACTGGTCTGGCCGGAAATTACTGTAAGCGGAGTATTGAGCTCATGAGAAACATCACTTGAAAACTGACGCTCTCGGTCAAAGTCTGCCTTAATTTTCATAAAGAGTTTATTGAAGGTTGAGGACAATTCATCAATTTCATCTCCCCTGCCACTTAAAGGAAGTTCTCCTCCAAGCTTTTCTGTTGTCATTGCCCCCGCAGCCCTTGTGATTTTTACAACAGGACTGATTGTATTTTTTGTGATTAAAAGAGAAATCAAAAAAGAAATCAAAAGAATAGGCAGAATCATCAAAAGCAGAATAAGAGGAAGCTTTTCAAAAATAACGGTAAAGGCATTGTGTTCTATATTCTCTGCAACTGCAACGACCACAGGCCCATGCTTTACGGCATAATAAAGGACATCAAGATCTCCGTCAAAAAAGAAATCCTTTTTATAATAGCGGACTGCCCGGCCATGGGTATCTTTTAAAAGAGGGAGAAAGGGATCATTAGTTGCAAGCACTTCTTCTGTCTGTGGATTATAAATAATATAAGTCAGAAAATATGGAATATCTGGAAATAAAAATAATGATTCATCTTCAGAGCTTTTTCCTTCACTTTCAGAAAATGCAGTAAAGACCGCAGACTCTGCATGCTTGAGTCCCGTAACCTGATTCCCCCTGACCATAGAACGCAGAAAAAAGAGAAAGCCCAGCGAGAGCATAATAACCGCGCCGGTCAAAATAAACATAAAAACAAGGGAAAGCCGGGCAGCAAATGAATGATTTATTTTTTTCAGCATAAACTTCTGTAACTCCTGATGATTATACAATCATATAACCGGCGCCACGCACGGTTTTGATATATCCGTCTTTGGTAAATTCAGAAATTTTTGAACGCAGATACCCAATGTAAACATCAACTGTATTCTCATCAATAAAATGCCCCTTGCCCCAGATGGCATCTATAATCTGTGAACGGGACAAAACCTTACCCTGATTTTCGACAAAAAGACGCAGCATTAAAAACTCTGTTTTCGAAAGCTGAACTTCCTCTCCCCCATCAAAGCTGAAACTCATTCTGTCCAGATTCAGGCTAAGGCTCTTGTATGAAAGACTTGATTCCTTAGGCTGATTATAACTGACACGGCGGAAGAGAGCATTTATACGGGCAAGCAGTTCTTCAATTTCAAATGGCTTTGGAATATAATCATCTGCACCAAGATTAAGTCCGTTGATTTTATCTATAGTTTCACCGCGGGCAGTTTCCAGAATTACAGGAACTGAAGACTCAGCCCGGATACGACGCAAAACTTCAAGCCCGTTCAATTCCGGAAGCATAATATCAAGCAGAATCAAGTCTGGTTTTTCGCTTTCGAATTTTTCAAGGGCTTGGCGGCCTGTTACTGCAAGGCAGGTTTCATAGCCTTCATGCTCCAGTTCCGGAATTACAAAATCTGAAATCCCCTTGTCATCTTCTACTATAAGTATTTTCATTTTAACCTCTCTTATTCAGCAGAGTCTTCACCTGCAGCTGCTTCCACCTGAACCGTAATCAGGGTTGGACTCATTACAGTTCCGTTAAAGGCACGAATTCCTTTAATCCCCAATTCAAGAGAATCTTTTTCTGATGCAAGCATAAACTTTACAGTGTCGCCTTTTTTATTAAACCAGATGCTTACATTTTGAGGCAGTTCACTTCCATCAATTGTTATACGGTGAGTTTTTACAGACCGCGGATTTATACTCTGATTAAAAACTATCTCAACATCAACCTGGTCCACCCCCACTCTGCTTACCTTTACCTGATTTACCGTAAGCGGCAGATCTTCCTGGGCTGTACGGTTACCGCGGTAATAAAGCATATTGTCCGGATCTTTTGGAGATGGCGGAAGCGGACGGGGATGCTGCGGAGGCGGAGTCCCCGGGCCTGGTCCGTGAGGAGGCGGATTACCGGCAGCCGGCGCCGAAGCACCAGTTGCCGGGGCTGCAGGAGCCGATGGAGCCGCAAACAAACCCGCCATAAGGAGAGAAAATAAAAGTATTAGAAGTTGTCTTTTAAAAAACTTCATAATTGAATTATACGGCATAGTTCAAAAAAAGAAATGAGAAAATGCCTTTTTTTTGATAAGACTTTTCTCAGAATTCTCTTAGCGTAAATTCAAGATTTACAGGCTATTGTGATGTAGAGTAAGAAGCATCGAGCTAAAAGCTCAGGAGGATTTTATGAAAAGCACCAGAAAAAACGAAAATAAAACATTAGGCTTTACCCGCTATTTTATTCTATATTTTGGCACTTACATTCTTGCAATACTTTTATCAGTATTTTTCTTTTTATTTACAGGCTGCAGCAGCAGTGTCTCAGACGAAACTGAAGACAACTACTCAGAAAACACAAACGCACAGGAATATGTATACACAGGCTCTGCCACACCATTCTGCGTAATTGCCGATGACCTTTATGAAAACTTTACGGCCGAAGGCACCATTTCTATTTCTCTCAATGAAAACAGCTGGACTGCAAGTTACAGCGGAGACATTACAGAATCTGATGTTACTATTACAGCCACAGATAATTCTTCTGAAGATGAAACAGCAGCCGGTATAGAAATTAAATACAATGGTACAAAAAAAATTAAATACATTCTTTCTGGAAGCTACAGCGGAACTATATTCATTAAAAACAAAAAAGCAGACGCCGCAGTGGTCCTCAACAATGCAAATCTTTCGAGTAATAACGGCGCAGGACCAGTTCTAAGGTTCAAATCAGAAAAGAGAACATTTATTGTTGTCCCTGCAGGAACTACAAATACACTTACAGACAGCCGTAGTCTTTACCAGAGCAATACGATGTATGATGACAAGAAAGGGTCAATTTATTCAAAGGGAAGCCTCATTTTTACAGGTGAAAGTTCAAGCTCTGCCGGTGGAAGTCTTTCTGTAATCAACAATGGTTATAAACATGCAGTTTATTCAAAAGATTATATCCGCATTGCAAACCTTACCCTGAATGTTACAGTAAACAGCACAAGTGGCCGCGACTGCCTGAGAAGTTTGACCGGTGTTATTATTGACAATGGAACAATCTCCCTTACAGGCAAAGGCACTATCACAGATGATGAAAGTGTCGGAATAAAAGTAGAAGGCGAAGATGCTGATGAAGATGCTGTAGAATACACAGCGAGCGCAGGCTTTGTAATTATCAATGGAGGAAACCTCACAATCAACACAATCGCTAAGGGCATTACCGCACACTGGAAATCTTCAGAAAGCGTAATAGGAAACAGCTCTTATACAGCAAGCGCAAATAAGTCTCTGCTCTATACAAGTTTTCTCAACGGCACTTCAAAAACACTTCCAGATCCTTATGTAGAAATTAACGGCGGCAATATCAGCATAACAACAACAGGTACCCCTTATGAAAATAACAGCACAGGCGAATCATGCTCGCCGGAAGGAATTGAAGCAAAGGGTAACCTTATAATCAATGCAGGTGCCATCACCATTAACAGCACAGACGACGCAATAAACGCCGGCGGCAACATAACAATCAACGGCGGCGCCATTTATGCCTGCAGTTCTCAAAACGACGCAATAGACGCCAACGGTTCTAATGGCATTACAATCAACGGGGGAATAATTGTTGCACTTGGAGTAAAAGAACCAGAATGTGCCTTTGACTGCGACAATAATCAATTTAAGATTACAGGTGGTCTTCTCGCAGGACTCGGAACAAATAATTATTCTGCCCCTTCAAACTGCAGCCAGACCACAGCAGTTCTTGGACAGAGTTCTTACGGTAACGCTAACAGAACTATGGCAATCGTAGATGAAGATGATAACCCGGTATTTGTATACACACTGCCTTCAAGTGCAGGTTCAATCATGATTCTTTCTTCACCCGAACTTTCAACTGGAATTGAATATACAGTAAGAAGCAGCGTAAGCGTAGATGGCGGAACTCAATTCCACGGTCTGTACACCAGTCTTCCTTCAATAACAGATGATGGAAGCGAAAGCTTAAGTTTCTCTACAACAAGCAGCAGCTATGTATATACAGATTCATCAGCAGGCACAAACAGAGGGCCTCAGGAAGGAAGCCGCCCGACCTCTCCCGGATTTTAATCAGGCCTCCAGATTACTAATTGTAAAAAAAGCGTCATAGTAGTATTCTAGAGACCGAGGTACATTATGAATTTCGTAGAAGACTTACTTAAAAAAGCTAAGGCTGCTAACAAAACTATCGTACTTTGCGAAGGCGAAGACAAGCGCGTTGTAGAAGCAGCTTCTAAAATTGTAAAAGATGGAATCGCAAAAATCATTTTGATTGGTAGCGATGAGGATATTAAAGCAAGCGGAAGCAATGCTGACCTTTCAGGCGTTACAATCATTGATCCTGCAAAGGATGCAAATGCCGACAAATATGCAGAACTTCTTTTTAAAGCTCGCGAAGGAAAAATCAACAAGAAGACTGGTGCTCCTGAGTATGCTGATGTTGCAGCAGCTAAGGCCGCAATTCTTAAAGACCACACAATGTACGGTGCTTTGATTTTGAAGGCTGGAGATGCAGACGGATTCGTTTCTGGTGCCTGCCACTCAACAGCAAATACACTCCGCCCGGGACTTCAGGTTATCAAGACTGCTCCTGGCTTTAAGACAGTTTCAAGCTGCTTTATTATGGTTGCTCCAGAGGGTGGAAACAAGTACGTTCCAGAGGGAGTTGCCGTATTCGGTGACTGCGCTATCAACATTGAACCTACTGCAGAAGAACTTGCAGATATCGCTGTAGCATCTGCTGACACAGCAAAGAAAATTGCAGGAATTGAACCACGTGTTGCAATGCTTTCTTTCTCTACAAAGGGTTCAGGAAACGACGCTAAATTCTACGACACAGTAACAAAGGTTCAGAAGGCTACAGAACTTGCTAAGGCAGCTGCTCCTGATCTGGCTCTCGACGGAGAATTCCAGTTCGACGCAGCAGTTGCTCCAGAAGTTGGAGAACTCAAGGCTCCGGGAAGCAAGGTTGCAGGTCACGCTAACACCTTCATCTTCCCTAACATCAACGCTGGTAACATCGGCTATAAGATTTGTCAGCGCATGGGCGGCTGGATGGCTATTGGTCCTGTTTGCCAGGGCTTTGCAAAGCCTCTCAACGACCTCAGCCGCGGCTGCAATGTAGACGACATTGTTGCAACTGTAGCCGTTACTGCATTGCAGGCATAAGCGCCTTCTACGGTGGTTTCGATACGCACTTCGTGCTACTCAACCACCGCAACTTTCTTCAATACAACTAAAGTTTTTAATTGACACTTAAACCATCTTTACATATACTAAAAATAATTAGGTATAGTAAAGATGGCGCCTTCAGATGCTATAAAAGTGATACTGCCAGCTTTTGAGCAGTATTACACCATTAAAAAAGAAGAAATTACCCCTCCTTTCTGCGCTGAAGCAGAGTTTCGTTCCCACAACGAACAGTATTTTCTTGTCCGTTCTGCCCATATTGCAGACATAGACTCCAATGAATTTGTTTATTTTGCAGATACATACGTCTTAGACACAGAAAAACTGGAAGAACTCGTAAAGGCTGCCTGGGAAGCAGGTCTTGCAAAGGTAAAACCCTATAACGGACACCGCAATTCAGACGTTTCTCTTTTAATTTTTACGAAATCGATTTCTCCAGAAACAGCAATCAAAATCAAAAAAACAAAGCTTTATAAATCCTATAAATTCAGTCTACACGGCTGGAGCCATTTTAAGCTGGCAGTTTGTGACCTGGGCACTACCGGTAAAGACGGAGCCCCGGAAGTCTTCTCCAACCGCCAGGGCAAGGATTTTATTAAGCTGATTAAAAAGAATTTAAAAAATCCGTCGTGACCCTCTCCCGACAAGATTTTTAAATAAAAACTTATTCGAATTTACGAGGAGGTAAGTTCAAATGACAGCATTATTAATTATTATTGCTGCAATCGTTTTGCTGCTCATCGGCTATATCTGCTATGGCTCATGGCTTGCAAAGCAGTGGGGTATTGACCCTTCAAGAAAAACACCGGCTAACGAAAAGACAGACGGTGTTGACTATGTTCCGGCAAAGCCTGCCGTTCTGATGGGACACCACTTCTCATCTATTGCAGGCGCAGGTCCAATTAACGGCCCAATTCAGGCAGCCGTTTTCGGATGGGTTCCAGTATTCCTTTGGTGTGTTGTCGGAGGTATTTTCTTCGGCGGTCTTCAGGACTTTGGTTCTCTTTTTGCCTCAATCCGCCACGACGGAAAATCTGTTGGTGAAATCATCAAAGATTCTATGGGAACAAAGGCAAAGAAGCTCTTTATCATCTTTGCCCTTCTCGTATTGATTCTTGTAATTGCTTCCTTTGTAAACGTTGTTGCAGGAACCTTCTTCTCTGCAGCAGGTTCATTCGGATTCGTTGGAAATCCTAATGGAAACCAGACAACAGCTATGATTTCTCTTCTCTTTATTGTACTTGCTATTGTTTACGGTATTCTTACAAATAAATGCGGTCTTAAAACACTCCCGGCTACAATCATCGGAATTGCAGGCATCGTGCTTATCACAATTCTTGGTTTGAAGTGTGGATTTGCTATGAGCCGCACAGCATGGATTGTTTTCATTGGTGTATATATTGCAGTTGCTTCTCTCGTACCGGTTTGGATTTTGCTGCAGCCACGTGATTACCTTTCTTCATTCCTTCTTTACGCTATGATGGTCCTTGCCCTCATTGGTATTGTTGGATCTGCCTTCACAGGAAACGCAACCTTTACAATTCCTGCATTCACAGGCTGGAAGACAAACCTCGGAACTATGTTCCCTGCCCTCTTCATCACAGTAGCTTGTGGCGCATGTTCAGGCTTTCACTCTTTGATTTCTACAGGTACTTCTTCTAAGCAGCTCGACAACGAAAAGAATGCTAAGGCTATCGGTTATGGTTCAATGCTTATTGAATCTGCTCTTGGTATTATTTCTTTGATTGCTGTTGGTATGGTATTTGACAAGTACAAGAACGGCGGCTTCGGTTCTCCATCTGCAGCATTTGGTGCAGGTATTGCTATTTTGTTCGGTAACGAAAACTCTGGCGTTTACAACACAATCTATGCTCTTCTTACTCTTGCAGTTTCTGTATTCGCTCTTACATCTCTTGATACAGGTACCCGCCTCAGCCGCTTTATGTTCTCTGAACTCTTCCTTAAGGATGGAGAGGCTACATGGAAAGATGCAACAGGCATCCGCAAGGTTCTTGCTAACCCACTCTTTGGTACAGCTACTATGGTAATCATTGGTTGTATTCTTGGTGGTCTTAAGCTTTCTGCAATCTGGGGACTCTTTGGTGCTGCTAACCAGCTCTTAGCCGGTATTGCCCTGATGGCTGTTGCTGCATGGCTTGGTCAGGCTGGAAAGAACAACAAGATGTTCTTTATCCCTATGATTTTCATGCTTGCTGCTACATTGACTTCACTTGTTCTTACAATTGTAAAGAAGATTGGAGCTATGGCTGCAGGTGCACAGGGTGCATTCTTCTGGGGCAACTGGTTCCAGCTGATTTTCGCTCTTGCTATGGCAGTACTCGCTGTAATCCTCGTTATCGAAGGTGTACAGACATTCGCTAAGCAGGCTAAACGCGCTTAAGAATAATTACAGACACGTCGTCTATGCGCGGCGTGTCTTTTATAAAGTTTTCAAGACCTTTCATTAATTTTTTTGCAATATCTTCAGCACTGTCATCTTTACACTTTTCAAGAATAGTCATAATCGCTTCAATTCCAAAATCAAGCTTTTCTCTGTTCTGCATTTCAGTTATACCGTCGGTATACAAGAAGAGGAAATCGCCGCTATTCATTGTAAAGGACATTTCTGAATAATCTACATTCATACCGCTTAAACCTACAGGACCGGTATATGGCATATCTGCAGTAGGAAGCATTTCTTCTAATGTGTCTTCTTTTGCATTATAAAAGAGAGGATATGGATGGCCTGCATTTGACATAGTTACCGTACAGCTGCCATCTTCATTTTCCTTCATGTTTAAAAGGAGACCGGTAAGATAATTATCAATTTCACCCTTTGCGTCTATAAAACGTTCATTAATAAGCTTAAGACACTCTGCTACACTTTGACCATTCTGCAACAACTCATTATAAGTCTGCTGAATGATATTTTCTGCAAGCATAGTTACAAGGCTTGCTGCAACACCGTGTCCAGAAGCATCAAAAAGAGAAATACCGTTTAATTGTTCTCCCTCGTGATAGAAATTATAAAGGTCACCGGAAACAAGCGAAAGCGGCTCATAACGTACCGCAAAGTCCCAATTTTTAAGCGGATGTTCAGGAGCATGAAAATACTTCTTTTGAACAATTGCAGCCATACGCATATCTTTAAGAGATTTTTCACGGTCATGCTCAAGGCGGCCGTTTACATCAGTAAGCTGCTTTGTCTGCCTTTTAATTTCATCTTCAAGACTATGATTAAGATATTCAAGACGGTTTGCAATTTTACTGTAATCAATACAGAAGTAAATAAAGATTATGATGATTACACCTGTCCAGCCAAAAATCGAGATAAAAGGCAGTTTTATATTTCTGAAGGCACCCTTAATAATAACATCAATTCCCATTACAACAATGAGGAAGAAAACGGCACCTAAAATAAAACGAACCTTAGTCTGCTGTTTAGACTCAGTCTTTTTAATAGCTGCAATTGCATAACCAATAGAAATAAAAAGACCCAGGCAGGAAAGCGGAATCAGCAGCAGAGTCTTTTTTACAAGCCAGAGGTAATCAGGCGCAAGAAGCACCAGTATTGTACTTACAATAAATGAAAGATATTGAATGGCAGTTTCAAAAGTATTGAGTTTCTTTTCAATGAAGGAACAGATAAACATTGAAAAAGCAAAGGCCATACAGAAGAAACAGATACTCTTGGCAAACTTAACATAATAGAAGAAAGGAACACCACCATGAAAACCTGCCCATGGCAAATCTGTTATAAAGAAGACAGAAAAGAATAAAGCTGTAAAGAAATTTAATAAACCAAAGCGTCTGTAACTTACTTCCTGCTTATAGATAAAATAAAGCATCAGGAAGAAGAGCCCGCACAAAAGCATTACACCTTCAAAGAAGATATAAAAGCGGCTGCGCCAGAAGGTCATATTATCCGAGGTACGCCAGCCATCCTGTCGAAGGCCTACAAAAACTCCGTCTGTAATTGTTGCATGGCCGAGACACTGAACCTTAATAAGAATTGTATTCTTTCCTTCCTGATTCAGATACAATTCCGGAAAATCAAAAAGATGGGCAACATAACCCGCTTCCTGATTTACAGGGTCGTCCGGACTATCTCCCATTACACCATAATCATCAATATATTTTCCATTTAGATAGAGAATATCTGCATAATGCAGATATGGAATAACCATTGAAAGGTCATCATTTTTTAATTCCGGAATCAGTTCAAACTCTGCCTTGAGCCATATGTATTTACCTTCAATGCCTACAAGGTCCATCAGGTTTTTATAACCCATATTATCAAGATGTTCAAACTGAAGGTTCTCAGCATCTTCCGGTTCACTTGCTGCATCTGTTAAAGCCCAGTAAAAATCATCATCAAGATATATTCGTGGAACTGATTCGTCTTGACCACAGGAAGAAAATAAAAAGAGAGAAAAAATAAAAATAAAGACAAAAACAAGCCGTGAAGCGAAAAATGCGCACTTTTTCATATTACAATTTACCGTAGATATATTGTAACAGAGGAAATAAAGATTTTCAAATTAATTTAAAACATTACAAATCAAGCAAATATAAGGCTTATGCAAATGTTTCAGCCACTTTTTTCAGTTCTTCTATAATGCTGATTTTCTGAGGACAGTGCCCTTCGCAGTTGCCGCAGCCGACACAGTCAGCCGGGTTACCGGTCTTTTTAAGCTCCTCGTTAAAGTGCCATTTGTAAGAAGCAACGCCATATCGCTTTGCTTCATTTGCAAGTTCAAACATTCTAGGAATGTTGATATTCTGAGGGCATCCACCATTTGTTTCATCCACACAATAACGGCAGCCTGTACAAGGAACTGCAATAGTAGATTTAATAAGGTCCGTAGCCTTTTGAACACAAGCCTGCTCTTCTGCATTAAGAGGGACAAAATCCTTCATGTAGCTCATGTTATCTTCAAGCTGTTCCATATTACTCATACCACTGAGAACAACAAGAATATTATCCAGGCTTGCACAGTAGCGCACCGCCCAGCTTGCAACGCTTGCCTTAGGATTATAATCAGTAAAGATTTTCTTTGCGTCCGGCATGATATTTGCAAGACTTCCACCCTTAATAGGCTCCATAATAGAAACCGGAATTCCATAGCGTTTACAGATTTCATAGCACTTGCGGCTCTGAACACCTTCGCTTTCCCAGTCAATATAGTTAATCTGCAGCTGAACCAATTCAACTTCCGGATGCTTACTCAAAATCATTTCAAGAACCTCAGCACTGTCGTGGAAGCTGAAGCCCGGATGTTTGATTTTTCCTTCAGCCTTCATTTTCTGCATCCATTCAAAGCCACCAAGCTTTTCTGCAGTTTCGTAAACATCTTTATTAAGGGCATGCAGGAAGTAATAATCAAAATATTCTACGCCACATTTTTTTAGCTGCTCATCAAAAGTTTTCTGAAGGTCTGCTGGATCTGTTTTTCCCCAAAGAGGCATTTTTGTAGTAACCTGGAACTTTTCGCGGGGATAACGCTTTGCAACAAGCTCGCCGAAAACGCGCTCAGAAAATCCTCCGTGATAAACCCAGGCTGTATCAAAATATGTAAAGCCCTGAGCCATATAGGCATCAATCATTTGGCGGGTCTTTTCAAGGTCAATATTACCCCAGGTTTTATCTTCCGAATAAGGAAGTCTCATAAGTCCAAATCCAAGTTTCTTAATGCTTTCCATTTTTACCTCCATTTTTATTATATATTATAAAACTTCAGAAGTGTTGTAAAAAAAGCGACTTAAATTGTAAAAAAAATTTAGGTAAAATTCCCCATAAACAGGCAGCAACATTTTGTTGATTTTTTTGAAATCAGGGTTATAATAAAGACAGTTAAAGTTATGAAAGTTAACGATAAAGTTATAAGTGAAGCAGATATCGAAAACATAAAGATTGCCGTACAATCAAGGCAACCAGTTGATTTCTTCTGCTATACACTTACTCCTGAACAGAAGGAACGTTTTCTCAAGATTCTCAAAGTTTTCCTGGAAGAATGCGATCAGGATTATCTCTTTAACTATCTTTCATACTGTCTTTTCGAACTTCTTGATAACGCAAGCAAAGCAAATGCGAAGAGAATCTATTTCAAAGAGCACAACCTTAACATAGACAACGAACAGGATTATAAAAACGGGATGAAGGCTTTTAAGGAAAACCTTGATGAAAACACCCTTCATTACGAAGCAGAACTCGAAGCCGTACATCTCGAAGTACATCTTCTTCTTTCTGCAGATGATATAATCTCCATAACAGTTTCAAATAACACTAAGATTACTGATAATGAATTAAAGCGAATTAAAGAAAAAATAGAAAAAACCAAGGTTTACACAACCATGGCCGATGCAATGAACGACATTGACCAGACAGAAGGTTCCGGCCTTGGTATTATTACAGTTTTAATTATGCTTAAAAAGATGGGACTTGCTTCAGACAATCTCAAATTTACTACAACAGATAACGAAACAATCGCTACAATTGTAATTCCTAAAGACACTTTTGAAGAAATCTAAACACACATGTCATGCTGAACTCGTTTCAGCATCTTCCACATGAGATCCCGAAACAAGTTCGGGATGACATTTTATTTCATCAAATCAGCTAAAGTAACACTATCCAGATAATTTTCAACTAAATCATCAAGCTTAGTCCACAAAGGCAGGGTTCTGCATACAGCCTTTCGCGGACATTCAGGTGCATCTTTTTCAAGACAGGCAACTGGCGACAAAGTACCTTCTGTAAGACGCAGGATATCACCTACCCTGTATTCTTCCGGTTTTTTATTAAGTTTGTATCCGCCGCCTTTACCATGCACCGCTTCTACAAAACCATTTTTTGAAAGCAGAGTCATAATAGCTTCTATATATTTTTGAGAAATCGCCTGACGTTCTGCGATTTCTTTTAGAGGAGTTCTATCCTGTGTATGCTGTTCAGCAAGATCAATCATAACACGAAGAGCATAGCGGCCTTTTGTTGAAACTATCATTTATCTACCTTCCTTGTATATAAGTAGATTATAACAGATTATTTAGAGAATTCAAGCCATACGGTAGAGCATACTTGGACGTCCGCCGGTTTCGTAATTGATTTCTGCCTTTACCTGTTTAGTTTCAAGCAGATAACTCATGTAATGACGCACAGTTACACTTGAAAGCCCCACCTCTTCCGAAATCTGGTCTCCGGTAACCCAGCCGCCTTTATTTTTCATAAAATCAATAAGAAGATTTAATGTTTTTTCCTGAATACCCTTTGGCAGTTCCTTATCCACAATGCGGGCAGATCCCTGGTTAGATATAAGGCTGTCTACATAGCTCTGATCAATTGTCTGGTTTGCGGCTCTGAAAGCTTCTTCATTTGCCATAAACTTTTCTAAGGCCACCTGAAAACGCTCGTAGGCAAAAGGTTTAATCAAAAAATCAATTACACCAAGGTGCATTGTTTCTTCAAGTGTTGCCGGATCATTTGCGGCAGTTACCATAATCACTTCGCAGTGCAGCTTATTTTCCCGGATTTTTTTGAGGGTCTCTACACCATTGAGATATGGCATAAATACATCCATAATCACAAGATTAATGCCTTCCCCTTCCGGTCCGGTTAAAAAGTCCAGCGCCTCCTGACCGTTACGGCAGGTTTTTACAACACAGAAATCCTTGTTCTTACAGACATACTGTTCATTTATCATAGCGACCATAGGGTCGTCTTCAACAATCAGAACCTTATACATAACTACCCTTTAATAATACCATAAAAGAGCTGCCTATGTCTTTCTCTGATTCAAAAGAGATTGTACCGCCAAGACTTTCCACAAGCTGCTTTGTGTGATACATACCTACACCGCGTCCGCTGCCCTTTGTAGAAAAGCCTTTTTCAAAAATCCTGTCGCCGATTTCTGCAGGAATACCGCAGCCGGTATCGCGGACAGTAATTAAAAGCTCGCCAGGCTTTGTAAAAACACCAAACTCAAGCTCTCGCGGCCGGTCGTTGTTCAGGTTCATGTTCATTGCGTCCAGAGCATTGTCAATTAAGTTTCCGGCAATTGTTACAAGGGCTTCGGAAGGCACTGCAACTTCCGAAGACTTAAAGCGGATTCCATCTTTTAGAATAAACTTTACATTACATTCAGAAGCCCTGGCAATTTTACCAATTAAGAGGGCAGCAAAAGAGGCATTGTCTACGGCGTGCATAACCGTGCTAAGAGTTTCTCTCTGAATAATGGAAATATTTTCGATATATGAAACAGCCTTATCATATTCGCCAATCTGAATAAGGCCGAGAATTACATGAAGCTTGTTTGTAAAGTCGTGATTATTAGCCCTCATGGAATCTACCAGATACTTTGTACCGGCAAGCTCTTCCATAAGCTTTGTGTATTCGGTACGGTCATGTAAAAGGGCAACCGCGCCGCTTATAATTCCGTCTTCCTTTACAGGGATGCAGTCTATTAAAAGGGCTGTACCGTTTTCTGTTTCGGTCTGAATACCAAAATCGGCGGTACCGCTGGAAATAACCTGAGAAAGGTATTTTTCGGCAAAAACAGCCTGCTTTATCAGGCTTACTTTTTCATCACAGTGTTCAGTTGAATCTGTTTCATCGCAGCCCAGCATTTTTTTGGCAGCCTTATTTGAAAACTCTATATTATTGTCGCTGTCTACGGCAATTATTCCGTCGTATGTAGATTCAAGTATGTTTTCACGAATGCGGTACATTGAAGTAAAGGTGTCTGGTTCATAACCGAGAAGGCGCCTCTTTAATTTTCTGGAAAAAGCGCGGCATATTGCAATTTCTATGATTATTGCAGCCAGAGTTACAATCACAAATAAAAGAACAATTTTATAAGTAAAGGAACGGATAGATGTTTTAAGCATGATTGTCATTATAAAACCTATGTAGTTCCCATTTTCATCATAAACCGCAGAATAAGAACGGCGTTGTGGACCGGAAGGACCAATATCACTTTCTGTATAAAAACCCTTTTTGTGACTCGTAAAATCAGGATGAGTTCCGTCATATTCCTTACCAATAAGGTTATGATTTGTATGATAGATTCTTATATTCTGAGTATCGACTATTGAAATAACGTCTACATCCGCCAGCTCCGCTGCAATCCCGTCCATAGTAATACACAAGTCGCGGCGGGGCGCCTCCTTCATAAATCCATAAATTCGCGTAATAAGGCCGGCAGTTTCCTGCAGATTCTGGTCAAAGGCTTTATCGCTTGCATTTACATTTACAACCGCGCCGCCAATGCTCATAAAAATAGTGGTCACAATAATCAGAATCAGCTGTATGCGCTGAATCTCATGACGAATATCAGTAAGACTGTTTTTTCTCTGGTTCTTCATTCTATGATTATAATAGCAAAAAAAACGGATTTTTAAAGACTTTTGTAAGTTAAAAAAAAACAAGGTTCCCAGACAGTAACACTAGAAGGGAACCTTGCCGTCCAGCGTTGCTGGACATCGGAGAGAGTTTATCAGCTTATTTACAAGCTGTTTATAATATAGCAAATTCATTATTTCTTGTCAAATTTTTTATGAAAAAATTCACCAAATTTTTACAAAAAAGTGAAAAAATTTGCATTTATACAAATTCTGACTGATAATATTTATATGAAAAAGTTATTTTTTTCTATAATATTCCTTTCAATTTCACTTTCGTGCTTCTCTCAAAACAGATTTTTTGATAATTATGTTTATCAGTCCTGGAGCGATTTTGGAGGGCTTTCGGGCACCACAGCAAACGATATTTATCAGACAAATGACGGATATATTGATATAGGAACCTATGAAGGTCTGGTTAAATTTGACGGAGTTGAATTCAGTACCTTAAACCGTATTTCAGACAAAAGCTACGGCTTTGCTTCCGTAAGAACAATAATTCAAGATGGCCGCCGTGACATCTGGCTGGGCTCAAATGACGAAGGTCTTCATAAACTGTCAGACGCCGGAAATAAAATATATACTGTTGAAAACGGACTTCCAAACAATTCTGTACGAACTCTTTGCGAAGATAAGCGTGGAAATATCTGGGTTGGAACTGCCAGCGGTGTTGTTTACATTACCCCCGATGGAAAACTTATAAATCCACAGTTTGGTCCGGGAACTACTGCAAACGGCGTAATTGCTTCTCATCTTTACTGCGACAACGACGGCAGAATCTGGCTTACAACCTCTAACGAAAACGGTCTTTTTATCTGTGAAGACGGAGTTTTCCGCACTCTCGACGTCTTTGAACCTTATTCAACCTATTTTGCAACAGCAATTTTTCAGGACCAGGAAGGAACTTACTGGATAAGCCTTGGAGAAAAAGGACTTGCATGCTTAAAAGGAGACAAGGTTACACTGCTAAAAACAAATACACTTCTTGACAGAACTCCAGCCTGCACTATTCTTCAGGACAAAAGCGGAGTTATCTGGTTTGGAACGGAGCATGGCCTTGCAGTTTACGCAAATGGAAAATTTGAAGAATACAAGGGCGCTCAGGCGCTTGCCGGTTCAAACATAAACAAAATCATTCAGGACCGGGAAGGAAACATCTGGTTTGCCACAGACAGAAACGGCATTGGAAAAATGACTCTGGGCAAATTTAAAATGCACAGGCTGGGCATAACCGTAAACTGTATTGCAGAAGCCCCAGACGGAAGAATCTGGGCTGCTACAGATAAGGGAGTTCTGTGTTTTAAAGATGATGAAGCCCAGGAAAATGAGCTTACAAAATACACAAAGGGGCTTCGTGTTCGCCATGTAGAAGCTACCCCGGATGGTAAACTTCTTGTAAGCTGCTACACAAAGCCCGGCCAGATTATTTACGACGGCAAAAGCATTAAGAACTGGGACTCAGACAATGGCTTAGCCGGCAATAAGGTTCGCGTTGCAATTCAGACAGAGCCGGACGAATATTACGTTGGTACAACAACAGGCTTAAGCATTATTCATAAAGACGGCTCTATCAAAAATTTCAAGCAGATTACAGGTGAACTCGAAACCGAATACGTTATGGCAATTTACAAGGATACTCACGGAGTAACCTGGATTGGAACAGATGGCGGCGGAATCTTCCTTATGAAAGATGAAAAAGTCTTTTCTCACCTCACCTCTGCAGACGGAATTGCCGGTAACGTAATTTTTAAAATAAATCAGGATAAAGAGGGAAACTTCTGGATTTGTACCGGAAGCGGAATTACCCGCATAGAAGATTTTGATTCTACAAGAAAAACAAGATTAAACTGCTGCACCATAAACTCTGAAAATGGAATCGGTACAAACTCTGTTTTCCAGATAATGTTCGACAATATGAACAATGCCTGGATTACAAACAACCATGGAATAGCTTCTATTTCAATGGCAGAGATTGCAGACTTCCTTGCATCAAAAAGAGAAGTTCTTACTACTCAATATTACAACAGAAATGATGGTCTTGATTCCGATGGTCCTACCTCTACTGCCCGTGCAATCATAGACAGCCTTGGCCGCCTCTGGATTCCTCTTGTAGACGGCATTGCCGTTTACGATCCTCAGAAGGTTCAGAAAAATTCTATTCTTCCACTGGTTCAGATTGAAACAATCACCGTGGACTCTACAGTTTACAAACACTCAAGAGACATGATTATCTTAAAGCCGGGTACAAAACGAATTGATATAAAATACACAGGAATCTCTTTTGATGCTCCTGAACGACTAAGCTTCTCTCATATGCTTACAGGCTTTGAAACTGATTACACTACCCCAAGCGCCGAGCGTGTTGTTTCTTACACAAACCTGACACCGGGAAAGCATTCCTTCCTGGTTTATGCAATAAACGGAAACGGACTGCAATCCAACAATGAAGAAATGATGTTCTTTTATCAGAAGCCTTATCTCTGGCAGAGACCTCTTTTCTGGGTTGTCTTAATAGCCGCAATGGCAGGTTCTGCAATAGCTTACTTCTTATGGCGTGAACAGAAAATCAAGATGGAAAACCTCCGCCTGGAAGCACTTGTTCAGGAAAGAACTGCCGACCTCAAAATTGAGAAAGATAAATCAGATATGCTTCTGCGTTCCATTCTTCCGGACAAGATTGCAGACAAGCTTAAAAAGATAGACGGAAATAAATCCTTTGGTGAAGACTTTGAAAACGTTACCCTCCTTTTCTCTGACATTGTTGGCTTTACAAAAGTTTCCAGCGGACACAAGGCTCAGGAAATTGTAAAGGCCCTGAATGAACTCTTCAGCCGTTTTGATGAAAGAGCCAAGCAAATGGGTGTAGAAAAAATCAAGACAATCGGGGATGCCTACATGGCAGCCTGCGGTATACCGGAACCGAACGAAAATCATGCCCGCATAATGGTAGATTTTGCAAAGGGTATGCTGCAGGATCTGGAAGAGTACAACAAAAATGCAGACATTCAATTCCAGCTTCGTATTGGCTTAAACTGCGGTCCGGTAACTGCAGGAGTTATTGGAACCCATAAATTCATTTATGATGTATGGGGCAATACCGTAAACGTTGCCAGCCGAATGGAAACGGCGGCAACTCCAGGCGGAATAAGAATTACAGATACACTTAAAAAAGAGCTTTCCGGCCAGAAAGGCTTAAAGTTCAGCAAGGCTATTGAATGTGAAGTAAAAGGTAAAGGCCTCATGAAAACCTATGATATTTTATAAGGCAGAAAGGAGCTGGAGATTTATGAAAAAGTATTTAATTAATACAGCAGTTTTAGTTCTCGCAATAACAGCCGCATTTTCCCTGGCTTCCTGCAAAGCAAAAAAATCTAAAGTTGTAAAGGTTGGTCTTTTGCATTCTCTAACCGGAACTATGTCCATAAGCGAAACAGGAGTACGCGACGCAGAACTGCTTGCCATAAAAGAACTTAACGAGGCAGGCGGTGTGCTCGGCTGCCAGATAAAGGTTATTGAAGAAGACGGAAAAAGTAATCCCCGTATGTTTGCTGAAAAAGCCCGCAAACTTCTGGAAGAAGACAAGGTTGCAACAATTTTCGGCTGCTGGACCTCAGACTCCCGTAAAGCCGTAAAACCTGTTCTCGAAGAAGATTACGGCCTTTTGTGGTATCCGGTACAATACGAAGGCTTTGAAGCAAGTCCAAACATCATGTACATGGGAGCCGCTCCAAATCAGCAGGTTGTTCCTGCCATAGATTACTGTGTTAAAAATTTGGGAAAACGCTTTTACCTTCTTGGCAGTGATTATGTTTTCCCGCGAACTGCAAATTCCATTATCAAAGCACAGTTAAAATATCTTGGCGGCCAATGTGTTTCCGAAGTTTACGTTCCAATGCATGAATCAGATTTTAATCAGATTGTTAAAGACATAAAAAAGCTTAAGCCGGATGTAATTATAAACACGCTGAACGGAAGCTCGAACCAGTCATTTTTTTCTCAGTTAAAATATTCCGGTATAGATGCAGATGATATTCCGGTCATGAGTTTTTCTGTTTCTGACAGCGAAATTAAGACTATTGGTATAGATAAACTGAAAGGGCATTATGTTGCCTGGAATTATTTTGAGTCCACTGCGACTGCAAAAAATACCAGATTTGTAAATGCCTATAAAAAAGAGTTTGGAACCAACACTGCAGTAGGAGACCCGGAAGAAGCCGCTTACATTGCCGTAAATCTCTGGGCTGCTGCCTGTACCCGAGCCGGCACCTTTGACGTAGAACCTGTAAGAATTGCTGCAAAGGAACTCAGCTGTATTGCCCCGGAAGGTATTGTTACAATTGAAGGCTCAAATCAGCATCTGAATAAAATTACCCGAATTGGAAGAATTAATGAAAAAGGTCAGATTGATGAATTATACGCTTCGCCGGAAGCTGTAAGACCAGACCCATATCTCAGCACTTATGCCTGGGCCCGCGGCCTTTAATTTTTCAGTTTCTTAAGTCTTTATATGCGGACATTGTTTGTCAGAGTTGCAGCTTTATCCACATCCTCTTTCTTAGCATATCTATGAGGCTGTTTTGCTATTACAGTTGTACCCTTTCCAAGCTCGCTCTTAATCTCAATTGTTCCACCCATAAGCTCGAGAAGATTTTTTGAAATACACAAGCCAAGTCCGGCACTTGGAATTTCTGAGTTTACTTCATTATCCTCACGGGCAAAGCTCTTACAGATGTAAGGCAAAAACTCCGGAGAAATACCAATACCCGTATCTTCACAGATAAAGCTTACTAAACATTCATTATCAAGGGCAGACTTCTCCTGCTTAAGACCGAATCTTATTTTTCCACCCCTTGGAGTATATTTAACTGCATTCATAAGAATATTCATAACATTATCTGTAGTATGAATTACATCCTGATAAATATATGGATTAAAAATTTCGCTCCAGTATTCAACTGTTATATCTTTTGCCTCTGCTTCATTTTTTATAAGTGCATATATTTTTTCTACTGCATCTGAAAGGTCAGTTGGAGCCTCATTAATTTCTATATCACCATTCTCCATCTGCACAAGTTCATTTACATTATTCAGGAAGCTTAACATGTGCTCCTGTGTATGCTCTATTTTGAGTAAAGAATTTACTGCCTCGTCTTCACTCAACTCTTTGTTCTTTCTCTTATTTGTAAACTTTATCATTTCCTGCATATCGTTGAGAATATTTTGTGTTACAGTCTGCATAAAAATATTCTTTGCACGATTTGCATTTGAAGCAAGATCTGCTGTTCTCTGCAGTTCAATTTTGCGGACAAGCTCTGCCTCTGCTTCTGCCTTAGCTCTTTCTTCAAGAGTTATATCATTTAAGAAGACATAAAAAATATCGCCGTAATTTTTTGTTTTTACATAACGGCCATAATCCTTTACATATTTTACGCTTCCACTTTTTGTCTTAATTCTGTATTCCACATAATCAATATGATTTTCTTCTGTAATCTGCTTATCAATACTTCTCTGTACGCGCGTAAAATCATCCGGGTGAACAATACCGCAGAAGGAGTTTCCTACATACTCACGGAATTCTTCTGCAGTTTTACAGTCATACATTTTGATAAGTTCACTATTAAAGGAAATCAGCTCCAGGGCACCATCTGCATGGTAAGAGAAGAAGCCTCCAGGAATTCCTTCTGCAACCTCATTAGCCGCAATCAACATTTCTTCAGAAAGATTTGTCTGTTCTCCTTCTGCCGGCTTCATCAATATTCGACCGGTAGAAAGCACAGAAGATTTTTTAAGATAAGCTTCAAAATCGCGGCAGGAAAGAGGCTTAGAAAAATAGAAGCCCTGAATATAATCGCAGCCAAGAGTCTTTAAGATTTTATACTGCTCAAGAGTTTCTGCCCCTTCTGCAATTGTAAGCAGTCCCATACGGTGAGCCATCTTAATAATGTTCTCTATTACAATTTCATTCTTTTTGATATTGCGGACAAAAGAGATATCCAGTTTAAGAATATTAAGCGGGAAGGTTGCCAGAGAACCAAGAGAAGAATAACCGGAACCAAAGTCATCCATCTCAATTGCAAAGCCCAGGTTTTGTGTTTTTTTAACCTGAGAAATAATGATATCGGTATTTTCAGAATAAAGAGACTCTGTTACTTCCATGTGCAGCAGGCTGTGATCTACCTTATATTCATCTATTATTTTAAATTGATTTTCAATACAACCTGTTTCCAGAAAATCTCGGCGAGAAACATTTACAGAAATAGGAACCAGAGGAAGTCCGTCCTGTTCCCAGCGTTTCATATCCTTACAAACCTGTTCTAGAACAAAGACATCCAGTTTTGTAATAAAGCCGTTACGTTCAAAAAGCGGAATAAAGCTGGCAGGGGCCATAAAGCCGTATTCCGGATGATTCCAGCGGACAAGAGCTTCTGCTCCTGCAATATGTCCGGAAACTGTTTCATGCTTAGGCTGATAGAATACCTGGAACTGACTTTCTTCAAGAGCCCGCTCCATAGTCTCTATAATTCTCTGCTCATTTAAAAGTTGATTTTGAAGGGAGTCTTCAAAGAAGGCCAGATCTTTTCCGTACTTTCCCTTTATACCGCTTATTGAAAGGAAGGCCCGGTCGCAGCAGATAACCAGAGGAAGGTCAACATCTATAGGAGCATAAACTCCCATCTTTACAATCTGGTGAGGAATAGGAGCCTTATCCAGAATCATTTTTGATATACGATTCAGGCGTTCAATATCAACCTGTTCGTCGTATTCATAAAAAAGAATATACTGGTCTCCGCCATAACGGCCGCTTATTCCGGCAGGCATTGCCTTCATCATTTCTCTGGCAGAATAGGCAAGAAACTCATTACATTTTTCTACGCCATAGAGACTGTTGGAAGACTTAAAGTTATCAAAATCAAAGGCAATTATACAAAAGTTCTTTTCCCGGTTATGGCTGATAAACTGTTCAACCTTAAGCAAAAATGCCTTACGGGTAAGAAGCCCAGTAAGCTCATCGCGTTCAAGTTCATCGATTGCTTTATTTGCCTGAGAAAGCTTTATTGCAGTTTTTAAGCGCTGCAGAACCCGCCTTTTATCATAAGGCTTTTTCAAAAAATCAGTTACATCAAGATCCAGCAGCTGGTTCTCAAGTTCAGAATTTTCTATATCTGTACTGATAAGAACAGGAAACTTTTCTGTCGGAATTGCTCCCCGTAACTCTTTTACTATTGGAACAGCCTTTCGTATTTCTATAATTGCAGTTGCTAAGTCATGACAATTTTCAGTTATTACAGAAACAGCTTCTTCTGGCGAAGCATTAAGAACTTCGTAAAAGGGCGAGATAATCTGTGACAGCAGCGCAGAGTTTTCACTATTGCTGTCAACTATGAGGACTTTAGATTTTTCATTCGTACCGGGTATATTCATCTGCACTTTTACTTCAATAAATTAATTATACCACAGTTTTAAAGTAACACAAAAATTTATTTTTATTTGCAGATTATTTTTTGTGATTTTTTATACATTTTTTGTAAGTTTTTCCAGAAAGGCTGTACATCCTTCCATAATATCATCATAGGTCTGGTCAAAGTTTCCGGTGTACCAGGGGTCTGCAATATCACGGTTTTTACCGGCAAAGGATAAAAGGCGTACTATTTTACCTTCCGGGTCCGGAGCCCAGCAGCGGTTCATGTAATAAAGGTTTTCATCGTCCATAGCGACAAGGTAGTCATATTTGTTGTAATCATTTGGAGTGATTTGTCGTGCGGCACGTCGCTCAAAAGGGATTCCCATTTCACGAAGTTTTGCCCGGGTTCCATAGTGAATGTCGTTCCCTATTTCTTCCCGGCTGGTTGCAGCAGATTCAATTAAAAAGTCCTTTTCCAGGCCGGCTCGGCGTACCAGCTCTTTCATTACAAACTCTGCCATAGGAGAGCGGCAGATATTTCCGTGACAAATAAATAAGATTCTGGTCATTTTTCAAAAACTCCGGTTAGAAGAGCATGCGGGTTTCTTTTTTGTATTCAGCAAAGCCAGGCTTGCGGGACTGTCTCTTATCTGCCATAGGAATACTGATAGAAAGGAACATAAGAGTATTAACAAGAGCACCGGCTAAAAGGTAAAAACGCTGCCAGCCCAAAGCAGCTACGCTTGCAAGACCGATTCCCCACCACATAAGAATTTCACAGGCATAGTTTGGATGGCGGCCATGCTTCCACAAGCCAGTGCGGATAAAGCCACCCGCGCCTGAGGCTCTGAAGCGGTGCATCTGAATATCAGCAAGTCCCTGAAATACTGCTGACAGAAGACTCAAAATTACAAAAAGCAGGCACAGGGGCTGGAAGGCTGCCTTCTCTGCAATTGCGGTAACAGCCGGCAGAACGCAGAGATAAACCACGCAGGTTGGGAACATATGAATACCCATAAGATTTACAAAAGGATAAAACTTTCCTGTTTTTTCTTTAAGCATTACATAACGCCAGTCCTGGTACTCAAAGCTTTCAAAATTGTAAATCCAGTTGGCAGTAAGACGCAGAGCCCAGAAAAGAACTGCAGCAAAAAGAAGACAGCCCAAAAGAGGATTATCAGCATCAACCTTTGCAAGGGCAAGACCAAGAATCACAGGCGGCTGTACACTCCAGTATGGGTCATAAACCGAAGCATTTCTGAATATCAGGCTGAAGATAAATACTACAATAGTTGCAAGAAGGTCTGCCAGAAAAAGGGATAGCTGATAAGAAAAAGAATAAATGTCTGTCAGGTAATTATATGTAAAAAGTCCGCAGAAAGCGGCAAGGAAGTAAACAAAGATTATTACAGCTAAGGAAGTGCTTCGGTTTTTGATCATAGGGTTTCCTTATAATATGGATTGCTTCGTCGCTACGCTCCTCGCAATGACGACGGTGGTTGAGTAGTCCGAAGGACGTATCGAAACCACCGTCATTGCAAGACAGACAGCTCGCCCCGTCATTGCGAGGCGAAGCCGAAGCAATCCATTCAACTATAAAGTAGCTAATGTGCGGTCAATTCTCGCAAGAGCACGCTCTTTTCCAAGAACTGAAATAGAACCGATAAGTGGAGGAGAAACGCGGCTGCCTGTTACTGCCATACGGATTGGCATCATAAAGTCACCGAGTTTAATTCCAAGCTCTTCGGCCTTTGCCTTTGCAAACTCTTCTGCACCTTCGTGGTCAAGCTCAAATACCTTGCCGACAAATTCTTTTGCAGCTTCCAGAACTTCCTTAGTCTTAGCAGCATCAATGCGCTTTGGAATAATCTGATCTGCAGGAGGAACTGCAGGCTCTGTAAACATAAAGTGAACCATTTCTGCTGCTTCTGTAAGGAACTTAAGGCGTTCCTGAATAAGAGGCATAAGACCCATAAGTGTTTTTTCAACATCTTCTGAGCTCATGTTCATACTCTTGTCTACACAGTAAGGCTTTCCGTCTTCGCCCATTGCAACGCCAGAGAACTCTGGGCCAACATTTGGTTTTGGCTGTGGGTTTTCAGGATTGATTTCAAGCAGGGCGTCGCCTGTTCCTGTAATAAATGGAAGGGTCCACTTGTAGAGCTCTTCTGTCGAAAGCTGGCGGATATAGTTTCCGTTGTAGTACTCAAGCTTTTTGTAGTCAAAAACTGCTGGAGCCTTGTTCAGGTGCTCAAGCTTAAATGCCTTTGCAAGCTCTTCGAGAGTATAGAACTCTTTTCCTTCTTCGTAAGAACAGCCAAGCATTGCAACGTAGTTTACGATTGCCTGTGGAAGGTAGCCGCGGGCACGGAACTCGTTGAGAGATGTAGAACCGTGACGTTTAGAAAGCTTCTTTCCATCTGAACCGTTTACCATTGGAAGGTGACAGAACTCCGGATGCTCCCAGCCGAAAGCGCGGTACATCTGAACGTGGAGTGGAGTTGAAGGGATCCATTCCTGAGCACGCATTACGTGGCTGATTTTCATAAAGTGGTCATCAACAATATTTGCAAGGTGATAGGTTGGGAAGCCATCGCTCTTCAAAAGAACTGGGTCCGGAGAAATATCTTCATTCTTCCATACAATGTCGCCAAGAAGGTGGTCGCTGAACTTTGTCTCACCTTCCATAGGAACCTTAAGACGGATTACATATGGCTTACCTGCATCGAGATTAGCCTTTACTTCTTCCGGAGTAAGGTGACGGCAGTTGCGGTCGTAACCAGGAGCCATCTTGTTTTCTGTCTGAATCTTTCTTATGCGGTCAAGGCGTTCTGCATCACAGAAGCAGTAGTAAGCCTCTCCCTTTTCTACGAGTTCATAAGCATATTTTTTGTAAAGCTCAAAGCGTTCACTCTGAACATAAGGGCCGTATTCGCCGCCCTTAGAACCGCCTTCGTCCCAGTCGATTCCAAGCCATGCCATTGTATCGTAAAGATTCTGAACATATTTTTCGTCGTAACGGGTGCGGTCTGTATCTTCGAGACGCAGAATGAATTTTCCGTTTTGAGAACGTGCAAAAAGATAATTAAAAAGTGCAGTGCGAACACCACCAATGTGCTGCATACCTGTAGGTGACGGAGCATAACGTACACGAACTTCTTTGTCTGCCATAAAAGACTCCTCTAACTGTCATTGTCGGGCTTGACCCGACAATCTTATAATATAGAAAATATTGAGTTATTATAATGATTTTGAGGAGATGCCTCAATAGATACTCGTACATTGCTTTGTCTGCCTTGAAAAGGGTTTTCTGTGCTTCATATATTATCAGCTGATTCTGCCACTCGCAAATGTCATCCGCAAGAAAAAACTATACTTATTTTAAAAGTTACCGTATAATTATAATAACTTTGTTATTAAATTAGGAGATTTTATGAGCTCTAAAACTTCAACAAATGGCATTATGGTACCCTGGTACGGATACCTTATGATTTTCCTTTTATACATAACCCCATTTGCCTTTATGACACCGCTTGGTTTATTATCAGGCTTATTTACTACCCCTGAAATGGGAATTATTTTTGGAAATCCTATTGTAAATATTATGATTGCGCTGATTGTTATAGCGGGAGCCTTGATGACTCTACATTTACGAAGCATAATCACTAAAGCAGAACTTACTCCGGAAGGAATTAAAAAGTTTAACAAACAGCTTAAACTTACAGATTTGCTTAATATCGTAATTCCCGTATCTTCAATGATTATTGTGGGGGAAACAATTACTATTTTCGTAAGAAAAACTGGCATGCAGCTTTCAGCATTTCAGGGTGGAGACCCGGGCGTATTCATTGTACTTCTTTTCCTTGGCTCCCTTTTTGATGTAGGTCTTTTCTTCTATATTCTCCACATCAGAATTATTGAACCAAGGCTTTATGTCATTCCTTTTAATAATAAAGAAATTCCTCTTAATATTATTCAGAGAAATGTACTCACGCTTACCTTTGCCCTTCTTGGAGTTATCTTTCTCGTAATGATTTGTATTACTCCAGCTAATCTTGCTGCAGGAACATTGGTTGTATACAAAAGAATTTCTCCTATTTTGATTTATAGCGTAATCTACTTTGCAGTTTCAGTTTTATTGCTGACAGCTGATATCATTAATGCCCTAAAACAGATTGGAAGCATTACAGCTGCGCTTTCTCAGAAGGATTACACTATTACAGACTGCCGCCCTATGCACCGAAGTGAACTTGGTATTATTATTCAGGCTATCAATGAATTTAAGAATCAGGCTGGTGATATTCTTCGTGATATTGATGTTTCTACAAAGAAAACTTCAAGTCAGTCTGATGACCTTGTTCACAACATGGATCTTACAAAAGAAAACGTTGGCAGCATTGTAGAGTCTCTTTCTACTATGAAGCAGGAAATTGAAAATCAGTCTGCCGGTGTAGAAGAGTCTAACTCTTCTATTGAGCAGATTATGGGTAACATCCGCGCCCTCAACTCTTCTATTGAAGTTCAGGCAGCAGGTGTAACACAGTCTTCTGCAGCAGTAGAAGAAATGGTTGCAAATATTGCCAGCGTTACTCAGATTCTCGAAAAGAATAATCAAGCTGTAAATGCCCTTACTTCCGCAGCAGACAAAGGTCAGCAGCAGGTTAAGGCTGCCGTTAAAACTGCAGAAAGTGTTCTTCAACAGTCTGAAGGCATTTTACAGGCTTCAAGCATGATTCAGAATATTGCAAGCCGTACAAACCTCCTTGCCATGAACGCCGCAATTGAGTCTGCTCACGCCGGTGAAGCAGGTAAGGGATTCGCGGTAGTTGCCGAAGAAATCCGTAAGCTTGCCGAACAGTCTGGTGAACAGAGTAAGTCTATTGATGAAAACCTCCGCGCACTTTCAGAAGCAATCGGCGGTATTTCTACAGATATCAACCTTGTACAGAATGCCTTCCAGAACATTTACGAGCTTTCACAGAAGGTTCGCGAGCAGGAAACTGTAATTGCAAACGCAATGGAAGAACAGAATTCCGGTAACCAGCAGGTTCTCGAGGCTATGCGCGAAATCAGTGATTCTACTACAGAAGTTAAGAATGGTTCTGCAGAAATGCTCGTTGGTGGAGAACAGATTCTTAAAGAAATGAAAAACCTTTCTGAAGTAACACGTGTTATCTCAGAAAATATGAACCAGATTAATGAGTTCTCTCAGCAGATTTCTGATGCAGTTACTGTTACAACAGCTTCTACAAACAGCACTCAGGAAAATCTGCAGGGACTTATGAAAGATTTGGGTTCTTTCAAGTTGAACTAAATCTAGATCCTCGGGTCAAGCCCGAGGATGACAACATAAGACCTATGTCATTCCCGGGCTTGACCCGGGAATCTTTTTTTTAAACCAAACTTATGCTATAATCGAAAGTCCGGGGGACATTAAAAAATGGCAGATTACCACGAATTTCCGGCAGCCCCAGAAGGCACGCCTGTAGCAAACTTTGTACATCTTCACGTACACTCAGACTATTCTCTTTTGGACTCCTGCGCCACTCTGGATAAGCTTGTTGCAAAAGCAAAGGCCCTCAACATGCCTGCCCTTGCCCTCACCGATCACGGTAACATGTTCGGTGCCCTCAACTTTGAAAAGCTCTGTCATGTAAACGGAATCAACCCGATTGTGGGCGAGGAATTTTACGTTGCCTACGGAAGTCACTACGAAAAGGAAGATGTTCCTTACAGCCACAAAGGCGAAGAAGGTGACCGTCATGCCCACTACTTCCACCTTATCCTGCTTTGTGAAAATCAGAAGGGCTATGAAAATATGTGCTGGCTTTCCAGCCGCGCCTTTTGTGATGAAAATGCCCTTTATTACGGCAAGCCTCGTATAGACTTTGAACTTCTTGAACAGTATCACGAGGGAATTATCTGCTGTTCGGCTTGTATTCAGGGAGAACTTCCCCAGATGCTGCTTGCCGGCATGGACAAGGAAGCAGAAGAGCTTGCCCTTAAATATAAAAATCTTTTTGGTCCGGACCATTATTATATTGAGCTCCAGGATCACGGAATTCCAGACCAGAAAATTGTTGCGGAAAAACTGATTGCCCTGGCCCACAAGCTGGACATTCCGCTGGTAGTAACAAACGATATTCATTATGTAGAAAAAGAGGATGCCATTGCCCAGGATGCACTGCGCTGTATCGGCTTTAAAAATCTTCTTCACGAAAAGCACGCCAAAATGGGCGGCGATATGGATTTGGATAACTGGTATTTCAAGACAGAAGAGGAAATGAGAGCCCTCTTCCCTCAGTGTCCGGAAGCTTATGACAACACAATTAAGATTGCCAATATGTGTAATCTTACAATCAAACAGTACACAACGCCTGAACTCAAGGAATGTCTTCCACGCTTTGAGCTTCCTGCTGAATTCCGTACCCACGGAGACGACTACCAGAGCGACCAGAACGACTATGTAAAATATCTTGTAGAAGAAGGACTTAAAAAGCGCTACAAGGAAATTACTCCCGAAATCCGCGAACGCGCCGACTACGAAATGAATACCATCTTTACAATGGGATTCTCCGGCTACTTCCTTATTGTTTGGGAATTCATCAACTGGTCAAAATCAACTTATGATAATGTAAACAAAAGGCCTAAGCCTTATATTCCGATTGGACCGGGTCGTGGTTCCGGTGCGGGTTCTCTTGTAGCCTACGCCATGACAATTACAGATATCGATCCATTCAGATATGGTTTGATTTTTGAGCGTTTCTTAAACCCTGAACGTGTTTCCATGCCGGATTTCGACGTTGATATGGACTTCGACTATCGCCAGGATATCATCCAGCATACCCGCGACCTTTACGGCGATGCCAACGTAGGACACATTGTAACCTTTGGTACCCTTAAGCCAAAGAACTGTATAGCCGATGTTGGCCGAATCCTCAACATTCCGCTTTCTGAAGTAAACGAGCTCAAAAAATGCATTCCGGATAATCCTAAAGCAAAACTTAAGGATGCCTTCAGCGAACCTACAGAAAAAATGCCGGATGGCGGTCAGCTTATTAAATACAAGGATGATCCGCGCTATCAGGAGCTTTTTGACCTTGCATTCCGCCTTGAAGGTGTAAAGCGAAACACAGGTCTTCACGCATCGGGAATGGTAATTGGTCTTACTCCGCTTCCGGACTGGGCTCCGGTCTTCAAGGATCCTAAAACCGGTGAAGTTGGCGTTCAGTACACAATGGATATTATTGAGCCTTGCGGGCTCGTAAAGTTCGACTATCTTGGACTTAAAACACTTTCGCTTATCCGCTATGCAGAGGCAATCATAAATAAACACCGCCCGGCAGGAACTCCGGAATTCATTACAGCAAATGTAAGCGAAACCGACGAAGCAACCTTTGACCTTTTTGACCGCGGTGACTCAGTTGCAGTATTCCAGTTTGAATCTCCGGGTATGCAGAAAATTCTTCGTGAATGTAAACCCCGCTGCATAGAAGAGCTTGTTGCCTTAAACGCCCTTTTCCGTCCGGGTCCACTGGCTTATATTCCAAAATATATTGAAGGAAAATGGCATCCTGAAAAAATTGAATATCCTGACCCGGCTCTAAAAGACCTTCTTAAAGAAACCTACGGTATTATGGTTTACCAGGAACAGGTTATGAAGGTAGCCCAGATTATTTCAGGCTTCTCTCTTGGTGGTGCCGATATGCTGCGCCGTGCCATGGGTAAGAAAAAGCTCGACGTTCTTATGAAAAAGAAGGAAGAGTTTATTGCAGGTGCCGTAAAAAACGGCCACACAGAAGAACACGCAGCCGAAATCTTTGAAATCATGATTCCTTTTGCGGGCTACGGATTTAATAAATCTCACGCGGCAGCCTATTCAGTTCTTGCTTATCGTACAGGCTGGCTCAAGGCTCACTACCCTGCCGAGTTCATGGCAGCAAACCTTACAAACGAAATTACCTCCACAGACGGACTTCCTTTCTATATAGAAGAAGCCCGCAAAATGGGTGTAGCAGTAGATGCTCCTGACGTAAACCGTTCCGATGTTATTTTCGACGTTGTAGATGGCCGCATTGTATTCGGTCTTAAGGGTATAAAGGGAATGGGCGAAGCTGCAGCCCAGGTAATTGTAAACGAACGCGAAAAGAACGGTCCTTACAAAAACTTTATGGACTTTATTAAGCGTGTATGTGCAATAGTTGAAAAAGATGAAGATGGCCGCGAAAAGACCTTTGTAAATAAAAAGGCAATAGAAGTTTTGATTAAGACCGGTGCCTTTGACCATCTGAAAGAAAAGGACGGCACGACTCTAAACCGTCCGACCCTGCTTGCCAACATGGAAGCAGCCCTTGATTATGTTTCTGATTATCTTGAAGACCAGAAAAAAGGACAGGGAGATTTATTCGGAGACCTGGCAGAAGAAGAAAAGAACTTTACAGATTTCCAGTTTAAAAAGATTCCAGACATTCCACAGATGGAACTTTTGAACATGGAAAAGGAATGCATCGGCTGCTACGTAAGCGGACATCCTCTGGACTCTTACCGCAAAGCAATTGAACATGCCGTAACAGTAAGGGCTGGTAACATCAACCGAATTGCAGAAGAGAGCAAGGCAGAAAAGGCCGCCCTCGAAGCAAGCGGAATGAAGCCATGGCAGATGCGCGATTCCGGAAAGTCTTATGTAGCCCTTGGAATGCTAAGCGGAATACATCAGATTACAACAAAGAAGGGAGCCCAGATGGCCTTTGCAAAGCTTAATGATATGGATGGCCAGATAGACCTCACCTTCTTCCCTAAAACCTGGGAGACTATGCGGGGCCAGATTGAAGACGGCAGCGTTTATGCCTTCCGCGGAAAGGTAGATGGCAGCCGCGACACCCCTTCTTTGATAGTAGATTCAATAGAAGATGTTGAACAGATGGAAACTCATGCAGCCCAGTCTGTACATATCAAACTGGACTCAAATTTCACTTCTGAACTATCAATTTCGCAATTAAGAGATTTTTTATTTGATAAAATGGGTAAATGCTCAGTATATTTTCATATAGACACAGGAAATAATCCTTATGTCGTAAAGGCAAACGACCAGATTTCGATGAGTGCCGATGAAACAACTCTGAAGGCACTGAAAGAGATCAACTTCGTACGCGAGGTCTGGACTGAGTAAGGCTACCCCAGAAACGGTGGTTTCGATACACTTCGCTTCGCGAAGCACTCAACCACCGTAGAAGTCTATATTATTCACCGGTGGTTGAGTAGGTTTCGTAAGAAACCGTATCGAAACCACATTTTGGAGGACAACATGATACAAACAATTCTTTCTATTCTTGCAGGTGCTTTGTCACTTTATACACTTTTATGCTTCATTTATATTCTTATGTCCTGGTTCCCCGGAGCCAGATTCACAAGATTCGGCCATTTTATGACTGCAGTCTGCGAGCCATATATGGGCCTCTTCCGCAAAATGAGTTTTCTCAGAATTGGAAACATAGATTTTTCACCTATTGTTTCTCTGGGACTTCTTTCGCTTGCTTCTGCAATTCTTGCAGGAATTCAGCATACAGGAAGAATCTTCTTTGGCGGAATCCTTGGTACAATTCTAAACTCTCTCTGGGGTATCGCATCTTCCATCATAGGAATCTTTACCCTTCTGATTTTTATCCGCTGGATTTTCCTCCTGGTCAATAAAGGCAGAACCTCTTATGATTCAGGATGGAATCAGATAGACATGCTTTTGAATAAAATTTCTTATAAAGTAGCAGGAACCTTTACAAAAAGCGGCATGAGCTACCAGCGCTCCCTTTTGATTTCCTGGATATCTATGCTGGTTGTACTGATTGCAGGACATTTTTTAATTACGATTCTTGCAGCCCTCTGTTATAGAATGCCTTTCTAATCTTACAACACGGGGCAGGCCTTGAAAGTTTCTGAAATTAAAACTCCGGTTTCTTCGATTGCGGGAATAGGACCACAGCTTACAAAAACTCTGGCAAAGGTAAATGTTTTTACCGTTGGAGATTTGCTGCAATATTACCCCCGCGATTATGAGGACAGAACAAGAAAGGTATGCTTCCGCGAACAGGCCGCTAATTACGGCAAAGTACACACCGTAGCCCGGGTTCTGGCCCACGAATGGTTCGGCTACGGCCGCATGAAGACCTTAAAGATCATCGTAAACGACGGAAGCGGTACAGCAGAACTCATCTGCTTTAACAGGGCCTTTCTGGAAAAAAGTCTTGTACCCGGCACAATAATTACAGTTACCGGAAAGTTTGAAGTAAAATACGGAAAATTGCAGAGCACGGCCTTTGAGGTAATAAAACACACAGAAATCCCGGTGGTTGAGTGCCCGTCACAAGATTTATCTTCCATCCCTCCAAAGGAAAGCGGCATAATTCCGGTTTACCCGCTCACAGAAGGCCTTACCCAAAAGGCAGTTACAAAAGCCGTCTCACAGGCCCTTCAACAATATGCACTGGGAATAGAAGACGAGCTTCCGGCTGAACTAATCAAAGAGAGAGCCCTCCTTTCTAAACAGGAAGCCCTCCGCTTTATTCATCGGCCCACAGAAATGTCCCAGGTGGCGGCCGCCCGCCGTACACTTGTTTACGAGGAACTCTTTCAATTTCAGAAAATTATTGCAGAGCGGGTTTATAAGAGAAAAGGCCATACGGTGGTTGAGTGTTCGCGAAGCGAACGTATCGAAACCACCGCAGAACTCAACAAATCCACAGGCTCACAGAGTGGTTTCGATACGGCCTCCGGCCTACTCAACCACCCCATCATCGATATCTCTAACTTCACCGACAGCCTTTCACCCCTTCAGCTGGACTTTTTTAATTCTCTGCCCTTCCCGCTCACAGACGACCAGCGCAAGGTAATCTACGAAATGGATGCAGAAATAGACCGCAGCTACACAGAGCGCGAACGAGTCTTAAATCAGCTGGACCGCGGCATGCCGCCTCCAACTACGCCAACCTTTACAATGGCCCGCCTTTTGCAGGGCGACGTAGGTTCCGGTAAAACTCTTGTTTCGCTTTTTGTCTGCCTTAGAATAATCAGCTGGAAGGGACAGTGTGCCTTTATGGCTCCTACAGAAATTCTTGCCCGCCAGCACGCAGAAACCACCGCCCGCCTGCTTGCTCCGCTTGGAGTACGCACAGCCTTTCTTACGGGAAATCTAAAAGCCAAGGGGCGAAATCAGCTGCTGAAGGCCCTTAAGGAAGGCGAAATTGATATTATTGTCGGCACTCATGCACTTTTTTCAAGCAATGTAGAATACAAGGACATGGAGCTGGCTGTAATTGATGAGCAGCACCGCTTTGGAGTTTTGCAGCGTCAGGCAATTATTGAGAAGGGAAGACAAACCGTCGGTGGCTATACTTTTGAGCCTAACCTTTTAATGATGAGCGCAACACCTATTCCGCAGAGCCTGGCCCTCACAGTTTTTGGCGACCTGGATATTTCTTCCATTCATACAATGCCGGCCGGCCGAAAACCTATTACAACTTACCTCGTAAAAGAAGGCAACGAAATTAATGCTTACGAAGCTGTTCGCAAAGAGCTTGCAAAAGGCCATCAGGCTTACTTTGTTTATCCCGCAATAGACAGTGATGAAAATATAAAATCTGCAGAGCGCATTTTCGCCCACCTGCGCGACCATATCTACCCGCAATACAAATGCGCCCTTGTTCACAGTAAAATTGATGAAGAAGAACAGGTAAACATTCTGCGAGCCTTCCGTGACGGAACAATTCAGGTATTGGCCGCTACCACGGTAATTGAAGTTGGAGTTGATGTACCTAATGCTACCTGCATGGTAATAGAAGGTGCCGACCGCTTTGGAATGGCCCAGCTGCATCAGTTACGAGGTCGTGTCGGCCGCGGAGATGCCCAGTCTTACTGTTTTTTGATTTACAGCAAGGATATTACAGAAACAGGTATAGAACGCATGAAGGCCCTGCGCCAGTCCACAGACGGCTTTTTCATTGCAGAACAGGATCTTAAAACCAGAGGGCCTGGAGAACTCAACGGTACTGTTCAGGCAGGAGAACTTGGCTTCCGCATTGCAGACCTTTCCCGTGACATGGAAATTATGGAACAGGCGCGAAATGATGCAATTTCCTGCACCAGCAGTCAAAGTGCATCAAAATAACACAAAAAAGAGAGCTTTTCGTTCCACTGTGTCAAAATGATACAGCTTTTTCGGCTCATTTGGTGATTTCGATACGGCTTCGCCTACTCAATCACCTTTATTTCATTATTTTCAACATTTTTTCCTTGACGATTGCACTTGGCACGATACTTGCTATTATATTAATGTATAAGGAGATTATGCCATGACACGCGATGAAAACATTCTTGCTATGTATCTTAAAGAAATCAACAAAGTTCCTATGATTTCCCATGAAGAAGAAGTTGAGCTTGCTCAGAAAGCTCAGGCTGGTGATAAAGCCGCTAAAGATAAGCTTGTAAATGCTAATCTCCGCTTTGTAGTAAATGTTGCAAAGAAATATCAGAATCATGGTCTGGACCTTTCAGACTTAATCAGCGAAGGAAACCTTGGTCTTCTTACAGCAGTTGATAAGTTCGATGTAACAAAGGGCTATCATTTTATTTCTTATGCTGTATGGTGGATTCGCCAGAGCATTCTTAAAGCAATCTGCGAAAAGAGCCGCGCTATCCGCCTGCCTCTTAACCGCGCAAATGAACTCGTTCAGATTGAACACGCACGCAAGGTTGTTGGAACTAAGAAAACTGAACAGCAGGAATACGAAGAAATTGGTGCTATGCTCAACATGGAGCCTTCACACGTTCGCGATATGATTAACATCAGCCGTGAAATGATCAGTCTTGATGCAGAAACTAATGATTCTGAAAATGGACACACAAAGGTTGCAGATTTCTTCGAAGACAGCGCTTACGACCGTCCTGAAGAAAAGGCTATCGAAAAGTCTATGCACGAAGAAATTGATAACGTTATTAATACTCTCCGCCCTAACGAAGCCCGCGTAATCAGAATGCGCTACGGCCTCAACGGAGCAAAGCCAATGTCATTGAAGGAAGTTGGCGAAGAATGCTCTCTCACAAAGGAGCGTATCCGCCAGATTGAAAAGCATGCCATTGTACGCCTCCAGCATCCGACACGTGCCAGAAGACTGGAAGCATACGTAGCATAAATTATTTCATTGCTGCCAATTTAGCATTTACTTCAATAGTGTGTTTCTCAACATCGAACTTGTAGAGGTCGTCGAAGCCGAAGCCCTTAAGTTCTGTTACCATTTCGTCCCACATCTTGTCGAATGCTTTGTCGTCAGCTGCGAAAATCATACGCCATGAAGCGTCACAAACTGAGTGGTTTACGCTGTTGCGGATTACAGAAATATCTGCAGAATCAGATGGTAAGCTTACACTAACGCTTGGGCTTACAACAAGAGCATTGTTCTTAGACATGTAGTTTGTAGCATCTGTAGCATCATACTTCTTTTCCCAGTCGCGGCGCATCTGAGTCATGTTTCTTTCTTTATAAGACTTCCAGTACTGTGTGTTATAAAGTTCTCCAGTCTTAGGGTTTGTACAGATTGAAGAACCAATCCACTGGTTGATTGCGTTGTTACCATCGCTGTATCCGCCGCCACCAAATTCTGCTGGAACAGGAAGGTTATCCATCAAAGCATTGTCATTCTTAATGATGTATTTTCCATCAGCTCCAATGTCGTAGTTAAAGCCTTCGAGACCTGCATGCTGAATAACCAGAGATTCTGGACTTGCATACCAGTCGAGGAATTCCATGATTCTCTTATACTTAGCATCATCAACCTTTGAGCCTACACCGAATACACGGCCGCTTCCAAAGTAAGAGTCTGAATCTGCATAGTATTTCTGATCTTTAACAGGAATGAAACAGAATGCTGAACCGTCTGTATAGCGGTCTGTTGTGTTCCAGAAACCAATTTCCCATGTATACCAGATAAAGTCTACCTGACCATTAGAAATCTTAGCACAAACTGAGTTCCAGTCCTGAGTACCGGAATCAGGGTCAACAACCTTAAGTCTGTAAGCATCGTTAAGGAACTTAAGCATCTTATAATATGTTCCGCTCTTTTCTGTAAGTGGATAGAAAGTTTTTCCATCCTGTTTGAGGATTGCAGAACCCTTAATTTTTTCACCATACCATGTAGTAAGCTGTACAACGTTTGCAATACCAATCATACCGTCACCACCGTCCCAGTCAGGCCAGAGTGAAAGTGGATATGCAGGATCGCCCTTTTCATTTGTAGGGTGAATCTTTCTGATTTCTACAAATGCTTTAAGAAGGTCATCAAGATTCTTCAATTCAGGAGCGCCAATCTGGTTATACAAATTCCACTTAAGCTGTGGAAGAGAATAGATTCTTTCCTGTGTAACTGTTGTAGGAGAAGTATCTGTCATTTCTGTTGGAATACCATAGTATTTACCGGCAGAGTTTCCTGGCAGACCTTTATTGAAAGTTGTAATCTGATGATCAAATTTCATGATGTTTGGACAATTCTTGATTTCTGAAGAAATATCTTTAATCAAACCTGCCTCAAGACAATCATTGAACTGAGTTGCATCAAGAAGAACAATGTCTCCAAGATTTCCAGAGCTTGCACGCAACTGATAGATGCTGTCACCTGCAACCTGAGGTGCAATAATATTCAATTCAATATTGAATTTATCTTTTACAATTTTTGCAAACCAGCCGCTCTGCATACCCTGATAGTTTGCAGCAACATCATAAATTTCAAGAGTCATAGGTTTTGAACTGTCTGCTCCCGAAGCCTTTTTTCCGCCTCCACAGCTGCAAAGCATAGCGGCACAAAGAGCCATTGCTGCAACTGCAGAAACAATCATTCCTTTTTTCATTAGTTTCCTCCTAATTTTTATATAATCGAATCTAAGATTCGCATTAACCTTTTACCGCACCAATCATGATGCCTTTAGTAAAGTAACGCTGGAAGACCGGATAGACACATATAATTGGTAAAACAACAATAACCGAAACTGTCATTCGGATTGATGTTGCCGTTGACGCATGAGCCAGACTGGCCGCCATTGCAGCTGCAGAAGTAGAGTTATTTACAAGAGCTTTAAGCGAGCTTGCCTGGTTTATATACTGATACAAAGTGAACTGAAGTGTATAAAGCTTTGGATCTGTTACAAGAAGCAGAGTATCCTGGAAAGAATTCCACTGGGCTACAGAAGCAAAAATAGCAACAGTTGCAATAATCGGCTTAATTACCGGAACAATAATGCTGAAGAAAATTTTAAGAGTTCCTGCCCCATCAATTACTGCAGCTTCCTCAAGTTCTTTAGGCACACTTTCAACAAAGGTTTTACAAAGAACAATGTAGAAAGGCTGAACCGCTACCGGGAAAATATAACCCCAGAAAGAGTTTGTAAGGTGCAGGTTTTTCATTGTGATGAACCATGGAATGATTCCCGCATTAAAGTACATGGTTGCAACAGCGTAGCGGTACCAGAACTTACGCTTCCAGAGGCTCTCGCGTGTAAACATATAGCCCAGGAAGGCTGCAACAATTACAGTAAGCATTGTTCCAATTACAGTTCTCAAAATGGAAACTTTAAAGGCATTTAAAAGTCCGTTGATTTTCATAACCTGTGCATAGTTATGAAGATGAAAACCTAGCGGAACCAGAAGAACCTTACCACGTTCACTCAAATCGTTGGCACTCATTGAGTTGATGAAAATATAATAGAAAGGATAAACGCAGACAAAAGCAAAGATTGTATAAATTACATAGGTTGAAATATTTATGATATGATCTTCAAGTGTTAGTCTCTTCAAACTCATTTTTTTTCCTTAATTAATTTTGTCATTACCGGGCTTGACCCGGTAATCTTTTTTTCTAGATCCTCGGGTCAAGCCCGAGGATGACACATATTAGTTATATAAGGCTTTCTCCTCTTATTTTCTTAGAAACCCAGTTAGTAATACAAAGCAGCATAATACTTACAAAAGTCTTAAGGATACTTATGGCTGTTGAAAGTGAATATCCACCGCTACCCATTGCAAGGTTGTAAACATAAAGATCAAGAACTTCGATTTTTGACTTATTGAAAGAGTTTGCAAATACAAAGTACTGTTCCATTCCGTTTGAAAGGAAGTTTGCAAGATTCAGCATTACCAGAACAAAATAGGTTGGAAGAATGCTTGGAATTGTAATGTGCCAGATACACTGCATGCGGGAAGCACCATCAATCTTTGCAGCCTCCATCAGAGACTCATCAATTCCTGTAATGGCCGCAATGTACATAATGGCAGCCCAGCCGGCATTTTTCCAGGTAAGCCATACCCACTGCTTAAACCAGACATGGCTGGAAGACTGCAGGAACATAATCGGTTCATCAATAATTCCCATGTTCATAAGAACAGAGTTTACAGCACCGGTACTATTAAAAACGCTGAAGGCAATGGAATAAACCAGAACCCAGCTGATAAAGTTTGGAAGTGTTGTTACAGTCTGAACAAATTTCTTAAAAGGAACAGAATGAATCTCGTTTAAGAAGACTGCGAAAATCATAGGGAACCAGGAAAAAGCAAGGCTGAGACCGCTCATGGCAAAGGTGTTTGTAAGAACCTGTACAAGCTTTTTTACCTTTACAGGATTCTCTACCATTGAAATAAACCATTTAAAGCCTACGAACTTTTCCCAGGAAAGTGGAAAGGGCGGTTTATAATCGAAAAATGCATACACCCAGCCGTAAAGCGGATAGTATGAAAAAACGGCTATCAGAAGCAGAAAAGGAAGAACCATGAGAAAGTCTTTCATAGCGTTCTTCTGCTTAGCGGTCTTTATGAACTTCATAATCACCTCAAACTTTTAGTTTTAATGCCATAAGCGGCGTTTCGTAAATCGTTTTAGTAAAACGTTTTACTATTTATTAATTATACCACGCTTTTCCCATAAGTCAATTTTTTTCTAGGGGATTTTACTGATGGAAAAGTTTTTTTAATTTTTTTTCCGCAAAAACTTCCTGAAATGATAAAAGTGCATCTATTTATATGGTGTGAGGATTTTATGTTCTCAACATTATTTAAATAGGAGGCTCCAATGGGAGAAAAAGATATAACAGAAAAACATCTCGAAGCCTTTAATGATGTTTTTGCAGACATTGTTAATGTTCTTTTGTTCAAGGGCAACCAGCTCATGAAAGAACAAGATCTTGAGGCTGCTGCAAAAGACACAATGTTTAAGGCAGACGGTAAGCTTCATCAGCAGGAAAGAGATGTTTCGAAATTCTGGAAAAATGGTGAAGTAAGGATTTCTATTCTTGGATTTGAAAATCAAACAATTCAGGACATGGATATGCCGCTCCGTGTAATCAGCTATGATGGAGCGTCTTATAAACAGCAGCTGCTTGATAAAAAAGTTAAACAACGTTATCCGGTTGCTACTCTTGTGCTTTATTTTGGAACCAAACATAAATGGACAGCTCCAAAACATCTTCTGAACTGTTTTACTGTACCGGAAGAACTAAAGCCCTTTGTGAATGATTACAAAATAAATGTTTTCAACATTGCCTGGCTGAGCGATGAAACTATTGATATGTTTCAGAGCGATTTCAAAATTGTTGCAAAATATTTCCAGACTTTAAGACTAAAAAAAGATTATGAAGGTTCTAACGAAGAAATACGACATGTAGATGCTCTTCTTAAAATGTTATCTGCATTAACTGGTGACAAGGCAATTGAAGAGATATATAATGAATGTAACATAAATAAAGGAGGTGTTACTATGGGCGGATTTGTTGAGACGATTATGAACAAAGGTCGCGATGAAGGACGTAAAGAAGGACTTAATGAAGGCGTTCTTGCAGGTAAAGCAGAAGTAATTAACAATCTCATTGAATCGAAAGCAGGAAGCTTAGAACAGATTGCAGCATGGGTAAAACTTCCTGTAAAAGAAGTCAAAAAGCTTGCAGCTAAAAAACCTGCACAGGCCTAATTAATCCACAAAATAAATACGAATAAACTCGTCATTGCAAGGAGCGGCAGTTGCGCAGCTATCCACAGTCCATAAAGAGCCCGCAGATTCGATTTTCTTGTAATTTTGCAGGCACACAAATTTCCTTTCAGCCCAAATCCACAGTCCAACACGCCTTCCTATACTTGCAAGCAAGATTTACGCTGACTTTATCTATCGAGTAGAGGATGGCGCAAAGACGGAATTCTCATTGGCCGCCCTTGTTGATCTTTCAAAAAGGAAATCCGCTAGCGCGCGGACACCCTAGCCCCGCGCGCCGTCCATCCACTATCATTCGACGGCATGGCAAATTGCGTGACAATCATTGCGGAACAAAATATCCTGTATTATCGCCTCCTGCCTGAACCTTATAATTTTGCGTTCCATTTGGCGTAACCTTGAAATTGCTAATAGACCAGGTGAACTGGTCTTCATCCACGTCCTTTACGATTATCCAAGACGGAGAATATGTCGCCGGCGTAATAATGGCAGGCGGAGGATCAGCAGAAAAACCTGTAGTATTCCAACGAACTCCTATAAAAGCGCCAGATGGAACGTAAACGTCATTTGTAACATCGACATGCGCTTCATGAGACATGTTAAATTGGGATCCAGTTCCGCCGATATAGACACCGTTACCTTTTCCAGATCTCGTTTTAAAGTTTGGGTTTATACTGCCGTTTTCGTCTCTTCCTATCCATCCATATCTCATTTCAAAGATGCCGTTATTAGCCACATAAACGCCGCCGCCTCCTCCTGAGGTTGATCCATCAGATGATATATTGCCGTATATGTACATAGGTGAATTATTTTTAATTTCAAAACTGCTGTTAGCAGCCACGTAAACGCCGCCGCCGGATTTAGCCGTGTTTCCGGAAATAATATTTCCTTCATCATATACACCAGATTCAACAATTACAGAGGCGCCATTATCAACGTACATGCCTCCGCCCTGGCCACTATCACTTCTATTGGAAGAAATCGTTCCTCCACACAAGGTCATACTATTGCCTTCTGAAGTCTTTACATAAATTCCGGAGCCGTTAGGGGCTTTATTAATAGAAACCTTTCCCGCGCTCATTTTCATGCTGCCTACAGTACAGACTCCGCCACCTTTATTGTGACAATAGTTTTTTGTAACAAGCGGATTGAGGTCGCCATCCCAAGAAACATCCTCTGCAGTTCCGTTCGTAATATTATAAGTATAGCCCATATAGAAAGTTCCTTTGTTGTAAACGCCGGCGCCATAATCGTAGGCCTTGTTTATGCCACGAGTAAGAGCTGTGGTTGCGTCTATTTGATTTACAGTAAGGTTGTCATCAGAACTTCCGATACATCCGTAATCTTCAAAATAGAATGAACAACCGGACGCGACATAAACGCCGCCGCCGTTTATTGCATAATTTCCTTCAATCCAAGCACATTGCATGTCAACTATTGAAGCGCTTCCGCTGATACTAAGACCACCACCGTTTCCGCTTGCGTTATATCCGCCCTTAATTGTAATACGATTCAAAAACACAGGCGTACTTGTAGTAACTGTCAAGGTCGTGCCTGGAGACCCCGAATCAAAGCCACCGTTCAAAACGCTTGGTTTTGTATAATAAGAAGAGCTAGCCCCGATAACAATCACTCGCCGCGCGTTTATAGTTCCAGAGATTGTTTGGGCACCTTTGACCTCGCCATCAATTTTTATAGTTAAATCCGACTTCTTGCTTGTATCCCAAGCTTCGGACAAAGCCTTTGAAATGCTGGCATATGGTTTGGCTCGCGAGCCGTTTCCGTTTGTGTCATCTCCTGTACCTGTACATAAGTTAAGGCCATCCGTAGAGTTCGCGCAAGCCACATAAATCGGCGCGTTAATGACACCTTTTGCAGCGCTACTTCCCGACGCAGTGTTTAGAATTGTCCAGTCCTGATCCGAAAGCTTAAAGCAATTCAGTTTGTCATCGTCAATCGTTACTCCGGATCCTGCTGTAATCACAGCGCTTCCGCGCGTCCAGTTGTTTTGGGTAATCGTCATCTTTGAAGAAGAATTATTTGACCCAGTAGTAAATGCGCCTGCTATCGTAACAGTTCTAGTATTAGCCGTGCTAAGATAAACATCGTTTGACTTTTCGCTTCCAGGGTAAACATAGGCCGAAGCGCTTATGTTGAAGGTTCCGCCTTGGTAAATCGCGCCGCCGCTTGTTTCGGCTGTGTTCAAAGCGCCGTCTTCGCCGATTGTTCCCGCGGTCATTGTGAGCGTTCCTGCGTTATAAATCGCGCCGCCGCTATAATCTGACGCTTGATTTTTTGTAAAGATTGCAGAGCCATCTATAGTGACTGTTTTTGAAGCGTCAACATAAATCGCGCCGCCAGAGAGAGCTTTGTTAGCCGTAAAGGTTCCGCCGCTTATAGTTGCATCGGCAGTACATTTTATCGCTCCGCCAGTGTTGCCATTGTTATAAGAAATGCTTCCGCTGCCAATCTTTAGAGTTCCTGCATTATATATCGCGCCGCCGCCTTCATTTGTATTGTAATTACGTATTATTCCATAACCGTTATCAATTGAAGATTCAATCAATGTAGTTCCATCAGTGTCAAAGCCGCTGTAGCCAATATAAGCGGAGCCCCAATTGTAAATGCCGCCGCCGCCAGTTTGTTGAGCCCTATTAGCGTAGTCATCAAAGCCGCCAGTGCCGGCAACTTGAATTCCAGCATCAGTAGAAAGCTTGTCGCCAATAAGCGCCTTTCCGTACATAAAGAGAGTGGCGCCCGTATTAACATACACGCCGCCGCCAGAATTCGCAGCGTAGTTGTCGTTAATCTTTGCGTAGTCGCCAAGTTTGACGGTTCCCGCTGTAATGTAGATGCCCGCTCCAGAAAGCGCGGCTCCATAAGTGATTGTCAAGTCTGTGATTGTCACATTTTTTCCGCTTGCATCCACCTTGAGCGCAGAACCATCGGTCTTATTTGTAGTGTACCTGGTAGAGAAGCGTTGTATCTTGGCGCTGCTTGTTTCGGCGCCCACAGCCTTGTAGCCCTTAAGCGTTATGTCAACGCTTGGAGAAGAGATTACCTGCTGCGCGCCCACAAGGGTTCCCGCAATAGTTATCGTGTTTGGCTCGGTTGCCAGGGCCAAGTCGTCGGCGGCCAAAGCGGCGGCAACGCTGGCGTATGGGCTGGTCTTGGTGCCGTTTGCGCCGCTTGTTGTTCCGTATTCAAAGCCGTCCGGTTTTGTTGAGCCAGTGCCAGAAGCGCCGACTACGTAAATCGGAGAAGTGATGTAAACGTATTTGGTTGTAGAAGCGGTATTATCTTTTCTTTCCCAGCTGGCATCGTCTTTTGTTAGGCTAAACCGGGCTTTTACTGCATCCGAAAGAGCCGAAGATGAACTTAAAATATTTGTTCCACGCGACCATGAAGCAGGGGTAATTGACGCAACTGTTCCGCTGCCTGAAAGACTTCCTACAGCAATAGTTCTTTCGGCAGTACCAAGACAAACATCGTTTACAGTTTCGCTTCCTGCGTATACGACAGCGCTGCCGCTAATAGAAAAACTGCCGTCCTGGAAAATCGCGCCGCCTTTAGCGCCTGAATCTACAGTATTTTGAAGTCCGCTTGTGCTGCCACCTATCTGGCCTGCGCTCATTGATAAATTACTTTTATTAAAAATAGCGCCACCGTTTCCTTTTGCATGATTTCCTTCAAATACAACTTTGTTTGCCGCATTTTGAGGCTCTTCTATAAGCACCTCACCCGCGTCGTTGTTATTATACAAACCGCCGCCATGTGTCGTGCTGAAATTGTAAGAAATGCTTCCACTCGCAATTCTGACTGTTCCGCCATTGCGATTCAGAATTCCGCCGGCGTGATACTCTCTGGTAGTGGAAATGTTTCTTCTGACTCCACCGCCGTTAGTCATATCACTCTTTACAGGATTTCCACCAGAAAACCCGCTGTAACCGATATAAACAGCGCCGCCATTATTATAAATTCCGCCGCCATGCTTAACTGCTTTATTGGCAAAAGTTGCTGGGCCCGCGCTTGTTCCGTCTGTTGCAATTGTCGTAGACGTCGCATCATCTCCAATTAAAGAGGAGTCGTACATAAAAAGTTTTGCGTCACCACCAGAAAGATACACTCCGCCGCCAAACTCACTGGCAATATTACCGGTAACCTTAGCTCCTGTGCCGAGCGCAACGCTGCCCTTTGTTATGTTAATTCCGCCGCCGTTTGTCGCTCTTCCACCTGTAATCGTAAGGTCCTGGATTGTAACGGTCTTTCCATCTGCGTTTACTGTAAGCGCACTTCCCGCTCCAGACGTTCCACCCGCGTCAATCTTTGCGCTTGAAGATGTGGCTCCTGCAGCCTTATATCCTTTGATTGCAACAGCAGAAAGACTGCCTGTTCCGCTTATAGACTGAGCGCCACTTACTGTACCGTCTACAATAATTGTGTCGTGGCTTGCGTCCAGTAAGCCGAGAGCAACTGAAATTGAAGCAAATGGATGAGCCCAGTTACCGATTGTATTATCATCTGTTGGATCGATGGCTCCGTCTGATCTTTTACATTTTGCAGGATTGCTTCCTGCAACGTAAATGTCCGCGTCGATTTTTGCGGCGTCGTTAGTTGCTGTCTTCGTATATTTTTTCTTATCCCAGCCTTTATCGGTAAAATCGAATTTTCCTATTATTGTATCATCAAGGGCTGTCAGGGCCCCATCAACACCCAGAAATTGAAGTCCTCTTCTCCAATGCTCAAGTGTTATAGCAGCAACGTTACCACTTGCTGTAAGATTGCTTCCAACTTTTAATACAGCATAAGAACTAATTGAATCACCACTACCATACATTGAAGCTAGATGTACGTCGTTTTTACATGGCGCTTTAACAAGAGTACCTGACTCTGTAACACCGTATGGAACCGATGCTGATCCTGATATGATAAAGCTGGTGTTGCTGGAATCACTAACGGTAATACCTCCACCCCAACTGGCAGCTTTATTTTCCTTTACAGTTCCCCCAGAGAAAACCGCAGAAACATTTGCTGTGACAGAGACTCCTCCACCTGAATTAGCTTCGTTATAGCTAATTTCACCTCCAGAAATCTCTATATTAGACTGATAATTCTGTATTCCTCCACCTGGACTTCCTGAACTTTCTGAACTATCAGTAACACAGGAAGCCTTGTTATAGGAAATATAACCTGAATTTATTTTAAGATTTGATTTTTCACTGCTAGAACTTCCTTTATTATTTATTCCACCACCACCATAATATGAAGCATTTCTCTTTACACCACCAGTGAGTGTTTCTGGCACCGGATTTCCTTCTTCAATTCCTTTATAACCAAGATATATAGAACCAGCATTATAAATTCCCCCGCCATCAGCACTTGAATAGTTTGCACATCCAGTTTCTCCTGTTGCAGGAGTATCAAGAGAATCACCAATTAAAGCACTTCCGTACATAAAAAGTTTGGTATCTTTTTTAACATAGACACCGCCACCGTACTTAGCTCTGTTTCCAGTAACCTGAACACCATCACCCAATTTAAGAGTTCCCGTCTGCAGGTATATTCCACCACCGTAAGAGCTGGAACTTTCTTCTGTACCCAGCCCGCCAGTAATCTTCAGATTTTCGATAGTTACAGGAACTGATGTACTCAAGGTCAAGGCGCTGGTGTTAGCACCATTTGCATCAATTTCAGGAGCAGCAGACGGGTCAGATTCATCAACTGTACCCTTAATGGTAAGTGCCGAACATTTGTCTGAAGTGAGAGTCGATGAAACAACTTGTGCAGGAACACTTCCTATTATCAAAATTGTATCTTCTTCTCCACCTGCTAAACTTGCAGTTGCATGCTGGAGAGTTCTATAAGGTGCGCTCTTTGTACCACTTGCACCTGGGCTGTCACTTCCATCTGCTTTTATATAAATAGGAGCCTTAAGCTTTGCAAACAAGACATTGCTGCCAGACTTACTAAAATTAAAATCTCCATCTGTCAGCTGAAAATAGTCTTTGTAACTTTCTATAGTTCCACTTTCTGCTTCAAGGATTTCGAGACCTCGCTGCCAGCCTTCTGGAGTAAGGGCTATTTTAGAACTTGCCTGAAGATTAAGCCCGCTTGTTTCAATATAAACAGGAGAATACTTTCCGCCTCCATCCGGGCCAGCATGTTTTACAAAAACATCATTCTTCTGCTGGCTTGCAGTTCCGCTTACTCCGTAAGGAATTGAAGCGCTTCCTCCGATTTTCAATTTTGACTGTATATAAGTACTTGTGCCAGCATCATAATCTGAATCAACATAAAAAGCACCGCCGTCGTTATTGGCTACACTTCCGCCGGTCATGGTAAACTCTGCGGCTCCAGTAAGACGTACTGCTCCGTACTGGGCGCCGGCTTTGCTGTTGCCGGAAATCTCGCCGCCTGTCATTTCTACTTCGGCACAGTCGGCGTAAATTGCCATACCGCCGGTACCGCCATTATCAATTGAGTTTGATTTTATTTCTGCACCGGCTTTAATAATCAGCTTTGGTTTGTGGCTTGCATCTGTTCCCTGAATATAAATACCGCCGCCCTGATCGCTCGCTGAGTTACCTGAGATTACAGTTCCGGATTCAAGTGTTACGTTTGCACTATCTTTTGTAATGCTGATTGCACCGCCATTTCCACCGCTGCCCTTTCCGCCTGCAAGCTTAATATTTCTAAGTGTTACAGGAACCGTGGTGTTTACTGTAAGAATTGTCCCTGCACTATTTCCCGCTGCAGGCTCGAGCACAGCCAGATTTGTTCCAGAGCCTTGCCCTATAATTTCAATTGATCTTGCCTCTGTAGAAGTAATGCCGGCAGGAATCTCAAGATTTGCTTTTTGAGGCTGAGCTGCTTTTTCTGCAGTAGGTTTTGCTGTAGTAACTAATATCCGGTAGTCTCTTGTATTTCCATCTCCACTTGTATTTGCCTTAATGATTTCGAAGGCCCGGTTAAGTGTTTTTACCGGAGCATAAGGACTTCCAACTCTGGAATCATCCGGCTCAACAGTAACTCCTTCCGGAGCGCCTACATAAATTGTAGAAGAAGCAAACTTCTGCACAAGCGATGTTGTAAGCTGAAAACTGCCCCCGCTTATAATCGACTCTGTTCCGGGAGCATTTCCACTTTCCCAGACTTTTGTTTCCATATTATCAAATACATTTATGGTCTGATATGAAATATAGGCCTGGAAATCTTTATTAAGACTTGTGTCATGCTTGTAGAAAATCATTGTGACATCATAGGAACCCGATGCTATTGTCATGTTTTCTTTTGTTTTAATTTGAGTGAGAGATACATCCAGATTTGGAGATTCCCCTTCTGCCCAGGGCTGCCACGGTTGTAAAAGACCGTTTGCTCCAGATGTGAAGAGCTTAAGCTCTGTTATTCCAGCACCAGATTCTGGAGCTGTCATATTAAGATTAATAGTTCCCCTACCAGTGCTGGTCTGCAGTGGACTTAAAATGAAAGTTTTTTGAGTTGCAGGCTGAAGCGTTGTTTCCGAAAGAGTGAGTGTATATGGATGGCCTGAAGAAGTATTAATATCAATCAAAAGATCTTTTGGAGCAACGTAAGAATCTGTGCCCGGTGTACCGCTTGCATTTTTGCGAAAACCTGCCGTAAAGGTCCAGGTTTTATTGATTTCCAGCTGCAGGGTATAATCTTTACTTACACTTGAAACAGGTATTACATCTTCTTTGACAATACCATCATTTGAAGTTGCAGTTACGTAATATTCATAATCACTTCCGGTAGGAAGCTGAGCATTTGCCGAGCGGCTATTTTGATTTACCGGCTCCGGCTCTTTGGGTTCAACGAATTCTACCGGCACGGCTCCTTTTAATTTAAGGGAACCGCCGAACTCTATTGTTACAGGCTGATTTGATTTAGAAGTATTGCCGGCAGCAGGGCTTTCTTCAGCCGGAGTTTTTTTGGCTGCCTGTGCGCTTGCAGTCTGCACTTCATCATCTGAACTTACTGTATTTTCAAAAACGTTATTGCAGGAATTAAAAGTTAAAAGAAATGAAAGAGAAATAAGGAGAAAAAGCTTAGAGACCTTACGCATAGCGGCCTCCTGCCCCCCCCTAGAAGTTAGTATAGTGTTTTTCATATAGAACAAACTCCCCAAATATTGATGTAAAATTATACATTATATAGTTAGAATTGTCATCTTTTTAATAAAGTGCTAAAATAGCGAAGCATTTTCATTATTAGACGGCCGGCGACGGCCAGATTTCAAGGAGGGTACATTATGGTACCAGTATTAATTAAAGATTTACTGTCTTCTAAGCCAGAGGGGCAGAAGGTTACAGTATGTGGTTGGGTTCGCACAGTCCGCGACTCAAAGGGTCTTGTTTTTATTCAGGTGAACGATGGAAGCTGTTTTTCTAATATCCAGCTCACCTTTGACCGCAATAATCCTTCTAATAATGCAAATGTAAATGAAATCGAAACTGAACTCAAAAAGCTCAACACCGGAGCAAGTCTCCGCGCTGAAGGTCTTCTCATTGAATCTCCTGCAAGCGGCCAGGCTGTTGAAGTAACTCTCGAAAGCCTCAAGTGTCTTGGTCAGGCAAATCCTGATGAATATCCATTGCAGAAGAACAAGATGTCTATGGAGTACCTGCGCGACAATGCCCACCTCCGCGCACGTACAAATACTTTCGGTGCTGTTTACCGTATGCGTAACCAGATGGCTTTTGCTGTACACAGCTTCTTTCAGGAGCGCGGCTTCCAGTACATCAACGCGCCGGAAATTACCTGCAGCGACTGTGAGGGTGCCGGCGAAATGTTCCAGGTAACAACCCTCAGCCTCGAAAAAATTGCTGAGATGGGTGTTAAGGCCGGTGCCGGTGGAATGAAGATTGAAGACGCTCATAAAATTGTTGATTATAACAAGGACTTTTTTGGAAAGAAGGCAAGCCTCACAGTAAGCGGCCAGCTCGAAGCAGAAACTCTTGCAACTGCTCTTAGCCGTGTTTACACCTTTGGACCTACTTTCCGTGCAGAAAACTCTAACACTCCACGTCACCTTGCTGAGTTCTGGATGATTGAACCGGAAATGGCTTTCTACGACCTCAACGACGACATGGACATTCAGGAAGACTTTGTAAAATATCTTTTGAACTGGGCTCTCACTAAGTGCCGCGAAGACCTTGCCTTCTTTGACAAGAGAATTCAGCCGGGCCTTATCGAAAGTCTTGAAAAGGTTGCAAAGGCTAAGTTTACAAGAATCAGCTATACACAGGCTATTGAAGATCTGGAAAAGGCAGCTGCTAACGGCGCTAAGTTTGAGTTTAAGCCTTACTGGGGCTGCGACATTGCAACAGAGCACGAGCGCTATCTTACAGAAAAAATCTACAACGGCCCTGTAATGGTTTTCAACTATCCAAAGGAAATCAAGTCTTTCTATATGAAGCAGAATGACGACGGCAAAACTGTAAAAGCTGTTGATGTTCTTGTTCCTGGAATCGGCGAGCTTATCGGCGGTTCTGAACGCGAGGAAGATTACGGCAAGCTTAAGGCAGAAATCGAACGCCGCGGCATGGATGAGTCTATTTACGACTGGTACCTCGACCTCCGCAAGTTCGGTACAGTTCCACACTCAGGCTTTGGCCTTGGTTTCGAACGCCTTCTGCGCTACGTAACCGGTATGGAAAACATCCGTGATGTTATCCCTTACCCACGCGCTCCAAAACTGGCAGACTTCTAATCATATTCGTCATTGCGAGCGTAGCGAAGCAATCTATATAAACGAACCCCGGTTTTCTAAAGAAATCCGGGGTTTTATTTTCCCTATTCCCAAAAATCACTTATAGGACTATTATATAAATATGACCTCTTTAAAGGCATACTTCAAAAAGATTTTTTCTCGCTTTGGGCAGATGCTGTACTTGACTATTTCGAACTTCACCAAAAATGCTTTGTGGGAAAGTGCTGCAGCTTGTGCCTTTGGTTTTATTTTTTCTTTTATTCCGGTTACCATGATTATCTTTACGGTACTGGTCGGAATCCTTCGTATTTACCCGAACATCTACAACTTTATAATCAGTTTTACCGAGCAGTTTGACTCTGTTGTAAAAATTACTCCTGTGCTAGACAGGCTGCTGAAAATCAGGTCTTTCAGTTCCTTTAATATTTTTCTTGCTGTGTGGGTTATATGGATGGCCCGCAAGCTTTTTAATTCTATCATCATCGCCATGAATAAGGTTTTTCGCTCGGTTTCGCGTCGTAAGTCATGGTTTAATCAGATTCTTACTTTTATCATTGAATTTTCTATTACACTGATTATTGCAGTTGTAATTATTGCAGCCTTTGTTTTTTCACAGATTATTTCGCTGCCATTTTTCCAGACTGTCCTTGCATATTTTCCTCTGCTTGAAAAACAGAGTTCCTCTAATCTTGCAACTTTTGTACTCTACTTTATTCTTTTTTTAAGCACAGTGATTGCCTACCGTGTAATTCCTGGAACAAAGCCGCTGCTCCGCCGCTGTATATTTTATTCAGCTTTAAGTACTGCGGCTTTCTTTATTGTTTCCTGGTTCCTCAACATGTTCATGAACGTAACAAACTACAACGCTGTTTATGGAACCATCAGTTCGCTGGTTGTTTTAATGATGAAGGTTTATCTCTTCTTCATCATCTTCCTTTTCTGTGCTCAGATGATTTATGTATCTCAATTCTTTGAAACACTTTTACGTTCAGAAATCTACCAGCTGCCCGGCTACGACTCAAAGGGTATGGGAAATTATCTGCGCCGTTTCCTCTTCATCAACCCGTCTGAAATTCAGACAGAAATGAATACTGTTTATCTTAAGGCCGGCCAGGTTCTCTATACCAGAGACCAGAAGGTTTCTTTCGTTTACTTTATAAAAATTGGTGCTGTTTCAGAAGAGTCGGATAAGGGCTTTACTCTGCGTTCTCAGGGAAGTTTTTTGGGAGACGTTCAGTGCATCTTAAACCAGAATTACCAATGCACCGCAACAGCCCTTGCAGACTGCGAGCTTATCAGTTTTACCTCAGAAGAATTTATGCAGATTATTGAAAAGAGTCACCACGCTGCCCGCAAAGCCATTTCGAAAATCTCGGAATACACTGCCACAGCGTATGATGAAGATTAAAAAACAAGGCGCCATGAATGGCGCCTTTGTGTATCTATAACAGTCGGCAGACACAGCCTGCCTCTGAGCCGGAACGATGGATGAACCTAAAATGGCCCGTTGTCGCAGCCCATTTTTTTAACGGTTCTTCCATTTTAGGCTTATTCCCATCCGAAAGTTGCTGGCGGTTTGTTAGTTGCATCAAAGTAGAGTGCATCGACAAACGGAAGTTCCGCAATCTTATGAACAATTGTATCAAGCAAATCTTTTGGCAGCATTGCAAAGCGGGCTGTCATTACATCTTCTGAAATTACAGGGCGCAGTACAAAGGTTGCGTGATCAGCGCTGCTTGCGTATGGAAGGTCAATTGTAAGATGCTGGAAGATTTTGTCGTACCAGCCGCTTGCATGGAGCTCTGTAAGCACGATGTTGTCTACTTCGCGGAGCTGATCTAGACGGCGGCGGTCGCAGTAGCCTTCCTGAATCTTCAGGTCGCTGTCTGCAATCTTTGGATTCTGATAAAGCTTAATACAGGTACGGTTAATATATTTTGCAGCATTTGTAATTGTTGATGAACATTCTTCAATCTTTTCACGCTTGCCAGGGAAGTGATAGAAGCCATCTCCTTCATCAGCAAAAGTAAGAAGAGCTGGAAATCTGTATGTGCGGAAATCTCCCTGAACACCAACAGAGCGAACTGGAAGAATGCTACGCTTAAGGCTGGCAGTACAATTCTCGCAGAACATATCAAGTTTAATTTCATCGAGTTCTTTCTGTGCAAGAGGAAGCTCTTCTTCATTCTTAGCATCTGGCTTTCCGTCGTTACAAAGAACGTTGATAGAAAGTCCAGGACCTGGGAAAGGATGGCGCATAACAAGTTCATCTGAGAGTCCGAGTTTCTTTCCGATAGCACGAACTTCGTCTTTGTAAAGATCGCGGATAGGCTCAATAATCAGGCCCTTAGCAATGAGCTCCTGAATACCTGCAACGCGGTTATGATGGGTTTTGATTGTGTGAGAGTTCTTTGTTCCACCCGATTCAATAATATCAGGATAAAGAGTTCCCTGAGCAAGGAGCCAGCTGTCATCAAGATTCTGGCGGGCTGTTACCTCATTACGAACGGTGATAAAGTTTTCACCAACTGCCATACGCTTTTTCTGTGGATCTGTAAGCCCGGCAATTGCCTTAAGGAAGCTCTCGCTCGCATCTTCTACGATGAAGTTTGTAAAACCGAACTTGCGGTAAGCTTCTGCAACGTTATGACTTTCATTTTTGCGCATAAAGCCGTTATCAATATGAAGTCCAAGAACGCGGTCCTGGCCAAGGGCTTTATTCAAAAGTGCAAAGGTGATTGTTGAATCAACTCCACCGCTGAGGAAGAGAAGAACGTTACGGCCGTCTGCATCCTTTTTGATATTTTCAAGAATGATATTTAATACAGTGTCCTGATCCCAGTTCTTTTCCATACCACAGAAATCTGCAAAGTTCTGGAAAATCTGATTTCCGCAAGGAGTATCTTTTACCTCGCAGTGGAACTGGAGTGAAAAGCGTTTTTTAGCAAGATTCTGAGTTGCAGCAAAAGGACAATCTTTTGTGTTACCAACCATTTCAAAACCGTCTCCCATCTGGAAAACAGTATCCTGGTGGCTCATCCAAACCTGCTGGTCGCCTTCAATTCCCTTGAAGAGTGGGCACTTGCTGTTTGCTCCACCAACGCCGTCGGCAAAACGGAGAGTTGCAAAACCAAACTCGCCAACCTCACCTTTTCCAACTTTTCCGTTATAGCCAAGCTGAACAATGTAGTGACCGTAGCAAAGTCCCAGAATAGGAATATCAAGATTTAAGATTTCAGAATTGAATTCCGGAGTTTTCTCATCATAAACTGAAGAAGGACCTCCAGAAAAAACAATACCCTTCGCACCGGCGAGCGAACTTACGTCTGCCGAAGGAAGGGCAATCTCAGAATAATAGCCAAGCATACGGAAACGCTTAGCAATCAAATGTGCATACTGCGAACCAAAATCTAATACAACAATCTTTTCACGTGACATAGAAAGATTATAATGATTTTTACTGTGAATTGGAATATGTATATAATGCCAGTTCCGGATACAACCCCTGGATTAATCTGAAATGACCATCCTGTGTCCAGAGCGGAACATCATATTTCATTGCACAAAAAGCTATCATTACATCAGTTATAAGAATATATATAATTAGGTGTATAAAAAGAACAAGGCGTCATCTCTGACGCCTTGTTTACATTTAAACACCCTTTTATTTATTTACAAATGTTAGATTGAGTTTATCCACAAAGGTAGAAATATTCTCCTATAGCAGCATTTCCATTCGACTTATAAACCAGATATTGTTTTCCTGCTGTTCCTAAATCAATTTCAATTATCCCCTGATTGCATGTGTAAGTTCCTGTTATTGTATCTGAATCATCATCGTGCTTGTAGCTAAATGATACTGCTCCATTGTTTCCAAGAGTATATTTGATATAATCATTCTCATCTCCAACTAAATAAACACCCTGCAAACCAGTTGTTGTTGTAGTTTTGGATAACGTCATACTTTCAACAAAAACTCGTGTTTCATTTCCAAAAGTCAATAAATAAACTGGATAGTTATCCCAATCCTTTGTTGTTCCATTATTTTTTGTAAGGGTTGCAAGACAGGTATTGCTTGAATTAGCAGGTGGCATAATGACAACTGTTATATCATCATGATACCACACTTTATCACTATACACTTTACCATCTGTTTTTGAATCTTGAAATTCAATTGTATACGAAGGATCTGCTGTCATATCCCTATCAGTACTAATAGTTTTTCCCAAAAAATCTTCGACTGTTGTCGTGCTAAGGCGAGCAAAATCATCAAGTGTAATAGCCGGAATATCCGCACCTCGGCCTACATCCCATTCATAAGAAGTCTTGTAGTCGGCGCTCTTCAATTTGAACTTGAAATTTACAAACTCCATAGTTTTTCCAAGATGTTTGTTGAAGACCCAATCATGAACCTCACCTGTAGAATCATCTCCAAGTCTATAGGTGCAGATAGTGTCATAGGTTTCGTCTGCAGTCTTAAAGAGTAAGTCAATTACAAGATTTGGATAACCGCCAACTTTTGACTGAGTATAAGAAAATGTAGGTTTTGTAGTAAATTTAAATTTTCTTGTACCTGAGTTATATGTTGCTTTTGGAACATTTGTTACTACAGGAGAATCCAATCCTTTTACAGAAGAATTGATTTCTACCGAATCCGATTTGTTAAGTTTGTTCCAATCTGCATCATAGAATTGGGCATAGTAAATATAAGTTTTATTTGCTTCAGTAAAATAGTCTGTTGCAGTATTTGCTCCTGCGCTGGCATTTTCTGTACAATACCAATAATCTTCAAGAGTAGAACCCGGTTCTGAACGAATAAAGTAAATAACCGAACAACCTTCCGGTGCCTGAACGGTAACTTCAATTCCATTATCTCCCTGAGTGGCCGAAATATTCTTGCCGTCTCCATCATCTGAACCATTGCTACAGCCAACTACGAGAAAAGATAAAACTAAAAAGGGAATAAAAACTTTTTGTGATAAGAGTTTGAATGATTTTCTAAGCATAGAATCATCCTCCTTATCAAGTTTAGGTATGTTAAAAAAGATTAAAGGAGGTAAATGAATCTGTCAAAAACATTTTGTTATAAATTTTCTGGTAACAGGTAGCTTAAAACAAATTATACAGAGCCAGTTCTGGATACAGGCCCTGAATTAATCTGAAGTGGCCGTCCTGGGTCCAGACTGGCACATCGTACTTCATCGCACAAAAGGCAATCATAACATCAGTCAGGGGAACGGTTACTCCATTTGCTCGAAGATTTTGAAGAATAAGACCGACACCTTCGAAGTCATATTCATCTGTATGCAGAAGATTAAAAGAATTAAAGAAGTGCAGCATTTTGTCTATTTCTGCATTGTTTCTTGCTCCATGTAATAATTCAGATTTTACAAGTCCGCAAATTGCAAATTTATCCGGAGATATATTTAACTTAAGAAGTTCCTCTGGCTTTCGCCAGTAGTCAATCAGAACATTTGTATCAAATAAAATCATATCATGCTCATCCTTCGCAATTCCCAAACTGCGTCTTTATCAACATCAATAGGACCAACTTCTTCTATAACATCCTTCAACTTTCTGGTCGGCGGCAGCGGAGGCGCAACATTCTTTCTGATTCTTGCAATAAATTCTTTTCGGGCTTTTTCCTGTTCCAGAGTCTGCGGCGGATTCACAATTCTGTTAGATTCCTGGACAAGTTTATCGTAGGCTTCAACAGTAATCATTACACATTCCGGCGCATTGTTCTTAACAATTACCTTAATTCCATCGCGTTTTACTTCTTCAATAATCTTTCCAGCTTCGCCCTTATTAAAGCGGCTGATAGGAACAAAGGAATTAAGCATTTTCGTTGCGGTTAAAGCATCATACATATTGACCTCCTCGTTAATCGATATTTTTATCGTTATTTTTAATGATATTTTAATAGATTATATTTGTCAATAAAATTACTGATAAGAAGATATCTGACTCATTATTCTATTTCTTTTTGGACCTGCCCGTGTTATAATTTAAATAACATCAAAGGAGGTTTTCTGATGAAGAAAATTATTATTTCAATTCTTGCTGCGGCACTGGCATTTGGTTTTGTTGCCTGTAAATCAACAAACCAGGTTCAGGACCTCAGCGAATCATTTAACAAAGTTTACGGAAATTATCTTGATGTTCTGGATCTTACAGATGCAGGCACTTATACGGTTAAGCAGGGCGACACCCTCACTTCAATTACAAAAGCTCAGTATGGCGATACTAACGGTTACTACTTCCCTTTGATTATGCTGGCTTCAAAGAATGTAGTTCAGGATCCTGAAATGATTCGTCCCGGTATGCAGCTTACAATTCCTTCTCTGGAACGCAACATCAACAATGTTGAAAAAGCAAAGGTTTTGAGCCCTTACTTCAAAGACATTGCAGGCGTTTACAAGCAGAAGAGAACTAAGGCTGCTCCAGATATCCGCGAGCACCTTACAGACATTTCTACAGAACTGGGAAATAAATAGATAAGATCGTCGGGTCAAGCCCGACGATGACACTTTCACAAGGTCCGCGATAACAAACTCTGTCTGTTACCCCGACTGCATAATGTCATTCCCCGGCTTGACCGGGGAATCTTTTTTTTACACGCTGTAATTCAAAACCTGTTCGGTGATTAAAGGAATCAACTGCTTCTTGCGGCTCACTACGTCCTTAAGGTAGTAAACACCATCTTCCTGCTTTGGGAAGGTGATGAACTGGGTGAACTTTGGATCGCAGTCTATGAGGAGTACGCTCGAAAGTTTTGTGATATCTGTAACCAGCAGGCAGGCAAAAAGCCCTTTGTTGGCTCGTCGCTCAACTGCAAGCTCTTCCATAAACTCTGCCTTGCGGTCCAGGATTTCCTGAGGGTTTCCAACTTCAATCTGACTGGCAGTATAAGTAAGCTTACCTTCAGTGTATTCCTTCATATCCTGATGGATGATTTCGCTGGCAGGGCGACCGCCAACTTTACTTCCTGCCATAAGAATCTCGTTTCCAAGTTCCTTGATGTCCAGGTCGGTGATGCTGGAAAGATACTCTGCCATGTCGCGGTCGGTGTCTGTAACTGTAGCCGACTGAAGAATGAGAGTATCCGAAAGAATACCGCAGAGCAGGAGGCTTGCAACATCCTTTGGAATCGGAATGCGGTACTCTTTGTAAAGACCTGCAATCTGAGTTGAGGTTGAACCAACCGGGCGGTTAATAAAGGTAATAGGATTTTTAGTCGGAATTGAACCGATGCGGTGATGGTCAATTACTTCCTGAATCTTATAGTGCTCAATGCCTTCAACAGCCTGAGTAATTTCGTTGTGGTCTACAAGAATTACTTCTACGTTTGGTTCCTTCATCAGGTCGTGCTCAGAAATAATTCCGATAACCTTGTTTTCATCATCAACTACAGGCAGATATTTGCAGTGGGCGTTTTTGAGGATGTCTTTGATTTTTGCGATTGTATCATTCTGATGAACAGTTACAATTTCCTTATCGCCCATAACAGAAACCGGCATGGAATAAGCAATGAGCATTGAAGTTGGAGAAGTAGAATAAGGCGAAACAATTACAGAAACGCCGTTCTTTTCTGCAAGCTCTCGCAAGCCCTTATCAATTACACAGTTGGAGGTTGTGATGAGAAGCTTTACCTTATGTTCAATACAGATTCGCTGAATGTCCTCTCGGTCAGAAGAGATTACTACAATGTCCTCGCTGGCGTGAGCTTCCAGACGTTTCGCAAAGCTTTCTGTAGAAGAAGAACCAACGTGAATAGAAGCGTTGAAAGTTTTATCTGCATCGCCGGCAATGTAAATCGGCTGGGCGTTGAGGGTTTTCTGAATCAGGCTGATGCTTGTTGAAAAGCGGTGCTTTTTTTCCGGATTTAAGATAGTGAGAACTCCGCGGGCAAAGCCGGAATAATGCAGGAGGGACTGGTAATGACCTTCTGCGTCCACAACAGGCAGAACACGAATTTCCGTTTTTTCCATCTGCCCGATTGCCGCCCAGACAGAAACATCCGAAGTTACAGTTTCTACCTTGTCCTGCATAAAATATTTTACCTTTGGAACCAGGTCCGGCAAATACTCCGGGCGAGGGATTCCGAACTTTTCAAAAATATATGCAGTCTGCGGGTTGAGATGTCCCGCACGGGCAGCCTTGTATTCAGGATGTCCTAAAAGATTTTTCAATGTTGCATAACCGACCGCAGAAACAACCGCGTCAGTATCCGGGTTACGATGCCCGATGATGTAAACTGTTTTGTCCATAAGCTGATTATAACTGAATGCTTAAGAAGGGGGAAGTCACCTCAGAATTAAATATCTCAAGACTAATAAAGGCGTAAGTTCAGGATTATGATGTTTTTTTTGAAAAACTTTTCGAAAAACTTCCTTTTTTGACATATTAAAGCAATATTATATGTGGAGATTTTTGAGAAATCGGTATTTTCCGACAAAACAGGTCGCGAGGAGACGTTTTGTCGGAATGGGCGGGCGCTTTTGCGCTGGGAATCCGATGATTCTTTAATAAGGAGATTTATTATGTCTGTAGATTTACTAAAACCCACGGAAATTGGTAAGGAACTGGAAGAGAGGCTTTTTGAATTGAAACAAGCCCTGCTCAAAGTAAAAAAGCGTCTCGAAAATGCGCCTTCTGGTCACCTTAAACTTTCGCGAAAGAAAACTCATACGGAGTTTTACCACATTACACAGCGCGGCGCATCTCGGGGTACCTACATTGCCAAAAAGAACCGCCCCCTTGCCGCACAGCTTGCTCAAAAAGAATACGACCGCCGCCTGCTTACAGAAATCCCTAAAGAAATCCGCGCCCTTGAAAATTTTCTTAAACAAACTGACAATCTTTCTCATCTGCCGAAAATCTACGAATCACTTTGCACGGAACGTCGCGGCCTCACCACCCCACTTACGCTCACAAAAGAACAGTTTGCCGCCCAATGGAAAGCCGTCACCTGGAAGGGCCGCGACTTCCAGGATGAAGACAAAAAACTTCTTACTGCCAATGGCGAAACTGTACGCTCAAAATCAGAAGTTATTATTGCAGACACCTTACACCACATGGGCATTCCCTACAGATATGAGTTCCCTCTGAAAATCAAAAAGTCGCCTTCTGAAACGCGAACCTTTTATCCTGATTTTTTATGTTTGAATCTTCGCACGCGGCAGGAGTTTTATTGGGAACACTTTGGGTTAATGAGTTCCCCCGGATACGCAAATAATGCAATTGGGAAAATTAACCTCTATGCCTATAACGGATTTTTTCCCGGACAAAACCTGATTATTACATTTGAGGCCGGAGACGAAAAATTTGATACTCAAATAGTTGAAAAAATGATTCAGACTTATTTAATTTAGTGCTATACTGTTTCTATTATGAAAACATACAAATACGAAACTCACCTGCATACCTGCGAGGCCAGCAAATGCGGCTCTTCTTCCGGCGCAGAATATATTTCAGTTTATAAAAAACTTGGTTACGACGGTATTTTTGTAACAGATCACTTTTTTGGCGGCAACACGGCTGTTTCTCATGAGCTGGACTGGCATACCCGTATAGAACAGTACTGCGCCGGCTACGAGGCTGCCCTGGCCGAGGCAAAAAAGCAGAATGCAACAGATGGCGGAGATTTTAAGGTTTTCTTTGGAATTGAACAGACTTTCCAGGGCGACGACTATCTTGTTTACGGGCTGGATAAAAACTGGCTTTTTGACCACCCTGATGTTGAAACTATGAATCATGCCCAGCTTTTTGATGCCGTAAACCGCGAGGGCGGTCTTATGATTCAGGCTCACCCTTTCAGACTGCGCGGCTACATCAACGCGATTCATCTGCACCCGCGAGAGGTTCACGGAGTTGAAGTTTACAATGGCGGCAACACCCCGGACCAGAATGAGCTTGCCCTTCACTACGCCCAGCTCTATAACTTTCCTATGACCAGCGGCTCTGATATTCACAACATTAATTTTGCCCTGGAAGAAAAAGGCGAAGGCTCTATGGCAGTTGGCGGCATGGAGTTTGACAGCCCGCTCAAGAGCATTGAGGATTATATTGAACGAATAAAAAATAAACAGGGTAAGATAATAAAATAAATATTGCCACACGGATTTGAAATGCCTAACGGCATTTCTGGTTAATTAATATAATATGATTTTGCGTTAGCAAAATCGAATCCGTGTGGTACCTTTCCTTTTTTGACAAATAGTCCTTTCGGGTTTAGAATTAAAATAATATGCAGAACAATGCTTTTGCAAAGCAGCTTGCCATAATTCTTGGAATTTTTGGCATATCTGCGAACTTTTTGGGGACGTTAATTTCGCTTTTTACAGGACTTGCTCACGTTAGTGGTGCCGAGAATTTTATTCTGGATACTGCTGTCTGCTTTGCATGTACGCTTGTTCTTGCCTTAATTTTCTATTTATTATGCTTCCGACATAAGAGTTACAGCAAGTTTAATATCCTTTCCATAACTTTTTGCGGCTTTGTAACCTTTACTGCTATGTACATTACTACGGGAAATGTTATCTGCGGCTTTCCTTTTTACATGATGATTATTCCTATGTACTACGGATTTTCACTGCCTGTAAGGAAAAGAAGTTTTTCTCTGCCTATTCTCAACCTGATTTTTTATAACGCTTTATTTGTACTCACTTTTAAGGCACCTTATTTTCCGGGACGAACAGTGCTCTCCAATACAAGCATGATTCAGCACTGTACTGCCTTTTCTTCGGCCTACCTCTTTTTGTTCTTTGTCTGCTTCCTTGTTTCCAAACAGTTTATGAAGCAGAATCAGAAGCTGGAAGATTCAGAGAAAAGCTACCGCGAGCTTTCCAGCCGCGATGAGCTCACAGGTCTTTACAACCGCCGCGCTCTGGATAACCGCGCCGAGCTTGGTTTTAAAAGCCTGATTATTTATGACATTGATTTCTTCAAAAATATTAACGACACCTATGGTCACCAGGTTGGCGATGTTGCCCTGCAGAATCTTTCGCAGATTGTTTTAAAATACTGCTCAAATGAGTTTGAGCTTTTCCGCTATGGCGGCGAAGAGTTTGTTATTCTTTCCCGCCTGCCGGATGATATTACTCTGGAGCTCTTTCAGCATGTTATGCACGATGTAAGAATGCTCTTTGTGGTTGAAGGAAATCCGGTTACTATTTCTGCGGGTATTGCTTCTTTCTGTAAGGATTATCAGAGAACTCTGAAAATTGCTGATGAAAACCTTTACCTTGCGAAGACTGATGGTCGTAATAAGATTTATATGAATGGGGAAGAAGTCTAGTAGTTATGGTGGTTTCGATACGCCCTTCGGGCTACTCAACCACCATGCAGGGGCGTTTAATTACAAAGTCGGATACTTATCGAAGTATGCCTTTGTCTCTTTAGCTACTACGCCAGAGAGAACTATGAGGGCGATACAGTTAGGAATTGCCATGAGACCGTTGAAGATGTCGGCAATTGTGAAAACTGCATTTACTGTAAAGTATGGTCCGATTGCTACTGCAAGAATGTAGAGCCAGCGGTAAACCTTAACTGGTCCCATATTTCCCTTTGTCAAATACTCAAGACATTTTTCTGAGTAGTAGTCCCAGCCGAGAATTGTTGTGAAAGCAAAGAAAGCAAGACAAAGCATGAGAAGGAACTGAACACTGTGTCCGTCACCACCGAGAACCTTTGAGAAGGCTGTTGCTGTAAGTACGGCACCCTGAGCACCTGCGTTCCATTCTGCTACTCCACCAATGATGTCGCCGTAGAATGCGATAACAATTGCAAGACCTGTCATTGTACAGATTATCAGTGTATCGATGATTGTACCTGTCATGTTTACAAGGCCCTGCTCTACAGGCTCATTTGTCTGTACGGCAGAAGCTGCGATTGGAGCAGAACCAAGGCCGGCCTCGTTAGAGAAGATACCGCGGGCAATACCCTTCTGCATTGAGTCTGTAATCTGCTTGAATACGAAGCCCATTGCACCGGCTCCAACTGCACGCCATCCGAAGGCTGACTTGAAGATGAGGGCGAAGGCTCCTGGAATCTTCATTGCATTCATGATGAGGATTGAAAGTCCGAGGAATACGTAGATTATTGCCATTGCAGGAACTACTTTTTCTGCTACCTTAGAAATACGTTTGATACCGCCGATTACTACGAGGGCTGTACAAACTGTTACTACTGCTCCGGAAATTACTGTTGCCCATGTGTAGTCGTTTCCGAAAAGTGTGAAAGCGATGTGTGAGTTTGTTGGGTCGAAGGCATTGTTTACGGCTGATGTAATACCGTTGATCTGTGTCATTGTACCAATACCCATGATACCGGCAAGGGCTCCGAATACTGCAAAGAGAACTGCGAGCCACTTCCACTTTGGTCCCATTCCTTTTTCGATTGTGTAGAAAGGTCCGCCGAGTACGTGTCCATCAGGACTTACTTCGCGGTACTTGATTGCCAGCATACATTCTGCATATTTTGTTGCTGTTCCAAGGATTGCGGCAATCCACATCCAGAAGAGGGCTCCAGGGCCACCGGCTACGAGAGCTGTCGCAACACCGACAATATTACCTGTACCGATTGTTGCTGAAAGGGCTGTACAAAGTGCTGCAAAACCGGAAAGCTCGCCTTTACCTTCGTTCTCTTTGAAGATAGAACGGAAGGCACGTCCAAATTTTGTGAACTGAATGCCACGTGCACTGATAGTCATGATAAGACCTGTGGCAAGAATTAAAACGATTGTAGGGATTCCCCACACGATTCCGTCAATGGAATCCAGGATAGAAGTGAATGTCATGTTTCCACCTTTTATTGATTTGTTTCTATTATAATATCGGATTTTTTGTTTCTATTCATCAATACATATGAAAATTTCACAAAAAAAATGAGCAAAATATATATAGAATTTTACTATTATAAGTAGTTGCAAAATGCTAAATTACCGCTATGGATAAGAAATCTCGTGGCGCCCTGCCAATGCTTAAGCTTACTCTCCCTATTGCTATGGAGCAGTTTTTCCGTATTCTTGTATCTTCTGTTGATACTATGATGCTCAGCTCCTACAGTAACGATGCGGTTGCGGCTGTAGGTCTTGTTTCTCAGTACTCTTTCTTTTTGACTATTCTTTTTTCGGTAATTGGAACCGGATGTTCTATTGTCCTTGCCCAGTATCTTGGTGCAGATAAATCTGAGGGCGAGTTGAACCATATTGCCCAGGCCGGTGCAATTATGGTTTTCTTTATGTCGATTTTTATGACTGCCCTGGTAATTTTTGGAACAGGCTGGCTGCTGGACCGCTATACTCTGGACCCGACCGTCCGCCGCTATGCATGGCAGTATTTCATAATTTTTGGCGGAATCTGCTGTTTCTTTAACGCCTTCAGCCTCTTGCAGGGCGCGATTTTGAGAAGCTACGGCTACACAAGCGAAGCTATGATTGTTTCTATCGTTGCTAACCTTACTAACGTACTTGGAAATGCCTTGTCTCTTTACGGCTGGTTTGGTCTGCCGGTTCTGGGAGTGCCTGGTGTTGCGGGTGCTTCGGGACTTTCTATGCTTGTTTCCTGCATTCTCTTCCGCGTATTTATTAAGCGCCGCAAGGATGTTGTTTTCCATATGCACGGAATTACCAAGGTGCCGCGCGAAGCCTTCCGCCTTGTTCTTAAGGTTGGTGTGCCTACTGCCGGTGAAAGCCTTTCTTACAACGTGAGTCAGATTACCATCATGGCAATGATTTCTACGCTTGGAACTTATGCTATGTCGGCCCAGGTTTATACAATGACGATTCTGCGCTTTGTATTTGTTGCGGCAATTGCGATTGGCCAGGCCACTCAGATTAAGGCCGGATATTTTGTTGGTGCAAAACAGAATGATATTGTTTACAAAAAGGTCTTCCGCTATCAGTTAGTGGCAACTACCTTCTCCATGGTTATGATGGTGGTTGTAAACCTGATAAAGCGACCGGTAATCGGAATCTTTACAGACATCCCCGAGGTCTACGGCTTTGTAAGCACCCTTTTGATTTACTCTGCTTACATTGAGTTCGGCCGTTCTTTGAACCTGATTTACGTTGGTGCTTTAAAGGGGGCCGGTGATGTCCGCTTCCCTGTTCTCTACGGCATTTTCTCTAACTGGACCTTTATGGTTTTGGGCTCTTATATTCTTGGTCTTAAATGCGGGCTTGGCCTCGTTGGCTTCTGGCTTGGTATTGGAACTGATGAAACCACACGCGGGCTTGTAATGCTTTTGCGATGGAAGAGCCGCCGCTGGCAAAAGCATGCCCTTGTAAAATAATCTTGTAAAAAAGTCTGAAAGCGATATAAAATATAATATAGAAAAATATAAGCGGAGTTCTCTATGCAATATAGAAAGAATAAAAAGGGAGAGGATATTTCTATTCTAGGCTACGGCTGTATGCGCTTTTCCACAAAGGCCGGCCGTATTGATTTAGAAAAAGCCGAAAAAGAAATTCTTGCCGCTGTTGAAGCTGGTGTAAATTATTTTGACACAGCCTACATTTACACCGGCAGCGAAGCCGCCCTTGGCGAAATTGTTGAACGCAACGGTCTCCGCCAGAAAATCAATATTGCGACTAAGCTTCCTCAATACCTGATTTCCAACAGAACTTCAATTGATAAATATTTTTCTGAAGAGCTTTCCCGCCTCCGCACTGACTATGTTGATTATTACCTCATGCATCACCTTACCGATTATTCTCAGTGGGCAAGGCTTAAGTCTCTTGGCATTGAAGAATGGATTGCTTCAAAAAAGGCAAGCGGTGAAATCAGGAACATCGGTTTTTCTTTCCATGGCACTACAGAAATGTTCAAAAAGATTCTTGATGATTACGACTGGGACTTCTGTCTTGTTCAGTATAATTATCTTGATAAGGTTTCTCAGGCCGGAGAAGATGGCGTAAAGGCGGCCGCGGCCAAGGGCATTTCAGTTATGATTATGGAACCTTTGCGCGGTGGCAAACTTGTTGGCCTTCTTCCGGAAGGTGCAAAAAAACTGATTGCTTCGAATGCCCGCGGCTGGTCTGCCGCAGAATGGGGCTTCCGCTGGCTTTACAATCAGAGCGAAGTTACCTGCGTTCTTTCCGGCATGAACAGTCTTGAGATGGTAGAAGAAAACTGCCGCATTGCCGCAGACGCAAGTGCCGGTCACTTTACAGACCAGGACTTTGCTTTTATTGACCAGATAATTGCCGAGATAAAAAGAACAGAAAAGGTTGGTTGTACCGGCTGCAAATACTGCATGCCTTGTCCTAAGGGAATTGATATTCCGGGCCTTTTCCGCGCCTGGAATCTTATGTATTCTGAATCGCGCTATTCCGGCCGTTATGATTATTTCCAGACTACAGGACTTAGAAAAGAATCTGCTTTTGCTACTGCCTGCATTGGCTGCGGTAAATGCGAAAAACACTGTCCTCAGGAAATACAAATTCGCGACATGATTAAAAAAGCTGATAAAGAAGTCAGTCCATGGTATATGAAGGCAGCGATTAGCGTGGCCAAGAAATTCCTCCTGCGAGGAAAAAAATAGGCTGTCTTGTATAAACTGGTTAATCGTTTTACAATAGCACATCATGAAACTCTTCCAGAAAGATCCTGCTTTTTATAAGGGTGTATTTTCACTCGCCCTTCCTATTGCTTTACAGAGCCTTATCAGCATCGGCGTAAACATGCTGGACACAATCATGGTAGGAAGCCTTGGGGAAACTGCCCTTTCTGCTACTTCACTGGCAAACTCTTTTATCAGTATTTATCATATTTTCTGCATGGGCCTTGGAATGGGAGCCTCTGTTCTTGTTTCCCGCTATTGGGGAATGAAAAAGGCCGCAGAAAATGATGAAGAAAAATCGTCTGACACGGCAGAGGCGACTGCCGGGGCAGCAACCGCGGCTGCAGAAGCCGACCGCGCCCTCAAACAAACAGTTTGTCTCATGCTTAGAATTACTTTGGGACTTGCGGCAATTTTCGCCCTGCTCACTTTGTTTATCCCCAGCGCCATCATGAAAACCTACACCAGCGACATCGAGATTATAAAACTTGGCGATGTTTACTTCCGCTGGTCAGTTATAACCTACTTTTTCCTGGGCACAGGCTTAGTCTCAACTATCGTGCTGCGAAGTGTGGGCCAGGTAAAACTGCCTCTTTACGTCTCTATTGGAGTCTTCTTTGTAAACCTGGGAGCAAACTACGCTTTTATTTTCGGTAAGTTTGGGGCGCCAAGAATGGAGGTTGCAGGAGCCGCTCTGGGAACTTTGATTGCCCGCCTTTTCGAAGCCGCAATGATTCTGGGCTACCTTTTTGGGGTTGATAAAAAAATCCATTTCCGCATCCGTGACCTCTTTATGAAAACTGGCTCCCTGCTTGGGGAGTACATAAGAATCAGCATTCCGGTTCTAGTGAGCGATGCAATTCTTGCAATCGGCAATAATTCTGTTGCAATGGTAATCGGTCACCTGGGAGCGGCCTTTGTTGCGGCTAACGCAATCACAAGCGTAACCCAGCAGCTGAGTACGGTTGTAATCCAGGGCGTTTCGCAGGCCGGCGCGATTGTTACCGGTCAGACTCTGGGTCTTGGAAACCGCCACAAAACCATGGATCAGGGCTGGATGTTCTTTGGTCTGGGTCTGGCACTTGGAGCAGTATCTGCCGCCTTTATTATGGCAGCCAGTCACCCAATCATCTCAACCTATAAAGTAAGCGAAGAAACCGTAAAAATCGCAGAACAGCTCATGGCCGCCATCAGCATCATCATAATTTTCCGCGCTACAAACTCCATCATGACCAAGGGCGTTCTCCGCGGTGGCGGCGACACAAAAATGCTCATGATAGCCGACAATATCTTTCTCTGGGTCCTCGCAATTCCTTTCGGTATTCTCGCCGGCTTCGTCTTCCACTGGCCGGCCTTCTGGATTTACATCGCCCTAAAATCAGACGACATCGTCAAAACCTTCTGGTGCCTCGGCCGCCTCAAAAGCGAGAAGTGGATTAAGAAGATAAGTACAGGGAAATATAAAACTATTTGATTTTCTATTTTGACAATAATCACATATTATATTATACTTAGTATATAATGTGGAGGTTATTATGGCTTTAGCAGATTTGGGTAGAAATGTCAGAAGGTATATGAAACTTCAAAAGCTTTCTATTCCTCAACTGGCAGAAAAAAGCGGATTGGGAACGGCGACTCTTTCTAATATTCTTAATGAAAAAGCGTCTCCAAATTCTTCGACATTAATAAAAATCTCAACAGCACTTGGAGTTTCTTTTCCTGAATTACTTGCTGAAACTCCAAAATTAAAGACATTAAGATTCAGAACTAATACAAAGCTGACAGCAAGAGAAGTTGCTGAAAGAGATCAGCTGGAAATAGATTCTGCTATCTGGCTTAAGAATTATGTTTCTCTTGAAGAATTAACCGGGAAGAAATCAAATTACAAACTCAAGAAAGTTGTTTCTAAAGATCCTAAAGAGGCTGCAAAAGAAGTCAGAAAAATCTTTAATATCAAAGAAGAAGCACCTGTGTATGATATAGTTTCTCTTATAGAAAATGCTGGAATAAAACTATATCTTCATGATTTTAACTTTCAGAAAACTTTTGGTCTTTCTGTAAATGAAGAAGATGGTGGTCCTGCAATAATAGTAAATAACAATGAGAATATAAGTGTTGAACGCAAGATATTTACTATAGCTCATGAATTAGGACATCTGATACTTCATAAAACTTCTTTTAATGGTGAGTTTGCAGAAGAAAACGAAACTGAAGAAAAAGAAGCTGACACCTTTGCCGCAGAATTCTTGATGCCGGAAAAAGCATTTATAAAACAATGGGAAGCTCATAGCGGTATCTCCTGGGTTGATGCTGTATTACAGATAAAGCAATATTTTGGTGTAAGCTATAAAACAGTTTTGTATCGTTTGAATTCTCTTATAGGAGATCGTTTTAAGCCTGGTTATTTGTATATAGAGTTTGCAAAACTATATCGCCAGAAATATGGTCATGATTTGAAAAACAATTATGAGCCTAAATCTATATCTGAAATGGTTCCTGCAACTGATGAGCCGGCAGAACTTTCTTCTTTCAGCTTTACAGAAGAAAGATTTGAAAGACTGGTTCGTCTAGCCTATGAACAGGAAAAAATTACAATAAGTCGTGCAGCTGAAATCTTGAATCTTTCCGCAACAGAGATGAGGGAGAGAGTTGCTGAATGGCTGTAATTGCAATTTGTGATGCAAACATACTTATAGATTACTCAAAATCTGATATCTCTATCATAAAGAAAATATCAGAATACTATGAACAAGTTTGTGTCCCAGATATTATTCTTCAGGAAGTTGGAATTATTTCTGATGAACAAGCAAAAGCTCTAGGAATTACTATTGTTGAAACTCCGCTTGAATTAGAAGAAGTTCCTTCGCTTTCTTATCAGGATAGAACCTGTTTGTATTATGTAAAACAGAATAAATGGGAATGTCTTACTAATGACAAAGCTCTGCGTAAACATTGTGAAGCAGCAGGTGGAACTGTAGTCTGGGGATTACAAATGCTTTTAAAACTTGTTGAAGCAGATTTGATTACAGTTACTTATGCTGAAAAGATTGCAAGAAAGATTAATCAAGTGAATCCGGAAATTAATGAAAAAGTATTGAATGGGTTCCTGAATAAATTGAAGAAGATTTAAGAATCTTTCCAATTAAAATAGAGTAATGTTATACTAATTCTAGTAAAACGATTTACTATTATAGTATAGGAGTAAAAAATGTCAAAAAAAGCCAGAATTACTGTTCATCCGAAATTTAAGATTGGGGAGATTTCTCCACGTTTGTTTTCGGCTTTTATGGAACCGATTGGAACTATTGTAAACGGCACTATGTATAACCCGAAACATCCGACTGCGGACGAGCAGGGCTTCCGCACAGACTTTATTGAGGCGCTGCGGGGAACTGGGCTGCCGGCGGTTCGTATGCCTGGAGGTAATTTTGTTTCTGCCTGGCAGTGGAAGGATTCTATCGGACCGATGGAAGGACGCAAGGCTCATCTGGACCCGGCGTGGCATCAGTATATTCCAAATGATGTTGGACACGATGAATATCTGCAGTGGGCGGAAAAGGTTGGCACCGCGCCGATTTATACTGTGAACCTTGGAACCGGAAATCTGCAGGACGCGATGGATTGTGTTGAATACACAAATCACGAGGGCGGAACTTACTGGTCTAACCTTCGCCGTAAGTACGGCCACGAAAAGCCTTATGGCGTAAAAACCTGGTGTCTTGGTAACGAGATGGACGGCCACTGGCAGCTTGGTTCATGGGAGAAAAATCCGTCTGGTTACGGAATTCTATGCCACGAAGCTTCAAAAGCCATGAAGTGGATTGATGAAACAATTGAAACTGTTGCCTGCGGTTCTTCTGCTTCGTTCATGGACCACTATCCTGAGTGGGAAGCAAAGGTGATGGACCAGTGTTACGACACAGTTGATTATCTTGCGCTGCACCACTACCACATTGCAAAGCCGGGCGATACTTTGTCGCTGCTCGGCGGTTCTCTTTATTATGAAGATTTTATAAATACTGAGGCAGCTATGCTCGACTACATTCAGGCTAAGCACCACTCGCCTCGTAAGGTAAATATTTCTTTTGATGAATATGGTGCTTTTCCGCGCCCGTTCAGCGAGCTGCATCCTGGATATGGTCCTTACAACATGGCTCGCGTTCACTACAAATTTGACCCGGAGCGCAAGTATGTTCGCCATGACCCGGACAAAATGCCGGAGCGCGAATTCCCGGGCGGAGATATGCTTAAGGTTTTGAGCATGACTTCCATTCAGCTCGCTCTCCTACGCCACGCAGACAGAGTTAAAATTGGCTGTATGACAGGAGGGCTTGCTGCTTTAGCCGCAGCTAACCACGACACTGTCTGGCGCCCGGCAACATACTTTGCCTTCCGTCAGCTGATTGACTACGCCCGCGGTACATCACTGCAAACAATTATAGACAGCGAAACCTTCAATATGCCGGGCTACGCAATTGATGACACTTCTCAGTACACGGGCAAGAACAATGTGAACTATATTGACAGCGCCTGTGCCTGGGACGAAAAGGCTGGCCGCCTTACAGTCTTTGTAATCAACCGCAGCGAAAAAGAAAACTATCCACTGGACCTGGACGTTCGCGGATTTGAAGGATTAAAAAACTGCACAAACTACGAAATGTACAGCAAAGACTTCGATGCAAGGAGCAGCGCTGGTCATGACTGGAAGGCTCCTTCAAAAAAATCAGTAACAATAAAAGAAGGAATTGCTTCTGTAAAGCTTCAGCCGCTTTCCTGGAACGTAATAATATTTGAATAATCGTCATTGCGAGCGCAGCGAAGCAATCCATATGGATAGATTGCCACGTCGCTACGCTCCTCGCAATGACGTGGAGGAAAAATGTACCTAACTTTTACCGTTTACGCGCTGCTTGTTGCGCTTTTTATCTGGGGCGGAAAATTCGCCGGTTTTAAAAAAGAGAACTTTCATGAAGATTCAGCCTCGCTGGATTCCTTTATGTCTCTGCGGGGCTTTGCTGCCATTGGTGTAATTCTGCATCACATCTCACAGGAGCAGGCCTTTCAGATGGCGAACCACTACGGCACAAAGCCGGGAGAACTCAGCATTTTTGTAAATGCCGGTTATCTTTTTGTAGCAATCTTCTTTTTCTGCTCGGGCTTTGGTCTTATCAAAAGTCTCGAAACAAAGCCGGACTACTTTAACGGCTTTATGAAAAAGCGCGTTGTAAAAACTCTCGTAATTCCATATTACGTAAGCATTCTGATTTATGGAATTCTGCGCTTTGCTACAGGAGAACGCTTTGCACCAGTCCAGTGGGTAACACACATTCTGGGCTTTACAATGATGAACGAATATGCCTGGTATCCGATTATTGCCGCCATTCTTTACACTGCCTTTTATCTGATTTTCAAAAATATCAAAAACCGAAGAATCAGCTATCTTCTTATGGCCCTGGTCATTGTTCTGCTTGGAATGATTTTCTGTGTAAACGGACACTTTACCTGGTGGGCCGGTCCAAAGAACTGGTGGTTGGGAGCTTCTCCTCTTCATGAAAAATGGTGGGCCCAGCAGAAGGTCTTCTGGATTTCCGGCGAATGGTGGATTAATTCCTGTCCTGCCTTTTTCATCGGTATGCTCTTTGCTCAGTTTGAAGACCAGATTCGCAGCTGGTTCAAAAAGTTCTACTGGGGCAAACTGCTTCTTGTACTTGTAATTACTGTTGCTGCCTATATGCTTTCCGGCTTCGGCCAGTGGAAGTTCGGCTGGTGGTCAGAGTTCAACGGTAACGGCCCTGACATCGGCAAAAAGATTGCAACTTACTTCTGTGTAATTCCATACAGCATGGTCTTCCCTATTATGATTTTTACAATCATGCTCAAGTACAAGGTGTCAAATCCGGTAAGCCGCTTCTTTGGAAAACTTTCTCTGGAAACCTACATGATGAATCTGATTGCCATTACTGCCTTCCGCTTCCTTATGTATAAACCGCATCCTCAGTACGGCTCAATTCCTTTCTACAAAGCAGGCCACTACAATCTCGCAATTTATTTTGCCGCAGTTTTTGCCCTGACAATTCTGCTTGGCCTGCTTTACAAGTTCCTCTGCGGACTTATCACAAAAAGAATTAAGTAAAAAAACATATTGTCATCCTGAACTTGTTTCAGGATCTATAAAAAAGACCCCGAAACAAGTTCGGGGTGACAGAAAAATAAAGGTAACAAAAATCTCCTGCTCAGTTGTCTAATTAGCAGGAGATTAAAATGCATCTTAGTAAACAAATCAAGAGTGCCCTTTCAATCGGGGCACTCAGTCTTTTCTGCGCTGCAAGTCTTAGCGCATATCAAATCAATATTACAGTAAATGACAAAGAGCTTGACTTTCCTCTCGAGGGAGTAAAAGTTACTGTCGCTAATTCCGGCGACCTTGCGACCTTCACAAATGAAGATGGTCTTGCAAGTCTTGAAATTCCAGATTCTGTAAAGACCGGAAAAGTAATCCTTACCTACCCCGGCTACAAAACAGAAGAAGTTAATTTTAAGGAATCACAAACTGAAATTACCACTTCCCTTTCTATGGCAGATGTAATCGAAGGAAAGGAACTTGTTGTAGAACGCTCGGCTCCCGGAGTCAGCGATGAACAGTCTGGTGTTTCTGTTGTAATCGAAAAGGAAACTTTTGAATCTACAGCCCGCATGGGTCTTATAGAAGATGTAATGTCTTCTGTAAACACATTGCCAGGAATTTCTTACGGAGGAACTCAGCCTTCTGTCCGCGGTGGTTACCCCCGCGACACAACTGCCGTTATGGACGGAGTTTATCTTTTGTTTCCATGGCAGTGGGGAGGCATCTGTTCCATCTTTGATCCAGGAATGGTAGACAGTGTTAAAATGTCTAACGGTGTTTTTTCTGCCCGCTATGGCCGGGCTCTTGCAGGACTTCTGGAAGTTAATACAATTACGCCAAAAGAACAGAAGCTTTCTTTTACAATTTCTACTTCAGATATTTCTACAAACGCTTACCTTCAGCTTCCGTTCGGAGAGAAGGCCGGAATGTTTGCAGCAGGAAAAGTAACATATCTGGATCCTCTTTTTGCACTTTATAAACAAATTATTACAGAAGGTGAAATTGCAGATGCCCTCAACATGATTAAGGTTTGTCCTTACATCCGCAACGGCTATACCAAGTTCTATTACAATCCTACAGAAAAACTTAACTTCACTTTGAGCGGATTTATTGGCGGAGACGGAATCGGTTATGAAGGAATCAATGAAGAGAATGAGCAGAAATCAACTTTAAGTCTGGATTATTCAATGCTTCAGGCTTTTACTCAGCTTAATGCAAAATGGCTGCCAACAGAAAAGCTTCAGTTTAAGGGCTTCCTTTCTTATGCATTTACAAATGAAGATGTTGCCCAGAATCAGACTCTGTCAGGAAAATATAAATACAATGATGACTTTATAAATCAGTATGGCTTCCTTCTTTCACCAGAGGCCATTGCTTCAAAGTCTTATAATCTTCCGGAACTCAAAAACTCTTTCTCAGAAGTTATTAAAGAACACTCAATTGAAGGTAAGCTTGAAGGTGAATACGAACTCAACAAAACTATTACTCTTGCAGCAGGTGCCGATGTTATGTGGTCAAAGAGCATTTCAAAAGACACTTTTAATACCTGGGTTGAACGGCCTTCTTCAAATCCTTATCTTCCAGGATTTAATCATTATGATGCAGTAATTCAGGCAGAAGGAAATAACATGGTAAACTCAGCTGCCTATGCCCTTATGAGTTTTGGAAGTGAGAGTTCCCTCGTCAATGGAGAGCTTGGTCTTCGTACAGATCACTTCTTCATTTCAAATAAGGATGATGATTTATTCCTCAATTCAAAACCAGCCTTCAGCCCTCGCGGTACAATCCGCTATACCCCATGGAGAAATCAGGGTATCTTCGACAGAGTTTCATTCTCAGGCGGTGTAGGACTCTTCTCTACAATTCCTGTTGAAATGGGCCTTGTTACTAATGCCGCCGGCGTTGATAACTGTGAAATGAATAAGGCTGTATTCTCTGTTCTTGGAACTGACATTCAGCTTGCTGATGACTGGAACTTTAAGCTTGAAGGTTATTACAGATATTACTATTCACGTCTTTATATGATCGAACAGTACAATGCAAATACAGGAAACGTTTTGTACAAGAATGATGGAATCGGTTATTCTTACGGCTTCGACCTCATGCTTCAGAAAAAGACTGGAAAGTGGTACGACGGATATATTTCTTACTCTTTCATCAACGCAAAGTTTAAGAACCCGACTACTCCGGAATTTGACAATCAGGTAACCATGAGAGGCGAACCTTTGAATGAATGGTACTATCCGGAATACCACCGCTTCCACACCGTAAACCTTGTTGTAAACTTCCACCCCACAAGTCACTGGGACATTATGGTAAAAGGAACCTTTGCTTCTGGAACACCTCTTCGCGAGACCGGAGACGTTTTCTGCTACCCTGTAGTTATGGAAGACGGAACTGTAATTCAGCGTTACTCTCAGCATTCATGGTACAGCGACACTCTCAGATCTCAGATTTCCTGCCCGGTAGATTTGCGCGTTGCCTACAAGTTTGAGACAAGAGGCGGAAAACTCAAATGGGAAATCTACGGTGGAGCACAGGATATCTTTGTTAATCTTTATTCACCAAAAGCCGGCAGTACCTTTGATGCCTACACAGGAGAAACTTCAGACGTTCCTTCATCAGCCGGCTTCAACATTGGAATCCCACTCATCAACATAGGATTTAAATTGACATACTAAAACAAAAGGAGAAAATTTATTATGGAAAGCAAATGGAGCTTAATCGAACTTTTTAATCTTGGCGGACCTTTTATGTGGATTCTGCTTGTATTCTCAATTGCAACACTTACAATCATCATTGAGCGTTGTATTTATATCGGCTGGCACGACTGCAAGGTTACCCCGCTTTCAAACAAAGTAAAGCAGCTGCTTCGCGAAGGCAAAAAAGACGAAGCAGAAAAAATGCTTTCAGAGCTGAGTCACAAAAAAACAGCCGCAACAATTCTCTACGCTCTTTTAAGCAATGCAAGATTCGGTGAAGCCCGAATGGAAAATGCCGCTGAATGCGAAGCTCAGGAAAGAATCCGCAGAATGGAAAACGGTTTTAATTATCTCACTGCCCTTTCTTCAATTGCGCCGCTTACAGGCTTCCTTGGAACTGTTTCCGGAATGATTGGCGCCTTTAAGTCTATTGCCGCCGCAACTGATGTAAATGCCCAGCTGGTTGCAAACGGAATTTACGAAGCCCTTATTACAACAGTCTTTGGTCTTATTATTGCGATTGCGGCTCTTGTTGCTTACAACCTGCTTGTTCAGCGCGTAGATACCTTTGCCGCAGAAACATCAAAATGCATAAATGATTTGATTCCGGAATTGCTCGAAGACAAGCCTGCAGATGATTTTGATAACAGACTGGAACGCAGAGCTTAGGAGAGCCAGAAGATTTTATGATTAAGCGTTTTATGAAACATGCTCCGGACGACTCTTCCAGCTCCGGAGCCTTGAATGATCTTTCTTTTCTGCTGATTATTTTCTTTATCGTAATCGCGGGCTTTAATGTAAACAAGGGTTTTCTTTTGAATCTTCCGGTAAAGGATAAGCCCCGTATTGTAAAAACTGATGATTTGATGAAGTGCCGCCTGGTGGCAGACGGTTCGATCATGCTGGACAATAAACGGCTCACACTGGAGGAGCTTCGCACAGCAATTGCAGAAAAAAAAGCCGAGTGGCCCAACATGACCTTTCTGCTTTTGATTGACGGAAACACAGAATATCAGCAGGTAGTCGACATCATCTACGAAATCAAGCAGCAGAAGATTGAAAACTTTTCATTTAAGCTGGATGGAGAATAAGCAATGTTTACAATACAACGTCGAAAGCGCAAGGCCAGCATAGCAACCGCTTCCATGTCTGATATCGGCTTTCTGCTTTTGATTTTCATCATGCTGATTTCACTTATAAATCAGCGTCACGAAGAAAAAATTGAATACTCAGAGGCAAAGATTCTTGAGAAAACTCAGGAAGAAAAAAATCTTGAAATCTGGATAAAAAAAGACGGCGGAATTTTTGTCGAAGGCAATCAGCTTAGTCCTGAAAATCTTGAACTTCTGATTGCCGGAAAAATTGCAGAAGAACCGACTGCCCGCATTCATATTATCGCAGACAGAAACACCCCTTACAGATACATAAATGATGTTGTTTCTGTTCTTCAATTGCTGCAGCACAGAGTTGTAAGCTTTGTTGTAAAAGAGGAATTATCATGAGAGTTGAAGCTTTACAAAAATTTAAGCCACTTGCCCGCCCTATTCTTTTTTCACTTGTAATTGCAATTCATGTGATTGTACTTATCTGCGTAAAGTTTTCTGTAAGCGCGGCTGCCGTAGAAGAGGAAAAGAATGCAGAGATTTTTAAGCTGGTAGATGTAGAAGAATTTGTTCCGCCTCCACCACCTCCTCCTGTAATCGAAAAAAAAGAGGTCGTTGTTAACACAGTAAAGACCTCTGAAAATATTCAGGAAACAGAAAAAGAAGTTGTAGAGGTTGAAGAAGAAATTGATTATGTTCCTCAACATAAGATTTCTGTAGTCCCTGAAATTCCTACAAAGCAGATTTTGTCAAAAATTGAATATCCGAAAATGGCGATGAAACAGGGAATTGAAGGTGTTGTATATCTTGAGCTTTATATTGATGAAGCAGGAAATATCAGACGAATAAATGTTTTGAAGGATCCTGGCTACGGCTTTGCAGATGCCGCTGTTGCCGCTCTGGAAGGAATTACCTGCAAGCCTGCTATGATGAATGACAAGCCTGTAGCAGTCCGCTTCCGCTACCCGGTAAGATTTGTCTTAAGCTAGCCCCGGTGGTTGAGTAGGCCGAAGGCCGTATCGAAACCACCATTACAAATATTTGAACAGCAGATATCCTACTACGAAACCGGCAGGAATTGCGAGTATAAGAAGAATTGCCTTAAGGACTGGATTAATTTTTTTGTTTTCAGTCTGAGAGTCGAGTTTTACTTCGTAAAGAGTCTTGTCGCTTTCGTCTTTAATTTTGATTTTTCTGTTTTCTGGCATATTTATAATATAAATCAGAAACGAGGATATTTCAACGGCCCGCATCTCTCATTTCGCCAACCAGCATCTCTCATTTCCTCACCCCCGCCTTGCAATTCGTGTACGATTTTTAACAATTAAAGCACATCTTTATAGAAAAGGCTTAAAACATAGTGTAAAATCTAAACATTATTTTTCGGAGAAAAATATGAAAGAAAAAAAGTTTAAATCAAGAATAAGGGCTGTGCAAAATAATTTCTTCGCCCTGCGTCTCGTCTGGAAAATGTGTCCCGGCCCGGTTGTCCACATGGCAATTGCAAGACTTCTCTATTATTTCGGCTGGCTTTTTTACAGCGCCTTTTTTATGCGTTATGTAATCAATGCCCTGCAGACCGGAGAAACTTTTAAGGCAATTATGATTTTCATCGGTATCACAGTTGCAGTGTTTGCTTCCATGGCACTCTATAACAGCTTCATTCAGGGCTATGTTGCTCCTCTTGCAAATGCATCTCTGAACAAGCAGCTCTATCAAAAGCTTTTCAAGAAGGCCCGCAATGTAGAGCTTGAATGTTTTGAAAATTCTGATTTTTATGACAAATATACCCTGGCCATGAAAAATGCGGATACAAATCTTTACAATACAGTAGATCAGCTTTTCGGGCTTTTGTTCGGCTTTGTTGCCAGCATCTGTGCCTTTATTTTCATGTTTAAGGTAGACAGTTTTTCTGTTGCTTTTATTCTCCTGCCTATAATCGGTAACTTTTATTTCAGGATTTTGAACAGCCGGATTGATTACCAGCGCAACAAAGAAATGGCTCCACACAACCGCCGCATAGATTACATAAACCGCATAATGTACCTGAAAGATTATGCCAAGGAAATCCGCCTTACAAATATTTTTAATCTCTTAAAGCGACAGTACACAGAGGCCATTACAGGCGTTGCAGATGTAACTAAAAAGTTTGTTCTTAAATCAGCTTTTCTCCACTGGTTTTATGTTATGTTCACCTTCACTTTTATTTTCGAAGGACTTTTAATTTACGGCGCTTATCGAACCTTAGTCAGTAATACCATGACACTTCCACAGCTTGCAGTTCTTACCAGCATGATGGTTTCTACAACCTGGATTCTCATTGGCTTTACAGACAGTGTAACAGCCAGTTTTAAAAACGGACTCTTTGTTGATTACCTGCGCACCTTCCTCGAATACGAAGAAAAAATCCCGGAAGACTATGATGGAACAGATCCCGGAAAAACTATTGATTCCATTGAATTCCGCAATGTATGTTTTGCCTATAAAGACGCTCCTGTTCTTTCAAATCTCAACATGAAGTTTGAGGGCGGCAAAACCTATGCTCTTGTCGGCCATAACGGAGCCGGTAAATCTACAATCATAAAACTCCTTCTCCGCTTTTACGACCCGACTCAGGGCGAAATCCTTCTCAACGGTCATAACATCAAAGAATATAATCTCCAGAAATACCGGGCCTTGTTTGCAACTGCCTTCCAGGACAACCGAATGTTTTCCATGAGCGTTGCAGACAACGTTACCCTTGGAGAAGATATTCCTGCTGAAAAGCGGGAAGCAATTGTAACTGAGGCCCTCAAGCTTTCAGGTGTCTACGAAAAAGTAATGTCGCTGCCGCAGGGAATAAACACTACCCTCACCCGCGAGTTTGATGACCAGGGTGCCGTTCTTTCCGGCGGTGAGTTCCAGAAGATTGTTGTTTCCCGTGCCTTTGCCCGCACCTGCCCTGTAAAGGTTTTCGATGAACCTTCCAGCGCCCTGGACCCGATTGCAGAATATCAGCTTTTTGACAACATCTTAAAGGCCTGTAAAGAAAACACTCTGCTTTTCATTTCACACCGTCTTTCTTCTGTCCAGAATGCTGACCATGTATTTTTGCTTGAACATGGCCAGGTAAAAGAAGAAGGCAGCCACAGGGAGCTTATGGACCGCCATGGTCTTTACGCAGACATGTATCAAAAGCAGGCAGAAAACTATCTTGCCGATAAATCAAAACAAAAGGAGGGAATCTGGGCATGAAAAACGAAATGAAAACAACCGGCTCCACAAGAAAAGCAAAAGCCCGCAAGAGCAGCACTGTCCTCAAAAATCAAATCTTCCTCTGGAAGCTTTGTTTCAAAACCTGTCCTCTTTATATGATTTATCATCTCTACGATGCCTTCCGCTATCAGGGAGTAATCTTTCTGGAGCACGTGCTTGGTATCCGCTATGTGCTTCGTTGTGCAGAATTTCACGAGCCCTTTAGCAAGGCCCTTTTTTACATAGGCCTTATTCTCCTTTTGAATATCCTTCAGATTATCCCGGACGGATTTTTCATTTACGGCTGGCAGTTTAAGTATAAACCCCGTCTCTACAGGGCCCTTAAAGAGCAGATGTTCAAAAAGGCTTCTGAAATTGATTTATACTGCTACGATGACCCGGCCTACTACAACGACTTTGTTTTAAGTGTATCCCAGTCTGAAGCAGCAATTGACCGTTTTCTCGAACTGCTTAATATGGCAATGCAGGCAATTACCGTCCTCTTCACAACAGGTATTTTCTATCTGATGACTGACCCTATTGGTATTGCCTTTGTATTTGTTTCTTTTATACTCCGCTTTGTGGTTTCGAAAAAACTCAACAAAGTTAATTATGAAAACCGTCTTGCTGTAAATCCTCATATGAGAAAGCGTGATTATGTCAGCCGTGTTTTTTATCTTAAGGATTATGCAAAGGAGCTTAGACTTCACCCGAATGCAGGAAAAGAACTTGAAAATGAGTTTGCTGAGGCTAACGACAATATTATTGAAGAACACAAAAAGGTTGCTGCAAAACGCGTATGGTTTCAGTTCCTCAAAGACTATGGTGTCGGAGACTTTTTGATTGATGGTCTTTACATCTCCTACCTTGTTTACAAGGCAGCAGTTCTTCACACTGTAAACTACAGCGATGCAGTAATTCTTTTTAACCGCACAGGGAGTCTCCGCGGCAGCATGAGCCGTTTTGCAGATCTTGGTCCTAAGGCCCACGAGAACTCAATGTTTGTTGATAAAATCCGGGCCTTCCTCAACTACGAGCCTCGTCTTAAGGATGATGTTGGTGATGCAGTACCGGAAGGCGCCGGCGAACTCAAACTGGAGCATGTAACTTTTAAGTATTCAGAAAGCGGTCGCACGGTTCTTGATGATATTTCCCTCACAGTAAAGCCTGGCGAGCATATTGCCATTGTAGGCTATAACGGTGCCGGAAAGACTACCCTCATCAAACTGCTTATGCGTCTTTACGACCCGACCAGCGGAAGCATAAGCTATCACGACCGGAACATCACTAAACTTTGTCCACACGAATATCACAAACGCATTGGAGTTGTTTTCCAGGACTTCCAGATGTTCGGTGCAAAGCTTGCTGAAAATGTTGTAATGGATAATATGACAAAAGATGAACTGAAGGCCAGTGCCCCAGAAATTACAGCAGCCCTCACAGCCGCAGGCTTCGGCGAAAAACTTGCCCGCCTGCCGGATGGACTTTTTACTCAGGTAACCACCGAGTTCGACAAGTCCGGAGTAGACTTTTCCGGCGGTGAAAGCCAGAAGGTTGCAATTTCGCGAGCCTTCTACAAACATGCCGACATCTTAATTATGGACGAGCCATCTAGTGCCCTGGACCCTATTGCAGAGTACGAGCTCAACAAGGCTATGGAAAGTGCCGCAAAGGGCAAGACCGTCTTTTATATTTCTCACCGTCTTTCCACTACCCGCGATGCCGACCGCATCATCATGCTGGAACGCGGCCGGATTATAGAAGAAGGCACCCACGCCCAGCTCCTGGCCCGCAATGGCAAGTACGCCGAAATGTGGAACGCACAAGCAGGAAAGTATAATTAAAACCACAAGTTAAACAAAAAAGCACCCGTGAAAGCGGGTGCCTATGATTTGTGCCGCTGGCGGCTTGACCGCCTGTCGGCACGAAATTAATTTGACACGCAAAGTGCGAAAGCACTTTGTCGTACTCATAGCGTGTTTGACTGCAGCGGGCTTGACCCGCTGTCAGTCAAATTATTTTTTCAGCAATTTAGCCAGATTCTTAGCAGTAAATCCAAGATATTCAGCTACCTTATTAGCTGGACCTGATGTACCGAATGTGTCGATGCAGAAGCAGTTCTCTTTTGAAGTGAACTGGAGCCATTCCATAGAAATGCCGGCTTCTGTACAAACTATGCGCTTTGTATCACCAATGATAGCGTCCTGCTTAGCCTTTGTAAGACCTTCGAACTTCTTCAAATCTGGAACAGATACAACGCGGATCTTCTTCTCAGGAACCATTTCAGCAGCCTGGAGAGCCATATTAACTTCAGAACCACTTGCAAGAATTGTGATATCAGGCTTAGCAGCTCCTTCTTTTACGATGTAAGCACCGCAGTTTGCCATGTTCTTCTTCCAAGACTTGTCATCCTTTGCATAAACAGGAAGTGCCTGGCGTGTGAATGCCATACAAACCGGATGATCTTTAGAAGCGTAAGCAATCTTCCATGCTTCCATAGATTCTTCAGGGTCACCTGGGCGGATAGCCTGAACACCAGGAATAGCGCGGAGAGAAGTCATAGTCTCGATTGGCTGATGTGTTGGACCATCTTCACCTACGTAAATTGAGTCGTGTGTGAATACGTAGATTACAGGCTGCTTCATCAAAGAAACAACGCGGAGAGATGGGCGGAGGTAATCAGCGAATACAAGGAATGTAGCACAGAATGGGCGGAGACCACCGTGGAGAGAAATACCTGCTGCAACAGCAGACATTGCAAACTCACGGATACCGTACTCGATTGTACGGCCAGCACGGTTAGTTGGGCTGAAGGTTCCGTTATCTGTTGCCTTGAATGCAGTCTTGTTTGGCCCCATAAGGTCAGCAGAACCACCAACAAGGTTAGCATAGCGGGCAGCAATTACGTTCAAAGCCTTTCCAGAAGCATCACGAGTAGCACAAGCGTCGCCTACTTTATAAGTAACATCTTTTACAGTTTCATCAGTTACAGCGTCGCTGTGGTAAGCATCCCAGAGCTTCTTGAGTTCAGGATTTTCTTTTGCCCATGCAGCAAAATCAGCATTCCAGTCTGCTTCTGCCTTAGCAAATGCAGCCTTCTTATCTTCGAAATATTTCTTAGCTTCCGGTACAACATAGAAGTCCTGATCAACAGGAAGTCCGAGCTTTTTCTTTGCAGCGATAATTCCTTCTGCACCAAGTGGAGCACCGTGAACATCAGCAGTTCCCTGCTTTGGAGCACCCTTACCGATTACAGACTTGAGCATAATCAAAGTTGGCTGATCCTTGCACTTCTTAGCTTCTTTTACGAGCTCTACGATGCCTTCAACATCATACATGCTTCCTTTAAGAACCTGCCAGCCGTATGCCTTGTAGCGGGCTGCAATATTATCAGTGAAAGTAATATCAGTATTACCATCAATAGAAATCTTATTCTGATCGTAGAATACGATGAGTTTACCAAGCTTAAGATTACCAGCGAGAGAAGAAGCTTCAGAAGCAACACCTTCCTGAAGACATCCTTCTCCTACAAGAGAGTATGTGTAGTGGTCTACAATCTTGTGACCCTTTGTGTTGAATTTTGCAGCGAGCATCTGTTCTGCAATAGCCATACCAACAGCCATTGAAACGCCCTGTCCGAGTGGACCACCAGTACATTCAACACCATCAGTTTCACCATATTCCGGGTGACCAGGACACTTAGAACCAACCTGGCGGAAGTTCTTAATATCGTCCAGACTTACCTTGTATCCTGCAAGATGAAGGATAGAGTAAAGAAGCATAGAACCATGTCCTGCTGAAAGTACAAAACGGTCTCTGTCAGCCCATTTTGAGTTTGCAGGATTGTGCTTCATTACTTCGCCATACAATACTGCTGCAGCTTCTGCTGCTCCGAGTGGAAGTCCTGGGTGACCAGAATTTGCCTTCTGAATTGCGTCCATAGACAAGCTGCGGATTGAAAGTGCAACTGCCTCAACACCTTTCTTGTTCATAGTTTATAACTCCTGTTCAGTAAGGCAATCGGTTGCCTTACAATTTATATATTATTTTCAAAAAAAATAATCTGGTTTAATCCAATTCTTTAATAATTGAAGAAAGTGTAGCCTCGTCTGAACGAAGCTCAAGAGCCTTCTTGAATTTAGAATCTCTGAAAAGAGCAGCAAGAGAAGAAAGAACCTTAAGATGTATCTGCGAATTGTGGGCAAGCAGGATGAACATAACAAATACTTCGCGCTCATCTGGCGCTTTCATATCAATAGGATTTTTAAGGTAAACTACACAAATACGCTGCTCGCTTGCATCTCGCATAATTGGAGCGCGGGCATGTGGAAGTGCAATTCCGTTTCCTACAGCAGTACTCAAAACTGCTTCACGATCACATAAAGCATTATATACAGTTTCAGAAGTCATTCCATCAGGCAAATCAATCATCTTGCAAACTTTAGCATAAATTTCCTGAGGTGTATTTCCTTCTACGTTTTTAAAAACTCCGCCTCTGTGAATAAGCTGTGCCAAGTCTACTTCTACTTCGTTTTCCATAATTTTTTATCTCCCTTTTTCACCTATTTTACTATTTCAAAACCTTTAAAGCGATTACATTCCAAAGCTGAAAAAAGTGTTCCGCTTATATCCTCAAATGTTTCTTCCATTCCTTCGAGCGAAAGAGAAACATCTTCTGTTGGAAATTGAGGCCTCATATAAACATTTTCAACCTCTTCCAGTAAACGAACCGCATGGCTGTATAACTGTGAAAGAATAACCAGTTCCTGCTGAGGAAAATTATCAGCCGCAACACCTGACCCGCCAATCTCGCAAAACAATTCGCTTACTCTTGTAAACAGCCCAAGAATTCTTTTACGCAAATCGGCAATCGGATAATCAGAAAACTGATTATACATCTTCTCAAGTATATCATTACGCTTTTCTATATTCAATAATACAAGCCGACGCTCAGCAGAAGAAATCATTGCCATATTCGGGAAGATTTTCTGGATGACATCTTCAAAATCATCTGCGATATCTTTTTTTCCGCGTCGTTTATCGTAAATGCGGTCTTCAAGAATTGCATCTATAACCTTTGGGGTAAGCGTCAAAGCCATGTCAGTCAAAAGCATTCCCCGGTCCAGATCAAGCCCGTTCCACTTTCCTGTATAAGGAACTGATTCACCCTTTCTCCAGATTCGCGATTCTACACCGTAAGGCTCAAAGCCAATTTTTGTTGTATGAGCAAGAAACTCTTCTGTAGAACCACAGCAACGGGTACAAAGTTCTTCCTGATTTTCAAGAAACAAAAATGAAAGCTGCTCTTCAATTGAAGATGCAGGCCCATGACGGTCAAAGCTTTCGAGCAGACCGTTTTCAAAATGTGTGTACCATTCCTCGCGCTGAACAGCTTCATCAGAAATAACAAATTCTGAAAGCCCGCTCGGCTGCGCCCTCATTTCAACAACCCCATCGCTCCAGCTGAGCACACGGCACAAAATTCTGTCGCCGTATTTAAAATCCTCAGCCCCGCTGATTTTACCAAGAGGCCAGGCAGTAAGAGTAATTTCCTGAGGCATAGAATACTGAACCGAACTCAAAGGCAGGGAAGTATTGTTTTTATCATTAAAAATATATGGAAGGATGTAGCCCTCGCCGTAAAGAGCAAAGGTGTCCATTGCAAGATTCATTGTAAAGGTATGAGCTTCGCTTTCTATAATCTGTCCTTCAGACATAATGGAAATGCCATCCGGTGGCACTTCGGTATTTACAAAAGGCATGCAGCGGTGGCCGATTATGATATAACCTTTTTCTACCTCTTCGCGGCTTGGCTTAAAGCTGAACCAGCGACCGGTAAAAACGCCTGCCTTTGTAACAAACTCATTATTTACAAGAGAAAAAACATATTCTGAAACGTGAAGAATTTCTGAGGCATCTGCCTTTGTAACTTTTACACCATGAGCTTTAAGATGTTTATAAAAATCGTCCGTTGTAAAAACATCAAGCTGTTCTGTCAAATATTCTTCTATAATATTATTCGTCTTAAAATCCACAGTCGCTATTTTAATCTAAAACAAAGAAACTGTAAATTAGTATAATTCCGTCATTGTGAGGCTCTTCAGCGATATACGTCATTGCGAGGAGCGAAGCGACGTGGCAATCAATACTACAATCTGATATACTATCCCTATGAAAATAACCTTCTTAGGAACCGGCACCAGCCATGGAGTTCCGGTCATCGCCTGCGACTGCGCAGTATGCAAATCTACAGATCCACGCGACAAGCGTCTGCGAAGTTCTGTATACATTCAGACAGAAGATAAGAAACATATACTAATTGATATTGGACCTGATTTCCGCACCCAGGCTTTGCGGGAAAACATCCGCGAAATAGACACAGTTCTTCTAACTCACAGTCATGCAGACCATTTATTTGGAATTGATGACCTGCGCAATTTTTCCTGCATCATGTCTAAAAAGCCGGAAAATCCTCAGAACGAAAAATACGACAAGCCGCCGATTCCAATCTATACAAATCACTCTGCCGCAGAACATTTAAAGCATTGCTTCGGCTACCTCTTCAGCGAGCACGCAGAAGGCGGAGGTCATGCAAAAATCAGCCTGCATGAAGTTCAGACGGGTCAGCTTCTGACAATCGGCAATACCACCATCACACCTATTCCAATGATGCATGGCTCTCTCGAAACAACCGGCTGGGTGCTTACAGAAAAAAAGACAGGGGCTGATGCGACTGCCACAATCAACTCCATTGCCTACCTTACCGACTGCAACTTTATAAGCGACCAGTCCATTCAGCTGATTCGTGACACTGCCTCAGCAAGCGACAAGGGATGCCTTACTCACCTTGTAATAGACGGGCTCCGTATAAAAGAACATTCCACTCACTTCAACTTTTTACAGGCACTGGAAGCTTCTTCAAAAATCGGGGCAGAACACATCTGGTTTACCCACCTTACCCACAACAGTTCTCATGAAGAAACTGCTGCCTATCTTGCAGAACACCGCGCCGAGTTCCCGGGCCTCGAATCCGCCGCATCCATTCTTCCGGCCTACGACGGTCTTTCGTTATCAACGGTGGTTGAGTAGGCCGAAGGCCGTATCGAAACCACAAAAAAAATAACCCCGTCGGTCAATCCAACGGGGTTTTCGCGGTTCAAAGGTAATCTTAGTTCTGAGCTACTTCTGCAGTCTTTGGAACTCTTACTTTCTTCTCAACGTAACCGCTGCTAAGACAGCTTGAGCAAACCTTAATTGTTCTAACTGTTCCGTTAGGAAGAACAGCCTTTACACTGTGAAGGTTTGGTCTCCATGTTCTGCGAGTATGGTTCATAGACTTACTTACTTTATTACCAGACATAACGCCCTTTCCGCAAACATCACACATTCTAGACATTTTCTTTATCCTTCCTTATATAAAAACAAATTTCCCACGCAAATTACAATAGTTTAGAAAGAATATACAAATTTATAAAAAAAGTCAATCGTCAAATCTTGAATTTATAAAAAAAAGGCCTGAGGCAGCTCATCTATATCACATAGCTACCACAGGCCAAAAAAATTTACAAGGAGGACTTTTTTCCTATTACTTATCCCTTACTTACGCTTCAAATACTTAACGCTATCAAGAGCAACAGCTGCAATCAAAATCAGCCCCTTGAAAACGAACTGAAGGTTTGTATCAATTCCAAGGAAGGTAAGACAGTAGGTAAGACCTGTAAAGATGATTACACCAATTACCGCACCACGGATTCTACCAATACCTCCGTTGAAAGAAATACCTCCAACTACACAGGCTGCAATAGCATCAAGCTCAAAGCCCTGTCCGGTTCCCGCACTTGCATTTGCACGGAAGGCTTCAAGGAAGGCACCGCAGCCATAGAAGATACCTGCCATAATAAAGATGCCCATTGTAACGCCAAATACGTTAATGCCACTTACTGCAGCCGCTTCGGCATTGCCACCAACTGCGTACATATTTTTTCCAAAGGTTGTTTTGTTCCAGATAAACCAGGCAACAAAAATCGCTATGACCGCAGGTATAATCAGCTTAGGGAAGGTTATCAAATCTCCGTCGAACTCAAAAAGAATCCAGCGACCACCAATCAAATCCTTAATTCCAGGATCAATAGAACCAACCGGAGTACCACTTGTTCCAAAGAAGAGAAGTCCGTAAATAATCAGCTGGGCAGAAAGAGTTGAAATAAATGGATGAATCTTAAACTTTGCAGAGAAGAAGCCCGAGAAGCTGGAGAACAGTACACAAAGAGAGATTGAAAGGAAGAGTGCCATTACAAGGCGCAGTCCCATAGGAAGACCTGTAAAATCCCAAGGTTCCATTCCAAAGAAAGAAACAATATTCTTTGAAGGATGAAGAATCAAACCTGTTGTTACCGCACCAAGAGCAACCATTCGGCAGACACTAAGGTCGGTACCGGCAATAAGAATCAGGCCGGCAACACCAAGTGCGTAGAACATACGGGTTGAAGACTGCTCAAGAATTGTAAGAATATTTGGAAGCGAAAGAAGAGCTCCATTTCCCATAAGAGGTGCAATAATTACACAGACAATGAAGAAAACAAGAATTGCAATGTAGAGACCGTTGTCGAGCATGAACTTAGACATCTTAAAATTGTTGATGTAGTTCTTCCAGTTCATTGTCATGTTTTCTTTGAAGTTTGTTCGGCCATCGCGGAGGGCACGGTTAAACATTACATGATCGATATATGCCTGATTTTTTGCACTTCGGCATTTTGCAACCTCATTCTGGAACTTATTCTTTGCATCAAAGAGAGCAGAGTTTCCTTCGTACTTTGCAACATTGATTTCTTCTTTTTTAGAAAGCTGAGCAACACGAGCTGCTGTAGCTCCCTTTATTTCAAGAAGGCGGGCTGCATATTTTTCCCTGATTTCTTTTTCCTTTGCAGACTCTTCTTCGTTTACCTGCCTGATATAAGCATCAGAAAGAATATTCGCAAAAGCAACCGCTTTTTTTGCAAGGGCCGAAGCTTCTGCTTTTTTTGAAGAATCTGCACGGAGTTCTGCAAGCTTCTCCTGATATTTTTTCAAGACCTCATTTTCTTCAAGAGGCTTTACGCTTTTTGAAGCAATATCTGCTTCCAGCTGCTTAAGGCTTTCTGCCTCTAATTTTTCTATCTCTGTATTAAAATCTGCCATATATTACCTCTTTTACAAATATTTAGCGGAAAGGCGCAAAAGCTCTTCCTGATTAGTTTCTTTTGTATTTACAATTCCTGCCAGTCTGTGATTAGACATAACGGCAATGCGGTTTGTAATACCCAGGATTTCCGGCATTTCGCTCGAAACAACAATAACGGTTTTACCCTCTTTTGCCATTTTAATAATCAGCTGGTAGATTTCGTATTTTGCACCAACGTCAATACCGCGGGTCGGTTCATCCATAAGGAAAACATCAGGCTTACGCTCCAGCCATTTTCCTATGATAACCTTCTGCTGATTTCCGCCGGAAAGTGCCGAAATGTTTTCTTCTATTGATGTACATTTTGTATGCATAAGGGCAACTTCGCGGGTTGCGGCATCTGCCATCTTTCTCTCTGACAGAATACCATGTGTTTTATACTGTTCAAGATTTGTAATTACAGTATTGTATTTGATGGTATCCTTTCCAAACATTCCGTTCAGCTTTCGCTCTTCGGTAACAAGGGCAAAGTTATGAGCCATTGCATCCTTACTGCTTGTAAAACGGAGTGGCTTTCCATCCAGAAGCATTTCGCCCGAAGCAATAGTTCGTACACCAAAGAGAGATTCCAGAAGCTCACTGCGGCCGGCACCTACAAGACCATAAAGCCCGAAGATTTCTCCCTTGCGTACAGAGAAGGAAATATCTTCAAGAATCGGTTCAAATTTTGTTGTAAGATTTTTAACTTCAAAATATATATCGCCCGGCGCATTATCAACATCCGGGAAACGCTTATCCAGAGAACGTCCAACCATGGCCGAGATAAGCTCATTCATATTCGTATCTTTAATGGCTTTTGTTAAAACCATATTTCCGTCACGAAGCACAGAAACTTCATCACAGATTTCGAAAATTTCATCCATCTTGTGTGAAATATAAACAAAGGAAACTCCCTTTGCCTTTAAGTCATTTACAATGGAAAATAATTTTTTGATTTCGTTTTCTGTCAGAGAAGAAGTCGGCTCGTCCAGAACAATCAGCTTGGCATCATAAGAAACTGCCTTTGCAATTTCAACCATCTGACGCTGAGAAACAGACATTGTCCTCATAACTGTTTTACAGTTGATATTCATGTTGAGGGAAGCAAAAAGTCTGTTAGCCTCTTTTTCCATTTTTGCCTCATCAATAACTCCGAACTTTGTCGGGTAGCGGCCAAGAAAAAGATTGTCTGTAACAGTTCTATCCAGACACTGGTTCAATTCCTGATGAACCATTGCAATACCATTTTCGAGAGCCTCTTTAGGACTCTTAAAATCAATAGGCTTTCCCTGAAGAGAAAGCTGTCCTTCATCCTTTGCGTAAATACCAAAGAGACATTTCATCATTGTAGATTTACCGGCACCGTTTTCTCCCATCAATCCCATTACAGAACCTTTTTTAATGGAGAGATTGATACCGTTAAGTACAGTATTTTTCGCAAATGATTTAGAGAGATTCTTTATTTCAAGTACTGTATCACTCATAATAATTCCATTATACTGCAGATTTTTTAATAAACATAACAAAAAAAAGGGTGTCCGAAAGTATCGTCATGCTGGGCTAATGTGACGTTTACCTTCAGGCACCCCCTTAAGCCTGAACTTCAGGCGAGTTTTTTAGTACTTAAGCTTGTCTGTATAGTCTGCAGCAGAGTTTGTCTTAACCATGTTTACAGCAAAAGCATCAAAGTTCTTAAGGTTTGTAAACTTGTCGAGACAGCTTGCTTCTGACTGACCATCACCCTGTACTACAGTAAGATCAATACCCATAAGTGGAGCATAGTATCTCAAAGCAGGAAGATAGCTTGATGAAAGGAAGTTATCTGCTGAGTTGTAGATTGTAAGAAGAACCTTCTTCTTAGGAGCATTTGTCTTCTTGATTCCAGCATCGCGGTTACCTTCTGTGTAGCTCTTCCAGTTAGATGGATCTACTGGTCCGTTAAGAGCGAAAAGTCCGCGCTGGTCAGCTTTGTACTGAACTTCTGGAGTAATCTTGTTTCCGTACTGATCTGGTACTGAGAAACCTTTTGTATATACATCTGCACCTGTAAGACCATCGAGGAGGTTGCGGATAACCTGAAGAGTACCAGCAGCCTGTGCATCTACGTTCTGTGAAACTGTTCCGAAGAGTTTTCCTGCACCGATTGCTTCTACAGCATCTGCGTTAGCATCGTATCCGAAAATTGGAACACCAGCAGGATAGTTAGAAGCCTGGAGACATCCCATAGCCATACCGTCGTTGTTAGAAACAACCATATCAATAGCTTTTCCGAACTTTGTTGCCCATCCGCCCATAGCTTCTGTAGCAGCATTTGCATTCCATGTAGAACCGTCTGTACCAGTCATAGCTTTACCTTCAAGCTCAACTACCTTGAACTTCTTTCCGCCAACTGTTACAGAACCTTCCTTCTTTACTGTTGGGTCTGTAGAACCATTCCAGGTTCCAAGAGCCTTACGAATACCTTCTGTACGAGCTTTAGAGTCATTGTGTCCAACGTCTCCAATACAAAGAACATATCCGATTGTTCCATCACCATTGCGGTCGATTTTTGCAGGATCAGCACTTGCAAGGAAGTCAGTAATAAGTTTTCCCTGTACTGCTCCACCACCTGCTGCATCAAAACCTACATAGTAAGTTTTGTCATTCCATTTGATTGCAGAAGTATCAATAGCTCCTGTTGTTGGATCAGATGGCTGACGGTTAAAGAATACAAGCGGTTTGTCTTTGTTAAGAACTTTCTTTGCTTTTGCCTTTGGGGCAGCAGAAAGCATACTCATTGCTGTTACTGCAAAGAGTGAAACCAAAATCAGTTTTTTCATGTTTTTTTCCTCCTGTCGTTATCGTGTACGATAACGCTCTAATTCATTTATAACCCTGAAAATAGCAGTTGTCAAACTTTTTTTGCGAAAATTCAGTAAATTCCTATATTTTTTAACAAAATATTTGCATTTTCCGGAAAGTTCTGTTATCGTATAGCGTGTACGAACACGGAGTAAGCTTTTTATATGACTTTAGCTGAAATTGCAGAACATGCCCACGTTTCGATTGGTACCGTAGACAGAGTTCTTCACAATCGAAAGGGTGTATCAGAAAAAACAAAACAACTCATTCAGTCTATTATAGACGAGTATGGTTATCAGCCTAATCCTATTGCCAGTCAGCTTAAAAGCAACAAGCCTTTTGTTATTGGAGTTCTTCTTCCTACCCTCGAAAGCGGCTGCGACTATTACAGAGCCCTTTTTGATGGAATGAATCAAGGGATAGAACAGCTTAAGCCCTTTAATATAAAGCTCAAGCTGATTTCCTTTGACCGTATGATTGGCGGTGATGCAGTAGAAAAAAGCCGCCAGTTTTTTAATTCTTCTGAAGAATCAATTGATGCTCTGATTACTACTCCGGTTGCTCCGGATGAACATATGGAAATAATTTCAATGCTTGGTGACAAGCCTTTTGTTTTCATTGATACTCCGCTCGGAACAACTCAGCCTCTGCTTACTATTGCACAGAATCCTTACAAGGGCGGTTACTGTGCCGGAAGAATTATGAGGATGTTCCAGGGCAGCGGAAAGTTTGCCTGCATCAGAATGTATCCGTCGGGCTATAACCTCAGGGAAAGGATCAGGGGCTTTACAGATTTTATTCAGAGAGATGGAAACTCAACCGTACTCGATGAACTTTATACAGACTTTTCTGATTCCGGCTTTTACAGCTTCATGAAGGATTTATTTGAAAAACATAATGATATAAAGGGTATTTTCGTACCTCATGCTGAAGTAAACTTTATGTCATATTTTATTGCTGACCAGGGATTGAAAAGCCGAGTTACCGTAATCGGTTATGACCTGGTTGAACAGAACAAAGCCGGTCTTCTCGACGGAACTATAGACTGCATTATTGGTCAGAGGCCGGAGCAGCAGGGCTCCGAAGCAGTTCACAAACTCTATGAATCTGTAATGCTGCATCAGGAAGTTCCTTCAAGAATTGATATGCCTATAGATATTTATTTTAAGGAAAATATAATTTAAGAATTGTCATCCCGAGCTTGATTCGGGATCTATTAACAAGATGCTGAATCAAGTTCAGCATGACAGTGAGGTATCATGACCATTTTTGATAACATTAACAGACTGGCCGCTTATGGCTTAAAAACAGAACTCATTCAAAAGGATGATTTGATTTTTGTAAAGAATCAGCTGCTGGCAGCGCTGGCTCTTGATGGCTTTGAAAACGCTGAGCAGGCTGCAGCAATTCCAGAGGTTGAAGTTTCTGATCTGGAAGATATTCTCAAGGGTATTCTCGACTATGCAGTAGAAAAGAATCTCACCGGTGGCGACAGTATCGTTTACCGCGACCTCTTTGATGCAAAACTGATGTCAATTCTCGTAGACCGTCCCTCTAACATCAGGGCAAAGTTCAGCGCCCTCTACGAAAAATCTCCAAAAGAAGCAACCGACTGGTTTTATAAATTCAGTCAGGATACAGACTACATCCGCCGCTACAGAATCTGCCGCGATGTAAAATGGATTAGTAAAACAGAGTACGGCGACATGGATATCACCATAAATCTTTCAAAGCCGGAAAAAGATCCAAAGGCAATTGCAGCCGCAAAAAATGCAAAAACAGTCGGCTACCCAAGCTGCCTGCTCTGTAAGGAAAACGAAGGCTACGCAGGACGTGCAAACCATCCTGCCCGCGGCAATCACAGAATTATTCCTCTGAAGCTCGCCGGTGAGGCCTGGGGCTTTCAGTATTCTCCATACGTTTACTATAACGAGCACTGTATTGTTTTTAATCAGGAACACTCACCTATGTGCATTTCAAGAAAGACCTTTGAACGCCTTCTTGATTTTGTTACTCAGTTCCCTCACTACACTTTAGGCAGCAATGCAGACCTGCCGATTGTAGGCGGCTCAATTCTTACCCACGACCACTTCCAGGGCGGTGCCTACGAGTTCCCAATGGCAAAGGCTCCGATTTTGAAAGAAGTTTCAATTCCGGGCTTTGAAGATGTAGAAGCCGGAATTGTAAAATGGCCTATGTCTGTTCTGCGCATAAAGAGTGCAGACAAGAACCGTATCGTGGAACTTGCAGACCATGTACTTCAGGCCTGGCGTACTTACACAGACGAAGCCGCTTTTATCTTCGCAGAGACAGAGGGCGAAAAACACAATACCTTAAATCCTATTGCCCGCCGCCACGGCGACCTTTACGAAATGGACTTAGTACTCCGCAACAACATCACAACTGCGGAACATCCGCTTGGAGTGTATCACCCGCATGCAGAGCTTCATCATATCAAAAAGGAAAATATAGGCTTGATTGAAGTTATGGGTCTTGCAATTTTACCTGGCCGTCTGAAGACAGAGTTTAAGGAGCTGGCAGATGCAATTCTTGCCGGTCGCGACATCCGCACAGACGAGGCCCTTGCAAAGCACGCAGACTGGCTGGACGAACTCAAAGAAAAATATAGTTCATTTGCCGGATTGGCGGAAAACGATATAATCGAGATACTCAAAAAAGAAACCGGAATAGTTTTCAGCAAGGTTCTGGAGCATGCCGGAGTTTACAAATGCAATGAGACAGGCTTAGCCGCCTTTGAAAGATTTATTGCGAAACTGTAACACGGTGGTTGAGTGCCCGAAGGGCGTATCGAAACCACCTTGCAAAGGAGAAATCAAATGTCAGACAATTTAACTTCAAAAGAATATACGCCTCAAGAACTCAAGGAAGCCTTTCTCAAAATGTACGGCGGCGACGAGGCATCAGTTCGTCTTTACTCTTCTCCGGCCCGCATCAACATAATCGGCGAGCACATAGACTACAACGGAGGCAAGGTTTTTCCTGCCAGCATAAACCGCTATCTTTACATCGCAATTCGCAAGCGACCTGACACAAAAATCCTTTACAACGATGCCCGCTTCCCTGGCAGCTATGAGTTCGACGTAAACCAGACCTTTGTTTATGACAAGGCAAATGATTATGCAAACTACCTGAACGGAATTCTTTCCCAGCTCAAGGAGCGCGGTTTTAAGTTCGACTGCGGCTTTGAAATTCTCATGGCTTCTAACATTCCGGCCGGCGGCGGCATTTCTTCGTCATCTGCACTTGAGTGCGGTTTTGCCTATGCAGTAATAGACACCTTCGGCTTCGACCTGAACCGCATAGAAATTGCAAAGCTTGGACAGATGAGTGAGCACAATTTCATGAACGTGAAGTGCGGAATCATGGATCAGTTCATTATTGCAACCGGAAAGAAAAATCACGCAGAGCTGCTGGACTGCAATACTCTTGAATATGAGTACATCCCTCTCGACCTTGGCGACTACCGCTTTGTTGTTATGAACACAAACAAGGTTCGAAAATTAGCTGATTCAAAATACAACGAACGCCGCGGTCAGTGCGAAGAAGCTCTGAAAATCCTGCAGAATAACGGAGTGAAGATTGATGCCCTCTGCCAGCTTACTCCGGCCGACTGGGAGAAATACAGCACACTTGTAGCTGACCCGATTCTCAACAAGCGCGCCCGCCACTGCATTGCAGAAAACCAGCGGGTAATTGATGCGGCAAGCACACTTAAGGCAGGCAATCTCGAAGAACTCGGACGCCTTCTCAACGCCAGCCACAAGTCCCTCAAAGAAGATTACGAAGTAACAGGAATAGAACTAGATACACTTGCAGAAACTTCACAAAAACAGGAAGGCTGCCTCGGCGCCCGCATGACCGGAGCCGGCTTCGGCGGCTGCGCTATCGCCCTGGTTCACAAAGACAAAATCGACAGCTTCATATCAAACGTCCAGACCGCCTACGAAAAAGCAATCGGCTACAAGGCAGGCTTCTTCGTTTGCGAAACCGGCGATGGAGTGGCAAGAATATAAATAGATTGCTTCGCTGCGCTCGCAATGACGGAAGCATCAACCGTCGTCATTGCGAGGAGCCCGCAGGGCGACGTGGCAATCCATTACTTCCCATACTGGGCTTCGATTTCACGAATCTGATCACGCAGGGCCGCTGCCTGCTCGTACTCCATGCGGTCGGCACAGACAGTCATTTCTTCTGTGAGTGCCTTAATAAGCTTCTTGCGATCCTTAGGATTAAAGAGATTTGCCTTGTTTTTCAGAACCTCAAGCTCCATTGCGGCATCCGCTTCTGCATCAGCCTTTTCGTGCTCGAGGATATCTTCAACTGCTTTTGAAATTGTCTTAGGCGTAATTCCGTGTTCTTTGTTGTAGGCTTCCTGAACCTCGCGGCGGTGCTTTGTTTCTTTTACGGCCGCTTCCATGGCGGGGCTCATGTGGTCGGCATACATCACAACCTTACCCTCGGCGTTGCGGGCAGCACGACCAATAATCTGAATGAGTGAAGTTTCCGAGCGCAAAAATCCGATTTTGTCCGCATCAAGAATTGCGATAAACGAAACTTCCGGCAGGTCAATTCCTTCTCGCAGCAGGTTGATTCCAATAAGCACATCAATCTCACCGGCGCGCAGGCTCTTCAAAATCTCCACTCGCTCAAAGGTATCAATTTCAGAATGAATGTATTTTACCTTAAGCTTGAGCTCGGTGAGGTAGTCTGTAAGATCTTCGGCCATTTTTTTAGTCAACGTCAAAATCAGGCTGCGTTCGTGGCGGTCAATTCGCTCGCGCACTTCCTTGTAAATATCTTCCATCTGACCTTCACTCGGTCTGATTTCTACAATAGGATCAAGAAGTCCCGTAGGACGAATCAGCTGCTCAACAACCTGGGTACTCTGCTTAATTTCTTCAGGTCGGGGCGTTGCAGTAACATAAATTATCTGATTCATTTTTGCATCAAACTCAGCCTTTTTAAGAGGGCGGTTATCGGCAGCAGACGGAAGGCGGAAACCAAAATCAATAAGATTCTGCTTACGGCTGCGGTCGCCTTCATACATAGCCCCTATCTGAGGAACAGAAACATGGGCCTCATCTATCATGCAGAGAAAATCATCAGGAAAATAATGAAGAAGTGTTGCAGGTGGTTCGCCAGGTGCACGCCCCGCTATAGGTGCAGAATAATTTTCAATTCCGGGGCAGGTTCCCATTTCCTTAAGCATTTCTATATCATAAGTTGTACGGGTTTTAAGACGTTCTGCTTCCAGCATCTTGCCGGCAGCGCGAAGCTCCTCTACCCGCTCTTCCATCTCTTTTTGAATACGGTCGGTTGCAGTCAGAAGCTGATCATGAGTTGCAACAAAGTGCTTTGCCGGATAAAAAACAGTTTCGTCAAGCTCGCCGGTTGCAGAATGATTCATTACATCAAAACGCTGAATATGAACAACCTGTTCCCAATCCAGCAGAATACGATAGCCCTCGTCGGTTTCCATATAAGGCGGAAATACTTCAATTACATCACCTTTAATACGGAAGTTTCCCCGCTCCAAAACGTTATCGTTACGGCTGTACTGCATGGAAATCAGAGAGTTTGCAAACTTTTTGATGTCCAGAGTCTGGCCAACTTCAACGTGTACACGCATGCCCTTGTAAACATCAGGCATACCCAGACCGTAAATACAGGAAACAGTGGCAACTACAATAACGTCGCGTCTCTCCATAAGGCTGTAGGTTGCCTTAAGACGCATCTGGTCTATTTCACGGTTGATGTCGCAGTCCTTTTCGATATAAAGGTCGCGAGCCGCAACATAAGCTTCAGGCTGATAATAGTCGTAATATGAGACGAAATATTCTACAGCGTTATTTGGGAAAAATGATTTGAACTCGCGGTAAAGCTGGGCCGAAAGAGTTTTGTTATGACTGATTATAAGAGTAGGCCTCTGAACCTTTTCTATGATTTTAGCCATAGTAAAGGTTTTTCCGGAACCGGTTACACCCTTGAGAGTCTGAAATTTATCGCCGCGAAGAAAGCCTTCTGCAAGCTTTTCAATTGCCTGGCCCTGATCCCCGCTTGGTTGGAAAGGTGAAACCACCTCAAATTTTCTCATAAAACCTCACCGGTGGTTGAGTGCCCGAAGGGCGTATCGAAACCACCTTGCTTTATCAGCTCTCCACCAGTTTAATCTTTAATGTAACATTCTTACGGTTACGGCGTACAACCACCGTTACCACATCTCCTGCCTTCTTACTCTCCAGAGCAGAATAATAATCAGCCAGAGAGGTTACTGCAATATTATCAATCTGGGTAATAACATCGCCGCCAATGTAAATAATATCACGGCGGGAACCGTAATAGGCAGCCTCAGTTCCACCTTTCAGACCTGCCGCTTCAGCGTTTCCACCTCGCACAACTTCAGAAATCAAAACTCCCGAAGCAATATCAAGGCCGGCATACTGGGCAATTCTGCGGCTCATCTGAATTACAGTTGCGTCGATTGTTCCACGGTGGACCTTTCCATATTTGATTAAATCAGCAACAACACGAACAGCAGTTGTAGAAGGCACCGCAAAACCAACGCCCGCAGAGCTTCCCGAGCTGGACTGAATCATCGTATTAATTCCAATCATCTTGCCGTTTGTATCAAGCAGAGGACCACCGGAGTTACCAGGATTTATAGCCGCATCCGTCTGAACCATATCGCGGATAATTCTGTTATTCGAATTCTGAATAGGTCGGCCAAGCCCAGAAACAATACCTGTTGTCATAGTTCTTTCCAAACCGAATGGGTTTCCGATTGCGATAACCCGCTGCCCAACCTTAAGGGCCGAAGAATCGCCAAAGGCAATAGTCTTCAATTCCATACCGGCCGGCGGAGTAAACTTAATAACTGCAAGGTCGCTGTCTAAATCAGTTCCGACAACCTCGACCTCATACTGGGTTCCATCAAAAAGGGAAACATAAATCTTTGTAGCATCCGCAATTACATGTACGTTTGTAAGAATGTAACCGCGCTTATCGATAATAGAACCGCTTCCGCTGCCGCCATCCTGAACATAAGGCTGAAGGAACCAGTCGTAGGCAGTAACCTGAGTATTGATGTTCACAACCGCTTCGTTGCAGAGGGCATAAACGTTTATATTCTGAGCTTCTTCCTGAGTGTAGCCGGACGAAGTACTGCCTGCCACACTGATTATAGAAGCCGGATTCTGCTCCAGAAAAGCTGCCGACTCATCAATTGTACTTACAGAACTGGCAGCACTTGCAGCACCGCCAGCAGCATTTTCCGTCGCAGCTTCATCTGCCAAAGCATTTACATCCTGTACATCAGACGAAGTTTTTTTCTTAGATATATTAACAAAAATAGCCGCAGTTAAAAGCACTGCCGCTACAACACAAATCAAAGTAGTTTTGATTAACTGAGCATGAGAATAAAGTTTCATACTTATAATTTAATAAAAACAAAGCTTTTTAACAAGAAAAAACTATGCCGTCTGAGCTGGCTGTCCCCTCTTAGCAGGGGTTAGTATTTTATTTTCCAGAAAGCTGAAATAGGTTTCCCGGCTCACAATCACATGATCCAGCAGTTCAATCCCCATAATCACCGACACCTTGCGCAAAGTTTCCGTCACCTCAATATCCTCTTCCGAAGGCTCGCAATTACCCGACGGATGATTGTGGCTCACAATTATAGCTGCCGCATTATCCTTCATTGCAACCGAAAAAACTTCACGCGGATGAATCAGAGTCTTGTTCAGAGTTCCCACCGTAATCACGTGAATCTGAATAATCTCATGCCCGCCGTTCAAAGTTACAAGCAGAAAGTGCTCCTTATCGCAGACCGCATAATTTTTTACAAAAGGCACAATGTCTCGTGGAGATTTAATCGGAGCCCGTAAATGACAGCTTCTTCTCCTCCCCAGCTCCAGGGCCGCCGCAACCGCCAGCGCCTTACCCAGCCCCACCCCTTTTAACTGCAGCAGATTTTCCACCACCTCTTCCGCATCATAATCGTAAAGCACATCCACAATTTTTTCTGACATAAGCTCAACAGGCATCTGTCTTGTGCCTGAGCCAAGAATCAGCATAACAAGCTCTTCATCAAACAAAAAGGAAAAACCATGCTCCAGCGCCTTTTCCCGCACATCAGGCTTAATCTTTTCCATAATTCCTCCACCTATAATATTGCTTTGATATGCCAAAAGCGGAGGATTTTTTGAAAAAAACTTAGCAGATTTCAGATTTTTTTTTATTTTCCGAAGATAAAGGTATGAATAAATTGAATAATATGAAAAAAATCTTTTTTCCTGTAGTTGTTTTAGAACTTGCTGTCGTACTTGTCTTTGCCCTTTTTACCTTCAATTCCTGTACCACAACAAAAGCAGTTAAAGAAGACCGGGCTCCCCTGCAGCTTTCCCGCCGTATTTTAGATCAGGGCCAGCTCACAGCAGAACAACTGACAGCCTATTTTCTAAGCCGCAACTCCACAGAAGACCGCGAGCACATACTCCAGTTTGCCCAGTATTATATTGATGAAGCTGCTGCCGAAGGAATCAATTCCGATGCAGCCTTTGCCCAGATGTGCCTGGAAACAGGCTTCCTCCGCTTTGGAGGCCTTGTTCAGCCCGAATTCCATAATTACTGCGGACTCGGTGCCATGGATGCCGACCACCCGGGGGAAATCTTTCCGGATGAGCAGACCGGAGTCCGAGCCCACATTCAGCATCTGCAGGCTTATGCTACAAAAGAAGAAACCCAGCTCAACAAGGAACTTGTAGATCCTCGTTACAACTGGGTTCATAAAACAAAATATATCGAAACCATTTATGAACTGGCCGGCACCTGGGCGATGGACCCACAGTACGGTCAGAAGCTGGAAGCAATTCTGGTCAATATGGAAAACTTCAGCTATTAGCCTATAGTCGTACCAAAATATTCCTTATCTTCCAGAATAGCCTGAATATTTGCAATATTCTTTCCGCCTGCGCAAATTACCTTCATACCAAGCTCACTTGCCTTCTTTGAAGCAATCGGGTCAAATGGACAGTTCTTTCCAGGAGTCCATTCATCACCAACCATCTTGCGGAAGTCTGCCCAGCTGATTGTATCGAGAGGTTTAGCATCCGGATTTTTTCTAGGGTCATCTGTATAAACCTTTTCAATGTTAGAAAGATTTACAATTGTCTTAGCATCAAATTTTTCGCCAAGATAAACTGCATCAGTATCTGTAGAAAAGCCAGGTTTCCAGCCGCTTGCAACCAGCACCTGTCCGTCAAACTTCAAATCTTCGAGAGTTGGATTATAAACAACGTCATTTTTACAGTATGAACCAAAGCAAGCCTTAAGCAGCTGAGCATTCAGCCTTGTTGCCATAATACCAATCCAGTCTGCTGCATTAGCATCAAAACTGTCGCCAGTCTTTTCACAAACTTCTTTCAAACCATTCTGATATACACGTGCAGGAGCTCCACCGCCGGCAACCAGAATCAAACGATTCTGCTTGTCTGCATCAAGCCACTTCTTACACATTGTTACAAACTCACTCAAAAAAGTTGAATCCGGTTTGTCCGGAGCAATAATCGAACCACCAACGCTTAAAATCTTTGTCATAAAAAACCTCCACGTCATCCTGCCCCTGAAACAAGTTCAGGGTTCAGGATCTACTAATAAACACCCTTCACCACCGGCACAGACCAGTAGCTGCTATATTTTGCCGTATCTTTATTTGCCTCTTCCCAGATAGACTGCAGGGCAAAACTTCTTGGCTGCTGCACAATCTTGTTATCTGCACTAAAAGGCTTAAGCTGACTCCAGCCTCTTGAGAAGATAATATGATGTGAATCCATATTACCAAAATAATAATCCTTTACATCAACAAGGTCACTGTCAGTCCACTCTTTATATTCCAGACCTGCACCCAAAGCCGGATCACACGGAATCCAGCCAATCTTATCAATATAGAATTCACACCACCAGTGAGACTGACTTGTAAGATCCTGATTCACAAGAACACCGCTGTCTGTATAAGCCGGTACTTCTGCAGCTCTCAAAAGTGCAGTACAAATTACTGCAAAATCAAAAGCATCTCCACTCTCTTTTTTTATCAAATCAAGCGGATCAGAATCATTTTTGCGAACCTTATCCTGAATCTTAAAGTTTGCACACATATAATTATATATCAGCTTTGCTTTATTCCATGGATTTTTTTCTTTTCCAATGATTTTTCCACAAAGCTCTTTTACAGCCTCTGAATCACTTGGAACAAGAACATCTGCTTTTAATGCCCCGCTCAAAAGATTCTTTTCTGTATTTTTATAACTGCCGATTTTTACCGGATTAACACTTGATCTTACTTCAAAAACCGGAAGAACAAAGGTCTGCTTAAAAACACTCTTAGGAGTATTGTTTCTGTTTTTTGTAATCTGATGAATCAGATTATTCTGGTAATTCATCAGAATAGGTTCTGGTGTTGTTTCTGTAATTTCAACCTCTGGCTGAGCAGGACATGAAAAAGGCACAGGACAACGTAAAGTAATTGTAGAAATATCATTTGTCACAACATCTGCAATATCTGCCGTATACTGAACCAGATAAATCTTTTTATTCAGATATTCCTTGCGGCCTGCATCTGTATTAATTGCAAGCTCTTTGGGATCTGATTTTTCACGGCCAGTATCTACAATCACTACGCCGCTGTAAGCTCCATCTGGAACCCTCACTGTAATTTCTGTGTTAGACCAGGAAACATAATCAAAATCATTTTCGCTTGCAGGAATCATATTTTCTGTAAGCATGGCCATATTTTTATAATCTGCCTCGCTGATTTTATTGTTACAATCCATTGTAAATAAAACCTGAGACTGATTTTTTGAATCTCCAAAATTATTACCGGAAATTACAAGAAGTTCACCTACGCTGAGTTTTTCTGCAGAAAGCATTGTGATTACAGGTTTTGTTACCTGTTGAACGACAGGAACCGGAACAGGAATATCAACTTCGTTTGCAAAAAGAGCCGGTTTTGAACGCATTTCTTTTGTTCCAACAACAAGCAAGCCGTCCTGAACATTTGCCGGAAGAACGATTTTAATGCAATTATCTGCCCAGGAAATATAAGAACTTGCAGTAAGTTTTGAGCCTGCAATTTCTACATATCCCATATCGCGGACATTGCCAAAATTTACTCCATTAATAACGACAAGATCCCCCGGTGAGCCGACAGGAGGAACGACAGAATCTATTACTGGAACTGGTTTTGTTCTGAAACCAATAAGATAAATTGAACCGAGAATTATGCCTATTATAAAAATAACAGAAAGTACCCGGACAACCGGATACCTTCGCAAAGAATAACTAAACTTTCCAGAAGATTCCACTAATATCTGCCTGATACAAGTTCCATTGGAACGTTGATTTCTGTAGTCATAGGAAAATCACCCATACCAGGAACTGTAATTTTTATATTGATTGCTTCGTCCTGAAAATCTGGTCTTAATACATCAACATCGCTTACATTTTTTGCAAACGAGTTGTTTCTACGCTGCTTTTCAGAAGACAAAACTACATCCTTTATATTACCAGAAACTACCACACTTCTTCCACTATCAAAGCCAACATTATTTGCAGAAGTTGTATTTGCAGAAACTGCAGTAATTGGAACAGCAGAAACCGGATTTACAGATTGAATCAATGAAGATACAGCAGGATTTTGAGCTGCATCTGCTTTATTTGCTTTAAATCCTACAGGAAGCACAAGTGCAAGTACAGCCGCAGCAGCAATGCCCGAAGCTACATAGCTGATAACCTTGAACGGAGATTTCTGAGGAAGTTTTCCAACATTACGGCTGTAAGCCATTTTTATCTGCAGACGCTGAAAGCTTTCGTCCATAAAATGCTGGTCCAGATTAAGTGAATCAGAATCTGCCTTAAAAAGCGAACGAAGAGCCTTTAACTGTTCCAGCTCCTTACGACATTTTTCACAATGAGAAATATGAAGCTCATATTCAGCCTTGTAGTTTTCAGGCAGCTCACCATCGAGGTATACGGAATGAATATCTTTACTCGGGCAAAAAGACATTATCTTCTCCTATTATTTTTACCAGCTGTTCCCTCGCTCTGAAAATTCTTACCTTTACGTTACCTTCGGTAATTCCCAGAATCCTTCCGATTTCCTTATAGTTCAGGTCTGCATACTCCCTGAGCATAAGAACATCCTGCAGGTTATCCGGCAGTTTTTTCAGAGCTTCCCTTGCCTTACCCATAGATTCCTTCTTGAGTAAGTCAACTTCCCCTGTATCCGCTTTTCTATGATCCTCATAAAGGACCTTTTCGTAAGCCTTGCGCTCACGTTCTTTACGTTTTATATAATTTATAGATGCATTCTTAACAACCCGAATAAGCCAGTATTTAGCATCATTAATCGAAGGAAAGGTTAATTCCTTTTCGTTCGCTTTAATAAGAGAGTCGTGAGCCAAATCCTCTGCAGCCTCTTCGTCATTTACAATTCTGTAAGACACCTTAAAGAGCATCTGCATTGTTGCATCATATATTTTCTTAAAATCAACCGGATTCGCGGCATTTAAGGCTACATTTTCTTCCTGTTGATTCCCTACTATATTACCAAACACATTATTATCCCGAAAGTTACAGATTTTTTTCCGTTATGTCCGGTGGTTGAGTGCCCGCGAAGCGGGTGTATCGAAACCACCTGTCTATTTACCCACGTTTCCAGGTTGGTCCAGTTGGTGTATCAATAATAATAACACCACGGGCAGTTAATTGGTTACGAATTTCATCAGCCCGGGCAAAATCCTTTGCTTTTTTAGCAGCTGTTCTTTCTGCTACAAGTGCATCAATTTCTGCAGCCTCAGGGTCTCCTGCATGGGCATCAGCTGCTCCGGAAGTACCTGCAACAGCTGCACCACTATGTAAAGCCTGCTCATCAAGAACATCAAAAGCGTTCTTAATTACATCAAGGCTTAAAACACTATCCATCTTCAAAATAGCAGCAAGTGCAGTTCCAGCCTTTACTCCACCCTTTCCTGCTGCTTCCTTCTGCATTGCAGCCATAGCAACCGGGGTAGCAAGGTCATTTGAAAGGCCTTCTCGGAATTTAGCAAGGTTTTCAGTTTCACCATCAATTTTACCAAGAATAGAAGCAAAGTTTTCGCGGGTAAGTCCAAGCCCTTCTTCGCCATTTGCCTTAGCAAGAAGCTTAGCAACACGAGCATTCAAAGCCGCACGACCGTTCTTAGCAGATTCCAGAGCTTCCAGACTAAATACAAGCTGCTTTCTGTAGTGTCCGTTCAAAAGGAAGAATCTATAATCCAACGGAGCAATTCCCTTGTCTTTAAGAGAAAAACCGCGCTCTGGAGGCAGCGAAGTCTGCAGTGTAATAAAGTTACCGCTGGACTTACTCATCTTACCGCCTTCAAGAATAAGGAACTCATTGTGCATCCAGTAGTCAACCCAAGGACCTTTAGCACGCTCAGCCTCGTCAAAAGAACCTTCCGACTGAGCAATTTCGTTAGTATGATGAACAGGTACGTGATCAATACCACCTGTATGAATATCAAAATGCTTTCCAAGATACTTCATACTCATAGCAGAACATTCAATATGCCAGCCAGGGTAACCACGGCCCCAAGGAGAATCCCAGGTCATAGCCTGATCTTCAAACTTAGATTTTGTAAACCAGAGAACAAAGTCACCAGGGTTACGCTTGTTTTCATCAATAACGACAACCTTACGTTTACCAGCCCCTGCCTTAAGTTCATCAAGGTTGAGGTTTGCAAGTTTACCGTAATCAGGGAAGGTAGAAATATCATAATAAAGATTTCCGCCAGCCATATAAGTGTGGCCCTGAGCTTCAATCTTTTTAATCAGTTCAATCATGTCGTCAATGTGTTCTGTTGCGCGGCAGATAACGTCCGGATGACGGATATTCATTGCGTCAATATCCTTCATAAAAGCGTCAGTATAAAAATTTGCAACCTCAAGAACACTCTGATGACGTTCTGCTGCAGATTTCTTCATTTTATCTTCACCGTTGTCACCATCGTCAGTAAGGTGACCAACATCTGTGATATTCATAACATGCTTAACTTCATATCCCAAAAACTGCAGAGTCTTATCAAGAATATCCCAGCAAACATAAGCACGAAGATTTCCTACATGCGCATAATTGTAAACTGTAGGACCACAGCCGTAAAAACCTGCATGTCCTTCAACAAGCGGCTTAAACTCTTCCATTTTTCGTCCCATAGTATTGTATAATCTCAGTGCCATAATTTACCTCACTTTGTCATGCTGAACTTGTTTCAGCATCCAATAATTATAACGTTTTCCCCCCTCTTAAACAACAAGCATAAAAATTTAACGTCATTGCGAGGAGCGTAGTGACGAAGCAATCTATTCCCATTATAATAGAATTATGTTTGATTTCCTTGCTTCCATGCTAAAAGTCGCAAAAATCCCCTATACCGAAAATGCAGCCCTGGCTCCTAAATCTACTTTTAAGGTCGGTGGAAAAGCCCGTTTGTATATAACACCTCAAAATCCAGAAGAACTTGAATCTACAATAGCTGCTGTACATTCAGCAGAAATCCCTTTTTTTCTGACAGGTGGAGCAAGTAACGTTGTTTACCCGGATGGAATTTACGAAGGTGCAATTATTTCTACCCAATCAGTCAAGGAAATTTTTTATGACCCGGACGAAATAACCCCAGACGGGGCGGTTCTCGTAAGCTGCCAGTGCGGCACTCCAATGGCAGCTTTTGTAGACTTCTGTACCCGCAAAAATCTGACTGGCGCAGAACAGTTTGCCGGCCTTCCTGGAACTGTAGGAGGCGCTGTCTATATGAACGCCCGTTGCTTTGACCGCTCTGTAAGCGATATCCTTTACTCTACAAAACATATAGAATTTGAAGGCGACAAGGCACGCCAGGTCGAAGTTCCCTTTAATTCAGAAGACTGGGATTATAAAAAATCTCCATTCCAGGCTCCAGTAGCATCAGTAAAATCTCAGTTATACATAACACAGGCAACCTTCCGTCTAAGTCCTGCCAGTCCGGCCGACCACGATCGCATTGCCGCAGACTGCAAAAAATACATAGCCGAACGTGTAGACAAAGGACATTTCAAATACCCGAGCGCCGGCAGCGTTTTTAAGAATAACCATGCCTTTGGCGCCCCAAGCGGTAAACTTATAGACGATTGCGGACTTAAAGGACTGACCATTGGAGGAGCCCAGATTGCCCCATTCCACGGTAATTTTATTATAAACACCGGTAACGCCACTGCAGCAGACATTAAAGCCCTGGTTCAGGTAGCCCAAAAAGCCGTTCACGACAAATTTGGCTTTAATCTCGAACCTGAAATCATTTTTGTTTAATGAACTTTTTCACTTTAACTAAACTTAATTAATGTCGATAATTAAACATACATTGACAAACAAAGATTGTAAATCTATACTTATATATTGAATACATTTAGGAGAGTAAGCTCTTGCTGCAGTTACAAATTGTTAGTTTCAGAAAAGGTTCATATCTCGTCGTAGAAGGCAAGGAAAACACCGACCATTTCTATATCATTCAGAAAGGAAACGTTCAGTGTATGAAAGCCTCTGGCGCAGGCCTTGCTCCTACAATGTATGGACCTGGAGACTTCGTTGGTGTAGTACCATGCATGTCAGACCATCTCCAGATTGAAACAGCTATTGCCACAACTGATGTAATGGCTATTTCCGTTCGTAAAGACCAGTATCCGGAACTTATTTCTCAGAATACTCCGGTTGCTCTTAAAATCATCAAAACTTTTGCTAACAGAATGCGCGTAATGAACGAAATGCTTACAAAGGCAACTCTTCATTCCGTAGTTCAAGATACACATGAACAGATTTTCAAGGTTGCAAGCTTCTATGAAAAGAACTCCCTCCCTGATGTTGCTGTTTTTGCTTACTATCAATATCTGAAAACAAAACCGGAAGGCCCAAATGCAGATCTTGCAAAGCAGAAGTTTGTAGCACTTAAGCCAAAAACTCATGCAGTTTATTTTGAACCAACAGCAGAACCTTCTCGTCAGTATCCAAAAGATACAATGATATTCTCCGAAGCTCAGTCTGGTTCAGATATGTTTATCATTCAGAGAGGTGAAGTTTCAATCACAAAAGTTGTAAACGGTAATGAAGTAACCCTCGCTGTACTTAAAAAAGGCGATATGTTTGGTGAAATGGCCCTTATCGAAAATAAGCCTCGTTCAGCAAATGCCCTTGCACACAGCGACTGTACACTTATGGTTATCAACCGTTCCAACTTCAATCAGATGGTAGCAACTCAGCCTCAGCTGGTAGCAAAGCTTACAACTACCCTTGCAGACCGCCTCTGGTCTATGTACCGCCAGCTCGATAATGCAACTCTCACTGAGCCTCTTGCAAAAATGCTTGATATGCTTTCTCTCCAGCTGGAAAAACAGCGTGTTAAAATCGGTTTTTCAAAGCTTTCAATGCAAACAGAGTTTACTCCAAAAGACCTTGCAAATATGTGTGGTCTTGCAAGTCAGTATCAGGCAAAGGCAATTTACGACTTTGAACAGTATGACCAGATTCGTATTGAAAATGGCAAAGTATTCATAAAAGATGCTGCAGAACTCATGAAAGCTGCTGCCTTCTACCGCAAACAAAATAATATAAAAAAATAATTATCTTCCGATAATTTAAGTATGATTTCTTTAAAGAAAAAAATCGCTTTTCTCATTACATTTTCTACCTTTCTACTATTTTTAAACGCAGAAAGTCTTCCTCACGGCTATAAAAATATTACTCTTGGAATGAGTCTGGAAGAAACAAAAGAAAACCTTGTAAAAGACCCGGATTTTGGTTACCACGGAGATCGTGACGTTTCTCTTATTCCTAATTCAAGCAAAACACTCATTGAAACAGATGCTGAACACGGGCTTGGCTCTAACTTTTTGACTCGCTGCTGGTTCCAGTTCACCTTTGACGAACTTTATATCATAACAATTAATGTAAATCCTGAAAAAATGGATTATTACAGCATTTTTACAAAGCTTACAGAAAAATACGGCCAGCCGACAAGTTTTAATCCTCAAGCAGCAATCTGGAAGGATGACGAAGTTACAATGAGCCTTGAAAAGCCTTTAACACTCAAATATATTGATAACAAGCTTTTTGAACAGACTCAGAATTATTCAAATATTCAAAAGTCTCCAACCGAAATTACCCGAGAGATGTTTCTGGAAGATTTATAATAGCAAATCCGTTAAAGATAATTGCGAAAACATGGAGCAATTATCTAGGATTTACCACCAAGGAGCCCTACAATGAAAAGATTTTTTTCTCTAATCACCATACTTCTTCTTCTCACACCTCTCCTTTCCTGCAAAAGCAAAAAGCTTCCTGTAAAAGACATAAAAATAATCCGCCATGACGGCACAGAATTTATTGTAAATGCAGAAATTGCAGAAAAAGCCGAAGACCGTAACCACGGTTTTATGGAAAGAAAAAACATTCCCGATGGAACAGGTATGCTTTTCGTTTTCGAAAAAGATCAGATCCTTTCCTTCTGGATGAAAAATACACCTCACCCGCTTTCTATTGCTTACATAGATTCAAAAGGAAAAATCCGAAATATTTATGACATGACACCCTACAGTCTGTCATCTATAGTCAGTACAGTTTCCGTAAGATATGCCCTTGAAGTTCCACAGGGCTGGTACAAAAAAAACGGCATCGCAGAAGGCGACACCGTTATACTTCCTTAAAACGTCCGGTGGTTGAGTGACCGATGCAAGGCATCGGTTGTATCGAAACCACATTTAGGCTTACTCGCCATCCTGCTCCAGCTTCATCAACTCTGCAGCCGCAATTCTATCCTTAGGATCAAACTCCAGAACTGTCGTAAAATAATTTCTTGCCTCCTGCTTATTTCCCATGGCAAGGGCAAGATAACCCAGATTAGATATAATTTTTGTGCTTTCCGGCTCCAGAGCAAGGGCTTTCATAAGACATTTTTTAGCCTCATCAAAATCCTTCTCCTGAACATAACAGAGAGAAAGTTCATTATATGTATCTGAATTAGTATCTCCACCGTATTTCAGTGCTTCAAGAAAGGCCTGTTTTGCGTCTGTAAAGCGCTCAAGACGACGAAGCCCCCAGCCCAGCATAAACCAGCCATTCCAGACCTTTGGGTTGGACTGCAAAAAGTCTCTTACCTGCTCAAGTCCTTTTTCTTCCTGGCCAGAGGAAATTAAATCATAAGCAGCTTTAAAAGCTTCATCATCCATATTCTGGTTATTAATAGTATTGATGATTTCCTGGGCACGTTCCTTTTTATAAACTCCGTTTTCTCCCATTTCTTCATCAGAAGTTTCACATGTCAGAGCAAGATATGTTTCAAAGGCATCCTTTGCTTCACGATATTTGTGCTGCTTCATATAATAAAAACCAACATTAAAATATACATCCGGAAGCGGAGGCTCTGCATTCATTGCCTGTTCATAGTAAGAATATGCATCTGCATCATAAGCATCAGCATCATCAAAAAGACCTGAATTTCTGTATGAATCTGCACGCTGATCAAGGAAGAGAGCCATATTAAGAATAATAGCAACATCCTCAGGATCAAAGCCTATAAGGGCACGGAAGATTTCTTCAGCAAGGTCAAAATCTTCATTCTTTGTTTTTAAAATTGCAGCTTCGCAGAGTTCTTTTTTAAGATTTGGCTTTACCTTTTTAAGAATTGAACGATAATAATCCAGATGCTGATTTTTGCTGTCGTAAGCAAGAATTGTAAGCATTCCGGCTAATATCTGCTCAGCATTAATCTCTTTTGGATTAAAATCAGCTTCGTTTTCACCAATTTTTTTCTGTACAGGCAAAGGAATTGTCGGATCAATTTCAAATGCCGAACTTGAAGACATTTCTAATTTTGGAATATTTATATAATAAATAGATTCCAATGGATTTGAAGGATTCATAATAATACCACTTAAAATAAAATTTTAGATATTTCCTACACTAGAAGGAGCAGCTGGACCAGCAGATGCTTTTTTAGCCGCAGCGGCAGCTTCTGCTTCTGCTTTTTTTGCAGCAGCTTCTGCCTGAGCTTTCTCTTCTGCAGCCTTGTTATTAATCTGATTCTGAATCAGTTGTTTCTGGTAAGATGTAATGTAACTGTTGATGTGGAACTTGTAGGTCATAGGAATTTCATCAGGTGTAAACTCAATATGCACAATTGAAATATCCTTACGACCAGGCAAAAAGTCAGACTGCTTGATAACTCCCTGAAGAGAAATTTTTTCATTTGTATCAATAAAGAAAAGACGTAAATCTACAGCTTTATTCTCAAGGAACTTCGGAATACCAACAAGCATGGCTTTTGCACCGCCAAAAGAAAGATCTTTCAAAATACATTTACGCGGAACCCCAGCAATAAATATATATGATTCCTCTTTTGGAATATTTAAAAGACGTAATGAATTTTCATTAATTGCAATACGTTCTTCTTTTCGGTTCTGAAAGTTCTCATTAACTTCAATAAACTCGCCAATACGTAAAATTAAATCATCAGGCGGACGCTGGGTAAAAGTTAATGTAAGCATTGCAAGTTCATTTGAATTCTGGAAAGGCTTAATCTCTAATACAGTACAATTTACAGAAAACTGAATAGGTTCATTATTCTGGTCAAAAAAGCAATAACGAATACTTATTGGTGCAGTTCTATTTTTCTGAACTGTCGCATATATTCCACTTGCAGTTCCAATTATAACCTTAGCCTGCTGTAAAGATGATGAATTTATAATACAAGGCCACTGTCCACCATTGCTTTTAAGATATATCTGACGAGGGTCTATTCTTAGAGATTTAAGATTTGCTTTTGTAAATACAATTTCCTTATCACGATAATAATCGTAATATCTGGAAATATGATGACTAGTTGCAACACTCATTAACTGATATTATATTTCAACTTACCTTTTCTTTCAAGGTAATCAAATTAGAATATTTGCTTTAAAAAATAAAAAACCGTCACCCTTATTGATGACGGTTTACAAAGTTTGTTATAAAAGCTTACTCAGCAGCAGCTTCTTCTGCAGATGCTTCAGCAGCTGGAGCTTCTTCAGCAGCAGGCTTAGCCTTTCTTGCTTCTACGCGAGCTTCATTCTTGAGCTTAGCGTTACAGAACTTACAAACTTTTACAGTCTGACCATTAATTTCCTTTTCCCAAAGAACTTTAATATCTTCTTTTCCACAGATAGCACAAGTTCCTCTTCCGTGTGCAGGTAATGATCTAATTCCAGATCCACGATGGTTCTTTGACATATTAAACTCCTATTTAGCTTAGTTAGCAGGAGCTTCTTCTTTCTTTTCAGAAGCTTTCTTTGTAGTTTTCTTTGGCTTTGCCTCAGAACTTGCATCTTTAGCCTTTGCTGCAGGCTTTTTTGCCTTTGGTTCAGCTTTCTTAGCAGGCTTTTCTTCAGACTTTTCAGCATCAAGCTTATAGTCTACCAGCTCAAGAATTACAACATCTGCAGCGTCGCCCTGACGATATCCAAGCTTAAGAACGCGAGTGTAACCACCGTTTCTTTCCTTCATGCGAGGACCAATCTCAGTGAAAAGCTTGTTCAAGATCTTTTCATCCTGAATAAACTTTGCAGCTTCACGACGATTGTGTACAGTATCTTCTTTTGCTCTTGTAATGAGCTTTTCAGCTGACTTTCTTACTTCAAGAGCCTTAGATTTAGTTGTAGTAATACGCTCATATCTGAAGAGCGAAGTTACCATATTGCGTGACATAGCACGGCGGTGTGCTGTTGTACGTGAAAGCGGATTAAAACCATTTCTATGATTCATCGTTTTCTTCCTTCTGCTTAATTATATTGGCAGCATTCTTCAGATGACTATAATCTGTCATACCAAGTGTAAGGTTCCATTCCTGGAGCTTTTCCTTGATTTCCTGCAGACTCTTCTTTCCAAAGTTTCTTGTCTTTGCAATGTCATCTTCAGTCTTCTTAGTTAATTCGCCGATTGTACGAATATTTGCATTCTTTAAACAATTTGATGAACGTACTGAAAGTTCAAGCTCCTCAACCGGAGTATCAAGAATCTGTTTGATTCTCTCATCACCTTCATCACCTTCATCTCCACCAGAAATCTCACTGTCGTTGAAGTTGATGAAGATTGCGAAATGATCTTTAGCAATCTTAGCAGCTTCACCAAGTGCATTTACAGGTGAAATTGTTCCATCAGTCCAAATCTCAAGAACAAGCTTGTCGTAGTCATTGCGCTGACCAACACGACAAGGCTCAATAGAATATTTTACTTTTGGAACAGGAGTGAAAATGGCATCCATAGGAATTGTTCCAACAACTTCTATGTAATGTTCATTCGTTTCAGCAGGTACGTATCCTCTACCAAGGTCAACCTGAATTTCAATATCAAGCTGAGCGCCTTCCATCATTGTAAAGATAACCTGATCCTTAGTCTTGACTTCGAGCTGACCTTCCTTAGCAAAATCATCACTCTTTACTACACCAGGACCTTTGAATTCATACTGAATAGTGTCTGATTCAACATCTTCTGGCAAGCACAACCGTATCATCTTAAGACTATTGATAATCTCAAGTGTATCTTCAGCAACATTTGGAATTGCTTCAAATTCACTGGAAATTACATGTGAGATTCCACTTTCATCATAAGATGTAATACGGATAGAGGTAATTGCATAACCTTGGATAGATGACAACAATACTCTTCTTAAAGTGTTTCCAACTGTTGTACCAAAACCTGTTTCGAACGGGTAGGCATAAAACTTCTGGTAATTAGGATTGGTACTGTCAATCGGTTCAAATGAAATACCTTTAGGTTTTTTGAAACCTTTAAGCAAGTTTTTGCGAGCCATCTAAACTCCTCTTTATTATTTAGAATAATATTCAACAATAAGGTTCTCTTTAACTGCATAGTCAATGTCTGAACGTGCAGCCAAGCTTACAACCTTTCCAGTAAATTTTTCAGCATCTACTTCGAGCCAACCAGGAACAACTTTGTCGCCATTAGCGAGTACCATTGTCTTGATACCTGCAGAAGCTTTGCTTTCTTCTTTGATGGAAATTACATCGCCTACCTTTACGAGGTAAGAAGGAATATCAACCTTCTTTCCATTTACAGTAATGTGGCCATGATTTACCATCTGTCTAGCCTGCTGACGAGTCTTTGCGAATCCCATTCTATAAACAACATTGTCAAGACGAGATTCAAGAATCTGCAGCAGAACTTCACCAGTTACGCCAGTCTTTTTTGTAGCCATTACATAGTACTTGCGGAACTGCTTTTCGAGAACACCATAGATGAAGCGGAGCTTCTGCTTTTCTGTAAGCTGAAGACCGTATTCAGACTTCTTAGCGCGTCTAACTTCTTTCTGATTTCTCTTTGATTCCTTTGTATAACCCATTACAACAGGATTAATACCAAGGGTTTTACATCTCTTTAAGAGAGGCTGTGTGCTTTTACCCATAACGTATTCTCCTTAAGATTTACATGCGTCGAGTCTTACGAGGACGACAGCCATTGTGAGGAATTGGAGTAACATCAGAAATAGACTTTACTCTCAAGCCCATAGCACCAATAGAACGGATAGCATTTTCACGACCCATTCCTGGTCCCTTTACATACACGTGAACTTCACGCAAACCGTAACTAGCAGCCTTCTGAAGTGCTGTTTCAGCAACTGACTGTGCTGCAAATGGAGTAGATTTCTTTGCTCCACGGAATCCAAGTCCGCCAGAAGATGCCCAAGAAAGAGCATTTCCCTTCATATCTGTTACAGTTACGATAGTATTATTGAACGTAGCCTGGATATATACATTTCCTTCGTATACGCTCTTTTTTTCCTTTCGTTTCTTAACGGTAGCCATTATCTATCCTCCGCCTTATGCTTTCTTCTTATTAGCAACAGTCTTCTTCTTACCCTTACGAGTACGTGCGTTAGTACGAGTTCTCTGACCGCGTACTGGAAGACCATGCTTGTGACGAAGACCACGATAGCAACCAATATCCATCAAACGCTTAAGGTTAAGACCGATTTCTGAACGGAGACGTCCTTCAGTCTTGTATTCAGCGTCCATGATTTCACGAATTCTTGCCAATTCATCCTGTGTAAGATCATTAGCCATCTTTGCTGGATCGATCTTAGCTTTTTCGCAGATTTCTGCTGCTGATGAACGGCCGATACCATAAATATAAGTTAAAGCAACTACTGTGTGCTTATTAGGGATATCAACTCCCGCAATTCGAGCCATCTGTTTCTCCTTAAGCCTTAGCCCTGTCTCTGCTTATGTTTTGGGTTTGAACAAATGATACGAATAATACCATTTCTCTTAATAACCTTACACTTATCACAGATAGGTTTTACACTGGTTCGTACTTTCATATAAAAGCCCCCATGAGAATATATTTTACCGAATCTTAGGCACCTCGCAATGAGAGCAATTCGGTAAAAGATAATATATCACATATTCCCAGTTCTTTTCTACTGCTAATTCACGAATTTTCTAAAATTTTATTTAGAGATTTCGTGATCTGATTTTGCCCTTCTTAGTAAGTCCTTCGTGGTGATGCATTTTAAGGAGAGCCTCAACCTGACTCATTGTATCAAGATCAACACCAATCAAAATGATAAGTGAAGTTCCTCCCATAAGCTGACTGATTGACTGTGGGAATCCAAACCAGTTCTGAACAAGTGTTGGAATAACAGCAATCAAAGCAAGGAACAATGCACCAGGTAATATAAGTCTATTCAATATTTTAGTCAGATATTCTTCTGTCTTATCTGTGCGAACACCCGGAATGGAGCCGCCGTTTTCGCGGATGTTCTTTGCAATTTCTGTAGGGTTCAGGGTTACCTGAGTGTAGAAGTATGCGAAGAAGATAATGAGAATAACTAACACTATTGTATACCAAAGTCCGTTAGGAGTAAGAACGCGTGCAATTGAGCCTACCCATCTTGCAGAGTTTTCACCCTTAGCGAATGACTGAGCAATCATCAATGGCATAGTAAGAATTGAGTTAGCGAAAATCAAAGGAATAACGTTTGAAGGATTAACCTTAAACGGAATGTAAGTAGACTGGCCACCGTACATCTTTCTTCCAACTACGCGCTTAGCATAGTGAACTGGAATCTTTCTCTGACCTGATTCCTCAAAAATTACCAGACCGATAATTGCGATGAACATGATAATTACAAGGATAACGAATACAAGCTGAATCTCGCCGGCCTTTACTTTCTGAGCAAGCTCTACGATTGCATTAGGCAAGCGGGCTACGATACCTGCAAAAATCATCATTGAAATACCATTTCCTATACCACGAGCTGTAATCTGGTCGCCTAACCAAACAGTTACCATAGAACCGGTTGTAACTGTAATGAGGAAGAGAGCCTTGAAGGCAATCTTGTTCTCAAGAACGATACAACCAGGTATGCTGTTTGCATAAACTGACATACCCCAGGCCTGGATAACACAAACAATGATTGTTCCGATACGTGTGTACTGAGCAATCTTTCTCTGGCCACCATCTTCCTGAGATATGCGTTTAAGAGCAGGGAAAATAATCACAGCAAGCTGCATAATAATCTGCATAGAGATATAAGGCATTACACCAAGCATCAAAATAGAGAAGTTTGAGAAAGCTCCTCCAACAAAGAAGTCCATGTAACTGGCGAACGCATTCTTATTCTGCGCAGCTAAATCGTCAAAGTATTTAATAAGAACATTTGCATCAATTCCTGGAACTGTAAGTACAGATCCCAAGCGGAATACTGCGAGAATCAGGAATGTAAAGAACAAACGGTCTCTTATTTCTTTAACTTTAAACATATTTATAATTGGATTGCTTGCCATGTTCTACTCCGCCTTATTTTGCTTCTTCAGCAGATGCTTCAGCGATTTTTACTGAACCACCAGCCTTTTCGATTTTTGCTTTTGCAGATTCTGAAACCTTATCAACAACTACGTTCAATTTCTTTGTAACTTCGCCGTTTCCAAGAATCTTTACAAGTGGAGCACCCTTCAAAGAAAGGAATCCCTTCTCTGCGAGAGCTGCCTTATCTACAGTAGCACCATCATCGAATTTTGCATCAAGCAATTCTACATTGATACAAACGTATTCCTTCTTGAAAGGATAGTTAGAGAATCCCTTGCGAGCGATACGTCTGTAAAGAGGCATCTGTCCGCCTTCAAATCCTACGTAAGGACCAGCCTTACCAGAACGTGACTGCTGACCTTTATTACCTTTACCAGCTGTTGTACCGAGTCCTGAAGAAGAACCACGTCCAACACGCTTAGGATTTTTGTTAGCACCCTGAGGAGCGCTAAGAATTGGATTGTATTCTGCCATTTTAGATCTCCTCTACCTTTACCAAGTGTGATACGGCAGCAACCATACCGCGAACAGCGTCTGTGTCTGGGAGAGTATTTGAAGAAGAAATCTTCTTAAGTCCAAGACTGCGAACAGTTGCCTTTTTCTCAGGCTTCTGTCCGATTACGCTTTTAATTAATGTAACTTTCAACTGCTTAGCCATACATTAACCCCACAACTCGTCAAGAGTTTTACCTCTATTGGCAGCAACTTTCTTAGCGTCCATAAGTTTTGAGATAGCATCAAATGTTGCGCGAACAACATTTACTGCTGTGCTTGAACCCAAAGACTTTGACTGAACGTCTGTTGCACCAGCTGCATCCATAATTGCACGTACAGTACCACCAGCGATAATTCCAGTACCGGAACAAGCTGGCTTAAGCAATACTTCAGAACTCTTGTAGCGACCAATGATTTCGTGTGGCAAAGTGCCGTTCTTCATAGGAATTACAACAAGATTTCTCTTTGCACGATCAATACTCTTTTTAATAGCTTCAGATACGTCATTAGCTTTACCAAGTCCGTATCCTACGCGACCTTTTCCATCTCCAACAACAGTAAGAGCAGAGAAAGACATACGACGTCCACCCTTTACAGTCTTACATGTTCTGTTAAGAGTAACGAGTTTTTCTACAAACTCCTTCTCTTTTGGATCTTTATCAAAGTTTTTCTGATGTTCCATAGTAACTCCTAGAATTCGATACCAGCTTTACGGGCACCATCAGCGAAAGCTTTTACAACACCATGGTACAAGTAACCATTTCTGTCGAAAACAACCTTAGAGATGTTTTTATCCTTAAGGCGTGCACCAAAAGCTTCACCAAGTTTTGCTGCGCCTTCAGTATTAGGTTTTACTGCAGCAAACTCTTTTTCCAAAGTTGAGATTGAAGCTAAAGTTTTTCCTTCATTATCATCAATTACCTGTACTGAAATATTCTTGTTACTGCGTGTGATAGACATTCTTGGTCTTTCTGCAGTTCCGAAAACTGACTTACGGATATGAATCTTTCTGTGCAAGCGCTTTCTGTTTTTATCATTCATTCTCTTAAACATATAGCTTCACCTTATTTAACACCAGTCTTACCGACTTTACGTCTGATAACTTCTGTCTCATAGCGGATACCCTTTCCTTTGTAAGGTTCAGGTTTGCGCAACTTGCGTACCTGAGAACAGAATTCTCCAACCAACTGCTTGTCGATACCTGACACTGTAAGTTTTCCATCTGGAGTTGCAACAACTGTAAGTCCTTCTGGAATAATTGCAATGTAGTCACTTGAGTAACCAAGGTTCATTACAAGCTCTTTTCCTTTTACTTCTGCACGGTAACCAACACCTGTGATAACGAGTGTCTTTGTAAAACCTTCAGTTACACCCTTTACCATGTTATTGATAAGGCTTCTGTAAAGTCCATGATAAGCATTTGTCTGCTTAGCACCGTTCTTAGTTGTAAGAACTACTTCAGTTCCTTCAACTTTGATATCGATTTCATCATGGAAGCTCTGCTTGAGCTCGCCTTTTGGTCCTTTTACAGAAATAAGACCGTTTGCTACATTTACTGTAACACCTGCTGGAATAGCAACAGGAAGTTTACCAACTTTAGACATCTCTTCCTCCTCCTATTACCAAACAGTACATACCAATTCGCCACCAACCATCTTTTCTGTAGCCTTCTTACCAGTTGTTACACCAGCAGAAGTTGAAACGATGATTGTACCATAACCGTTGTAAACACGTGGCAAATCTTTGTAGCCAGAATAAACACGGCGACCTGGTGTAGAAATTTTCTTAACACCGTGGATTACCGGATTATTATCGTCATCATACTTCAAGAAAATACGAAGTGTATTTTTGCCTTCTTCCTGAATCTTTTTGAAGTTCTTGATGTATCCTTCTGTCTTGAGAATCTTTACGATTTCAAGCTTAAGTTTTGATGCAGGAACATCTACTTTCTCGTGGCGGGCCATAGCCGCATTACGAACCTTTGTGAGCATGTCTGCTACTGGATCTGATGCACTCATTCTATTCTCCTACCAACTAGATTTTGTTACGCCAGGAAGCTGGCCTTCGCTTGCCAATTTGCGGAAGCAGATACGACACATCTTAAACTTACGCAAATATCCACGTGGACGACCGCAAATCTGGCAACGATTGTATTCACGAGTTGCGTACTTCTGTTTGCGGGCTGCTTTAATTAACAATGATTTCTTTGCCATACTTCACCTACTTGCGGAAAGGCATATTGAACTTTGTAAGAAGTGCTTTTGCTTCAGCATCTGTGTTTGCACTTGTTACAAAAGTGATATTCATACCAGCAATCTTTGTAATTTTATCAAAGTCAATTTCTGGGAATATCAACTGTTCAGTAATACCAACTGAGAAATTTCCGTGTCCGTCAAAACCAGTAGCTTTGATTCCGCGGAAATCCTTAATACGTGGGAACGCAACATTGATGAGACGATCAAGGAATTCATACATGATATCTCCGCGCAATGTTACCATTGCACCCACTTCATTGCCCTCACGCAGTTTGAAGTTAGCGATACTCTTCTTTGCCTTTGTTTTAACAGCCTTCTGACCTGTGATTGCTGTGAGGTCAGCTACTGCGGCATCAAGGAGTTTCTTATTTGTGAGAGCTTCACCAACACCCATACTTACAACAATTTTCTTAATTGCAGGAATCTGCATTGGAGTTGTGTAAGAGAACTCTTTCATAAGAGCCGGTGCGATTTCGTCTTTATAGACTTTCTTAAGCCGAGGTACGTAATTTGCCATTACAGAACATCTCCACATTTACGGCAAACGCGAACTTTCTTGTCGCCGTCAATTTTATAACCAATCTTTGTAGCACCGCATTTTTTACATACGATTGCTACATTTGAAATATTAAGAGGAGCTTCGATCTCAGCGATACCGCCCTGATCCTGCTGACTTCTCTTCTTCATTGCCTTCTTTACGATATTTACACCAGAAACAACAACACGTTCTTTCTTGAGGTCTACGCGAACAACTTCTCCGCGCTTTCCCTTATCTTTTCCGGCAATTACTTCTACTGTATCGTTCTTGCGGATTTTTGATTTTGTCAACATATTCATTTCTCCTTAAAGAACTTCCGGAGCAAGTGAAATGATCTTCATAAAGTCCATATCACGGAGCTCACGAGCTACAGGTCCGAAAATACGTTTTCCCTTAGGGTTCTTGCTGTCGTCTACGATAACACAAGCGTTATCATCAAAACGAATGTAAGTTCCATCTGGGCGACGGTATTCTTTTGCCTGACGTACAATTACTGCTTTTTCAATTGTACCCTTTTTGATAGTAGATGTAGGAATTGCATCCTTAATAGCTACTACTACGATATCGCCGATACCTGCGTATCTGCGATGTGAACCGCCGATAACCTTAATACACTGAGCAATTTTAGCTCCAGAGTTATCAGCAACTGTCATACATGACTGCATCTGAATCATAATCTTAACTCCTTCGCTTATTTAGCACGCTCAACGATTTCGGCTACGCGCCAGCACTTGTTCTTGCTGAGCGGGCGACATTCAACGATACGTACTGTATCTCCTACATGTGCATCATTTGTTTCATCATGTGCCATGTACTTCTTAGATCTTGTTACATATTTCTTGTAAAGACGATCCATTTTCTTTGTTGCAACAGTTACAACAACAGTCTTGTCCATCTTATCTGATGTTACAAGTCCTACAAATGAACGTTTTGCAGTCTTTACAGTCTGAACAGTCTTCTCTTCCACGGTTCAGCTCCTACTTATTCTCGCCGGCGAGTTCTTTCGCACGGATAAACGTATTAAGGCGTGCGATTTCGCGGCGCATAGTACGTTTCTGCATTGGGTTATCTACATGGGAAATTACCATCTTAAAACGGAGATCCATGTATTCCTTTTTAAGCTCGTCACGTTTTGCTACGAGTTCTTTATAAGACAGTTCTTTATCATTCTTCTTCTTTGAATCAGCCATCTTATTCCTCCTAGTCGCGTGTTGGCTTTACAGCAATCTTTGTAATAACTGGAAGCTTATCTGCAGCAAGCTCGAGAGCTCTGTGTGCAAGATTAATATCTACGCCTCCAACTTCAAACAAAATCATACCCGGTTTGATAACAGCTGCCCAGTGATCTGGAGCACCCTTACCCTTACCCATACGAACTTCAGCTGGTTTCTTTGTAATAGGCTTGTCTGGGAAAATACGAATCCAAACGTTACCTTTACGATCCAACTTACGGTTGATGGCAACACGGGCTGCCTCGATTACTCTGGCATCAAGCCAGGTTGGTTCCATTGCAACAAGTGCAATCTCGCCAAAATCAATATTGTTGTCGCGTGTCGCATTTCCTTTTTCACGACCGCGCTGTACCTTACGGTGAATTACTCTTTTTGGACTAAGTGGCATAACTAACTCCTTGCCTTTTTAGCAGGTTCAGAACCCTCAGTCTTTTCAGCTGCCTGACGAGCTGGACGTCTTGGTTTCTTAACGAGCTGACCAGCATCTTCATTGTGGTCGATACCATAGTTCATACCGTTGTAAACCCATACTTTAATACCGATTTTACCGTATGTAGTAAGAGCTTCGTATGTTCCATAGTCGATATCAGCACGAAGAGTATGAAGAGGTACACGTCCTTCCTTGTGCTCTTCGGTACGAGACATATCTGCTCCACCGAGACGACCACTAAGACGAACCTTTACACCCTGTGCACCAGCACGCATAGCATTGCTTACAGCCTGTTTCATAGCCTTGCGGAATGAACCACGACCTACAAGCTGACGACCAATATTCTGAGCAATCAAGTTTGCGTTCAAGTCAGCGCGCTTGATTTCCTTAATCTTGATCTGAACTTTCTTTGTAAGCTGCTTCTGAATATCTGCACAAATCTTTTCGATTGATGCACCTTTAACACCAATAATTACACCTGGGCGAGCTGTGTGAATTACGATTGTAACGCGCTGTGGATGGCGAACAATCTCAATCTCAGCTATATCAGCATTCTTACATTCTGGAAGATCAGCAACCATCTTACGAATCTTGATGTCTTCAAGAACTAAATCTGCATATTCACGTGGATCTGCATACCAGCGTGACTGCCATGTCTTGTTTACGCCAAGGCGCAAACCAATAGGATTAACTTTCTGTCCCACTTTATTCCCCCGCCTTCTCGTCAACGATGACGGTAATATGACACATACGCTTCAAAAGCTGATCTGCACGACCACGTGCGCGGAACCATACTCTCTTGAGTCTTGGACCTTCATCAACTCTGATTTCTTTTACGTAAAGCATATCTTCATCCAACTTGCTGTTCTGGTTAAGTGCATTTGCTGCAGCAGACTTCAAAGTAGCACTAATCAAAGTTGCACCTTTCTGTGGCATGTTTGCCAAGATAGCCATAGCTTCAGTATAGGATTTCTGATTAATTACATGAGCAACTGGGCGAACCTTTGTTGGTGATGCAATCAGGAACTTAGAAGTGGCTACATAACCTTTTTTCTCAGCCATAATATCCACCTATTTATTAGCCTTTAGAGGCAGTTTTGTCTGAACCACCATGGCCCTTGAATGTACGAGTTGGTGCAAATTCACCAAGCTTGTGTCCGACAAGGTTTTCTGTAATGTATACAGGAATCCATGATTTACCATTGTACACAGAAATAGTATTTCCAACCATTTCTGGGATTATTGTTGAGCAGCGAGAATATGTTTTAATCATTTTTCTGTCTGCTTCTTTATTCATTGCCTGAACCTTCTTGTAAAGAGATTTCTCTACAAATGGTCCTTTCTTAACAGATCTTGACACGATTATCTCCTCTGCGACTACTTCTTACGACGACTAACAATAAACTTGCTAGAAGTCTTTCTCTTGTTACGAGTCTGGTAACCTTTACAAGGCTGTCCCCAAGGAGTAACTGGGTTACGTCCCTTACCAGCACCTTCACCACCACCAAGTGGATGATCAACCGGGTTCATAGCCATACCGCGTACTGTAGGGCGGATACCCATCCAGCGCTTATGACCGGCTTTACCAAGTTTAACGTTCATGTGCTCTTCGTTTCCTACAACACCGATTGTAGCGTAGCACTTTCCGTTAATCTTTCTCATTTCACTTGAAGGCAAGCGAACGATAACGTAGTCACCTTCGCGACCTGCAATCATTGCACTAGCACCAGCAGAACGAACAAGCTGTCCACCCTGACCAAGTGTCAATTCAATGTTATGAATAGTGAAACCAACTGGAATTGCATTCAGAGGAAGTGCATTTCCAACTGTTGGAGCTGCATTTTCGCCAGAAATAATCTTCTGACCAACCTGCAATCCCTTTGGAGCGATGATATAACGTTTATCACCGTCTGCATAATAAATCAAAGCGATGTTAGCACTTCTATTTGGATCGTATTCGATTGTCTTTACGGTTCCAGGAATTCCGTGCTTATCACGTTTGAAATCTATATCACGATAGCGTCTCTTGTGACCGCCGCCCTGATGACGTACAGAAATACGACCACCAGCTCCGCGTCCAGCATGAGACTTACGACCTGACACCAAAGTTTTCTCGGGTCTATCAGTTGTCAGTTCGTCACGACGCAAGTCAACACGTCCACGTGTACCTGCTGTCATTGGCTTAAATACTTTAAGAGCCATTTTATATCCCCTTAATTCCTACCAGATTATACACCTTCGAAAGCTGCAATTGTTTCGCCTTCAGCGATACGAACGATAGCCTTCTTGTAAGATGCTGTACGACCTGGTTTTCCACGAAGTCGTTTCATTTTTCCAAGCACATTCATTGTTGTGCAGTCAACTACCTTTACCTTAAACAAGCGTGTAACAGCTTCTTTAATCTGTGTCTTTGTAGCATCAGGGCGAACGATGAATACATATTTGTTCTGTTCGCGCAACATGCTTGCCTTTTCAGAAACAACAGGCCTAATAAGAATATCTTCGTAATTCATTATTTAGCCTCCTTATCTTCAGCATAAAAGTCAGACAGATTTTTTACAGCTGATTCAAGGATGATTACCTTGCGTCCGTAGAACAATGTGTGTGCTTCGAGACGGTTGTAAGCAAGGAATGAGAGGTTAGGAATATTGCGTCCAGCCTGCTTAATCTTTGCATCATCATCTTTAAGAATCAATACAGTTCTTTCGTCCTTAGCGAAGTTATTAAGAATAGCTGCCAAGTCCTTTGTTTTACCGCTTTCTACAGTAAAATCTTCGATAACTGTAAGTCTGTCACCCTGAGCATGTGCACTCAAGATTGACTTCATAGCAAGTCTCTTTTCTTTCTTTGGAATTGAATAGCTGAAATCTCTTGGTTTTGGTCCAAAAATTGTACCACCACCTACTGTAATTGGAGACTTCTTATCACCACGACGTGCGTTACCAGTTCCCTTCTGCTTATAAGGCTTATTGTTAGAACCATGAACTTCTGCACGAGTTTTTGTACATGCAGTACCAACACGTCTGTTAGCCAATTCATTTGTAATAGCGTAATAGATTACGTCGTCATTAACTGGAAGACCGAATACTTTATCATCAAGTGTGATTGTACGCAGCTCTTTACCAGAAGTTGAATATACTTTCTTTTCCATATTCTATCTCCTATTTCTTTACTGCGGACTTCACGATGAGTGTACAGTCCTTATTTCCAGGAACAGCACCGCGAACCATAATTACTTTGAGCTCTGGATCAACTTTTACAATCTTCAGATTCTGCACAGTAACTCTTTTGAATCCCATGTGTCCAGGAAGCTTAATATTCTTGAATGAGTGACCTGGAGTTGTACATTCTCCTGTACCACCCGGCTCACGATGGAACTTAGAACCGTGTGTAGCACGTCCACCATGGAAGCCCCATCTCTTCATAACACCCTGGAAACCCTTACCTTTTGATGTAGCTGTTACGTCGAGGAAACGGCTACCTTCAAAGAGCTCAAGACCAACAACATCTCCAATGTTTACTTCTTTTTCGAAGTTGCGGAACTCTTTCAAGTGGCGCTTTGGAGTAATGTTTTCTGGGAATTGTCCGGCATATGCTTTGTTTGCTTTAGATGCTTTCAAATCATCCAAACCAAGAACAACTGCATCATAACCGCAATTTTCCTTTGTTTTCTTGGCAACAACAACATTAGGCTCGACCTGGATTACGGTTACTGGTGTCAGATTTCCGCTTTCGTCGAATATCTGTGTCATGCCAACTTTCTTTGCAATCAGACCTTTCATTCTGATATCTCCTATTTGGGATTTTGCTACTAACTGTTCACAAAACTCCCTTATTATTACAGGCCGTCATCCCAAATCCAGAGGGACCGTACCTAAAATTAAAACCACTATAATGTGGGGTTTACACTACTGTGTAATTACTACGTCTACACCGGCAGGAAGCTCAAGCTTCATCAGTGAATCCATAACGTCCTGTGAAGGATTCATTATGTCAATAAGGCGTTTGTGTGTACGCATTTCAAACTGCTCACGTGACTTCTTGTTTACGTGTGGTGAGCGAAGTACAGTCACCTTGTTGATTCTTGTAGGAAGAGGGATAGGACCTGAAACCTTAGCTCCCGCTTTCTGTACAGTCTGCACGATGGCTTTAGCACTCTGGTCGATCAGAACTGCATCAAATGCACGAAGTCTGACACGAATCTTTCCATTAGCCATTTAATTTTACTCCTGTTTCACAACAGACAGGCTGATAAACAATACCAGCCCATCTGTTTGAAAAAATCTAACTATTCAATGATTTTTGTAACCTGTCCAGAAGCGATTGTGTGACCGCCTTCACGGATAGCAAGCTTAAGACCTTCATCCATAGCGATTGGGTGAATAAGTTCACCGATAACCTTTACGTTATCGCCTGGTTTTACCATGTCTGTACCAGCTTCGAGTTCGATTGTACCAGTGATATCAGTAGTTCTGAAGTAGAACTGTGGGCGATATCCTGTGAAGAATGGAGAGTGACGTCCACCTTCTTCCTTTGAAAGAACGTAAATCTGAGCTTCGAACTTTGTATGTGGAGTGATAGACTTTGGTGCAGCGAGAACCTGTCCACGAACAACATCTTTCTTTTCAATACCACGGAGGAGGATACCAACGTTATCACCAGCCATACCCTGATCAAGAGTCTTCTGGAACATTTCGATACCTGTTACAGTTGTATCAGCTGTTGGGCGGATACCTACGATCTGTACAGCATCGTTCATGTTTACAACACCACGCTCGATCTTTCCTGTTACTACAGTACCACGACCAGAGATAGTGAAGATGTCTTCGATTGGCATCAAGAATGGTTTCTGATCATCACGAACTGGATCATCGAACCATGTATCCATAGCTGTAAGGAGCTCTTCGATACAAGCTGTGTTTTCTGGAGTTGGGTCATTCAAAGCCTTGAATGCAGAACCCTTAATGATTGGTGTATCTTCAGAGAAACCATATTCCTTAAGAGTATCTTTTACTTCTTCTACTACGAGTTCGAGAAGATCTGGATCATCAACCTGGTCAACCTTGTTCAAGAATACGATGATCTTTGGTACACCTACCTGACGAGCGAGGAGCAAGTGCTCACGTGTCTGAGGCATAACTGAGTCTGGAGCAGATACTACGAGGATAGAACCATCCATCTGAGCAGCACCAGTAATCATGTTCTTAATGTAGTCAGCATGTCCTGGGCAGTCGATATGAGCATAGTGTCTCTTATCTGACTGATATTCCAAGTGACGAGTGTTGATTGTAATACCACGTTCCTTCTCTTCTGGAGCGTTATCAATTTCGTCGTACTTAAGAACCTTATCACCATACTTGTTTCCACAGTATGTTGTGATAGCAGCTGAAAGTGTAGTCTTACCATGGTCTACGTGACCAATAGTACCAACGTTCATGTGAGGTTTAGTTCTAACGAACTTCTCCTTAGCCATGTTTTTCTCCTTGCCGGATTTAATATCGTCCCGATCCGGCATTAATATTTTTTATGTGCTGCACTTTAAGCCAGAATACGCAAGCATCTTTTACCAAGACCTGCAATATTCGCAGACACACTATTTGAATGAGTAGATAATAATTGATAGAAACGGATAAAATAACATATTTCGTAACATTCCATATTATTCGAAATGTTATAACCCGGTACCACCGATCATTATCACCTGACTGACAACTGGTTTGGTATATTCGAGTTTGGCTGTGATAGCCGCCAGGAACTCCCTAATCTGTTGTCTATATAATCATCACCAACGGTGAAAATTAACCTCATTAAGGGTCGCATCTACCTGAAAATCATTCCTGATTAGCTTTACGGTGATGCCAATTCTGCTCAGCAGACTTGCCTGACTTCTCAAAGAACCCAATACCCCTCATAAAATTCAAAAAAGGGCAAGTTCAAACAATATACAAAATTTAAAAAATAAATTCAAGCGCTAAATGCCGAATTTATGAAAATAATGTAAATCTTCGCATTTATCACAAATCCGGTAAAAGTAATAAAAAAGGAGACCACCCTGAGGTAATCTCCCTTTTATAAATCAGGCAGCTATTAAACTACCATCTGTAGTGAGCAAAAGCCTTGTTAGCTTCAGCCATCTTATGTACATCTTCACGCTTCTTGTAAGCAGTACCAGTGTTGTTGTAAGCATCAAGAAGTTCAGCAGCAAGTGTATCTGCCATTCCGTGTCCGCTTCTTGAACGAGCTGCATCAATGATCCATCTCATTGCAAGTGCTTCACGACGTGATTCACGGATTTCCATTGGAACCTGATAAGTAGCACCACCAACGCGGCGTGACTTAACTTCTACCATTGGCTTAACATTTTCAAGAGCCTTAAGAAGAACTTCCAAAGGATCCTTATCTGTCTTTGCCTTAAGGTTATCCATTGCCTCATATACGATCTTTGTACAGATAGATTTCTTTCCGTCAAGCATCATACGGCAAACGAATTTTGATACAACCTTTGAGTTGTATTTTACATCCGGCATCATCGGACGTTCGATTGATTTCTTATGTCTTCCCATCTTAGTCCTCCATTATGCCTTTGGTCTCTTAGCACCATACTTAGAGCGTCCGCGCTTGCGGTCTTCAACTCCAAGAGTATCTTTTGTACCACGGATGATATGATAACGTACACCAGGAAGGTCCTTTACACGACCACCGCGTACTAAAACAACTGAGTGTTCCTGCAAGTTATGTCCAATACCTGGAATATAAGCAGTAACTTCAATACCATTTGACAAACGAACACGCGCAATCTTTCTAAGCGCTGAGTTTGGTTTCTTAGGTGTCTGAGTCATAACACGTGTACATACACCACGCTTCTGCGGACAGCCCTCAAGTGCGGGAGCTTTAGTTCTGTTGGCAGCAGACTTACGACCCTGATGAATTAATTGATTAATTGTAGGCATCGCCTATTCTCCTGTTTATTCCGGTCAGCACCCCGGAAGATATAAAAATCCTTTATAAAGGATAGGTTTAACGATTATATAGAATTCAAAAAATGAATTCAATATATAATCGTTAGAATTTCAAAATTTAGTCATTGTCCTCAGCCTCAAAGCTTGGTTCTTCGAGCTGAGATTCCTGCTCTGCTTCGAGACGGCGGCGTTCAAGAATCTCATTCATCTGAGCGTCAAGGTCACGGTCGCTGTCATCAAAGAGCTTGATGTCCTTGTAATTCTTGATACCTGTACCAGCCGGAATCATGTGACCGATTGCAACGTTCTCCTTGATTCCGTGGAGGCCATCTGTAGCACCAGAAATTGCAGCGTTGGTAAGAACGCGTGTTGTTTCCTGGAAGGAAGCTGCAGAAATAAATGAATCTACACCAAGAGAAGCTTTAGTAATACCCTGGAACATTGGGCGGCCAACAGCTGGCTGTCCACCGGCAGCGATTACACGCTCGTTCTCTTCGTGGAACTTATACTTATCTACCTGCTGACCGAAGATGAACTTTGTATCACCAACTGATACGATTTCAATCTTGCGGAGCATCTGACGTACGATAATACCGATATGCTTATCGTTGATATCTACACCCTGCTGGCGGTAAACGTTCTGGATTTCATCCATAAGATAATTCTGAAGAGCGTTTTCACCGAGGATTGCAAGTACATCCTGTGGATTTGGAGATCCGGCACAGAGCTGTTCACCTGCTTCTACCTTATCGCCATCACGTACAAGCATACGCTTTGTCATAGGAACAAGGTGCTCGAACTTCTTACCATATTCATCAGTAATAGAAATTACGCGCTTTCCTTTGCGAACATCCTTGAATTCAACAGTACCAGAAATCTGTGCAAGTACACATGGATTCTTTGGTTTGCGTGCTTCAAAGAGTTCAGATACACGAGGAAGACCTCCGGTAATATCCTGAGACTTCTGTGCTTCCTTGTTCATCTTGGCAATCATATCACCGGCCTTTACAGGAGCCTTGTCATCAACGAGGAGGATGGCACCTGCAGGAAGGAAGTAGTTACCCTGTGGGTTACCTGCTTCATCAGTGATGATGATACGTGGCTGCTTAACATCAAGGTGAAGATCTGTGATGTAGCGTTCTGTTTTACCTGTCTGAAGGTCAACCTTCTCTTCAAGAGTAGAACCTACGATTACATCTTCAAAATGGATATATCCGTCGCTTTCTGCAAGAATAGGCTCAATGAACTGTTCGAATTCACCGATTACTTCGCCCTTCTTAACCATTGCACCGGCCTTTGTGAAGATTGTAGAACCGTTAGAGATTTCAATCTTCTGTTCCTTACTTGTGATGTAGAGAACTCCGTCTGCCTTCATAACCTTTCCGTTTACTCCGGCAACAACATCCTTACCCTTGTGCTTAAGGATAATATCACCGCGCATAAGGTTCTTACCATCTTCAATAAGAAGCTCATCATCTGCAGTATACTTAATCTTATCGAGGATACGGATAACTGTCATATAACCCTTACGAGTAAAGAGCCACTTATCCTTCTTTTCAACGTGAGTTCCTTCGATACTCTTAATGATTGCATCGAACTTAAGAACAATCTTGTTATCGTTTGTTGACATCTCAGCCGCACCACCAGAGTGGAAGGTACGAAGTGTAAGCTGTGTACCTGGCTGACCGATTGACTGAGCAGCGATAATTCCAACTGCTTCACCAATTTCAACAATCTTATTACGTGCAAGGTTCTTACCATAACACTTAACACAAATACCGTGCTTAGCTTCACAAGTAAGAACAGTGCGGAGCTTAACCTTTTCAACACCAGCAGCTTCAATCTTCTTAGCCATAGCTTCGTCGATGTACTGGTTTACGTCGCAGATTAATTCACCCTTAGCGTTTACAACACGTTCGATTGTATAATGACCTTCGATACGCTTGCTGAGAGGTACCTTAACTTCATCACCTTCTTTGATAGCTGTGTAGTCAATACCATTGATTGTACAGCAGTCTTCTTCGTTGATTACTACATCCTGAGCAACATCAACAAGACGACGTGTCATGTAACCGGCATCGGCTGTCTTAAGAGCAGTATCCGAAAGACCCTTACGAGAAGCGTTAGTTGAAATAAAGTATTCTATAACGGAAAGTCCTTCGTAGAAGTTTGACTTAATTGGGAGCTCAATAATATCTCCGTTAGGCTTAGTCATCAAACCACGCATTGCGGCAAGCTGAGAAATCTGTCCACGAGAACCGCGGGCACCAGACTTAGCCATCATGTAGATTGTGTTAAAGCCCTGCTTATCTTTCTCAAGATTATCCATCATGAGGTTTGTAAGCTTTTCGTTAGTACGAGCCCAGATGTTTGTTACACGCTGATATCTTTCTTCTGCTGTAATAACACCCTTTCCATACTGGTTGATAATATCTTCAACTTCCTTGTTAGCCTGAGCCATGATTTCCGGCTTTTCATCAGGAACGAGGATATCCTTCATACAAAGTGTTGCACCGTAGAATGTAGCGTTCTTGTAACCAACATCCTTGATTGCATCGTGCATCTGGATTGTGAGCCAAGAGCCCTTTGTATGATATACGTGCTCAATCATCTTCTTCAAAGACTTATCGAACATCTGGCGGTTTACATATTCAATTTCTGCAGGCATTGCTTCGTTGAAAGCAAGGCGTCCTGCTGAAGTTTCAATAAGATCACCCTTCTTGAATGTCTGTGTTCCACCAAGGAATCCGTCATCACCCTTAACCTTAAGAGCATCTGGATCGAAAGAATCCTTTGGAGCCGGAACCTTGATAAGAGCCTGCCATTCAATTGCACCAAGTTCAGCAGCCATGCGTACTTCATCCGGTGTAGAGAAGCGCTTGCCTGTTCCCTTAGCGTTAGGTTTGATAGCAGTCATATAGTAGATACCAAGTACCATGTCCTGAGATGGAGCAACGATTGTGTTACCGTTAGCAGGGTCAAGGAGGTTTCTTGCAGAAAGCATCAATGTCCAGCATTCCATCTGTGCAGCCTGTGTAAGTGGTACGTGGATAGCCATCTGGTCACCATCGAAGTCGGCGTTGAAAGCCTTACAAGCAAGTGGGTGAAGCTTAAGAGCCTTTCCTTCTACAAGTACAGGTTCAAATGCCTGGATACCAAGACGGTGAAGTGTAGGCGCACGGTTCAACATTACCGGGTGCTCTTTAACTACTTCATCAAGAATTGCATATACTTCTGGAGACTCAGACTCAACGAGAGCCTTAGCCTTCTTAATATTAAATACTACGTCCTTGTCTACGAGCTTCTTCATAAGGAATGGTTTGAACAATTCCAAAGCCATCTTTGTAGGAAGACCGCACTGCCAGAGCTTAAGTTCTGGTCCAACAACGATTACCGAACGTCCAGAGTAGTCAACACGCTTACCAAGAAGATTCAAGCGGAAACGTCCCTGCTTACCTTTAAGAAGGTCAGAAATTGACTTAAGAGGGCGGTTTGAAGCACCCTTAACTGCACGCTTTCTCTTTGTGTTGTCAAACAAAGCATCAACTGCTTCCTGAAGCATACGCTTTTCGTTGCGGATGATGATGTCTGGAGCAGAAAGCTGCTGAAGTCTCTTAAGACGGTTATTACGGTTAATAACACGGCGGTAGAGATCATTGAGGTCAGAGGTAGCGAAACGTCCACCATCGAGCTGTACCATAGGGCGGAGCTCAGGAGGAATAACTGGAATTACGTCCAGAATCATCCATGAAACCTTGTTTCCAGATGCGCGGAAGTTTTCAACAATTTCGATACGGCGGAGAAGTCTCTTGTCAGACTTAGCGCCCTTTTCAATCATTTTTGCACGGAGCTCTGCTGCAAGTTCGTCGAGGTCAAGGCGTTCAAGCATAGTCTTGATAGCCTCGGCTCCCATATCTGCTGTGAAAGCAGAACCTGCATAGTGCTCAAGTGCTTCCTGATATTCTTCTTCTGTAAGGAGCTGTCCCTTCTTAAGGTCAGTATCTCCTGCATCAATTACGATATATTTTTCGTAGTACAAAACCGAACGGAGTGCTGCAACCTGGAGGTCGAGCAAAAGACCCATGCGGCTTGGAACTGAGCGGTAATACCAGATATGGCTTACTGGAGCTGCAAGCTCAATGTGTCCTGTACGTTCACGGCGTACTTTGAAATGTGTAACTTCAACACCACAGCGGTCACAGATAACGCCCTTATAGCGGATAGACTTAAACTTACCGCAGTAGCATTCCCATTCCTTTGTAGTACCGAAAATTCTTTCACAGAAAAGACCGTCTTTCTCAGGACGGAGTGTTCTGTAATTTATAGTCTCAGGCTTTTTTACCTCACCGTAAGACCATGAACGAATGGTCTCTGGAGAAGCCAGTTTAATCTTTAAGCTGTCAAAATCCTGTACATCACGCATTTGCATCCTCCTTATCAAATCCGGAAGCATTCTTGTCAATCAGTTCCTGATCACGTTCTGTAAGAGCAATCTGCTTACCCTTAGCATCATAAATTGTGAAATCAAGAGCCAAACCACGGAGTTCCTGTACCAGTACGTTGAATGATTCAGGGATTCCGATTGGAGATGAAGGATCGCCCTTAACGATAGATTCGTAAATCTTAGAACGTCCGTTCATATCATCAGACTTAATAGTCATCATTTCCTGAAGAGTGTTAGCTGCACCGTAAGCTTCGAGTGCCCAAACCTCCATTTCTCCAAGACGCTGACCACCAAACTGTGCCTTACCACCAAGAGGCTGCTGTGTAACCAGAGAATAAGGTCCGGTTGAACGAGCGTGCATCTTATCATCAACAAGGTGATGAAGCTTCATATAATAGATAACACCAACGAAGATTGGGTTTACGAAAGGTTCACCTGTACGTCCGTCGTGTACAATCTGTTTACAGTCTGTAGAAATCTTAAGTCCTGTTCCGGCAACTGCTTTGTTAGCTTCTTCAAGCTTAGCTTCAATCATCTTCTGAGAAGGTGATTCGAATACTGGAACTTCAAAGAACTGGTTGAGGTACTTACCTGCAATACCAAGTTCAGACTCAAGAATCTGTCCAATGTTCATTCGGGAAGGTACACCAAGTGGGTTCAAACAAACGTCGAGTGGAGTACCATCTTCAAGATATGGCATATCTTCAACAGGGAGAATACGTGAAACAACACCCTTGTTTCCGTGGCGTCCGGCCATCTTATCACCTTCGCGAAGCTTACGCTTGTTAGCAATAAGAACCTTAACTACCTTATCTACACCTGGGAGCAAATCGTCACCTTCGAGGCGGCTCATCTGCTGAATATCAATTACAACACCTTCAATTCCATGTGGAACGCGGAGTGAAGAATCGCGAACTTCCTTAGCCTTTTCACCGAAGATTGAGTTCAAAAGCTTGAACTCTGGAGTTGTTTCAGTTTCAGACTTTGGAGTTACCTTACCTACAAGAATATCTCCTGAGCGAACCTTTGCACCAATACGGATGATACCTTCTGAGTCGAGGTTAGCAAGAGCTTTTTCTGCAGTATTTGGAATATCACGTGTGATGCGCTCTGGTCCGAGCTTTGTCTCACGGATTTCAATCTGGAACTCTTTAATATGGATAGATGTATACATATCCTCGCGAACTACGCGCTGAGAAATAAGTACGGCATCCTCATAGTTGTAACCATTCCAAGGAACGAATCCTACGAGAATGTTGCGTCCAAGAGCAAGCTCTCCGTTGAATGTTGCTGGTCCGTCAGCGAGAACATCGCCGGCCTTAACCTTTGTTCCAACTTCAACTGTAGGGCGCTGGTGGTTACATGTATCGTTGTTAGTTCTCTGGTACTTCAAAAGATGATATTCATCAACTGCCTTAGAACCTTCAACCTTTACCTTAATAAGTTCACTTGAAACGTAGATAACTTCACCATCGTGCTTAGCCTTGATAAGAACACCAGAGTCATAAGCACACTTTCTTTCCATACCAGTTCCAACGTATGGTGGTTCTGGGAAGAGAAGAGGTACAGCCTGACGCTGCATGTTACAACCCATGAGCGCACGGTTAGCATCGTCATGCTCAAGGAATGGAATCAAAGAAGCAGAAACAGAAATTACCTGACGTGGAGAAACGTCGATGTACTGAACGTCCTTTGGAGAACGCTGAGTATAGTTACCACGGTTGCGGCAAGAAATTGTTTCTGTAGGGAATGAACCATCCTTCTTCATTCCTTCTACTACCTGACCAATGAAGTACTTGTCTTCGTCCATAGCAGAAAGGTATTCAACTTCGTTTGTAGCCTTTCCGTTTACTACCTTGCGGTATGGAGCTTCAAGGAATCCATAGTCGTTGATGCGTGTGTACATAGCAAGCGAAACGATAAGACCAATGTTCGGACCTTCAGGAGTTTCGATAGGACACATGCGTCCGTAGTGTGAATAGTGTACGTCACGAACTTCGAAACCAGCACGGTCACGTGAAAGACCACCTGGTCCGAGAGCGTTCAAACGACGTTTATGAGTAAGCTCTGCCAATGGGTTAATCTGATCCATAAACTGAGAGAGCTGTGAAGAACCAAAGAATTCTTTAACTGCTGCAACGATAGGTTTGATAGAAATCAAATCCTGTGGCTTCATTGTGTCAGTTTCTTTAAGGCTCATGCGTTCCTTGGCAATACGCTCCATTCTTGCAAATGCAGACTTAAGCTGATTTGTCATCAACTCGCCTACAGAACGGATACGGCGGTTTCCAAGGTGGTCAATATCGTCAATCTGCTCTTCACCAATGTAAACCTTGATGAGGAACTTCATTGTATTGATGATATCATCCTTAATAAGAGTGAAGTCTTTTACATCATCAGAGTAATCGAACTTCTTGTTGAGCTTGTAGCGACCAACACGTCCGAGGTCATAGCGGCGCTCAGAGAAGAAGAGAGAGTTGAGGTCTTTTTCAGCCTGTTCAACTGTCATTGGCTCACCTGGCTGCAAGATTGCATATACAGCAGCGAGACAATCTTCCTTAGTTGGTTCATTATCTACAGAACCTTCTTTTACGAATTTAACTTCCTCGCGCTCGAAACAGTTGATAATCATCTGTGAATCAAGAGAAGTATTCTTTTCATCGCCATTTGAATTGCTGCGTGTATCAAAGCGGATTACGCAGATTTCATCGATTTTGTTAGCGAGAAGGTCATCAATATCATGTGGATGAAGCTTTGTACCTGCATTAAAGAGTCTCTTTTCGTTGCCTTCTTCATCTTTGATGATTACGGCAGAAGCGAGAACCTTGTCTACAAGTTCGTCACCCTTCTTTACCTTAATGTCTTCTACATCGTAGAAGCAGCGGATGATTTCTTCGCGTGTTGAATAACCAAGTGCGCGAAGGAAAATTGTACCAAGAATCTTCTTTTTGCGGTCAATCTTTGCAAAAATAAGCTCTTTTTTCTGGTCAATTTCAAATTCAAGCCAAGATCCGCGGTAAGGAATAATACGGCTTGAGTACACACCCTTGTCGTGGCAGAAAATAACGCCAGGCGAACGGTGAATCTGGGAAACAACTACGCGCTCTGCTCCGTTGATAACAAATGTACCACGGTCTGTCATGAGCGGAATGTCACCCATATAAATATCTTTCTGGAGAATTGCTCCAGTCTGAAGGAAATTCAAATTGATACGGGCTTTTAAAGGAACTGAATAAGTAAGTCCTTTCTGCTTGCACTGCAACTCGGTGAACTTCTGGTTCTCCCAGTCGAGCTCATAAAACTCATACTCCAATGACATATCGCCGTTAGGACTTTCGATAGGAAAAGTAGAAGTAAATACGTCCTGAAGTCCCTGATTAAGAACTTCTTTTCCCTCTTTTAAGGCTTCTGCCTGAAGGAAATCATCATACGATTTTGTCTGGATTGCGATAAGATCTGGAACATCCATAGCATGCTGGATGTTTTTTCCATAATTCTGACGGTTGATTGTTCGAGTCTTTGCGAACATCAGATCCCCCTGATATTGTGTTTCGGCTCGTTGACTGCTACATGCTGGAAACTCCGCACAGCACAGAAAACACCGATTTTCTATGTGGATATCCGGATTAAATCCGAATATGACATTTTCTTTTTATACGACTAAAGGGGATACCCGGTACAAATACTGCACCAGACATCCCCTATAGATAAATTGTCAGTTTACGCTGACTTATTTCTTGCTAGCCTTTCCACCAGCTTCTTCGATCTTCTTAATGAATTCATCAGCATCTGCCTTTGATACACCCTCTTTAAGAGCCTTTGGTGCACCTTCAACAAGAGCCTTAGCTTCACCAAGTCCGAGACCTGTGATTTCACGAACAGCCTTGATTACTGGAATCTTCTTTGCTGCGTCGAATGATTCGAGAGTTACTGTGAACTCTGTCTGCTCTTCGCCACCAGCTGCTGCTCCGCCTGCTGCTGCAGGACCTGCTGCTACGGCTACGGCTGCTGTTACGCCGAATTTTTCTTCCATTGCTTTTACGAGTTCTGAAACTTCAAGAACTGACATAGATGCGATTGCATCAAGAATCTGATCATTTGTGAGAGCTGCCATATTGTCTTCTCCACTATAAATTAGTTATATTTTCCACCTTCCGGATTACCGGCTGGTGGCAGCAGATTTAGCTCAACTGAGCATTTCTGCATTTAGCACCGACAGTCGACAGCTATGAAGCCTGACGGTGTTTTTAAGCTAAACTTTGATGTCCGAGTTTGAAAGCAGGCGCTTTCAAACTCGCTAAACTAAAACTGCGCAGCAGTTTTAGTTTGCTTCTGCAGCTTTTTTGTCTGCATAAGCCTTCAATGTAGCGGCAAGCTTCTGAGCTGGTCCGTTCATTGCAGACATAAGCATAGCAATAAGCTGGTTTCTTCCAGGAACCTTTGAGTAAGCCTCAATCTTAGCCTGGTCGTAGATTTCGTTAGCAATGCTAGCACCCTTAACTGCGAGAGCTGGAGCATCCTTAGCGAAGTCAAAGAGAACCTTTGCTACTTCGTTTGAATCTTCCTTAGCCATTGCAACAACAGTTGGTCCTTTGAGGTAGTCAGCAACATTTTCTACTTTCATTTCCTCAAAAGCAATGCGTGCAAAGTTGTTTTTTACAACTTTAAGAATAGCATTCTTTTCACGAAGTTTATCACGAAGAGCAGTAATCTGCTCTACTGTAAGACCGCGATAGTCAGCGAAAATGAAGTCGCTGTAATCTGCAAATGTCTTTTTTGCTTCTTCAATAGCCTGAGCCTTAGCCGGCTGAATTTTCTTTGCTCTTACTGCCATTATTCGCCTTCCTTATAGTCAACCCATACGCCTGGGCCCATAGATGAACTTACAGAAACAGACTTAACAAAACCAGCAGCTGCACCAGCAGGCTTCTTCTTGCTTACTTCAGAAAGAAGAGTGTTTACGTTTGCAACAAGCTTGTCTGTATCCATAGAACACTTACCAACAGCAATGTGTACGATACCTGTCTTATCAGCACGGAACTCTGTACGACCCTTCTTAAGTTCTGCAACAGCCTGAGCTACGTTAGGAGTTACAGTACCAGTCTTAGGGTTAGGCATCAAACCTTTGCGTCCAAGAACCATACCAAGACGACCTACGTCTTTCATCATATCAGGTGTAGCAACAGCAACGTCGAAGTCCAACCAGCCGCCCTTTACCTTTTCGATATATTCTTCACCTGCGAAAGCAGCACCAGCATCAAGAGCTTCCTTTACCTTGTCTCCTTTACAGAAAACGAGAACTTTCTTTTCACCCTTGAACTGATTTGGGAATACCAATGTATCACGTACAGTAGCATTTTTCTCAAGACGAAGTACAATGTGAGCTTCTACAGTCTCATCGAAGTTAGCAAACTTCATGTCCTGAACCATTTTACAAGCTGAAGCTACATCATATTTCTTTGAAAGATCATACTTTGCAGCAGCTGCGTTATATTTCTTTCCATGTTTCATATTACTGCTCCACCTCTACACCCATACTGCGTGCAGTACCGGCAATGATTTTCTTTGCTGCTTCGATATCGTTAGCATTGATATCTGGCATCTTTGTCTTTGCGATTTCTTCCAGGTCTTTCTTAGAAAGAGTTGCAACCTTGTTACGAAGAGGATTTCCTGAACCCTTGTCGAGTTTACAAGCTTTCTTAATAAGAACTGCTGCTGGAGGAGTTTTAAGAATGAATGTGTAAGATTTGTCCTGATAAACTGTAATTACTACAGGGATTACAAGACCTCTTTCCATTGTCTTAGTTCGATCGTTGAATTCCTGAACGAACTTTGGGGCTGAAACGCCGTGAGGTCCAAGAGCTGGTCCAATTGGAGGAGCTGGTGTAGCCGCCCCTGCAGGACACTGCAATTTGATCACAGCTGTTACTTTCTTTGTAGCCATTTTATTTCTCCCAATGTTGGTGTGAAAGCTTCATATAGAAGTCTTTCTAACGAAACGCCTATGTCCAACGGACCTGCGCCTCTCCCAAAAACAGGATCAAACGGTTTGTACTTGGGATACAAACCCCTGAATTTGCTAATATAAATGGATTGTCGGGTCAAGCCCGACAATGACACAATAATAAAGAACTTAGGCTTTTTCTGCCTGAAGGAAGCTTACTTCTACCGGAGTAGGACGTCCAAAAATCTGAACCTCAACAGAAAGCTTTTCTTTTTCCATATTGATTTCTTTAACAGTACCAGTGAATGATGCAAATGGACCGTCAGCAATTTTTACAACATCGCCAACGTTGAATGACTGGCGTACACGAACCTGCTTATCACCCTTAATAACGCCAGACTTCTGAAGAAGATTCATAGCTTCATCTTTAGTGATTGGCATTGGACGGTTAGAACGGCTGATATTTCCAACAAAGCCTGTTACACCCTGAATCTTATACAACTTAGCACAAGTGTCCTTCCAGCCAATTTCTGGAAGATCCATCTCGAGCATTATATAACCAGGGAGAAATTTATTTGAGCGTGTTCTTTTTTTACCATCTTTAATTTCAACCAGCTCTTCTACAGGAACCTTAACATCAATTACAACTTCAGGATCAATACCTGTTTTATCGCCAGCTGAAAATTTTTCGATTAAAGATTTGATTGTGCGTTCGATTTTTCCTTCATAACCAGTATAAGTATGAAGAATGTACCAGTTCTTAGACATTTTTCCGTCCTATTTCATCAAAATACGGAACAACTCAGTAAAACCAAGATCAAGTAATCCAAGTATTACAGCTACTAAGATTGTAGAAATAATAACAACCTTAATTGAAGAAACAACATCATCACGAGTAGGCCATACAACCTTCTTCAATTCTGCTCTGCTCTCTTTGAAAAACTGAATTACTTTAGCCATAACACCTTTCCTTTATAAAATCAGGGCAGGCAGGATTTGAACCCACGACAGGCGGTTTTGGAGACCGCTGCTCTACCAGCTGAACTACTGCCCTATATATCTAAACCGGCCGAAACCGGATAAATATCAAAAATTATTTTGCTTTTGTTTCTTTATGAAGAACGCTCTTCTTGCAGAACGGACAGTACTTATTCTTCTCGAGTTTTCCTGTAATGTTCTTGCGGTTCTTGTAAGTAGTATAATTCTTTCTCTTACATTCTGTGCACTGCAAAGCGATAATTTCTACAGCACCTTTCTTCTTGCTTCCCATATTTAACTCCTAAATATATTCGCCAAAAAAATAATTTTCAAAGCCCACGTGCAGAATCGGACTGCAGACCTCCACATTACCGATGTGGTGCTCTACCAACTGAGCTACGGGGGCAAATGCAGTATTCCACACTAACTCATAGAAAACATGCGTTTAACGAATATAAACTAAGAAATAATTTTAGTCAATAAAATTCTTTTAGAATTTGATAAATTTTCAAAGAATTTTCATTATCTTTAATACCTATAAAAATTATAGGATAGATAAAATCTACTATTTATGTTATTATTTTGCATCATTTAATGCAATGGGGTTTATATGAATATTGATATGCTGATTGATGGAATTCTTGATTCCTATGACAGATATGGACTTATCAACAGAAACCATACAGAAGACTTTCCAAACAGACAGAATGTAGTTTCGATTCTTTCTGATTTACAGTCGGTTGTTTTTCCAGGCTTCAGAACTGCAGAAGACATTGATTCTGTAAATATCAGATACGTAATCGGCCAGAAGGTTAATAATATAATTGCAAACCTCACCCGCGAAATTCAAAAAGCTTTGATTTATACAAAAGCTCAAAGCTGCAGTCACGAAGAAGTCGGCAACATCTCAGAATCTCATTGCTTTAAGCTTGCAGAAAAAACTGCAGTAGCTTTAATAGAAGAAATTCCGGAAATTAGACGCCAGATTCAGCTTGATGTAATTGCAACCTTTAACGGCGACCCTGCTGCAAAAAGCAACGAAGAGGTTGTTTTGTCCTACCCTGGACTTGAAGCAATTCTCGTTTACCGCATTGCCCACTTCCTTTATAAGAGCGGCGTTCCTATTATCCCTCGCATTATGAGCGAACATGTTCACGGAAAAACAGGAATTGATATTCACCCGGGTGCAACAATCGGCGAATCCTTCTTTATTGACCACGGTACCGGTGTTGTTGTAGGTGAAACCTGTATTATAGGAAATAACGTAAAGATTTATCAGGGTGTTACGCTTGGTGCCCTCAGCGTTAAAAAGAACCTGCAGAATAAAAAGAGACATCCTACTATAGAAGATGACGTTACAATCTATGCAAACGCTACAATTTTAGGTGGAGAAACAGTAATCGGCCGCGGCTCAACTATTGGCGGTAACACCTGGGTTACAGAAAGCGTTCCTGCCGGATCGGTAATTACACAGGGGTAATAAACCGTCACCCCGAACTTGTTTCGGGGTCTATAAAAAGATGCTGAAACAAGTTCAGCATGACACTGTCTGTTAAAAAAAAACAAGGTTCCCAGACAGTAACACTAAAAGGGAACCTTGCCGTCCAGCGTTGCTGGACATCGGAGAGAGTTTATCAGCTTATTTACAAGCTGACTTTAATATAATACCATATATTTCAGATGTCAATACTTTTTGTGAAAATTTCACAAAAATTTTTTGTAAACCGCCACCGCAAAAGAGGTTTTACATGGCTAAAAAAAGTGGTTCTATTTCTTACAAATGCAGTAACTGTGGTTACACTCAGCCAAGATGGCTTGGCCGCTGCCCGGAATGCGGTGAATGGAATTCTCTTGAAGAAATCATTATTGATAAAAACAACATAAGTCCTGCAGGACGAGGCAAAGAAGCCGTAGAAAAACAGAAGCCGGTTGGGCTTTCGACAGTACAGGCACAGTCAAATACCCGCATTTCTACCGGAATTGATGAATTTGACCGGGTTTTAGGTGGTGGTGCAACCAAACGTTCTGCAATTTTGCTGGGTGGAGAACCCGGAATTGGTAAATCTACCCTGCTTTTACAGACTGCGGCTAGCCTTTCCTGCCACACACAAAGCTCTGTCCTCTATATAAGCGGAGAAGAGTCTGCTGCCCAGATTAAAGAACGCGCAGACAGACTTTGTTTAGACTGTAAGGGCATTAATATTTTATGCACTTCCCGCCTGGAAGACTCTTTAGATGCCCTTGATTCACTGAATCCTACCTTTGTAATTATTGATTCTATTCAGACAATTTACTCTGCTGAGGCCGGAATTATTCCCGGAACTGTAAATCAGCTGAAATATTGCGCCAATGAGTTTATTTCCTGGGTAAAAGAACGTGACAGCGTACTTATAATGACTGCCCATGTAACAAAAGAAGGCACCATTGCCGGTCCAAAGTCTCTGGAACACATGGTAGATACGGTAATTTCCTTTGAACGTAATGCTGATGATATAAGATTCCTTCATGCACAGAAAAACCGTTTTGGTTCAGTTGATGAAATTGGAATTTTCAGCATGACAGAAAAGGGGCTTGAGCCTGTAATTAACCCGGCATCCCTCTTTTTGACTAAAAGAAAGGAAAATCAGCCGGCTGGAGTAGCTCCTACACCGGTTTTTGAAGGCAGCAGGGTCTTTTTAGTAGAGATTCAGGCCCTTACTGTGCCGGCTAAGGCCAGCGTTTCGCGTATTTACAGTGAAAAAATTGATTCCGGCAGGGTTGCCCGCGTTGCAGCGGTTATTGAAAAGCGCTGCGGGCTCTGTTTTTCTGATCAGGATATATATGTAAACGTTGCGGGCGGTATAAAATTAAGTGAAAGCTCTATTGATGCCGCCCTAGCCGCAGCCCTTTATTCTGCCAGAACAGATATTGCTGTAAAAAACGGTACTGCAGTATTCGGAGAATTAAGCCTTGCTGGTGAAATCCGCCCGGTTACAAAAACAAAACAGCGCATAAAAGCCGCAGAAGGCCTTGGTTTTAACACCATTCTGGCCCCTGCAGAAGACGACAAAGCCGGAATTTCAGACATAAAAACACTCATTAAGACTATATTCCGCTAAAACCGAGTATTTTTGATTTAGTTTGTATCATTTTGACATTAGTGGCTGTGTATTTTTGACACAGTTAATAATGGTTAAATATGCCGGAGGCAAAAAAAAGCCTGAAAACAATCTGCACAAACGAGGTGCGGAAGCCGTTTTCAGGCTTTTATTTTGCCAGGAGGCATATGTATGAGATTAAAATGTGGCAAAAAGGCACTTGGCACGAAAATTGCTAAATATATAGTGTAAGCTGTTAGCTTATAAAACAAAACTAAATTAAATACAAAGAGGTATAGATATGAACGAACTTTCATTTATTGATTCACTTTTTAATGACATGATGGGTAACACACCAAGTGTTATGTATTCTGCAAACGCTCCTCGTGTTGATGTAAAAGAGGAAAACAACGCTTACACTTTGGAAATGGAATTGCCTGGCCGTACAGAGAAAGACGTAAATATCGAGCTCGACCATGACAATTTGACCATTGCCTCAAAAACTGAAGAGACAAAGGAAACCAAAGAAGATAAGAAAGACAAGAAGGCTAAGTACATTCTTAAAGAGCGCAGATGCTCAAGCTTTGAACGACGCTTTTCTTTGCCAGCTGATGTTGATGCTGAGTCAATTAAGGCTAACTTTAAGAATGGTATTTTGACAATCAATATGCAGAAAAAAGCCATCGCCGCTCCAAAGCATATTGCAATTGAAGCTTGTTAATTGATGCTTGCAGGCTGACTGCTCCCATAAAAAAAAGGGTGTGTGAAACGGGAATGATGTTTCACGCACCCTTTTTTTATTCCGCATCCAGCCTGCACAATCAACGTATAATCAATTGCAATATGCTTTGTCTTTTCCGCAGTTATTTTTCACATAAACGTATTGTCAATTGCAATATGCTTTAGATATCCTTTAAGATTTTGCCGAAGTGAATCAGATAATCGATAAATGAGGCGTAGCTTAGGATTACGCAGATTGCGAAGAGAGCGAAGGCTCCTATCTGCATTGCTCCGAAGAAGTCTGGAACTAATTCGAGGCGAACAAGAAGTTCGAGGAAGATTCCGTAGAACTCAGCTACGATATAAACTACGGTTTTTAGTTTGCCGCCTTTGCGGGCCGCAATTGCGGTTCCCTGTTTTGCGGCTACCATACGTAAAAAGTTCTGTGAGAACTCGCGGAGCATAATCAAAACAAAGAAATAAACAGGCATATAAGAAAGGCCTGCTTTTACCGAATGCATAAGACAGATAAAACCGGTCAAGTGTAAAACTACATCTGCAAAAGGATCAAAAAGCTTTCCGAAATCACTAACTTCGTTATGCTTACGAGCATAATGTCCATCTAAATAATCTGTAAATTCAGCAAAAATAAGACATGGAAGGGCAATCAACAAGGATACTTTAGAGCCACAACCAGTCCAGATTGGAATAAAATATAATAAGAAGAAAATCGGTGCAAAAATAATACGAGTAAAAGTAAACTTGTTTGATAGTTTCATAAAGAATATTATCTACTTAATAGAAAGGAAAGTCAAGGTTTGAGGAACAAACATAATTTATGATTTCAATCACGATGCTGTGCAAAATCGAGCCCGGAGTGAAAAAAGGTATAAAGCAACATCATCCCGTTGATTTATGCCTTTTTTCACGTAAGGGAACGATTTTGCATGAACACGACTATTGAAATGTCTTGAAATCATGAATTATGCTTACTGCAGACTTGGCGTCGTAGCCTGGCATCTCCTCGCGGATAATCTGCAGTGCCTGCTCTACAACTGCAGGAGAATCTGAAACACCATGAAGCACAACCGTATTTCCCTGAATTGTTGCATGCATAAACTCAATATTCAGCTTACGTTCCATAGAAAGCTTGTTTACAACTGTCTGAGCCTTCAAAAGCTCTTCAATCAGTTTATTACCTTCCTCTTCCTCTTTTACAGTTATCTTCTGCTCTACAAGATTTGCAATAACAGAAGCTGCTAAATCGAGGCTTAAAAGTCCGGTATTCAAAACAAGATGATAATTTACAGGGTCGTTAATATCAACATTATAGAAGCTTGAATGGAAGCCAGAACGGTTTGCATCGCTTTCCTGAATACGCTGCAGAGCCTGTTTTTCGTCCCAGTTGAATTCCTTACGAAGGCGGTCTATACGGGTCTGCTCGTCTGCAATGAGGCGGACAGAAATATTATTAGGTACATTCTGAAGCACTGCAAAGGCACCGCGCCCGATAATAACTACGTTTTTTTGTGCTGCTGCTTCTAAAATTGCATATTGTGCATAATTTAAGTATTCATCGCGGTCTTTTGTAAGAGATGCAAAAAAGCCCGGTTTTCTTTCATCGAATTTAGGCATTTTGTTCTCAGGGAAGCCCAGCTCTACAATGCGCTTTTCAATTTCTTTTCTTGTGATGAACTTATAGCCGAGTCTTTTTGCAAGCTCGCCGGCTACTTCATCACCCAATGCTGCTACCTGTCTTGAAAATGTAATTACTGCCATAAGTTCACCTCTCTATTGTTTGATATGGATTGCTTCGGGCGATGCCCTCGCAATGACATTTTTTTATTTCTATATTATGATAAATCCAGAATTGAAATCTGTCAAAAAGTTACGGAGTTTTTAATGAAGAATTATTTTACTGCAGAAGATGATAAACTTAAATGGAAGGAAGGCGAGCCAAAAGCTTTACTAAAAACCGTAGTATGTACAGTTACCTCACGACACAATGTTTCCAGCGAAGGAGTTGAAGGAGATTACATCATTATGGATGCTCCGGACTGGGTAATTGTAATTGCAGAGCATAACGAAAACTTTTTGATGGTAAAACAGTGGCGCCATGGAGAAGCAGCCTTGAGCATAGAGTTTCCGGGCGGTGTTATTGATGCCGGAGAAGATCCTGAGACCGCAGCACGCCGCGAATTGGAAGAAGAAACAGGTTATAAAGCTGGAAAACTGATAAAACTTGGAAAAGTAAACCCTAACCCAGCCCTCTTCAGTAATCATGTGCATTTTTATCTGGCTCAGGATTTAGAAGCTACTGGAAAACAGAGCCTTGATGAAGATGAGTTTATAAACTGTATGGAATTAAGTAAGCAGGAAGTTCTGGAAGGAATGGGAACAGAACAATTTCCACATGCCATTATGGGAATGGCGCTGAGTTTGTATATTAAACACAATAAGAGCCGTATATAAAAAAACGGTGGTTTCGATACATCCGCTTCGCGGACACTCAACCACCGTTTTGCTTTAAGTCTTATTCTCCGTAAGTTGAATAAGACTTCTTTGGATCGTAGGTGCCCTTGCGGTATTCACCGGTAAGGCTTGGAATCTTCATCTTCATACCAGGATGGATGAGGTTTGGATCCTCAGGTTTTGGCATACTCTGTTTGTTAGCCTGATAAAGGTTTTCCCACAAGAGAGGGTTGTTGTAAACATAAGGACGACCAGAAATATTCCAGTAACAGTCTTTTGTTTCTGCCCAAGGTTTAACGATGTAGAACTCTGGAAGTGGAGTAACCTCTTTAATTCCGTCGAGTGCAGCAAGAGAAGCCTTTGCATAAGCATTAGCCTGGTCAAAATCCTCTCCTTCAAAAGCAGATTCAGCTTTTTCAAGGTTATCCTTTGCTGAAGTATAAGCCATTGGGAAAGTGTTTGGTGCATCAATCTTTTCTGCATAAGCCAGCTGGTTCTTAGCAAGCTTGATGTTATTTTCTGCTTCTCCGCGAGCCATCATCATTTTGATGTAAGCTTCAGAAAGAGCAGCATTTTCTTCTGCTTTCTTTGAATACTCAACAGCATCCTCATACTGGCCGGCATCAAGTGCAATTTCTGCCTTTTTAGTATATTCATCTGCAAGCTTCTGGAAGGTATTGTTTTTATAGCTAACTGCAAAAACAGAAGCGGCAAGTAAAGCAATTGTCAAAATTGAAATAATCTTTTTCATAATTACTTAGCCTCCGATTCATCAATTTCATCCTCGAGCTCTTCGGCAATATCTGCCTCAGCCTCTTCTGGATCTTCATAATCATCAGCTTCAAGGAGAACAGCATCTTCATCTTCGATACCTTCTACCTGTTCTGTGATTGGAGCTTTAACATCTGCTTCTTCTGCAAACTTTTCACTTTCTGCTACACGCTTCTTTGCTTCATCAATTGCAGCCTGAGCAGCAGCGCGTTTTTCAGAAACATCCTGGTAAAGGAATGTAAGTTTTTCAGTTGCATCAATATATTTTTCTGCAGCTTTCTTAGCGTTCTGCATTGCATAAAGAGAGTCGCCTGTTGTAATAAGGTCTGTAGCCTCTTTATATTCAGCCTTTCGTGCAACACCTGCCTTTACGCTGTCTGCATTTTTCTTTGCTTCAATTGCATTTTCGCGTTCTTCTTTTGCAATCTTTTTATAAGCAACATTGATTACTGTGTTGAAATCTTTTACGGCATTTTCTGCATTTACAAAAACAGACTTGTCAAAATCATCTGATTCTGCATTAAAGGCAGCTTCTACCTTTTCGAGATTTCCTACACCACGGTTGTAGTCATTCTTTGCATAAGAATCATAACCGTTATCATCAATTTCTTTTTTGGTTTCTACTGCTGTACTGTAATTTGCAAGCAGATTATAACGGTCGATGATTGATTTTGCTGCTGCATCCGGATCATCACTGTCTTTAAGACCATTAAGCAGATAATCAAGTTTATTCATCTGGTCAGGACAATTTTCCTCTGCGCCTGCATCAATTGCAGCCTGTCTGGCATCATTAATCTGTTCCATAAGCTGAGCAAGTTTTGCAGCTTCTGAAAGACCCTCATCTTCAATATTCTCTGATAAATCTTCTACTGCTTCTGTTACTTCCGGAGCCTCTGGAGTTTCTTCTTCAGCGGCTGGTTTTGAACCGCAGGAAATGAAAAACAGAAGTGTGATAATAGAAAGAAGGATTATACTAACTTTCTTCATATTTACCTCACGTTTAAAATATATTAACTATAATTTTACTATAAAATTTCTAATCTTACAACGATAATTTAATTAGTCGTGTAAAGTTCAGTTTCTCCCGGTAAAAATGGCACTCGCCAACGGGGATGATGTTGTCGAGTACCATTTTTACCTGCGAAACTGAACTTACATAGCTGTCAATTTATTATCGTTGTAAGTTACTAAAGGAGGCGGAAGGAATGGATGATTTCTCATTTAAAATCGAAAAGAGTCTTGGAACTGTTGCTGAAGGTAAAGGCGGCTGGAACCTGGAATTGAACCTTGTTTCCTGGGGTGGAAGACCTGCAAAGTATGATTTGCGCAGCTGGTCACCTGATCATCAGAAAATGGGAAAGGGGTCGACTTTTACTGAAGATGAGCTGAAGGCTTTGAAAGAATTATTGAATAAACTTGAGTTTTAAATACGGTGATTTCGATACACCGCTTCGCGGCACTCAATCACCGTAACACCATTGATTACTCAACCACCGCTGTATCATAGATAGATAACTGAGCGCCGTTTTTAATTACTATCTCGTAAATCATTTTCTCCAGAAGTACATCTTCCATCTGTGTACCTCCGGAACGTATTTCCATATCAGTTGAGGCAAGCACTGCTAAGACTGCTGCAGCCTGTCCCATTGTCCAGACCTTAGCAGCAGAGCGGTACTGCTTTTGAAGCATCTGCTGAGGGATTGCCTGCTCTCCCCTTCTATGCCAGTCCTGCAATCTTCTGAAGCAGGAAGCAAGGCCCGCAATAATCATTACAGAAGAATTTTCTTTTGACAGTCTGATTTTCTGAAGAATCTGAAGGCCCTTTTCTAAACGCACCGGCGCAGGGTCTGAAGAATTTGCAAGTTCCTTAAAAAGGCTGAAGGCATTTTCTTCGCGGTTGTGAGTAAGAACTGATTCTACATCATCTTCCGTAATCTCATGATCTTTTGGAAAGAGAACAAAAAAACGGGAACATTCTGCAGCAAGAGACTGAGTATTATTTTCTATCAGCTCCAGAATAAGCTTGGCCGCGCCCTGCTCTATACGATACCCGTTTTTACTGAAGTAACTTGTAACCCATGGCAGTTTTTCATTTTCGAACATTTCCCAGAACTTTTTGCGGTTTGGAGTTGGTACAAGTTTTTCGAGCTTTGAATCTACAGAGATTTCGTCTGAAACAAGGATGAGCACAGCAGAGGGCTCCGGATTTTCAAGCCAGTCTGCAATCATCTGAATTTCATCTTTTTTCTTTATAAGCTCAGCGTTACGGCAAACAACACAAACTCCATCAGAAAATAAAGTACCACTCTGAAGAATTGTCATAACCTCACTTAGAGGAGTTTCGAGAAGATAAAAGGAATGTTCATCTATTACACCAAACTGTTTTTTATGGGAAGCCTTAACTGCTTCTACAGCATCATTACGCTTTCCAAATTCAGGGCCGGTATAAAGATAAATAGGACTGTTATTTGCCATCTTAAGTGCTCACTGCTGCTGCAAAAAATTAATATGTTCTGACGATGTTTGAAAGAATACCTACAATACGAACGTCTGTGCAGTAAATAGCCTGGAACTGTGGATTTTCCGGCTGGAGGCGGATTCTTCCAGATTCCTTATAGTAACGCTTAAGTGTAATTGCATCATCAATAACCGCAACAATAATCTGTCCATCCTGGGCTGTAGAAGACTGCTCTACAACTGCAAGGTCACCGTCTAAAATACCTGCATTAATCATGCTCTGACCGCGTACACGAAGAGCAAAATAACTCTTGCCAGGACGTACAAAAGGTTCTGTAAGATTTACATAGCCATCAAGATTTTCTTCGCTCAAAAGAGGCTTGCCTGCTGCAACAGTTCCAAGAACAGGAACCTTACCGATATAAGTTTCAGGCTCTTTTTCGCGGCAGTCTGAAAGAACACGAATTGAACGAGCCTTTTTCTGGCTCTGAGAAAGAAACCCCTTTTTCTGTAAAGCAAGAATATGATCCTGAACAGCACGAAGAGAAATACCAAAATGCTCACTAATATCGCGGACTGTTGGAGGATAAGAGTTTTCTTCTGTGTAAGAAGAAATATAGTTTAAGACTTCTTTCTGGCGGTCTGTTATTCCTCGCATCAAAGCCTCCTTATTCTTCTTCGAATTTGCTGTTAAAGAGCTCTTCAATTACAGAAGCAGCTTCTGACTCGTCAGGGCCAATAACCTGCATTGTAAGCTGAGTATTATAGCCGGCACCCATTGCAATTACACCCATGATTGATTTTGCGTTTACAGCAGCACCATCACGGGAAAGTGTAATTTCACTTTCAAACTTGTTTGAAGTCTGTGCAATGATTGCTGCAGGTCTTGCGTGAATTCCTGCTCTGTTCTGTACTGTTAAAATCTTCTCTATCATATCTCTTTCCTTGGCAGCCTCCCTGCCTGATTTCATATTTTAGTAAGAATCGTCATTTCCGTTATAAACGGTCTGCGCTTCTCCTGTTTCAATCCATTTTAATACATTCTGATTAAAATCTTTTGCCGAATTATAACCCATATTTTTGAGACGCTCGTTCATAGCGGCCGCCTCAATAATAATAGGAAGGTTTCGTCCAGGGCGAACCGGAATCTCAATAACAGGAACCTTTACTCCAAGCAATTCCTTGTATTTTGATTCTGTACCAAGACGGTCGTAAGCCTTTGAAGAATTCCAGTCTTCCAGCTGAACAATAAGCTGAACTTCCTTCTGGTCGCGGATGGCACCTACACCATAAAGCTGGGAAATATTAATGATTCCAAGACCGCGGATTTCCATATGGTGGCTGATAACTGTGTTTGCACCACGGCCAAGAATAATGTTTCCGTTTACACAGCGGATTTCTATAATATCATCTGCAACAAGACGGTGGCCGCGTTCTACAAGTTCAAGAGCAGTTTCTGACTTACCTACTCCGGAGTGGCCGGCCAGCAGTATACCAATACCGTAAACTTCGACAAGAACTCCATGCAGAGTCTGATGCGGTGCGAACTGATTTGCAAAAACACGGATTATACGGTTAGAAAACTCTGTAGATGTAAGACTGGTCTGGAGAAGAGGACAATAACTTTCTTCTGCAATACGGCGAAAATCTTCTGTAGGTTCAAGATTATAGGTAAAGATACAGCAAGGCATCTGTGAACGGAAAAAGTTACGGATTGAATCTGTATTTTTTTCTTTATGAAGCTTCTGAAGGTAGGCTGTTTCACCGCGGCCAAAAACCTGAACACGGTTAGAGGCAAATGACTCGTAAAAACCTGAAAGGGCAAGTCCCGGACGGTTTAACTCTGGTACGGTAATTGCTCTTGGCAAACCACGACGGCCCGCAATGCATTTTAAATCGAGGGCATCATGACCTGAGAGTTCGAGATCGAGCAAATCCAACACAGTGAATTTCTTATCTGCCATACGCGTTTACTATACACAGTTTTAGATATCTTATCAATAGAAAAAGGTTTTTTACATAATATTTTTATCTTTTTCAAATTCTAAATTTGTTTTTTCGCTAAACCCGTGTTACTATAAAGGTGATGAAGAAATGTATTTGTTGTGCATTCTCATCTGCCTGCGTATGCAGGTTTACATCACTTTTAGCCGAAGTAAAGCAAATTTACTTCACAAGGAGACAACTATGACACCATCAATTACCGCAGTAGGTTTCTCACTTTCACAGAAGCAGTCTGAAATGGTTGAGTCAAAACTCAAGAGAATTGCTTATGCAGATGACCTGATTGTTGACTTGCTTATGAAAATTAAGCAGGACAAGGCTTATGTCTTCGATACTACAGTAAACTTCAAATGGGGAACTCAGGCTCACGTAACCGGAGAAGATTTTGATTTTGGCGCAGCCCTCAACAAGATGATGGACGTGCTTGATAACAAAATCAAGAAGGAAAAAGATAAGGTTCAGAAGAAGTAAAAGAACTATGTCATGCTGAACTTGTTTCAGCATCTTTAGGATAGATCCCGAAACAAGTTCGGGATGACATTTTTACCGCTTATAGGAATTTTTTAATCCCAGCTGGGCGCGATATTTTGCAACTGTTCTACGTGCAATTTTCGCGCCCTTCTTATTTAACAGCTCGCAAAGTTCCCTGTCTGAAAGATTTTCATTACCAGGCTCAGCAAGCACTTCCTGTATTTTCTTTTTAATTCTGTCAGAAGAAATCTTTTTACTTCCATCACGATTCGAAACCCCGGATGTAAAGAAATACCAGGTCGGAAAAAGTCCCCATTCAGTCTGAATATATTTTCTTCCTTTTCTGGCAGAAGTCCGCGAAACTGTAGATTCATGAATTCCAAGATCTTCGGCAATCTCTTTTCGTGTAAGTACTTTTAAATGACCAGGGCCTTTCAGAAAAAAGTTTTTCTGGGCTCTTACAATTGCACAGCCCTGCATTATGATGGTAGACTCCCGGAACTGCAGGGAATTAATAAGCAGCTGGGCTTTGGCTACGGCAACCTTATCCATCTGAAAATCTGGTGAAATTCGAACTTCCGGTAAAGCTCCCGAAGCATATTTTATCTGAAAATGACAGTCTTCATTTCCCGAGACAATACCAAGAGAAAAGTCATCTGCTGCAGGACCTTCTTCTTTGCTTATTGTCAGCACTACATCCGGGCTGGCAGAATCTACTGCTTTTTCTGAATTGTAGCCCTGGGCCGGATGCGGATTAAGCGAAAGAATGAATTTTAATGCAGCCGAAGCAGATTTTTCTGTAAGCTCAAGAGCATCGAGTTTACTTGTGCCGGCAAAGGCTTTTTTATGCCAGGCCTCACGAAAGTTATTCAGTTTGCGGTTGATTTTTGCAGGCTCAGGCGGGTCTAGAAAATCAATATGACCATCAAGAATAAAAAGCGCAAGAGGATCCGGATTTTCAGAAAGCTGAGCTTGAATCAAAAGACTTTCTTCCGGGTTTCTACAGCAGGTACCAACAGGATCGAGTGACTGCACTATTTTTAAACAGCGTTCCAGCAGGGCTCTTTCAGCAGCCGGATTCTGCCGGGGCAAAAAAGTTTCGGGAGAAAGCATAGAACCGTAAAAGCCGTTTTTATCAAGGTTGTAAATAAGTTTTGTACAAAGCTCAATTTCTTCATCTGAAATTTTCATGGCATTCAGCTGATGAAGAAGATGAGCCTGAAGTGTTTCTCCATAATCTTCCTGATTTTCAAGAATCTGCTGAAATTTATCTGCCTCTTCCGGATTCCCAAATTTTGAATAAGAAACAGGCTCGCGAACAATTTCAAGGGCAGGATTATCACTGACAGCCCTGTAAATTTCTTCGCGCAAATCTTCATTGCCCATTGCAAGAAAATTCAAAGCGGTTATCTGAACCTGAGAAAGTTTTTGTACCTGTTTAAGTTGCTGGTGAATTTCCAGATTGAGTTTGTTAGCCATAAGCTCTTACCGCAAAATTATAGCATAAAAGCCCCGTAAACTGTATACTTGCATTTATGAAAAAGATTGAAGATTTTGGAATCCGTGTACCGGAAATCCTTTTGCCAAAGAATATTGATGTTGCCAGCTGGTCTGTAATTGCCTGTGACCAGTATACCCAGGATTTAGATTACTGGAAGCGTGCTGAAGCGGCTGCCAGTGGAAAGCCTTCTACGCTGAATCTGATTCTGCCGGAAGTTTATCTTAATTCTCCGGACAAAGCTCAGCGCATTGAAAAAATAAGAAAGACCATGAAAGAATATATTGAAGGCGGTGTTTTTGATTCGCCACGTAAAAGCATGATTTATATAGAAAGAAAAACTGCTTTTGGCCGAACCCGTCGTGGTCTTGTTACTCAGATTGATCTGGAAACTTACGAATGGAAGCCATTTTCAAAGGCCAATATCCGCGCCACAGAGGCAACAATTGTAGAACGAATTCCTCCACGCATGGAGATTCGCCGTGGTGCACCTCTTGAACTGCCCCACATCATGCTTTTGGTAAATGATAAGGATGATGTACTGATTGGCGGAACCGGTAAGGCTGTACGAGGCAAGGCTCCAATTTACAGCGGTGAGCTGATGTGTAACGGCGGTTCTATCAGCGGCTGGGCAGTAGAAAGCGAAGCTGAAATTACAGGCGTAACAGAGGCTGTAAACAAGATAGCAGAGACTAACCGCGCCGCAGACGGTTCTACCTTCCTTTTTGCTGTAGGTGACGGAAACCATTCTCTTGCAACCGCAAAGGCTGTCTGGGATGAATATAAAGAAAAGCTTATTGCAGGCGGAGCTGACGAGGCTGCCTTAAAAGAATGCCCTGTGCGCTATGCCCTTGTTGAAATTGTAAATATTTATGATACAGGCCTTACCTTTGAGCCTATTCACAGAGTTATTTTTGATTGTGATGTTGAAGGCCTGATTAAGAGCCTGGCAGAAAAGCTTGGTGGAAGTGTAAGTGATATGGCGGGCTCTGCAGAACTTGAGGCTGCTGTAAAAGCTTCTCATGCAGATTTTGGATTTGCTTACCGCGAAGGTGGCAGCGGAGCGCAGAAATACAAGCTTTTGAAAACCGGAATAAAAGAACTGGCTGTCGCAAGACTGCAGCCGGAAATTGATGACTTCTTAAAAGCTGCTGCCGGCACAGGCGCTGCAAAGCCAGAAATTGACTACATTCACGGCAGTGAAGAAACACTTAAACTTGGCGAACGCGACAATGCAGTTGGCATCTTACTTCCACCAATTGCAAAGGACAGTTTCTTTGAAACAATCAACGGCCGCGGCCCGCTGCCACGCAAGAGCTTTAGCATGGGCGAAGCTGATGAAAAACGCTTCTACCTCGAGTGCAGGAAGTTGTTTTAGTTAAGAAAAAAACTGGTTCCCTACAACATGGGGAACCAGTGAGAAAGGAGTGTTTTTTATTTAGTTATTTAATTTATATATATAGCATCAATAAAGAGACTATTTTCTTCTGCAGTTTTACCTACAACTCCTAACTGATGTAACAAAGCACCTTCTGAATATTCTACTTCAATTAACTGCCATTCATTAGAACCTGTAATTAAAGTTTCAGCATCAGGTGCTACAGGTTTAATAGATGTATTTTTTTCAGAATAACAAGAAACATAAAGTTTCTGACCTGCTGTTACCTGTACATTAAGATTAAAACAACCACAAGCATTATCACCCTTTGTTATAATTTCATAAACTTTCTCTGTTGCTGAGAAGTTATCTGCTTTAATAACAAACTTACCACCTTCTGGGACATACCAAGGATTATTATTTGGAGTAAGAACAGAGTTTGCAGCATCATCTGCTTTAAATAATACAGTTGCTCCTTCTGGGATTTCAAATTCTGACAGAGACTCGAATGGAAGAAGTGGAAGTTTTGCAGCTTCAAATTCTACTTTTGCTTCTGAAAGCGCATAAATTGCAGCATAGATTTCTGACTGAGTAGAAGAAGAATTGTCATTTACAGCATTTGCAGTTTCTATTGCGTCAGCAAATGCTTCATAACTAGTCTGAGGATACTGACCTCCACTAGTTCCAACGATTGCATTGTCCTTAAACTCAGTAGCTGCTGTAATCAAATCTACCAAAGGAGTTCTGAAAACTTCAATTTCTGAGTCTGCCTCAAGATACCAGGATTTTACAGTAACACTTCCTGTACCAAAAAGCTGAAGAGCAATCTGTTTACTAGTTGCAGCTTTAGTAGACTCACTAATATCAACTACGTAAACAGACAAACCATCTTTTTCGATTGGTGTTACTGTAATTGATTCATCTCCAGAACCTGCAAAAAGAATAACTGCATTTGATGCTTGGAAATTAGATTCATCAACATATGCTACAACACGGTCAAATCTTGAAAAATATCCAGCTGGAATATCACCATATGCAAGGTTTACACGAGGAGCACCCCAGTTTGTACCTGCAGTAACGGTAATAGATCCATCAGGATTGTCAGTATATCTTGAACCGTTACCCCAATCCTGAAAATACTTAAAAGCATCAATTGCTCCGTCTCGAGTTCCAACTAAATATTCCCAATACACGCCTGTATTCGGAATCGTTCTGTTAGTGTTTCCGCCAGTGCTACCGCCGTTAGAATTTCCACCGGTTGTGTTTCCACCTGTAGTTGTACCGCCGTTTGTTGTGCCGCTGTTGCTGCCTGTTTCTTCTGGACTCAATGAAACTGAAGTATCTTCTTCAGCTACAACATCTTCTACCGGTGAAGAACATCCTGCAAAAAGCAGAGATGCAGCCAGAATTGCTGTTCCTAAAAACTTAATTTTTTTCATTTTTTTTGCTCCTGTATGTTTTTTTATTTTTTATTCGTTTCTTGATGGTACTGTTTCATTACCAGCTTCATCTAAGAACTTGATATTTTTGATTGAAATAATTGTTCCGAATGGATTATTATCTCCACCAATATCAAGTACACCGTAATCTCTGTTTCCAGGATTCTGCAATGTATATGTTTTTGTTTCAAAAGTTGTAGTAAGACTTACGTTTTTAACATTCTGCTTTTCAGCATTAGCATCACTCTGAGAAACCCAAATTGTTACAGGTGAAGAAGCTTTTGCATCAAAAGTAATTGTTTTTATACCTGTCATATTAAATGTCACAGCACCTTCATCAGCGCCTACATCTGCTTTATTACAGAAACACATACCCCACCATTCAGAGTTTTTTACTTTAATTTCAAGACAGTCTGCAGTTGGTGTAAGAGTTGCTGTGTCAACCCAAATCTGCATATCTGCGCCCTCAAACGTAGACCAGATTGGACTTGAAGAATTACTTCCAGAAGAATTTGAAGATTCTCCGGAAGAAGCACCTGCATCTTCACCTTCTTTTGTTGTTGCACCAAGGAGTTGTTCCTCTGTTGGCATATCGCATGCAACAACCGAAATCAGCATGGAAAGCATTCCTAATGCTGCCAAAAGTTTTAAACTTTTTTTCATAAAAAGCCTCCTGTTTTTTTTACTCTTTCACAATTACATTCTCATATTGAAATTGTAAAATTAAAAGTCCGATAATTTTCAGAAAAGTGTTATTTTTTCTGTTTCGGACTTTTTTTTCTGGGCTGCACAAAGTTTGTAAAAAATAATGTTTGTTATAACTAACAAACATTATTGATAAACGCGTACGTAGTCGATTAAGAATTCTGCATTACCACCTAAACTTGGTGCAAAGCCTGTTCCACCAAGTTGTCCGCCGATTGCAAGATTTAAGATAATGTAAAATTTTTGATCATATGGCCAGTCTTCAATTGTCCCATTATTCTCATAGCCTCCCACTGCAACATCATCGTAGTAACAAGTGATTTCCTGCTCGGTCCACTTAATTCCAAATGTATGCCATTCAGATGAGAGATTTTCATCATAAGTCTTCCCACCAATACTTTTTGGATTAGCTGCAAAATGACCTCGTGCATGAAGACTACTGAAAACTCTATGATCACAATTTTCAATTGCTGGAGCATTCTCCATAATGTCAATTTCACCACAATCAGGCCAATCAGCTCTTCCATCAGGCATCATCCAGAATGCAGGCCATGCACCCTTACGGTCTGTAATTTTAAGGCGAGCTTCTATGAAACCATATTTCCATGATTCCTTAGAATTTAAGCGTGCACTTTTCCATTCGCCGTTTTCATATTTTGCTTTAATTTTAAGTACGCCTTCTTCTACAACAGCAGTATCTGCAGTTGTAGTATTATCTGTATAGTTCTGAAGTTCCTGATTACCCCAGCCATCATTTCCATGGCCAGTCTGATACTTCCACTTTGTAGTATCAGGAACCCCTTCATAATCAAACTCATCATGCCATACACAGGTGAGACCATCTTTTTTGTAAATTGTTGTACCATCTTCTGCTTCTTCAGCTTCAGTTTTAATTGTTTCTTTTGTATCTTTAGGCGGCATAAACATACATGATGTAGTCATAAATACTGCTACTCCTGAAAGGAGCAGCAATCTTAATTTTAAAGAAAGCTGCTTTTTCATAAACTTATAATCCTATATTTAAGTAACTTGTGATTTCTACATAAGTAGAACCGTTCATTACAGAACCCTTTGGCAATGCACCGTATGGGTCTGAGCTGTACTGACCGAACTTGCGGCCACTTACCTTTACACCGATTCTGTTTGTTGGTTCAAGGAAAGATGGTGCCTGGTCAAAGCCGTAGGCAATATCAAAACTGAACTGGAGCGGGAAGGTCTGGTTGAAGTTGCGCCACCAGGTTTCCGGTCCCCATGTATTGAATGACCAGTTAGTTGAGCCTATCCAGTGATTGTAGCGGACAGCGAGTCCTGCATTTACAAAGGTAATAAGCTCTGGTGTACCGGCTCCTTCATAAGCTCCTGTTGTTGCTCCAAGACATCCACCATCAGCTGTTGCAATAATGCGCAAGCCTGGAATAGGATTTGTAACAAGTCTTGCACCAAGCTGCCAGAGGTTTTTCTGTGCAGGAAGAGCACCACCGTCGTACCAGATATAGTTACTGAGTTCTACACCGTTTGGCTTTGTTACAGATGTCCATGTATTACTCTTGAACGGAAGGTTATCTGTTTTACCGGCGTAGATTGTATACATACCTGTAAGAGAGAAGGCAATTTTTGCACCTTCAATATCATCACTATTCCATTCGTGGAACCAGGTTGCTCCTTCAGGGTCGTAAGTAAGAACTGCTTCAATTTCAATTGCCTGACGGTTTCCAAGTCCTACTGCAAATGGTGAACCTGTAAGAAGGTCTCGTCCATTTGGCTGCTGAAGCGGAACACGGGCGCGAATAACCGGCTTGAATACAAAATCTCCATAACTTGCATCTACTCCAAGCTGAGCTTCAAATCTGTTTCCTGCTCCTGAATCTGCAGTAAAGAAACTTCCGCGAACTGCAGCCGGATTTGTATCTGCTACAAGACCGCGGTAAATTGCGTTACCGTAAATGTACATGTGCTGGAACATATTTGTACCAAGCTGAAGGTAAGCACCAAGTGTATCTGCATAATTAATCTTTGCAAGCTGACCGTCTGAAGTTGTATACTTTGCACCTACCTTTTCGTTACCTGCATGAAGCACACCGATTTTCATTGTTGCCCATGGATCAATAAAGGCATCTGCATAAACAGAAAGTTTTCTTCCGGCTCCGTATGCATTATAAGGATCAAGAGTAACATCTGATCTTGCACCAAACTCTTCTGCATAAACTACGCCGATTGTAAAATCCGGAACATAGGCAGAAACTGTAGGGAACCAGCGGAAGTAATTTGCCTGAACCTGAGGTTTTGCACTTCCCCAGATTTCCGGTCCACCGATTACTGAAAGTCCCTGCAAGAGTCCTTTACCAACAAATTCTACGGCAACAGGTCCTTTTGAACCGTATGTGTCGTAACCGATAATATCAAATGCTTCTTTTGAGATATTGAATACATCACCTGTATTTTCAAAGCTTGCGTGACCAACATGGTAGTAGCCGTTTACATCAAAAAGATTTCCAGTGTAATTCATTGATGCAGAATAGAGGTCTACATACTTAAGTTCCCGCTCTGGAGCAACATCTGCAGAATCAGGCCCCTTCTTGTAATATGAGGCATATTCATCACCAAGATTTGTCTGAGGTGCATCTGTCCAGGCTTTTAATACTACAGAGCCCGAAAGATTTTCTACCGGCTTTACTGTAAGACCAAGAGTAGCTTCTGCACTTACACTTGTTTTCTGATTTTCATCTTTTTCATTGATGTATTCAAAAGCGTCTTTTGTACCACGTCTCTTTTTAAGAGCACCCATCATTCTGTTTGCATAAAGAGGTGTTGTTGTCTGTACATTTGCACTAAGGGTATCAATCTTAATGATATTATTTTCATTAATCATTTCTTTGATTGATTTTTCATTTCCGTTTGCAAGGTACATTGCTGTGTCGAGTGACGCAAAGGTCTTATCAATATCAGCTTCTGTAGACTTGTAGAGAGAAAGCTTCCAGATATCCTGAAGAAGATAATATGCTGCACGAGGAATGCGCTTATTGATTCCGCGGTCTGTCAACTTACTCTGAGCACAGATACCGAACCATTCCTCATCCATGTTGTTGAGGCCATCACGGTAGTCGAGCTCGTAACCAGAGTTTGACCAGGTACCTGTATCATTATGAAGCTCAAGATCTTTGTTCTGATAATGCTTCCACCATTCATCAATCCATTCAAAAACGAATCCACCAATTACATTCTGAGAGCGGCCCTTGCCGTAGCCCTGCTGGTAGATTTCTTTCCACTGGCTCATAAGATAAACCATCTGAGCATACTGGTCTTCCTGATGAGTAATTTCGTTATAGGCATCTGCACCTGCTTCTGTAAACATAAGAGGCTTGTCGAGAACCTCTGCAACATTCTCATAGAAAGAATCATAGAAGCGGAAACCACGATAAGCGTTTACACCAAGAATATCGAGAGAAGGACAAAGCTCCTTAATCAGCTCGAGATACTGAGTATCACCGTTTACAATTCCAACAGGGTGGAATGGGTCGATTTCTTTACAGGCTGCCATTGCTTCTTCGAGAAGGCTGTAGAGGTAGCCTGCTTTTACTGTGTTCTGTTCACCTACAGGGAGGTTTTCAATTTCTGAACCAGACCATACAAGTCCGTAGTTACTTTCGTTACCGAACATGTACATAAGCACACCGTTTACTGCACGGTATTTTTCTGCTGTCTCTTCTGCCATGGCAACAAGAGTTTCGCGGGTGTACTGGTCTGAATAATCTGTGTTTGCATACCAGGTGCCGTTTACTGTAACACCGTAGCGGCCAAGCAGATTATTTACGATTGTGTAGATTCCATATTTTGTGTAAATGTACTCTACCCATTTTGGAGGAATATCACTAAAGCAGCGGATTGCGTTTACGCCCATTGCTTTAAGCATTGGCATATCTGTATCAATCATGCGTTCAATGTATTCGTCGCTCTTTGACCACAAATCATAAGTATGAGTTTCACCAATTGGTGTGTAAGACCATACGATTCCTTTTACTTCAATTTCCTTGCGGCCATCCATAAGGCGCCAGCCGTTTGCATCTTTTTTTACATTGATGAACTGAGCGAAAATTGAAAGATTAATAAAAGCAAGGATTGCTGTAAATACAGCTATACGTTTTTTATTCATCATCTGCCTCCAGTTCTGCATCAAGATCTACTACAACTCCGTCGCCCCATGAACTTGCGTCTACGTAAGTATTATCCCTAGCACTGTTCCAGTGGATAAGGCGGGCACGTTCTTTTCCTTCGTCTGCATCGTTAATCTGGAAGTCGCCGCGTACCTTCTGCTTTGGCTTGAGTTTCTTAATGCTCATAAGTGAGAAAGGAACTGCAGCTTCGATTTTGTAACCATGTTCGCTGTAAACAACGGCAGCCTTAATGCTTCCGCTCATTGAAACGTCGTTTACACTTACATCGTAAGCTACTTTATTTGATTTGCTCTGTGGTACAATTCTTACACGATGATCTGTTGATTTATAGAAAGTGTGATAACTTGTATCTGTACCAAAGAAGAATTCGATAGAGTCATCGCGCCAGGCCTGTGGAGCAGGAAATTTATTTTCCTGTGGCTGGTCATCATTAATATCTGCAAAAATATAGAGGAAAGAATCGTCTGCTCGAACCTTAAAAAGTCCGTCTGTATTTTCCGGATTGAACATTCCACCGTAAACCATGCGGCGTACGTGGATTCCATCCAGCCCTTCCCACTCATTAAATTCTCCATCGATTACAGGAGATTTTGAGCCTGAATAATAAACTTTGAAGTTCTTTTCCTGTTCACCAGCATCTGCATATGCTTCTTCCGGAGGGAGATAAGGAGCTTCAACAATTTTTTTTGCGTGAATTGTAAGACATGATGAAAGAAGTACCATTGCTCCTGTCAAAAGTCCGGCGCAAAGAAAAATCTGCTTTTTCATTTTTTACCTTCCTGATTTTTTTATCTCTCTCCGATTGGGTATGCCGTTCACGGCGAATGCAGCGAACGGCAGTGTTTTTTTTACATTCCCAGTTTTTCTTTATTTGCCTGCATCAGCTTAGACTGAGCTGCAATTACCTTGTCGATGCCCTTGTCTTTCTTGTACTTGTTGTAGTCGCGTACAATCTGATCAAACTCAGCTTCTGTTTTCGCACGAATCAACTGTGGAAGGACCTTACCCCAGCGGCGCTGGATGTCTTCATAAATCAGCTGCTCTTCTGAACCAACAGGAAGTGTAAGTCCGTCGTATGCTGCAAATGATTTTACATAAGGACGTGTCCAGAGCTGTGGCTGTCCAAGTGAAGGAGCATATTCTGTTCCCCACTGTGCCTGCCATGCTGTATCCATAAGCATCCAGTATGTATACATAATTCCTACATCAGTTTCCTGTTTGTTCTTGTCTGTTGAATCAAGCTTCTTCATTTCTGGAGTAAGTTCAGGAATACCGTTCTTCATTGTGTATGTTTTGCCTTCGATACCGAAGTTTGTATCCATCTGTCCTTCATCTGAGATGAGGTAAGAAAGGAACTGAATTGCACGAGCCTTGTCTTTACAGTTCTTAGAAATCAGAGTAACTGTCCAGCCTGCAATTCCGCCTCCTGCGAGAGTTGGGTCATCACCGCGGCTGTTCTTTGGACCGTCTACTGCAATGTAAACTGAGTTTGGATCACGAGCATAAAGTGCGTGCTGAGCAGCCTGCATATCCCAGTTCTGATAGAGCATACAGAAGTAACGTCCCTGTGCTGCTTTCTCTTCAATCTGGCTTCTCTTGTCTACGAACATATCAGTTGGAATCAAGCCTTCTGAATGAGCCTGGCGGAGTGTCTTCATCCAGCGGATATACTCAGGATCATCAGTAAGGCCGAGGTCTGCATTTACAAACTTGCCGTCCTTCTCTGGAGGAATTGCGAGGAAGTGAGCAAGATAGCCCTGAAGCTGTGAACAACCTGTATCACCAAATTCATTTGTTGTGAAAGGAATAAGTGGCTGGCCGTTTACTGTAGGGAACTTAGCCTTTGCAGCGCGGAGTGCCTTTAAGAATCCTTCTGGAGTTGACATATTTGGCTTACCGATAGCTTCCCACATATCTTTGCGAACGAGGAAAGTTTCGTTTGAAGTTAATTTACCTTTGTAGTTAGCATAGTCTGTTGGTGTATAAGATGCGTTTGGATATCCGTATACGTGACCGTCTTCCTGGCGGTACCAGCCGAGTTTATCCGGATTAGCAACCTTGAAGAAATATGGGTCGTATTTTTTTGCAAGTTCATCGAGAGGTTCAACGAGACCTGCATCAATCATCATTGGAACCTGACCTTCCCACCATCCGATTGTAATTAAATCTGGAAGTGCGTCGCCTGCAATCATTGAGTTTAATTTTTCAGATTCATTTCCAGCAGGAACGATGAAGTTGATGTCTACACCAGTTTTGTCTGTGATGTACTTTGAAACCATAGAATCGCCCCAGTGACGAGCGAACCAGCTGAAGTTGATGTACCAGTCTAACTTAATAGGCTTGTCTGTGTTGAGAGTCCAGCCTGCTGTTTTAGCAGTTCCCGGTACAGTTCCTTTTGATTTTGTTTGTTTTTTTGGCTTTGCATATGTTGAAGAAAGAATTACTGCAAGAACCATTGCAAATGCGATGAGTTTAGTTTTTCTCATACCATACTCCTAATATAAAATTTGATTGAGCCTGTTAGCCCAGACTCTCTTTATTTCAGTCTGAAGTATAGTAGTGATGGATTTATAACGAAAGTCTGAAAAATTTCATATAAGGGGTATTTTTTTCGGTTGAAGAGGAAAATACAATCTACTAACTAACGTTAGTTTGTTAAAATTAGATAAATTTGGGGAAAATTTAGGTAAATTCCACTATATATGGGGTCCATTCGGGGTGATTTAAGATGTCGGCAACTTTTTTGCAGCGTTTTTTACAAAGCTCAAAAATGCCGTTTTCGTCCTTTTGAACAAGAATTGTGCGGCGGTGGCCGGCGTCTTTTGCGTTGAGTTGACAGACTGCTTCGAAGGTTGTTCCGCTGCCAGCGAAGAAATCGAGGATAAGGGCGTCGGAAGGCTGGCAGGTAATTTCGATTAAATGTTTGATAAGACTAACAGGCTTTGGGTTATCGAAGGCGTGTGGACTGCCCAGAAGCTCGTCCAGGTGGTGCTGGGCGGCACGGGTTGTTTCGAGCGGTTCTATGATGTTGCGGGGAATAACTTCTGACTGCTGGTCGTTGAAGATTTTTACACGTGGAACCTTGTCGTAAGCGGGTGCCTGGCCCCAGAAGATGCGATTGTCGGCAATAAGCTCCTTCATATGAGCTTCGTCTGTCTGCCACTGGCGGGTCCAGACCTTGCCGCTCGGAGAAGTTATTGTGTAATAATTTTTATGATTTGGATTTGAGCGCTTTTCTGTAAAAGATATACTGCCCGAAAACCAGTTTCCGCGCGGGTCATTGTCGGCATTCGTGGTGGCCCAGTCTGTACTTTGTACTTCGCGGAAGGCTTTCAGATTTTTTTTATCGCGGGCGTAACAGAGGGTGTGCTGCTGGAGGGTGCGTGACCAGGTGTCTTTTTTACCTTTACCGTGCAGCCACATAAAGTCGTTTACAAAGTTTTCTTCACCGAAAATCTGGTCGCAAAGGAGCTTAAGTGTGTAAAGCTCGCTCTGGTCTATTGCTATGAAGATGCAGCCGGTTGGCTTGAGCAGGGGGCGGGCCGCTGAGAGGCGGCGCTGCATAAAACTGAGCCACTGGCTGTGGCGGTCTGTGGCGCCATGGGCGTCGCGGGCGGTAAAGTTATCGTTATAGGTAAAGTCGTTGCCGGTGTTGTAGGGCGGGTCGATGTAAATGATATCAACAGCCTCTGTTAAATCCGGACAGTCTTTAAAAGCTCGAGAATCTGCCCTGCCTGCGGAAAGAAGCTTAAGAACAGGATAGTTATCCCCCTTTATTAAAAGGTGTTCAAAATCTTTTGGGAACCGGGGCTCAAATGCAGCGGCATTAAAAAAATCCGGCGAATCGGCGGGCTCCGGGTAGTCTGTCCAGGAAAGTTGTAAAGGCATGCGTTAATTATATGATTTCAAAGATTGTCGGGTCAAGCCCGACAATGACAGCTCGATAATGACAGTCCCACAATGACAGCCCGACAATGACAAGTCAGCCGAAAATCACTGGACCTGAATATCAATAATGCAGAAAAACTAAACTTTTGAAAAAAAGACCATATATTATTCTGTACTAAGGAGACATAAATGGCCAACGTAAACACAAAAGAAAAATCAATTTTACAGATTATTATAGACCTTTCAGAAAAACTCCAGGGCTGTAAGCTGGAAGAAGAGTTTCTTAAAGAAGAAAAAGAAAATCTTGAACATCTCGCTAATTATCTTAATGTTGACGAAACCTCTGCTGTTTTCTTTACAGTAATTTTTTATCTTCAAATGCAGGAGTCTTCTGCCTCCTCTCTTGCGGAAATTGCAGATTTTCTTGAAATCCCTCATATCAGCATATTGATTTATAGTCAGAATTTCAGTCTGCTTCAGAAAAAATTCCTGATTGAACAGAAAAAATCAGACTCACGTCTTGCACGCAGAAATGACAGAAATTCAGGCTACGAAGTTACAGAACCGGTTGTAGAAAGCATTGTCGAAGGCACTCCAATTATTCAGATTGAAGAAAGCAAAGATACCACCGACAAAATCTTTATGAATTTCTTCAATCTCTTTAAGAACTGTTTAAGAAACTCCTGTGTTGATGAAGATTTTTACAGAACCATCGCAACTTATGAACGAAAGTATGACCAGGATGAAATTATGGTCAATATCAAAAAGGAATTTCCGGAAGATCAGGAATCACGCATTATTCTTTATCTGCTCAGTTCTCTTTGTATCTGCGGAAAAAATCTTATGGATGAAGATTCTGACTTTTTCTCGGATATTATCGGAATGTTTGTAAAATATACCCGTGCAAAACGATTAAGAGAGAAGACTGATGTTCTTTATGAAAAAAATCTTATAAAAACATCTTTTGAACAGATTTCTAATGATTACAGACGCCGTGACTGCTATGCAAGTATTTTAAAATTAAGTTATGAAGGAGTGAAGAAGCTCTTTGGAAGTCAGGCAGAAAAATATGCAGAAGAAGAAGATCAAAAATCTAATCTGGAAATTACAATTGATGCTCTCCATGAATTTGCAATGACCTACGAAAAGCGGATGTCGCATCTTTTAAAAAAGCGTGAACTGTCTTCGCTGGAAGAAAAGTTTGCAGAGCTGCCTTTCTTTAAGAAAATTCTGAAAACTAAGCTTGAGGCTCAGGACAGATTTTTTCTTTATGACTGTACAAAGGACTTTCTTGATGGTAATGAATCCTGTCTCTGTTCTACTCTAAGTGACTTATATGCAAAAACTAATGCATACTTTACAAATCTTCGTAAAATGCTAGATGAAAAAGATGCTTTAAGCACCAACGGCTTTATCGAAATTGAAAAAAATGACGTTGTAGAAAGAACAACAGTTACACTCAGCGACCGTACTATTGAATTGATTTACGGCAAGAATGCGGATTTGTATAAAAAGAAGCCGATTTGCAACAAGAATATTCTTGAGCCGGAAAAGCTGAAAGAAAAGCAGCTTTTTTACTCTGAAAAGGTACAGAAGCAGATTGATATGCTGGAGGAAAGCCTTTCGCAGAAAAATCTTGTTGCCATGCAGAAGCGTCTTGAAAAAAAGGGTCTTTCAAAAGGCGTTGCTGTGCTTCTTTATGGCGCACCAGGAACCGGAAAGACTGAAACGGTTTATCAGCTTGCAAAAAAGACAAACAGAAAAATTCTTCATGTTGATATTTCTGAATCAAAATCAATGTGGTTTGGAGAGAGCGAAAAAATCGTAAAGAAGATTTTTACTAATTACAGAAAGCTCTGCCAGGATTCGGAACGTCACCTCGAAAACACACCGATTCTTTTGTTCAACGAAGCTGATGCACTGATTTCTAAACGCAAGGATGTTACCCAGGGAAACTGTGCACAGACAGAAAATGCCATTCAGAATATTCTTCTGGAAGAAATGGAAAAACTGGATGGAATTATTTTTGCAACAACTAACCTCTGCAACAATATGGACAAGGCCTTTGAACGACGCTTCCTTTTTAAGGTTGAATACGAAAAACCAAGTCTTGAAGCCCGCAAAAAAATCTGGGGAAGCAAGCTGCCTGAGCTTTGCGATTCTGACCTTGAGAAACTCGCTGACCGCTTTGATTTTTCCGGTGGCGAAATTGACAATATTGTGCGAAAATGTGAAATGACAGAAATCATAAAAGGGACACTTCCTTCTTATGACGAAATCGCTGAACTCTGCGAAAACGAGCGGCTGGACAAAGAAGAAAACGAGTGCCGTGTAGGCTTCTGTTTTTCATAACAAAACGCAAGGAGCAGGCTCGTGAAAAAGACAGCAAGCAAAGTTATAAACAATGATAAAGATTCCAATAACACTGTTTTAAAATTCAGAAAGCAGCTTGAAGCAGCATGTGAAAAATCATTTGGAATAATAGAAGAGTTTTTTGATACCGGCTACATGGTCTTTCTAGCCAAGCTACTTGTCTACCTGCCGGACCAGCGTCGAGAAGAAGCGCTCGCAAAGCTGCCGGAAGCAATTCGTCAAAACGTGAAAAGCTTATTCGATGCAGACAGTGAAAAAACTAATATTGAGCCAGGTGTTTTAAGTGCGGCAGGAACAGTTCTTAAGCGTTCAGGATTTTATGCAAAAGCTTGTGCAGCTGAAGTAATGAACAATTCGATATTGCCATGCAAACAGACAAAAGAAGAACTTGTAGACTTTTATACAATAAATCCTATTCTTGCAATGAATGTAGATTATTATGCAACAGATTTATCTATTCTCTTATTTCTTGATGACAGGGCAATTCAAAAATGGCTGCGCGAAGTAGACCAGATGGATCTGGCAATAGCACTTAAAGGCCTTGATAACGAAATACGAGAAAAGGTATTCCAGAACATGAGCTACCATGCCGCTACCCTGCTTCGTGAAGACATGGAGTTTGTTGGGGAGGTAATAAATCAGGCTGATATTATAGAAACACAAAAGGAGCTTATTGAAATACTGGAAAGCCTGGAAGAAAAAGGCGAAATCTATATTTCAAGGGACTCTTTTTCAGATATTGGTAGCCGTTTTATTAATTAGTTTATCAGAGGTTTTAGATTTTATGATTGATCCTAAGCTCGAAAAAAAATATTTCTATCGTCAGTTTGGAACAGCAGATTTTGTTTCCAGCAAAACAGAAAAGCAGATTATTCCAATACGTCTCAAAAATAATTATATTCCGGACACAATTGTTTTTAATAATGAAAAAAGAATCTGGGAAAAATCAGAAGAAATGCCTTCCTCAACTGAAAGCCAGATTCCGGAAGAGTTTGTAGAATTTCCATATAATCCTGTAAAACCTTATTTTGTGGGAAATTCTATTTTTGATAAAAATAGGAATATAGATTTTGAAGATTTATCTCCTTGTGAAATGAAAGATTATTATGACTGGAAAAGAGAACAGAGCCGATATTTTATAAATTCAAAATATTATAAAGACAACAACAAAATCAGTAAGGATTATATCGCCGCAGAAATAATTACAGATATAGAGAAACTGACACTAACGCTGTCCTTCATAAAGTTTAAGCGCAAAGAATTGACAGACTGGAAAGCCCAGTGGAACAATCCAGAAAAAAGTTTTGTCACCTTCCCCTGTTATTCCGACGCCCTGCCTCCACCTTCAGAAACAAGCCGTGAAACTTTTTTTTATGATATGAAAAATGGCATCTTCTCTGAGAACTTTATAAATCCAGAAGATACTTATTATAAGTATTACAGTGATAATCCCTCTTTTGCGAGACATTGCAATCTTATGAACATACTGAGAGACCTTGAACTGTCGGCTTATCCTACAGCTGTACTAAAAGAGGCTTATCAGGAGCTTTGCAGACTGGCAAAAATTTACACAGGACTTGAAACTACACCTACAGTCAGCGATATGTCCCTGGACAATAAAACTCCTCGTTATCTCACAGAAATGTATTATCTCACAATGCTTCCCTGCGAACCTAAACTTTTCGTAGTTCTTAAAAACAAGGAATTTGATTCCTTAAATATCCGCTTTAAATATGAACGAACAGACACAGAGGTTCTCAATAAATTTCTGCGGAAGAATCATATAAATGGTTACAGAGTTCTACGAAAAGTATATTCTGAAGCCCCTCTTATCCTGTTTACCTATATAAGGCTTCACGCTGCAGGTTTTAGAGATGTAAATCTTTACAACAAGGTTATTCAAGATTCTAAAAACTACAATTTTATAAATGATTTACCACGAGAGGCCTTTATTTTCTTTTCAAGATATTGCATTAAACGTCGCGGAGAAATTGCAGCTCTGAACCTGTTGTTAAAGCTGATTGATCAGGAAAAACTTGATGACAATGATTTTACTTTCCTAGACAGGAATGATGCTTTTACTATGTTTCATAAATATTTCCGTCATATACCAAAGCAACTAAAGAAAGATATTCTTAAAGACGGCTTTACTCAATTTAATCATGATGCACTTTCAAATTTGAGTTATCGGCTGACAAGTAAAAAAATCACCTTTAAATATTCAGAAGAAGAGAGAAAACTTGAAGATGATATTGACGGATATTCCTTCCGCCTGCCACGAAACTCTAATCAACTCTGCGAAATCGGAACCAGTCTTCACAATTGTGTTGCCTCTTATGCCGACCAGATTTCAAAGAAGGTATGCACGATTATTTATGTCACAAAAAATGATAAGTATAAAATCTGCATTGAAGTTCGGGGAAAAGAAATTTTCCAGGAACGTGTAGACAGAAATGACTGTCCTGATGAAGAAGAAGAAAGGATTCTTCAGAAATGGCATGAAGGTCATGCTCTCACACAGCATAATTATTCATAGTAAACGGGACTAAAAGACAAGATGAATCGCTACTGGGGATATGACATTATAAAAAACTCTTTTGTGCCGCACCAGGATGAATCGCTTTCTGTTTTCCCTACCATTATAAACCTGAAGCAGAAAACGGTTTTCTGCCGCCAGCACAAGAGGTGGGAAAAGATTGCCGCCTTCCAACAGAATGTGCTGAAGACCGCCTGCGGAAAACTTTACACCGGCCCTTTTACTCAAGACGACACAGTTTTTAATTATAATTATGCCGTAAGCAAAAAAGAGGGCAACTGGTATATCAAGGTTAATTCACAGACGGTCTCAACAAAAAACAGACGCCTGCTGGAAAACATTTACGAAGTAAACACTAAAAGAAAGCGCCTTTTCAAAAACGGAACACCGATTTTCGAGCGCGAAGATCTGACCGGAGTTCTCTGCAAGGAAATCACTTCTGAAATCTTAAGCGACATGGGAGCGGCCTACAAGGAAGAGTTTGGAATCTGCCCTACGGTTGCCTCAAAGCTCGGGGGCTTAAGTGTTATTCTGGGCTATATGCTCAGCCCCTTCAACATCAACTTTTACCGCATTGCCCAGCACTGGGGCTTGAATCCTTACGACCCGGATTTTGCGGCTCTTTCTTCGGGCAACACTCCGACAGCAGAAAACGAAATGTTTGACAGCATGGACATTAAGCCGACAAAAACTCTTCGCAAGCTTTATCAGAAATTTCCTCAGAGCGTAATCTGCTATGCGGCCGCTCAGGATATGGGCTTTACCGATGTAAATCTTCTTCAAAAGTCCCCTGCTCCATCTTTTTACGCTTTTCTAAAATACTTTATGATTTCTTTTGCAGGCGGCCAGATTACTTACTTTATCCGGGAACCGCTCAAGCAATTTGTACGCGACATGCTTGCCCTTTCAAATCAAAAAACCGTGTGGAATTCTATTGAGCGCACCGTGGGCTTTTTTGCAGATCAAACAGTCTCGCCAATAATCATTACTGATGCAATCAATATGTATTCTGTTTGTGCTCCTCATCTCACCGACCAGGAAAAAAAGGAAGTAATGCGTGAGGGCTTTAATCAATATACTCATGACTTTTTTCTCCGGCGACAGGAGCAGCTGAACCTTGAAGGATTAAGTTCAAGCCACAAGGTTGAGGCAAATGTTCCTTTTACCATCGAGCCTGAATTTATGGCTCTGGAGTATAAGGCCGGTCGTCAGTTCCGGGAAAATCCGGTTACCAAAGAGCTGGAAGAAGTGCCCGATAAAGAACGCTTCTGTTTTTATGTAGCAAAGGATAGTTATACCCTCAAACAAATTGGAAGCGCAATGAGCAACTGCGTTGGCTGGGGTTACAAGAATGCGGTGCTGGAAAGGCGGGCAACTATTGTCTATGCAATGTTCCAGAACAAATACCGCATCTGCATAGAGGTAACTCCGGACTTTTCAATAAGGCAGGCACTGGGCCCTCATAACACTCAGCTTTGTGATGACGCTCTTCAAGCCTTTTTCGAATGGTGCGACAAAAAAGATATCAAAAGAACTCACGCCTTCGGCCAGATACACGTTGCACCTCACGGGTAAAATCTATTTTATTGCTTCTAATGTAAGCATAACCTTATTAGACTTGCTTTTTATCTTTCCATTCTTTACAGGATAAGCTTCGGAAAGAGATTCCAGTTCTTTTACCTGCTGTGGTTCTGAATCACAGAAAGCAGCAGGATCTATATATTCTATAGTTGAAGGAAGCTTTACTGACTCTAGCGCAGGGCAAGGGTTAAAAGCAAATTTATCAATTTTCTTTACACCTTCATTCAATACAATTTTTTTGAGTGATCCACAGTACGAGAAGTTACTTCCGTCAACTGATTCAAGGGTGCCTGGAATTTCTATTGATTCCAGAGACTCGCAAAATCTAAAAACCTGATATTTCATACTCGTAAGATTCTTTGGAAGTGTAATATTCTGAAGCTTCCTGCAATAAATGAAAGCTTCATTACCTATTTTCTCTACAGAATCAGGAATATTGATTGACTTTAGTTTAAGACATCCGGCAAAAGAACAAGCTCCTATTACAGTAATTTTTTCTGGTAGTCTAACAGTCTCAAGTGCATTGCAGTGTTCAAAAAGCCTGGCCTTCAATTCTGTAATAGCTTTAGGAATTTCAATTGACTTAAGATTTTCGTTTCCACTGAAAACTTCATAATCAAGTTCTTTAAGATTTTCAGGAAGTTTGATTTCCTTAAAACCACAACGGGCAAGAGAAAGCTGTTTTATTACAGTAACACCCTCCGGGATGGTTAGTTCTTTTAAGGATTCACAATTGTTAAACAAAGAATATTCGAGACTCTTAATTCCAGACGGAAGATTTATTTTCTTCAAACTGGAACAACCATCAAAAGCAAATCGACCTATCTTTTTTACACATTCAGGAATTTCAACTGTTTCAAGATTCTTAAATCCCTGGAAAGCGCTTTCCCCTATTTCTGTAATTCCTTCTGGAATAACAACTTGCTTTTGATTTGGCCGCATAAACTTTACAAGCACATTATTTTCAATTAAGAACTCAGGATCTTCTGCTTCTCCATCCTGACACTTAACAGAGGATGCTTTTACATCTGAATTAAGAAGATATTCCTTGCCTTCCACCTTTTCCCAATCTTCTTTAGAACCGGCAAAATTGATTTCAGATAAAAGCTGACATTCACTAAAGGCGCCTTCCTGAATGACTTTCAATGATTTTGGAAGGGTTATTTTTTTTAATTTTAAGCAAAATTTGAAGGTATCGTATTCTATTGTTGAGATTCCTTCTGGAATAACAATTTCTTCCAGAGCACGACAATTGTCGAATACATAAGCTTCGAGTATTTCAAGTTCTTTTGGAAGTGTAACTTTTTGCAGGCTCCTGCAATATGCAAAGGCACCGCGTCTGATAGCTTTTACACTGTCTGGAACTACAACGCTTAAAAGAGAAGCACAGCCACTAGCGCATTTTCCAGCAAAAGCTTCTCTGGCAATTTCTGTAACTCCATCTGGAATTTCAATATCAACTGCATTTTTTGAATTTGCACATTTTTCAAGAATATTATTTTTGATTGTAAGAACTTTCTTTTCGTTAGCCATTTTACACCTCTGAATTTATTATAAATGTGAAATTTGGTTTTATCAAAGAATTTTTTTGCCATTCTAAAAACTTAATGTATAATCAAACATAAGGTGAAGTTATGAGTAGTATAAAAGAACACATTGAGTTAATTAAACACATTCCTGTTGAAAAACAGATCTCATTAATCAAAAGGAAAAACTGGCTGAAAGATGACGAGCATTTACACGATAGATTTCAAGACATCAATAATCAAGAGAAAATATTAAAACACCTGAAAAGCATTTTTTCTAAAAATGATGAAATCTTAATTTCTAGAAGTGATATCTTTGATGAACAAAATCTAGAGAAAAAAATATTAAAAACATTAATGTGGGGCTATCCTTCAGGCGGACAGGGGTCTCTCTCAAAAAATATTTTTTGTAATCTCTCTATAATAAAAGAAAAATTAAATAAATACAAAAACAAGAACATTCCAGAAGGCTCTGAAGATCAAGATACAAACTTTAAGGAGCTCCTTGTCATTTCTGGACTTGGTTTTTCAACCCTTTCAAAAATACTGTATTTCTTCCAGGTTACAATTAATGATAATCCTTGTTTGATTTATGACAGACAGGTTCTTTTATCGTTAAATAAAAACACTATTGATGAATTTGATATAGGACATTCATGGAAACAAAACTATGATGATTATTGTAGTTATCTGGAAAAAGTTAATGATCTTTCCAAGGAACACAATGTTACCAACGCACAAATCGAATTCTTCCTTTTTTATACAAATCTACATTTTAAGTTAGATTGATTGTTTGAAATTACTGTTTTTTTACTTTACGTTTCAAAAAAATAGCCTATATTAATAATACATTCACTTTTTATAGGCTTACTAAACATTTAATTTCTCATTTTTTCAGGCATATAAAATGCCGGGGAGTCACTATGTCTACACAAAATCTTTCTAAGCTTGAGCTCGCTGCAGAGGAAATTGATCAGGGAATCAATTTCGAAAAAAATCTGGCTTACCTCAATGAAGAGGGTGAAAAAGGCAATATCTTTGCACTTAAAACTTTGGGATTTCTTTACAGTCTGGGGCTTTATGACTCGCAGGATGAATCTAAAAAGCTCCTTATCGACAACATGTCTGAAGAAAGCGAAAAAAAAGCCCGCGAATATTTTACAAAGGCCGCAGAACTTGGTAGTGTTCACGCAAAAATCTGGCTTGCGATGGGAGAATGTATAAGAGTTGCTTTGGACGATAAAAGTAACTCTGAAGCCGGCGAAAATTTTCCGACTGCCCAGGATTTTCTCAACGCAGAAAAGCTTGCCCTACACGCAATAGAAGAAAGCAAAAAGGAAAGCTGTGACTGTACTCAAAATGCCGTTGCAATGATGTGCCATTGGCTTGCACAGGTTTACGACTCAAAAAATCCATCAAACCCGATTTACGATGAAGAAAAAGTAAAATATTGGGAAGAAGAATATGAAAAAAAATTGAAAAATTTTAATAATTTTTCGCAATTTTGAGAGTTAAGTTAAATATATTATTAACACCCTTAATTAATTATTTTCACCAAAAATAAACATTCTCATTTAATCGACATTCAACATGTCAGGAGGTTTCTATGTCTATGTCTAAATATCCACACTTCAACATTCTTTCCCGCGAGGAAGAATATGAACTTGCAGTTCAGGCTGCAAATGGAAATGCAAAAGCACGTAATCTTCTCGTTCTTTCAAACATTCCTTATGCAATTAAATATTCAAGAAGCTTTAAGGGTTACAATTTTGATGACGAGGATTTAGTTCAGATTGGACTTATTGGTCTGATTGAAGCCGTAGATAAGTTTGATTTTGAAAAAGGCTTTCGCATTATAACCTACGCAAAAAACTGGATTCGTAAAGAGATTATGGATGCAGCCGGTAAGTCTCTCAAAAATCCGGCCTGCCCTATCAACCGCAAAAATGATCCTGATTTTGATGAAGAAGCATTTCTTTCTTCTCTCTGTGATAATTCAAAAAATTCCGTTGAAGAAGAATGCATAAATAATGAAATGATTGGAAACATGAAAAAAGCGCTGACAAGCCTGTCGTCAAAAGAGGCTGATATTCTCACACGTCACTACGGTCTGAATTACAAAGAACCGCAGGCTTTCAGCGAGATTGCTGAAAGTTATGGACTGTCAAAAGCTCGTATTCATCAACTTGAACAGGCAGCTCTTTCAACGTTAAAAAATGAGTTGGATGGTTTGCATGATTTTTATGATTTATGCGCCTAATAGATGAAAACACAAAGAAAAAAAAGGAGGAACGAATATGTCTAACGGAAATGAAGAAATACCATCATTCAAAGAAATAATAATTCCAATGCAGTGTATATCATTCAGCATAGCTTTTCTCTTAATAGATGCAGAATTACCGGAAGATTTTGACAAAAGCTTTCTTTATAAAGTTATGGATCTTGTACATGCCTGTATTTCAGAACCTTCAGGAATATATAAAATGCTCGATAATGCAAAGCTGCTAAAAGAAGAAATCTCAGATTATCCTGTAAAAGAGAGCTGTAAAGAGTTTTTCTTTTCTACTCTTCAAACCTTTGATGAGATTCTTTAGAAGGGTCTTTGTAGCGAAACTAAAAAATTGCACATATAAATAAAATCAATTATAATTTTTTTATGCCTATTACAAATCTTGATACTGACTTGACTCGTATTCTTCGCGCCCGTGATGCAGACCTCGGACTCTTTGTACTTGCAATGCACTCTCTCATGGAGCGCTGCCTCAAGCAAAAATATGCAATAAATAATTATGATTCTGATAATGATTTTGGAGTTCTCATTAACCGCTATACCTCTGACTTTTACACTGACCATGGAAAACCGATTTACAAAGGAGCAGAAAAACGCACTCTCTCAAATGAAGACTGGGCTCTCTTCAAAATCCTGAAAAAGATTTACAAAAATCATTACCTTGCAAATGATGTACGCCACAAGTTTGCAGAAATATCTCCCGAAGATGCACAGACCACAGTTGAATGTTTTCTTGCTTTTTCACGTGCAGAAAAATGGGGAGAGCTCCGGGCTTTAACTGAGCTTCAGAAAGAACTTCAAAACTGGGATTCACACAGTCCGTATCAAAGTGAGGAACTTACAAAGGCAATTGCGCAGATTGAAAAACTCAAAAAAGAAAATGAAAATCTGGCTCAAAAAGCAAATGATTATAGTGAGCTACAGGACAAGCTCCGTACTGTTGAGGCACATGAAAATTATTTGATAATTGAACTTGCAGAAAGTGAAAAAAGTCTCTCCAGAAAAAATGAAAAACTCGATGAATTGCGCAAAAAAAACAATGAACAGTTTATGAAACTCAAAAAAGAAAAGGATGAAATTCTTTTACAACTTAAGGATTATGCGTCCACAAAAGAATATCTTTCTTATCTTGAAAAGGTTGCTGCTTATACAAGAACCCGGCACGACTACGAATCTTCGGTAATTCGTCTTACTCCAGAACAAAACGAGGTGCTTGAACAAATCTTTATGAACAGCGACAACCTTGTAAAAGGAGCAGCTGGAACCGGGAAGTCTTTCGTGCTTTTGAAGACGCTTGAAAAAGCAATAAATGAACTTAAATCTGAGTTCAATTTTGAAGACGCTACATCTCCGTTAACCTCAAAGTTTAAGCTTCTTACTTATACAAAAAGTCTTGTTAAATATAATCAATACGTAACAAGACTTTTAGGGACTGAAGTACCGGAAAATTCCATTACAACGGCAGACTCTTTTTTGCACTCAATGCTCAAAAAGTTTTTTCCTTCAAAAGAGCTCGCTTTTGGTTTTGAACCATCATTTGAAACTATTTTTGCCAGTGAAAGTTTTTCCGCTAAAGACATGTATGTTGAATGTCAGGAATTTATATGGGCGAACTGCATAACAAAAGATGATTATATTGTGAAAGTTTGTGACCGCAGTGGCATGAGAAATCCGTTAAAAAAAGCAGAGCGTGAAGAAATGTGGAATACGCTTGAAAAGGCTGAGAAGACACTTGAGAACTCTAATGTGTGGCCTCGAAACTTTGCTGCAAAAAAAATTATCAACGCAATGGAAACTGCCTGCGCAGCAGACTTTTGTACAGAGTTCTCTTTTGTAGATGAGGCTCAGGATTTACCTCCAGTCATTCTTGCGCTTATCAAAAAATCTACAAAGCGCGGAGTATTTCTTGCCGGTGACAGCGATCAGTCAATTTACCGAAAAGGCTTTAACTGGAATCTTTCTGGTATAGATATTCGTGGACGCACAAAAATTTTAAAAACAAATTTCAGAAATACCAGTCAGATTCATGCCTATGCAGAAAGCTATCGGGCAAAATTTAAGAATATGGATAAATCAACACAGCCCCTTGCCTTCCGTCCAGGACCACCGGTTGAACACACATGCGGCAAAAATACTGATGAGTTAATAAGTGAGATTTTACAGCAGGTAAAAATGCTTTTAGGCACACTAAATTATGAAGAGGAAAATATCTGCATAATTGCAAATCAAACTAAAAAACTTGAAAAGATTCAAAATCGTCTCGACGCAGAACTTAGCATAAAGGCCGTACAGATTGGAGAACGTAATTTTGATTTTGCTGATACAAAAGGAATCCGTCTTTGTACAATGCAAAACTGTAAAGGATTGGATTTTCCTGTTGTTCTTCTGCTTGCTGATCATCGTGTTCAGGGAATGGAAGAAGGTTCCGCCTTTGACAGCGAAACCTTCTATGAACAGCAATACAATATGGTTTATGTGTGTCTTACGCGCGCAATGGAAATGCTGCACATTTACACAGTAAAAGACTCGGGCTTTGCGCCATTCAGAGACTTAAGCTAGGTAAAAACACAAGTCCACGCTTAGATAGCAGCAAGGCCGCCTTTGAGGTCTTCGATGATGTCGTCAACATTTTCGAGGCCGACTGAAACGCGAACCATACCGCCGTCGATTCCAGCTGCAACGAGCTGTTCGTCGGTGAGCTGGCGGTGGGTAGCGCTGGCCGGGTGAAGAACACAGGTGCGGATGTCGGCAACGTGAACTTCGTCGCAGGCAAGCTTGAGGGCATCCATAAAGCGGACAGCTGCCGCACGGCCGCCCTTAATGCTGATGGAAATTACACCACAGGTTCCGTTTGGAAGATACTTCTGAGCGCGCTCGTAGTACTTGTCGCCCGGAATGCCAGGGTATGTCACCTTGGCAATTTTGTCACTGGTCTTGAAGAACTCTGCAACCTTGCGGGCATTAGCGCAGTAACGTTCCATACGAACCGGAAGAGTTTCCAGACCGAGGTTGAGATAGAAAGCACTCTGAGCTGCAGGGTAACAGCCGAAATCGCGCATCAACTGAGTGCGGGCCTTAACAATATAAGCAGCTTTGCCGAAGTCTCCAACATAGCGCAGTCCGTGGTAGCTTTCATCAGGTTCAACCATATCAGCAAACTTACCGGTAGCCTTATAAGCCTTTTCCCAGTCGAAGTTTCCTGAGTCAATGATTGCTCCACCGCCCTGAACTGCGTGACCATCCATATATTTTGTTGTTGAATGAACTACAACGTCTGCGCCCCACTCGAAAGGACGGCAGAGATATGGTGTTGCAAAAGTGTTGTCTACGATAAGAGGAAGATTATTGTCGTGAGCGGCCTTAGCCCAGGTTTCAAAATCGAAAACTGTGAGGGCAGGGTTTGCGATTGTCTCACCAAAAATACATTTTGTGTTTGGCTTGATTGCCTTGCAGATTTCTTCGTAGCTTGCATCAACATCAACCCAGATACATTCGATACCAAGCTTTTTGAGAGTGAAGCCAAAGAGGTTGATTGTTCCGCCGTAAATGCTTGATGAAGCGATGAAGCTGTCGCCGGCGCAGCAGAGATTCAAAACGGAAAGAAGCGAAGCTGCCTGACCACTGCTTGTGAGCATACAACCAACGCCGCCCTCGAGGTCTGCGATTTTCTTTTCAACTGCGTCGCAGGTAGGGTTTGCAAAACGTGAATACATAAACTCTGTAGGCTTATCAAAAAGGGCTGCAACATGGTCGCAGCTGTCAAAGCGGTAAGTAGTACTCTGAACGATAGGAATTGTTCCCGGTCCACCATTTTCCGGCTTGTAGCCTGAGTGTAAAACTTTTGTTTCAATTTTCATAATTGCGCCTCTTTTTCAAAATAAACTGTTGGCGGAGCTATAGAAAAAAACTTGAACCGCCTTTTTATAGATTTTAATTATACTGAAAAACTTTAATATGATAAATATCTTTTATTTTCGGTTTTATTTCTGGTATTTATTTCCAGCCTTCCCAGATTTTCTGCGCCATGCCAACTGTCGCCTCAGTTTTTCCGTTGCGGCAAACCGGCTGTTTGAGAAGGGCGGCCTGATTTTCAAAGAGCTTTCCTTCTTTTTCGCTGTCGTCCAGGTAAGCGATGCTGGCGTAGTCTTTTGACTTTTTATCAATCAGTGCGTCGAGGGCTGCGTCGCGTCCACCTTCCGTTCGTGCAATGGCCGTCACAACAGAATCAAACTCGCCGGCAGACATCTCTTTTTCCTTGAGATCCACAAACTGAAAAGGAATGCGGCGTTCCTTAAAAAATCTCTGCGCCGCCTTGCAATCAAAACTTTTATTCGTTCCAAAAATCTGAATCATAAAATCAGTATAGCAGAAAACGCAACTATAAGTAACTAAATTGCAACTAGTGTTTGATTTGCGCAGGCGAAAATGTATGATATTATCTAAGCATGAACTTTTCAGAAAAACTACAGATACTTAGAAAAAACAAAGGCCTCACCCAGGAAGCCCTGGCCGACAAACTCAACGTATCCCGCCAGGCCGTAGCAAAGTGGGAAAGCGGACAGGCCTATCCCGACATCGCAAACCTTATCCAGATAAGCGACCTGATGAGTGTAACTGTAGACTACCTTGTGCGCGACCAGCAGTGTATGATGAATGTATGCGGCGACGCCACGGACAAGACCTACCTCGACGAGCTCATCTCCTTCCGCCTGGAAGCAAACATAAACACCTATTCCGCCTTTATGAACGAAACAGAGTCTACCCGCCTCGACTCCCACGACTTCCGCTACACGAACGGCGACTACACCTATCACGACACTTACGTTGGCGGCGAACAGTTTGCAGGCGAAGAAGCCATCTGGAAAAAAGGAAAAGCCGTATACGCCATGAACTACCTGGGCCGCGTACTTGAAAAAGAATTCAGCGGTAACTTCTTAAAAGAAGCCCTGCGCGCCGCCGACCACAAAATGCCCTACCGCGGCCCAGAATATTACCAGAGCGGCGAATACACCTACAAGTGCTCAATAAACGGTGACTTCACCTGGTTCCAGGGCTACGAAGAAATCTATTTTCACGACAAAAAAGTCTACGAATGCTTCTTCCATGGTGGAGTAATGAAATAAAAAGCGTCACACATCCAATTCCACCGGTCTGGAACTCTGAAAGCCGCATACTGATTCTCGGAACCATGCCCTCGCCAAAAAGTCGCGAAGCCGGATTTTTCTACATGCATCTACAGAACAGATTCTGGAGTGTAATGGCTGAGGTCTTCGAAGAATCATTCAAACATCCGAACAACTCACCAGACCGCACCGCCGCCATCACCGAGCGACAGGATTTTCTTCTCCGCCATAATCTCGCCATGTGGGATGTGCTCGCCTCCTGCGAAATCACCGGCGCCACCAACTGTCTGCCCAGCACCAGTCCTGCAAATGCTCAGTGGAGTAAAGATAAGTTGATTAAGGAATATAAAAATATTATATCATGCTACCAATCTTCATAAGGTAGAATCTCTACATAAAGATTATCCCATCTAGTATAGAAATTTAATGTATATTTATTTCCTGATTTTGACTCAACTTTTACACAATCTATTTTAGTCCAGTCAAAGTCTCCAGGCACTCTTTTTGTTTGATTATTAGTAAGAGTGTAGGTTGCATAGGTTGCAAAACGTTCTCCAGAATTTGCATTAAGTTTGAATCCATGAGACGTTTCATTAGCAGAAACCCCCTCAGACATGTGTATTTTTATTCTGAAAGTATCGTCTTGTCCGCTATGATTTACCAATATCATTTGTTCATTTGCCTCTGATATAAGTTCAAATTCCTGCGCATACAAGATACTGATAAAACTAAAAAATAGTATTATAAACAGTTTTTTCATATAACCCTCTATCTAAATATAACTGTATAAAAATATAAGATTAAACATCAAAAAACTTAATCTTATAAGGTAATTATAGTGTGTCTCCCCAAAAGATGCAAATTACCGAGATAATATTTAAATTTTTTATATGCAATAGTATTACTACAAAAACGCCATTCTTAAAGCACAAACGCTATACGAGACACTTTTGTTAATAAACTAAAAGATTACATAAATCAGATAGAAAATCGCGACTCTTGGCCACAGCCAGAAATGGTAGACAAAATTGCCGTTTCACTTGGTATTCCGTCTTCAGCACTTTTTGAAGATAAGTTTGGAAAATCACTGGAAGAAGAACTTATTTCCCGAATTGAAAAAGATATTAAGGATGTTTGTAAACTTGTGTAATCATTATTTATGCTTATAGTGAGTTCCACACTGAACTATATAGAGTTTTTCATCTTCGACTTTATAAACAATTCTGTTTTCTGAATCAATTCTTCGGCTCCAATAATCAGATAATTCATATTTTAATTGTTCTGGCTGTCCACGCCCTTTATCAACTCCATTTCTTTCAATATCCTTTATAAGCAGATGAACCATTTTTATTTGTTTATGCTGATGAAGTTCAAAGAATTCGCAATATCCATCCCAGGCAATATCCGCCCAAATTTTTATCATTACTACTTCTCCTTTAGCTCATGAATCTTTCCATTTCCACTTTCTATTTGAGCGATTCCCTGACGAAGATATTTCATATTCTCCTCAGAATAAATAAATGGATCATCAACTACTTTCAATTCAAACGGGATTCCTTTTTCACGAATTGTAGCCTTAACAAAAGCATTTATTGCAGTTGAAACATTGAGGCCAATAGATGTAAGAATAGATTCAAAAGAACTTTTATCTTCATTTTCGATTTTTGCAGAAATTGTAGTCATATTTACTACCTCCGCTTACAATATACTATTAATTAGTTTCATTTGTCAAATTTCCTATAAATTCCACCTATACAACGTATATCTTTCATGCAAATGTCTCTCCTTTTCGCTTATTACATTTTTCAATCTCAAAAGTATTAATAGTTGCAGCTTCACGAATAAACCAGTCGCAATTTGCGACCAGTTCATCCATTTCCTTACTTGTTAATTGAAACCTAAACTCTTCAGGAAATCGTTCAATATTCCTCTTTACAGCTTCCGTAATGCGTTTTGTTTCCACTCCGTAAAGTTCCGCAAGGTCACGGTCAATCATAACCTGTTTGCCACGAATCATAAAAATCTTACTTTCAACTAAAACTGATGTTATTTCATTTTCCATACCTAAATTATATTTCACATATAAATGAAAAACATTAAGTTAGAAACTTAATTCTGAATACCAGAAAGAATTGTTTTCTTGCCTTCTAACAAAATAAGTATTATTTTTATATTGATGCAGGTTGATAATAACTCTAGTTTTTCAATTCCTACAATTGATGTACAAGCAACATCTCAAAACCTAAAAAAATTGCGAGAAAAGAATAACCTAACTGTAGCCCAGATTCAGGAATTTCTTGGAATGGAAAATCCCCAATCAATCTATACATGGGAAAATCCAGAAAAAAAATATCTTCCTCGAATCGATAATCTCATCACCCTTGCAAAACTATATAAAGTTACCTTAGATGAGCTTATTATAATAAAGAAAGAAGAAAACACAGTTCTTGAAACAAAGGAAGCAAGACCACTATATGGAATCTCAAAAGATACTTTGATTTTTATGAAGGAAAATGCATGCTTAGCAACAAGAACTGCTATTAAAAACTATTATCATTTGTAGTTATGCAATATATTCTAGAAGGCAACGAACAACATTAAGTTTCTAGTTTTATTATTAAAATCAAAAAAAGAGCGCGGCCTTTAAAAACCGCGCTATACCAAACTGTTTACTGACTGGCAATTACTAACCCAGCAAACACAAAAAAAATAAAGAAAAGTTAATCGAAGAATATAAAAAGCTTTATTTTCTTGTCCATGTGAAATTACAATAGTCACCAGTTAAGAGGTTGGCCATACCTGTTGCGGTTTGATGAATGGTGTCATTATTAACATTATCAATTATCCATTCATAACAACAACTAGATGCATCATTTGGAATAACATCTACTGAAGCAAGATTACTACATCCCTGAAATGTTCTGGCTGGAATTTTTGTAATCGTATTAGGTAATACTACAGAAGTAAGCATTACGCAGTTTAAAAAAGCATAACGCTCCAATTTTTTTCCAGCAGCAAGTGTAAAACTAGAAGATGTTTTACCTCTTGGATAAAACAACAATGTATCACCGAAATATAAAACACCATCTATACTTTCATACTGACTTGTTGTATTTCCAAACGAAATTGACTGAAGCGAATTACAATTTTCAAAAGGTTTTGAATCTGACAATGGAACCATATAACTATCAGATAGAACAATACTCTTCATGTATTTTAAATCCTTAAAACTGTTAGAAATACTGTAGTGGGTATCATACAATGTAAAATCCAATGTATATTGTTTTGTATTTGTGCTTTCTCTTGTTTTTAAGGTTGAGGCAATCTTTTCGTAATCTCCTGATTTCCATGAACCTGTAATGTTAATTACAATATCATTTTCATGTTGGTGTGCATTAAGAACTGATGAAAGAGTATCAACACTCGCACCATAGCCATTCTTCCAAATTGCATAAAGAGTGATATCCGTTGTCCAAAAAACACTTTCACCATCTTTATATTTTGCAGTTGCTGCATCAGCCTCAGTAGCCCAGCCTATAAATGTTGAACCGTTTTTTGAAAGACTTAATGATTCTGCTGTTGGCAAATTAAAGAATGATGGGTCTCCATTATTAATGGTATACTTTTTTGCTGTTGAATTTGTCATACTACCAGAATCTGATAAGAATCCGCCATTTGCATTGAATATAACTGTAATTTCGGTTGTATGTGAATCCACCGTATTGTTCGGATCATCACATCCAAAAAACAAAAATAAACTTGCAATAAGCATACTTAAATATATTATGCTTTTTTTCATAAAATCCTCCTACGATTTTATTATTTTTTGGGCGAAGTCGAGTTTACGAGACTTCGCCCAAAGGAATATTTCAATTCCTTTGGGTAGTGTACACTACCCAAAATTTTTAAAATCTTTGAATAGGAAGATATTACGAATTTCAATTTTAATCCCAATAATTCAACGACAGTTTCGCAAAAAAATCTTCCAGCAAATACCTAGAATCAATATCTGTATAAATCCTGATTTTTGGATTCCCTTTACCGAAGCTTGAAGATGTGTCTTCGTTGATGAACGGAGCCTCGTGCTCAATGTAGTGACCGCAATCAGGATTCAACGCAACACCAATTGCAGGCGAATCACCGAGCGACCAACTTTCGCCTTTTGTCCAGCCGGCTGCCGGAGAATTATTATAGGTGACCATATTTTCAAAAAGATGGCGACCAATTTTTCCGCAGGGTAAAACTTTCTGCTGAAGTTCAGCGAGACCAACTGTAATTGTTACATAAACGTTAGATGGAATCAGCCAGAGATTTTTTGCATGACTCAAAACGTAATTTGCCGCCGCAACATCATTCCCGGAATTAAACTCACGCCATGGAATCTCAGCAAGTCCATGAGTTCCAATCCAGACAATTGTCATTCTGTTCAAAATCTCCGGGCACTTTTTGATTGCAACTGCAACGTTAGTTATCGCTCCCTGACACAAAACAAAAAGCGGAGCCTCATCGTCACGCATTGCTTCTGAAATCAAAAAATCAGCCGCTGAAGACACAGCCCCTGCGCCCCCGGCGCTCTCAGACCTTTCAAAATATCCCGTCGCCTTCGCGCCAGGCTCCCCCATAAAAACAGGCACCTCTTTCATATCCATGGCATCAAGAATTGTGCAGACTTCATCATAACTTCGCTTCACCGAGTCCTCAACCGCAAAGTGCTCAGCAAGAATTCCCTTTACCATCAGCTTGGGACTCATCAAAGCCTGGGCAATCGCAAAAGGATCATCAGCCTCACAGGCAGCATCGGTATCAATAATCACACGCAGCTTCTTATACTGCGGAACGTCGAACAGCAATTTTGATTTCATAGTTTTTACTCCTAAATCATTTTACCCCCTACCTGTAAACTTAGCAATTACAGAAAGCACCTTTACATGCTATACTTTCCTCATGAAATCCATCATCACAAACACAGTAAAAATTACCGTGGCCGCCGCTCTCGCAATTCTCTGCGCCCAGGCTCTCAAGCTGGACTTTGCAGTTTCTGCCGGCATCGTTGCAATTCTTTCGGTTCAGCCGACTAAAAAAGAAACACTGCGTACTGCCCTTGCCCGCCTGCTTGCCTTTGTCCTGGCGCTCGTAATTTCTATCACGCTCTTTAATTTACTGGGCTTCACGATTCCAGTCTTTTTTCTTTATCTTTTGATTTTTATTCTTATCTGTCAGTGGCGCAAATGGATTTCTGCCATGGCAATGGATTCCGTTCTGATTTCACATTTTCTTTCCTTTGGGAAAACCGGCCCTGCTGAAATTAAAAATGAAGTTTTACTTTTTGTACTTGGAGTTGGTTTTGGAATCCTTGTGAATCTTTTACTTCACAAGAAGACAAATTATATTGAAGAATTGAAAAATCAGACTGATGACAAAATCAAGCTTGCCCTTCACAGAATGGCATTGCGAATCCAAAATCCCGCCCTTGCTGATTACGACGGCTCCTGTTTTAAGCAGCTGAACCAGAGTCTCTTTACCGCAAAAAAGCAGGCAGAAGAAAATTACAATAATCAGTTTTCAAAAAAAGATACCTTCGACTCCCGCTACCTTGAGATGCGGGAAAAGCAGACAAAGATTCTTTACGAGATGTTCAAGGCCGCCCGAGCACTTGGCACAATTCCGGCCACCGCCGGACTGCTTTCAGATTTTCTCGAAAAAGTTTCAAATGAATATCACAAGGATAATGATGTAAAAGCCCTGCTGGAAGAACTGGCCCTCATCCACGATAAAATGAAAGCACACCCCTTGCCCCAGACCCGCACCGAGTTCGAAGACCGCGCAAATCTTTTTATCCTCATGGAGCGTCTTAAAGAATTCTTGCAGATAAAACACGATTTTATGATTGCACAAAATACCAAGTCGACACTTCAATAAAATTTTATTTTTTACCCAACAAAATCTGCCCTTTCTCGACTATAATAGTGTAATCGATTACATAGTTTCCAAGGAAACAATTACAAAAAGTGGAGCTTACGGTGGACAAGGTAATTACAGACGATTTGATGGAAAAGACTTTTCTTTTTTGCTGGAAGAAAATTTCAGACAAGGAAGAGGCTCAGGATCTTGCACAGGAAATCATTGTTGATGCCCTGCTGATTTTGCGAAGTGGAAAGAAGATTGAAAACTTCTATGGTCTTTTCTGGCAGATTGCGCATAACAAGGTTGTTGATTTTTACAGAAAAAAGCGTCCGGTAAAAATCTCTCTTGATGACATGGAAAACAGTCTTCTTGGTTTTGATAAATCGCTTGGAGATTATATCAAGCAGGAAGAACTGGAGCTGCTTTCAAAATCAATGACAAAGCTTGCCAATATTCACAGAGATATTCTGGTGCGCTTCTACATCAAAAATCAGAGTGTAAAAGAAATTGCCACAGCCCTTAAGCTCCCCACGGGTACAGTTACAAGCCGCTTATCTGATGCCCGCAAAAATCTTAAGGAGAATTTTGAAACTATGGAAAATCGAAAAGAAAAACCTGAAAAGAAAAAAAGTATTATCGATTTTGAGCTTGAATTTTATGGGGATGCAAATCAGGCCTGGATGGCAATTTCTTCTCTGATAGACAGACAGATTTTATTTGCATGTCGTGAAAAAAGTCAGACTGTCAGTCAGCTTGCGTCACAGCTTGACCTACCCCAGCTCTTTTTGGAAGACAGCATTACAAAGCTTGTTCGGGCGAATGTTCTCTTTGAAGAAAAGAAGGGAAAGTATCTTACAGACTTTACAATTTTTCCAAAGTCAGTACGTAGAAAGGCAGAAGAAATTGACCGTCAGATTTACCGGGATTTAAAAATCGCTGAACGCTATTTTGAAATTCTTAATGGCATGAAGACGGAGCTTTTGAAGGAAGATTTTTACGGAAATGATTTTGAATGGGAATATCTTCTTCCATATTTCATTATCCGCTCGGACAGAGAGTTTGGTAAAAAGACCGGTGGAGACTATCTTCGCGAAAAATACGGTAAGGGACTGCCAGACAGATTCTGGAGAAACTTCTATCTTACCGGCTGGTATGAAGATGAGCCTGAAGACCTTTCTAAGGAAGAAGCTTCTTTGATAGGCCCCGGCTACAATTTTAATGTTTATACCATTCCTGAATACGGTCATCTTGAATTTCATAATACAATCAACACAATGCATTATGAAAAAGACGAGCATGAATGTACTCTCACTCTCGACCGACTTGACTGGCTCAACAGTGGCAACACAGGCCTTTATCTTGAGCTCATAAAAAATCCCAAAAAGACTCTTTCAGAAAAAGAAGAAATGCTTGTTGCAGATATGCTGAACAATGGTGTGCTCGAAAAAACTCAGGCCGGCTACAAGGGAACAATTCCGGTCATCACTTTTGCGCAGGTGGACAAGTGGTGCAAAAGCTGGCACGAAAAATTCAAAGAGCTTTCAATAGAATATTATGATGCGCTTTACAAGGCACAGGAAAAACTTGTGCTGCCTTATATCCGGCATGATCTTTTGTGGGCTTCCTTCTGGCATGTCATTCCGCTTGGAAACAAAAAGAATTTAGATTCCATGCTGATGCAGTACGCAATTGATAATAAGCTGGTTCGTTTTGCAGAAGGCAAAAACGCTTCATGTGCAGCTATGGTTTTGCTTTGTGAGTAAAGTGTGAGTAAAGGAGATTTTAAAATGAAAAAGATAGATAAACAACTTTCCTATGCACCCGCAGAATTTCGGGTTTCTTATTGCGGATGGGCATCTCCTGCTATGCGCGAGATGAACGGTATTTTCAGACAGCAGCTTGCCTTGCTTTGTTATGACCAGGCAAAATCTGTTGAGGAGCTTTCCCAGGCACTTCAGACTCCTCACGAATACATTCAGGACGCACTTGATTCTTTTTGTAATGCAAAAATGATGAAGAAGATTGACGGAAAATATCTTACAATTTTCCCAATGCTTCATCTGAAGAAAAATTACGAAGCCGGACTTTTGTGCTATAAGTTTTCCGAAGAGCACGAAATTCCAAAGAAAATAAATGACATACTTTTTTCTTTGAAGGATAAAATTGCAGCTCTGGATTTTTACGGAAATGATTTTGATCTTTCATACTTAAACTGGTTTTTGTATACCATAACCGATAACTGTATGATTTCAGAATTCCGTTCTTACTTTTCTGACAAAACTGATGAAGTCATCTTCAACAATAGCGACTGGAGAACAAATAACTATAATTATTCACTTTGCGCTTCATATAATTATGCTGATGAAAAAATCGAAGATGATCACCTGGAAAGACGACTTACACAAACTTCGACCTATTATCAGCATTATGGTCAATACCGATACAACAACGTTTTTGATTACAATCCTTTCCCCTGCAGCTTTGAAGAAGTGCCGATTGGAATGGCTTCGGAATGCGGCAGAAATAATTATCTGACCCGTGAAAATATTGATTTTTATCTGAAGCTTGTAAAAGAAACAAAGCATGACTTTACAGAGGAAGAGCAGAAGTGTCTGGAAAATTTTGAAAAGCATGGAGTTGTAGAAAAGAGTGGCGACAGCTACAAGCCTATGATTCCTGTTTTCACAGAAGAAGTTTTTTCTGAGCTGGAGAAAATCATCACCAGAGCTGTCATTCCAATTGTAAAGGAAATTGCGGAAGCAACAGAAAAACCAATGGAAGAAATTATGCTTCCTGAGATGCGGGGCGTAAAAGAAAGAATAGATCAGTTATATGTCTTCTGGCTCTGCAGCTTCCTGAGTCCCCGACAGGAACTTTACTGGTACGGCATGAATGTAGAAGGCCTCGCAATCCCTAAAGATTACAAGGCCTCTTCCGCAGGACTCTACATCATTTGCTAAAATTTTATTCTTAAGAAACGAATAAAGTTTATCACAGCTCGGATTGCTTCGTCACACAAAACTGCAATGAAGACGCCAAGCATTCCGAGCTTAAATACAAATACACAAAGACAGGCCAGAGCGACAACTCCGACAGTCCCCAAAGCCTGGGTAAAGAACATCCATTTTGTATCGCCATAGCCGCGGATACCGTTCCCGATGATTATGTTGCCGGACTTTCCGAAAAGATTTGCCGCAACAAGAATTATATAGATTACCGACATCTCAATAACTTCTTTGTCCGTAGTAAAGAGGCTCAAGGTAAGTCGAGGGAAAATCGAAACAAAAATCAGGGCAAAGGCCGCAACCAGAAAGGCCCATCTGACGGAAGTCTTAACTACCGATCGGTAGAGTTTCATATCCTTAGCACCGGTTGCTTCCCCAGTCAAAGTCATGGTTCCACTACCAATAGCACCGATAACTACAACAAAGAGAATCTCCACTGTAAATACCATAGAGTAAATTCCAGCCGCCCTCTCATCAATTGTGTTGAGAATACGAATAATACAAAGATTTCCCAGATTCCAGAGCAGGTCTTCACAGGCAGTAGGAAGCCCAAGTTTTATAGATTTCAAATAAGGAGCAACCTTAGAAGAAATAATTCTCTTTAAGCCAGGGCTTGTAAAAAACTTATTCTTCTTTGCAATGGTAACATAAACAAGATATAAGGCGCCAACATATTCAGCAATTGTAGTACCAAGAGCCGCACCCGCAATCTCCATGCGAGGAAAGCCAAAGTTTCCGAAAATCAAAAGATAATCAAGAATAATATTTAAAACCGAACGGATAATTCCATAGGCAACCAGCGGCTTAGTATAATTAGAGGTCTGAAAAACAACAGAGTAAGAAGCACCAAGGCCAATAATCAGATAAACCGGTGCGTAGATTCTTGTATAAGTAACGCAGAGTCCCATTACATTTTCCGAAACGCCCATCAGTTTAAAAACAAGAGGACTGCAGAAGGTCCAGAATAAAAAGAGCAGAACCGGAATTACATTATGAAACTTTATAAGGGAAGCAGCAAAGTCTTTGGATTTTTCAATATCCTTTTCACCAACCGACTGGCTTATAATAATCGAAGCTCCCATAGAAAGCGAGTAGACAAAAGACATGGTAGTCCACATAGGAGCCGTAGCATTTCCAACTGCACTCATAAAAAGAATATCCATACGTCCCAAAAAGATGCGGTCAATCAACATCTGAACCTGAGCAATCAAATTACTCAGCATGATAGGAACAAAAATTTTTACGAGTTTGTTTTTGTATTCTGTTTTGAAAAGCATGTGGGCCTCGACAATTAAAAAAAAAACGGTGGTTTCGATACACTTCACTTCGTGAAGCACTCAACCACCGTTTCTTCAATTAGTGAATATTAATGATGGAAAAGTCTAATTCCATTAAATGCCATAACCATTCCGTATCCATCAGCAGCCTCAATTACGAGGTCATCGCGAACAGATCCGCCCGGCTGAGCAATAACTGTTACACCAGACTTTTTTGCACGGTCGATGTTGTCGCCGAATGGGAAGAAGGCATCTGAACCAAGTGCAACGTTTGTATTCTTTGCAATCCATTCAGCCTTAGCTTCGCGGGTGAATACTTCAGGCTTTACCTTGAAAATATTCTGCCACTTGCCTTCAGCAAGAACATCCATATATTCTTCGCCGATGTAAACGTCGATTGCGTTGTCGCGGTCTGCGCGCTTAATGCCGTCTACAAACTGAAGTCCAAGAACCTGTGGCGACTGACGCAGCCACCAGTTATCAGCCTTCTGACCGGCAAGACGAGTACAGTGAACACGGCTCTGCTGACCGGCACCAATACCAATTGCCTGACCATCTTTTACAAAGCAAACTGAGTTAGACTGAGTGTACTTAAGAACGATAAGAGAAATAATCAGGTTGCGCTTGTCATCTTCGCTCAAAGTCTTGTTCTTAGTTACGATGTTAGACAAAGCAGACTTCTCGTCGATTTTCAAAAAGTTGTGACCCTGTTCAAAAGTTACGCCGAACACCTGTTTGCGCTCAAGCTCAGCAGGCACGTAGTTTGGATCAATCTGAATTACACAGTAGTTGCCATTCTTCTTAGCCTTCAAAATCTCAAGAGCCTTATCAGAATAGCCCGGAGCAATAATACCGTCAGAAACTTCCTTCTTAATCAAAAGAGCAGTAGCTTCATCACATTCATCACTCAAAGAAATAAAATCGCCGAAAGAGCTCATGCGGTCAGCACCACGAGCGCGGGCATAAGCGCAGGCAAGCGGAGTAAGTTCAACATTGTCAGTAAAATAAATTTTCTTGAGAGTATCAGAAAGAGGAAGTCCAACAGCAGCACCGGCAGGAGAAACGTGCTTAAAAGAAGTAGCGGCAGGAAGGCCGGTAGCCTCCTTGAGTTCCTTAACAAGCTGCCAGCCGTTCAAAGCGTCGAGCAGGTTGATGTATCCCGGTCTTCCGTTCACAACAGTAATAGGAAGATCGCCATTTTCCATAAAAACCCTAGCCGGCTTCTGGTTCGGGTTGCATCCATATTTAAGTTCGAGTTCTTTCATGCGGACATAATAGAATAAATAATGGAAAAATTCAAATCATTCTTCTGTCGGAGCAGGATTTTCCATTCTCAAAAAGATATCCTTCGCAGTACGGCTTACAAGATAAAAAATAATCGAAGGAATAATTAAGATTCCCGAATAATAGATATACTTAGATAAATAAATCAAAAGCAAACCTGACACTACCCAGCCCTGAGTCCGAAAACTAATTTTTGTATTCATTGCATAGAGTGCGATAGAATTTTTCAGCGTATTAATGAAAGTGTTTGAATAACGCGCAATCAGCGGGTAAGCATATAAATTCACAACCAAGACAACCAGAGCATAAACCGTAAGCGCTGCAATTATAATCAGATTAAAACCGTAGTCGCGCGCGCGGTCAAAGAAAAAATAACCAAGGCCGCAGCAGGCACCCGTAAAAATAGAAAGCACAAGCCCCTGTAAAAAATCCTGCTTAAAGGCTTTGAAAAAACGGCGGACAATTCCCCTTACACTCTGAACTTCTTCATCCTCATCTGCAAGGCGCAATGCTACAGCATAAGCCGCACAGGTCGCACCACCAATTGTAATTACCGGAATGCAGCAAAGCAGCCACAAACAATTCAAAAAAAATAATTGAAAAAGTTTTTTTATTAAATCCATATAATCTCCATCATTCCACGTCATGCTGAACTTGTTTCAGCATCTATTAAATAGATTCCGAAACAAGTTCGGAATGACAGGCTATTGTTCTACCCACAGCTTCTGCAGATTTCTTGCAACCGTAGTTGTATTCACCTTTGCAGCAGGGCAATTTGACAACACAATTATAGAAAGCTTATCATCAAAATAATAGCCGTCGTAAGAATTAAAAACATTCGTAACACCGGCATGAAAGATTGAACCCTCGTGGCAGTAAACCCCATAACCATAAGAGTCAGAATCAATCATTTTTCGGAAGGTCTTTTTCTTAACTACTTTTCCACCAGTAAAATAAACATTCCACTTAAAAAGATCAGTTGCGGAAGAATTAACGTCACCGCAGCCCAGGGCAAGCGAAGCCGGAATACTGTAATAGCGGCCCTTGTAATCGTAGCCGCGTGTATCAGTTTTCTGAAAGTCTAGATTTGTGCGGGACATACCACAGCGGTCAAAAATATTTTTCTGCATGTAGTCGGCAAACGACATCCCACTCACCTGCTCAATAATTCTTGCAAGCAGATAGTAATTTGTATTGCAGTAAAAATATGTTGAATCAGGTTCCGCAAGCAGTGGTGCCTGGTTCAGATATTCAAGAACAAGATTTTCATCTACCGGCTCACAAGCCATTTGTTTTACTTCGATTCTACGGTAAATATTTTTTGGAAAAAAATCATCTGCGGCATTGATGTGGTCTGTAAGGCCCGAGCGCATATTCAAAAGCATTTCAATTGTGATTTTATCGCCAGCTTCGAAATCCGGAAAGAACTTTGTAAGCTTGTCAGTCGTCGCTAACTTCCCCGCCTGGACCAGCTGCATAACCGCAGCGGCCGTCATCTGTTTACTTATAGACCCGGCCTCAAAAGTAGTGTTAATTCCTATCGGAACCTGGTCGGGGGCCTCCGCCTTTTCATCACAAACTCCGTAGCCCTTTGCAAAAATTATCGTCCTTCCCCGGCCAACCAGCACCGCGCCCCTAAAGCCCGCTTCCTGCAGATAAGAGTCGGCACGCGCAGCAAAGTCCCGGTATTTTTTATCGACAATTACCTCGTCTTTCCAGGTGCGTTTTTTTACACTGGAGCAGGCCGAAAAAAATAAAATAAAAAAAGAGGCTATAAAGAAAAAAAAGTGTATCGCTTTTCTTTTCATTATAAACCTCCTCTCGAAGCAATCCATGTTATATAAGAACTATTTATTCTTATTTATTATCTTTTCTTCAAACTTACCAGTCGCAAGATCAATAAATCTCACAAAAAGTGAAACCTTATTATCCTCGTTCAGCGAGCTCCAGATTGTGTTTGCAAACTCTTCAATTCCACCTTCAATCTTGAGCTTTACAGGCTCTCCTTCAAAGCTTGGAAGAGGATTTCCATCACCCATATAAGTATGAATGTAGTGCCCCTCCCCGGCCACAGGATTATCATAAGTGTAAGTAAAGCGCAATGTATTGTCGCCGTTTCCACAGTCACTCTTCAAAATAGAAAGTGAATAAGCATAACCGCCGTCAACACCGCCTTCCAAATCAAGCAGAGAAGAAATACGTGGAGTGTAGTTTGGAGCGTCGTGCTCGTACTTGCGGCTGCGCAGAGACTGCTCAAAAGTAAGTCCCTTCTTCAAGCCTTCAAAAATTGTATCTGTCTGGTCACCGTTTGTTACGATTGTCTTTTTTCCAAGCTCGCGAACTGCGGCATAAATAATAAGGCTTGGGTCGCCTGCAATCAGAGACTCATCAAAAGCCTTTGTACGTACAACCTCGCTGCCATCTTCCTTGTCTGTTACAAAAACACGGTTGCGGCTTCCTGCACTGCGGCCCATTGTCCAGTAGGCAGAAACTGCATATTTTCCATCAGCTGATTTTCCAGCGATAATACCGCGTCCAGGATATGTTGTGCTTGATAATTCTTCTTTAATTTCTTTCATTGTTATCCTCTGTATTCTAGATTCCCCGGTCAAGCCGGGGAATGACAATTTATGTCATTGTCGGGCTTGACCCGACAATCTCCTATTTCTCAATCGATGCCATGCTGTCTCTCCAGATATTCCATAACAGCATCAACAGTCTTCTGTTTTGGATCAGCCTCGTCTGCCGGCAGACTTTCCAGAATCTTATTTCTGAATTCCTTACAGTCAATAACAGGACTTGCAGTAAAGGTACACTTTCCTGTCTCCATAATATCAGCAAGCATATCATCCGGATTTTCAGGATTAATGCGCAGACAGTTTCCGTTGATTGAAACAAGAATCATCTTATCGAAAAGTCTTAAATAAGAATCAATCTCTCGAAGACCGCGCTTTGTTTCCGGCTTACCAGGACGGTATCTTGTACCGCTTGGGAAAACCAGAATCATCTGACCACGCTTTTTACAGCTGTCCATTGCTCGCATTGCCGCAAAGTTGATTTTTCTTGCACGCTGCTCTTCTGCAATTTTTTCTTCTTCAGAAATTTCTTTTCCTTCAACAGCGTTCAAAGAACGGGTAGGATAAATTACAACGCGGGTAAAACCTTCTGTAAATGCACGTACTCCAGGATTTGCTTCGTTAAGCTTCATTCCCGCAACAGCGACAATTCTCTGAGACATATCCTTTGCCCATTCTTCGCCCTGCTTTTCGAGAAGATAAAGAATTCCCGGCAAATCAAGATTAGTATAATGCTCCATCAAAATAAGGCCGGTTTTTCCTTCCTTTGTAACAGTATCATAAAAAGCCTTAAAGTTTTCAACATTTCCCAAACCTGATTCAGAATTAAAGGCTTCATCCAGCAACTGCCACATATAAGGTCTTAGCTGCATGTTTGCTTCTTCATAAACTTTTGTTTCGTCAATTTTGGCAGCAGCGTGTGACATTTTAAGCATTTCTGCAAAAACACTGCCAAATTTGTCTTTCAACATAATTCCCATAAATGAGTTCCTTTTCCTTACGTTATGCAAACCGCAAAAGCGGCTGCTTTTATTTAAGAATAGTTGAATTCCATTATAGATTATTTATGACTTAGAGACAATAATAACAATTATGATGAAACGAATGATTTTAATTCTTACTGCGGCACTTATAATTTTTACCGGCTGCTCTGCAAAAGCCCCGGCTTCCAGAATCATAGAAAACTCAGATGGTTCTGTGAATATCACCCGGATTGATGAAGATGGAAAAGCCATTCTCTTCAATAAAAAATACGGTGACAAGAAAAATGTAACTCAAGTCACACTCTCAAAAGCTTCCCGTTCAAATCCAGTTACAGTAGATTTGTCTGCTTATGAAGGAAAGGATATTGAAATTCAGCTTTCCTGCGAAATGCTTGTTGAAGATAAATCAAAAGAAAAAACTCAGATTATATGGATGATAAACGAGCTTGAAGAAAACTTCCCAAAGCTTTTTGACCGCAAGGTTGAAAACGGAAAATGGTTTTCTGTAAACAAGAGGCTTACACTTCATCTTTCAGGAAAACGCCAGCTCTATGTTTCAGGCGGAACTCTCAATAAAGATTCTTCTACTATCTACATACGAAACTTTAAGCTTCGCCTTGCCGGAGAAGGTCTTACTTCAAACAGTCCTCAGCCAGCCTCATGGACAGAAGTTACCGGAGTGAAGGATGCACTTAAAGATTATTTTGATTACTTTGGCTTCTGCGTATCTTACAACGACGGGTTCCGGGAACCTCTTCTTCAGCAGGGCCTCCCCCTCCATGCAAGCGTAATCACAATGGAAAATGAGTTTAAACCGGATTTTATTTTCGCCTGGGCTAAACCAAACAAGCTCACGGACTTCAAGGCAGAAGACGGAAACTACTACGAAGTACCTGCAGACATGCCAAACTTTAAACAGATGGACAACATTCTCTCTGATATGAAAAAGCTTGGCTTAAAACTCCGCGGTCACACCCTCGTATGGCACAGCCAGACTCCGGCCTGGTTCTTTATGAAAAACTTCAGCTGTAACAACGAAACTCAGCTGGTAACCCCAGCAGAAATGAATGCCCGCATGGAGTGGTACATAAAATCAGTTATGGACCATGTTGCCCAATGGGAAAAGAAAAACAACAATGGCGAACATATTATTATTGCCTGGGACGTTGTAAACGAAGCTGCTTCTGATAATGCAACAAATACCAACTTCCTCCGCGATGCCAGCTCAAGCAAATGGTTTGCAATCTACCAGAACGAAAGCTTTATTGTAAATGCCTTCCGCTACGCAAATAAATATGCTCCAAAAGATGTAAAGCTTGTTTATAACGATTACGGCTGTGCTTCAATCAATAAAAACAAGGCCATCTGTAAAATCATTGATGCAATTCAGGCCGCTCCGGATGCACGCATAGACGCCGCCGGCATGCAGACCCACATAGGCATTAATGATTCACCGGCTGATTTTGAAAAAGCAGTACAGAATTTCCTCGCAAAGGGCATAAATGTTCAGATTACAGAAATGGACGTAGCAAACGGCGCTTCAAACTACAATGCAATGAAACTTAAAGCCTGCTATCACGATTATTTTGCAATGTTCATCAGAAACCGTAAGCAGCCTGGCAAAAATGGAATTGAAGGCGTAACCCTCTGGGGAATCCGCGACGAATGGACCTGGCTCAACAGCATGCATAAGGGCCACACTCAGTATCCGCTTTTATTCAAGGGCAAAAACTTTGAATGTAAACCGGCCTATTACGGAGTTATGGAAGCTGTCAGCGAAGCCCGTGCTGCCGATGCAAAATAAAACCCCGGTAGTTGAGTCTGTCGAAACCACCTTACAACTTTCTTCTAAAGAAAATCCCTTTTTCTGCCGATAACATAATGAGGTATTATATATGAAAAAGGGAACTTCATTTTTTTACATTTCTCTCGCACTTATCGCAGTCTCACTTCTTTCCTGCAAACTCAAAACCGAAGAAGAAGATCTTCTTGATAAACCTGGTGTAAATATCACAGAAAATCAGGTTACTTTAATTATCCCAAAAACAAGCAACAGCACAAAATATATTAATATTTATAGACGCGACAAACAATTTGATGAAGATATAAACATCGGAGTTATTTATCATCCACAGGCTCTCGGAAATGACGGCAAAAACTACGTTTTTATAGACAGTTTAATCAAAAAAAATCATGCCTATGATTACAGAGTACGCTATTGTACAGACGGAGAATACTACTATACTGCCTGGTCAGATAAAATCTATATTGAAGATAACTATAATGCTTATGAAGAAAATGTTAATTTAACTTTCAGAACAACCAGTGGTACAGATTTGTTTGATTTGTTATACGAACCAACAGACTTTACTTTATTGATTAACAGTACAATTGTCGCACCTGAATTCCCTGAATACACAAGCCAGAATTTCAAACCTATGATTATTGTTACAAACGGAGAATCAACTCAGGTTTTCGAAATTCCTGCCCTCACTCAAAATACAAAGATTGCATTAAGAAGTTTGCTTCCTGCAGACTTCCTTGACACAGATATTTCTTTCGTAGGAATTGTTGGCCAGAAAACCATATTTGATGATGACACAAATGATGTTCTGGAAAACAATGACACTAACCACGATGGCAAACCTGATGAAGAAAAACTCAATAAAATAGTTATCTGGACCGACCCTACTCCTCTTACTATTAATCCTAGTGCAAAAATAGTAAACATTCCTTCTCAGTCTGGAACAACAGGTTTGGACTACGGCCGCAGAGTAAAATAGGCTTCCATAGCATAATGCCACCATTATGACAATTGAACAAAAATTGTTAAAATGGTATTTTAACCCAGTATGAATACTCTGGTCGCATTATGCGCTGTAGGTGCCGAGCGAATTCTCGGCAACGAAATCAAACATTTAGGTTATAAACTCAAGGGCAATGCCCCAGGCCGCGTTTATTTTACAGGCGACGACGACGCTCTTTTTAAGGCAAATCTTTGTTTACGAACAGCAGACCGTCTTTACCTGCAGCTTGCAGAATACAATGCTTTAAATTTTGATGAACTTTACGATGGAACTTATTCTGTTGCATGGCAGGACTATCTTAATAAAGATTCCCGCATTGTAGTTGATAAGGTCCGCACTTACAAAAGCAAACTCAATTCTGAACATTCAATTCAGGGAATCGTTCATAAGGCAATTTACTCTAAGCTGGGTGATGTCTGGAAAATGTCTTCCATGCCGGAATCCGGTGAGCAGAGTGATATTCGCGTTTATGTTGATGAAAACAAGGTTTTAGTTCTTCTGGATCTTTCCGGACTTCCTCTCCACAAACGCGGCTACCGTGTAGACGGCGGTATTGCTCCACTCCGCGAAACTCTTGCGGCAACACTCTTGCAGGAAATGATGTGGCGCCGCAAAACTCCGCTGCACGACCCTTTCTGCGGTTCGGGAACCATTGCAATTGAAGCAACTCTTTACGCCTTCAATGTTGCCCCGGGCTTCGGCCGCCGCTTTGCTCTGGAAAACCTTCCGATTTATAACGAAAAACGCGCTGCCGAAATAAAAGCCGAAGAAGCTGCAAAGATCCGCACAGATGTAGAAGTTCGCATTACCGGATCTGATATTGATAACGCTGCAGTTGAGCGGGCAAAGAAAAATGCCGAGTACGCCTGTGTTATGGCCGGCCGCGCCCTTAAATCAATTGATATAAGCGCCCATATTCCACGCCCTGATTTTATTCAGTCTGATTTTGCAGAGCTTGCTGCACCATACGACGAAGGACTTCTTCTCTGCAACCCGCCATACGGTGAACGTCTTGGAGATGCAGACCAGGCCCGCGAGCTTTATACAAACATGGCCAGTCTCTGGACAGACTTTAATGGCTGGGATTTAGGAATCATTACTTCAAACGAAGACTTCCAGGAATGCTTTGGTCACAAAACTACGGCCATCAAAAAACTCAAGGCCGGTAATCTTGATACCTCATTCTATATTTACAGAAGATAAGGAGATATGCTAAATGGCAATTGTTGTTGAGCACGATAAACGCAAGCAGGAAATCTTACAGAAATCTCTCGACGTATTTATTGAAGAAGGCTACGAAGATGCAACCTTCCAGAAAATTGCCGACCGCTGCGGAATTACCCGCACTACTCTTTATATCTACTTTAAGAACAAACACGAAATCTTTTTAGGAAGCATTAAGGAATTACTTTCTGAACTGGAAGAAGCCCTCAAAAAAATCATGATGGACTCTTCCCTGAATTCAGAAGCAACCCTCAGAGCCGTTCTTTCAACTCTTGCAGATTCTATCGAATATAATAAAAAACTCTTCAGTGTTCTTCTCAACTATCTTATGCAGCTTAAAAAATCCGGGGTTGATACAAACGAAAGAGTCCGCCGCAGAGTAATACGTCTGCGCCACCTTTTAAGCACAATTCTGATTAAAGGAATTCAGGCTAAAGAATTCAAAGAAATAAATGTAAAGATTATAAACGACACTCTCTACGGTCTGCTCGAATCTGCAATCTTCCGCATTGCCGTTTTGAACAAAGATGATGTAGCCGACGTACGCGCTGCTCTCAACACTACTGTAGATTTATTCAAAGCATAAAAAAACGGTGGTTTCGATACACTTCGCTTCGCGAAGCACTCAACCACCGCTCTTTACTAAACATACGGTGGTTGAGTAGTACGGAGCTGAAGCTCCTACCGTATCGAAACCACCGTCGTCATGCTGAACTTGTTTCAGCATCTATTAGAACTTAGCTTTTCTAAGACGTACTTTCTCAATATCCTCGCAGAATAGCTCGCGAAGGTCGTTCAAGCCAAGTGCCATCAATGCCATACGGTCAATACCAATACCCCAGGCAAGAACAGGACAATCAAGCCCCATAGCCTTTGTAACTTCCGGACGGAAGATACCTGAACCACCAAGTTCAAACCAGCCCAAAACAGGGTGCTTGATATGAACTTCGATAGAAGGTTCTGTGAACGGGAAGTAACCTGGAACATATTTTACTTCTTCTGCTCCGGCAATTTCGGTTGCGAACATCTTGAGCATACCAAGAAGGTCGCGCAGTGTTACGTCGTTTCCGGCAATAATACCTTCTGTCTGATAGAAGTCGCTCAAGTGAGTTGCATCTACCTTATCATAGCGGAAACAGCGGGCAATACCAAAGTACTTGCCAGGAACTTCAGCCTTGTGAAGCTGATGAGCAGACAGTACAGTTCCCTGTGAACGCAAAATCAAGCGGCGTGTGAACTCGTTATCAAAAGTGTAGTTCCAGCCACGGCTACCAGTGTTTCCACCGGTTTCGTGAGCAGCCTTAACATTGCTCAAATATGGTTCTTCAATAAATTTTGCATGTGTAGGATTTTTAATGCGATATACATCGTGAATATCACGTGCAGCATGGAACTGTGGCATAAAGAGAGCATCACCATTCCAGAATTCAGTTTCTACAAGCGGACCATCAAACTCCTGGAAACCAAGAGAACAAAGCTTGTCTTTTACGCTTTCAAGGAACTGAACGTATGGGTTTGTGCGGCCAGGAATAATACGTGCAGGTGGAATTGCAATGTTGTAACCACGGAAAGTTCCGTTCTTCCACTCGCCAGATGCAAGCATTTTTGGAGTGATTTCTCCAATTTCATTACCAGTTACACCGGCATTTTTAAGAGCATCGCGAACCTGTTCAAAACCAGACTGAAGCTTATAGAATACAGTCTCGCGCTCAATCATCTTGAAAGGAGAATCTGCAGCACCGCGCTTTTTAGCAAGACCTTCCATAGCAGAAGCTTCAGCAGCGCTTAAATCATCTTTATTAAGAAGGCCACCTTCAGCAGCGATAGCCTTTTTTACAAGGTCCATAGTTGCCTTAATGCGCTCAGGAAGAGCTGCACCAGTGTATTCAACCTTCTTTTCTGCATTCATTTTAAGAACGCCGTCTTTTACAAGAGGTCCAAAAGCAGAACCAACATCCTTCTGCTCAAGACCAATTCCTGCAGCAATTTCCGGCATAGTGTGAGCGCCCTTATCTTTAAGGAAGTTTACCATGCGCTCTTCTACAGTACCAGTTTCTGCAAGCTTGCGGCCCATTTCTGTAATTTCAAAGAATGTATGTGGAGTACGGCGAATTTCTTTAAGAAGTTCCTTTCCAGAAAGCCATGAGAATGCCTGATTTGCATGACCCTCTTTATACTCCAGTTCCTTCTGGAGTTTTTCTGATGTAAGCTCATCCTGTCCTGAATACTTCAACAAAACCTTAATTTCAAGCGGATGAAGATTTTTAATGATGTTCTTAACGTCCATTTTTATATGTCCTGTAAAAAAATAAAGACTGCTTAGTAGTCTGGTGGTTGAGTGCGCCGCAAGGCGTGTATCGAAACCACTGTCAACAAGCAGTCCTTATTTTACAATATTTTCAATAAATACTAAATAGGTTAGCGAATTAATTTTATATGAGATGAATACATAGCCTTGCGCTGCTTGCGGTCATCCTTAAAGTACTTAACCTTATCATCTTCCATATATTTATAATTGTAATAGCGTTTTCCGTTTTCAGTTGTTCCTTCATAAGTATAATATTTATATTCCTTAAGAAAGTCCTGAAGACATGCCATTACGGTATTCATTGCTTCACCCTTATCAAAAGTAACATAAAGTGTTTCATAATAAATACGCAGCTCATCATGAATAGGTGTATACTCAATCCAAACCTTTCCGTTCTTATCTGTACAATGCTGATCTTCCGGTACAATTGTCTTTGTAGTTGTTTTTTCAGCATCATATTTTTCTCTTTCAGCAAAATCATCTCCATATGGAGCGGCAAACACTGCAGTAGTCAAAACTGCAAAAACTGCTAACAAAGTTAATATCTTCTTCATAAAGTCACCTCTCTAGTAAACACTATACTCTACTATTCTACCGCATTCTAGGAAAAAATCAAGATTTATTACATATCGCCCTGAATCAATCCCCAGAGTCGGAAACTTTCTGATTAAAACAGAGCCATTTATTTCTTTAGGCTTGTTTTTTATTGTTTTTCTATAATGATTTCTTATGGCAGCTTTAAGAGACTCCCGGGCAGCCTCCTCTATCCCTTCAAACCCCTTTTCCACAGAGCCATAACCAAGGCCGGCAATCACCGGGTTCTGTATAGAAGCCCAGAGATTATAGCTTTGAACCTGAGAATCAGTACGTACATACTCAATCCAGGCATTCAGATTATTATTTTCAATCCAGGGAGAAGAATATTTTATTCCACCCCGAATTACATCTGCAGGAACAATTTCTGTAATTTCAAGATACTCTTCTACTCCGCGGGCCTTATCGTAAGGAACATAAACAAAGTTCCAGCCGTAAACCATGCCGTTTATAATAAAAGGGGCAATTTTATGCATTTGAGAAACCGGAAATGCAAACTGACTCCAGTCCTTTCTTTCGCCGTCTTCTTCAGAAAACTCAAGTCCAGGATAAGCATCAAGCTCTGCCCAGAGAGGTAATCTGATATTTCGTATAACGGAAGGAGTCTGCGAAAAAAGCGGACTTATCATGCCGGTCAGAAAAATCAGCATAAAAAGAGTTTTTACCAGTGCTCCGGATTTTATCTTCTGTATGTATCTTTCCATATTTTTATCGGGTGAATTCCCATTCTAAGCACAAAATAAAGCCAGGCTGCAAAAAAGCCGAATAGATGGGTCATATGAGCAACATTCGAGCCTCTTCCAAAAAGCTGGCTTCCAATTTCAATCAGTGCATAAATGAATACCATTAGTGGAGCCGGCACAGGAACTATTCCCCATATAAAAAACACAGAACGCGGAAAGAAAACTGCATAGGCGAAAAGCACAGCATAAACCGCGCCGCTGGCACCAAGCAGAAAAACTCTGTTCTGCCCGGTAAATCTGTATACAAGGAAAGAGAAAAAGCCGCTTAAAGCTCCGCAAATCAGATAGAAAAGCAGAAACTCCCGGCTACCCACAGCCTTTTCAAAGCCTATTCCGAATATCAGCAGAGCAAGCATATTAAAAAAAACATGCTGAAAATTCTGATGCAGGAACATGTAAGAAAAAAACTGCCAGTACATATGTCCATGCTCCACCAGAATCGGATTCATCGCACCATAGTAATGAACATATTCAGCGAGGTTTGGATACACAAATCTTATACCAAAAATAATAAAATTTATGAGGATGATAAATAGAGCATATCGTCTGTATGTATAGGGAAAAGGACGTCTGAGAATAAATCTATTTTTTGGCATTTGCAGCCTTCAGCGCAGCCTTGCTTTTAGGATCAAAGTAAGTTACGCGGTTTCTTCCGTTATTTTTCGACATGTAAAGGCCCTGGTCTGCCTGATTTACAAATTCGTTTGGTGAGCTTACCAGATTTGTTTCTGCATCAAAAACAGAAATACCACCGGAAATTGTTACATGCAGGTGCTGGTCATTATAAACAAAATCGTGCTCATTTATTGTTGAGCGGATTCTTTCAGCAACAACCATTGCCTCATCTTTACCTGCCTCCATCAAAAGACAGGTAAACTCTTCTCCACCGTAACGGCTTGCAACATCAGATTCACGAAGATTTTTTCTGATAAGATCTGCAACACTTTTAAGGACAAAATCTCCGCATTCATGGCCATAGGTATCGTTAAATTTCTTAAAGAAATCAATATCAAACATAATAACGGCCACATGCTGCTTGTTCAGGAAGGCAGCATCTATAGCTTCTGTAAGAAGATTAAAGAAATAATACTTAAGCTTAAGATGGGTCATCATATCTGTAGAAGACATTTCCAGAAGAGCCGCATTATTAATTGCCACAGAAGCGAGGCCTGCAATAGACATAATCTGATTTATTTCATACTCAGAATAAGTTGCATCATCTTCAATTGCAATTCTTTCCTGCAAAATCAGCATACCATTCAAGTGATTTTTCTGAATAAGAGGAACAATGAGAGTAGGATTCAAAGATTCAAGAATAGAAATATGAGGACAGTCTCCACAACTTTTCTTAAGTTCTTCAAAAGTAAGTGGTCTTTTTTCTTTATTTAATACAGTAGCAATTGGTGTACTTACCGGAAGCATTACCTTGTTTTCAGAAAGGAAGTCTTTAGAAGTTTCGAGAATGAAATTTTCGTTGGTGATTAAGTCGCGGACAAAAATTTCGGCTCCAAGAACATGCATCTGAGCCATACAGATATAAACAATAGATTCAAGAAGATTACTGAAATCGAGATTCTGACAAAAAGACTTAGCAATATCAAGAAGCTGTTCCAGATCATATATCTTCTTTTCATACTGAATGGTCTGTTCCAGTACCTGCTGTTTTTGAGAGGATTCTTTGCTTTCGAAAATCTTCTTTTTACTCATGCTTTATATCACCACTATTAATAATAACATAGTTTTTCATAATTTCAAAAAATATATTCCATTTTTCGTAATTAGATTCCAGGAAGTTTGTATTATCCCTGTTACGAGAAGACATCATGAGAACTTTAAGATTTGAAATTATTTCACTCGAAGGTTTTTTAGCATCTGCAAGGAGTTCTCCTAACTGACGGCTTAAAGAAGAAAGGTTTGTACACTCTGTCTGCAAAACCTTATGGGCATCGTCATTAATAGACTGCACCATTTTTTCAAGTTTTTTGAAAAAGTCTTTATCTTTTTTACTGTCTTTAATATAGCTTTCAAGAACGGCAATACTGTGCTTTTTATCTGCACCAAAGGACTCTTCGAAGTCTACAATATCTTTATCTGCATTTATTGCCGCAAATACAATTGATGAAAAACTTGATTTATAGGCCGGATTATTAAAGAAACCTTCTATTACAATATCATTAAGAAGAGCCTTAGCTCCTTCCGGCATATAATGTTTGAGGAAGGTTTTTAAGATTCGCATTGGAAGAATCCATTTGAAAGACATGGAAACTTCAGACTGCAAAAGATTATTATAGGTCTGATTATAAACGCCTACATCTTCAAGAGGAATCTCCGGGAAGAGAGCTGAAACTTCATCTGAAATTGTTTCATCCTGAATTTCAGTTTTAATGCGCTGCTCGTCAGAATCAAAACGGGCTTGAAGCATATTTGCAAAATCCTGACGTGGAGAACCGGTATATTTTGCTATACCAGGCTCATAAGCCAGATCCTGACGGCAAAGACGAATAAGAGCCTTGAGTTTTTCCGGATTCAGAATCTTTGTAATTATATAGTTAATTTTTTTGAGATTTCCAAGATATGCCTGCCGATCTGTTTCAGAAAGATCACTTCCGGAACGAAGCTGGGCAAGAGCAATAACAGCATCTGCCGTAGAAGTTGTAATCTGAAGGCCGCTCGCCTGAAAATATAGATCTTCAAGAAGGTTCTGCGCCGTAGAAAGAGATATTTCACGGTAAGAAGGCTTATACATCAAATCAGCCGGAATAAAGTTAGTATCAAAAGCCTGAAGGAAAGGAGTGTAATTATAATGACAGAATTCAACAAGCTGACGAAGCTGCAGTAAATCTGCATCCATCTTTTTAAATCCGTCTGTATTAAGGGCTTTAATCAAACGCTCGAGTTCTTTTCGCTGATGAATATAAACCCTGTCTGGATTCTGACCTTCAGCAAGAACATCAGCTTTTCTATTTTCAAACGAAAGTGAGTTAAGGGTTTCCTGATCTTCAGCCGGATAGCCCGTTACAATAAGCTGAGCTTCAAAACGACGCTGACGCTGAATATCATTTTGACTTACAGTTACAGAAAAGAGATTGTCTAAAGGACGGGTATTTTTATAAAGTGCAAAAATGGCCTCTCCAAAATTCGGAAGCAGCATACCGTTACGACAAATTGCAGGCTGAAACTCTCTTATTTCCTGTTCCAGCTTTTTCATCTGCTGCTTTTTTTGTACTTCTGGCGAGGAACGCTTAAAAATTGATTCGAATAATTCTGAAATTGTTTTTATAAATCCCATTTTTACGCAAATATTTTAACAGAGAAACGGGAAATTAGCAAATGAATTGAGAAAAGATGTCTTTATTGTAAGCAGTAAAATATAATGTCGTCAAAATAAAAGAAAAGGTTTCTTTGAACTGTTATAATTTTGTTACCACACAAAAACAATAACGGAGGAAAGAAACCTATGAAAACAATAGCAGAAAAGAAAAAAAAGTTCACCCATTTTAAATACGAAGAAAGACTTGTTCTTGAGTTTTATCTAAAGGGAACAAATCTCTTTCCTCGGATAACTGACACAGGTGAACTTGCTGCTATTTTCCATAAAAGCCGGCGAAGTATTCAAAGGGAGAAAAAAAGAGGAATGATAGAACATGAAACCTCTGTAACAAAGACAAAGTTTGAATACAATGCCGATTTTGCTCAGGCAAAAG
>NZ_ATWV01000005.1 GCF_000421345.1 Treponema bryantii NK4A124
CGCGAGACAGTTCGGTCCCTATCTGTTATGGGCGATGGAAGTTTGAGAGGAGCTGCTTTTAGTACGAGAGGACCGAAGTGGACGAACCTCTGGTTTACCAGTTATCCTGCCAAGGGTAAGTGCTGGGTATCTAAGTCCGGAAGGGATAACCGCTGAAAGCATCTAAGCGGGAAGCCCACCTCAAGATTAGACTTCCCTGGAACTTTAAGTTCCCTGAAGACTCCTGGGAGACTACCAGGTTGATAGGATGCAGGTGTAAGCGTCGTGAGGCGTTCAGCCGAGCATTACTAATAAGTCGTGAGACTTGGCCATATCATCGTTTCCGTTCATAAGTTACTTGAACAAAAATGTTTCTTCTGTTAATATTCCGTCCTGCGTGCTTCCCTCGTGGAACTTACGCACTTCGTAACTCTGCATTGTTAATAATGCCGGTGGCCATAGTGGAGAGGTAATACCCGTTCCCATTCCGAACACGGAAGTCAAGCTCTCTTACGTCGATGATACTGGGTTCGTCCCGGGAAAGTAGATAGCTGCCGGCTTTTTTTTTTGTCATACGGACAGCGTGTCAGGCACGCTGCCGTATAACTTGACTATACACGGACACTTCGTGCCGCGTAAACGTTGTTGATAACCGACACCTTCGGTGCGGTATAACGAAATACTGTAAATGCTTTAATGCCGCGCTACTTAATCACCATTAAAAAACTTTACTAAAATTTAATAAATTCTTTTGTTTACTACTTTTCATAGAAACACTGTTTGTGGTATATTTATTCCTTGGAAATGTATAATTATGCAGAATGCGGCACAGGCCTGCCGATTGCTGAATTGCCCGCTGCTTGTGCATTTACCGAGGAGTAAAACGAAATGAAAAATGCTTACGTAAACCGTGTATGGGAAGAAGTAAAAGCAAAGAATGCAAACGAACCTGAATTCTTGCAGGCTGTTGAGGAAGTTTTGACAACTCTTGATCCTGTTGTTGCTAAAATGCCAGAACTTGAACCAAACGCAATTCTTGAACGCCTGGTAGAGCCAGAGCGCGTTATTCAGTTCAGAGTACCTTGGATGGATGACAAGGGAAAGTATCATGTAAACCGTGGTTTCCGCGTACAGTACAACTCTGCTATTGGACCTTACAAAGGAGGCCTTCGTTTCTCTAAGGAAGTAAATCTTTCTGTTCTTAAGTTCCTTGGTTTTGAACAGGTTCTTAAAAACTCTCTTACAACACTCCCAATGGGTGGTGGAAAGGGTGGTTCAGACTTTGATCCACATGGAAAATCAGACAAAGAAGTTATGCGTTTCTGCCAGTCTTTCATGACAGAACTTTACCGCCATATTGGTGCTGATACAGACGTTCCAGCCGGAGACAAAAACGTTGGTGGACGTGAAATTGGTTACCTCTTCGGTCAGTACAAGAGAATCCGCGACGAGTATACTGGAGTTCTTACAGGTAAGGGACTTACATTCGGTGGTTCTTTGATTCGTACAGAAGCTACTGGTTATGGTCTTATTTACTTTGCTCAGGAAATGCTCAAGAAGGTTGGAGACAACTTCGAAGGTAAGGTATGTTCAGTTTCTGGTTCTGGAAACGTTGCTACTTACGCTGCTCAGAAGCTTATTCAGCTTGGTGCTAAGGTTGTTACTCTTTCTGACTCTGACGGATATATCTACGATGAAGAAGGTATTACACAGAAGAAGCTCGACTGGGTTAAGAAGCTTAAGGGTGAAAAACGCGGTCGTATTTCTGAATATGTTAAGAAGTTCCCTAACGCAAAATACTATGCTGGAAAGAAGGTTTGGGAAGTTAAAGTTGACTGTGCATTCCCATGTGCTACACAGAATGAATTGCTCGGTGAAGATGCAGATAAGCTCTTGAAGAACGGTGTAAAGCTTGTTGCTGAAGGTGCTAACATGCCATCTAACATCGACGCAGTAAACAAGTTCCTCGCTGCAAAGATTCTCTATGCTCCAGGAAAAGCTTCAAACGCTGGTGGTGTTGCAACATCTGGTCTCGAAATGTCTCAGAACAGCGAGCGCCTTTCATGGTCTGCAGAAGAAGTTGACGAAAAGCTTCACCAGATTATGATCAACATCCATAACAATGCTTACGACACAGCTGTTAAGTTTGGTGCTAAGGATGGCAACTGGGTTAACTACGTTGCTGGCGCTAATATCGCTGGTTTCGTTAAGGTTGCTAACGCAATGGTTGCTCAGGGTCTTGTTTAATATGTTTTCAGGCTGACAGGCTGCCGCCTGCAGCCTAAAACTTTTAATGGCGCGACACGCTTTGCGTGCGTGCCAAACCAGATTCAAACTGACAGCCTTCGGCTGCAGTTTAATCCATAAGAAAGAGTCCGTTTTCCGGGCTCTTTTTTATTTTCGTTTCTTAAGTGTTTGTTCTGTGAAGCCGGCTTTTGAGAGTTTATCTTGAGTAGAGGGTACTTTTTCGGCTGGGATTTCTTTTATCGCAACACGAGTTATACCTTTGCTTGCGGAAGTCTGAAGTACTATGTCTTTAAATCCGGCACGGGATAGCTTGCGGGCAAAATCTTTTGCGTTTTCTTTTGTGCTGAAGGCTCCCAACTGTATATCCCAGTAGGTGCCGGGAGCGAGGTTTGCAGGCTTTTTGGCGGTAGATGTCTTTGAGTTTGAGCTTGCCTTTGCCGAGCTTCCTCCAAGCTTTGCCATAATCTTAGAGGCTGAGGCGGCAGTCTGCTGACTTAGCTTTGTGTTTGCCCCTTTTTTTACTATTTCCAGTTTTACTTTTGTAGTTCCGCTGCCTATCATTCCAAGCTTTACTGCGGCAGCTTTTGAAAGATCTATTTCACGCGTAGCAACGAAGGGCCCGCGGTCGTTTACGCGAACTTCGCAGGTCTTTCCGTTTGCAAGATTTGTTACCTTAAGAATAGTATTAAATGGAAGAGATTTATGAGCGCAGGTGTAATCATTCATATTAAAACGCTCACCGTTAGAGGTTCGTTTGCCATGAAAGTCCTCTGCATAGTAAGAAGCAGTAACACCAGTCTTGTAGACTTCAGAGAAGAGTGGTGTGATAAGAATCAGGAACGCGATAATCAAAAATAGAACTCGTTTCATGTTCAGATTATCGGCACCTTGGTTAAAAAGATGCAGACCTTGGATTATAATTCAATAATTGATTTGACTATAGAAAAAAGGGACAGAACAACAAGCCTAAAATCGAAAATCCGTTAAAAAACGGGCTGCGACAGCGGGCCGTTTTAGGATTATCGAAATAATGGCTCAAGCAGCGAGACTTGCGAGCTGCTCCCGTTGGCTGGTCTGTTTTCCCACGGGAGCCTGCCACAACGGCGATGAAGTTTTAATCCAATGCCTGCAACTCAATGGCTATCTCTTCCATCTCCCGGTCGGTCATGGCGATTGTTTCGGCGCAACGGTAAAGTTCACGTCTTACACTGTCCGGCACGTGGGCGCTGTTTTTATAGTGCAGCTGATGTTCAAGACTTGCCCAGAAATCCATGGCAATCGTACGCAGCTGAATTTCAACGCGAACGTGGTGCTCAGTCTTAGAAAGATAAACCGGAATCTCCATTACAAGGTGAAGGCTTCTGTAACCCGATTCCTTTGGATTTTCAATATAATCATTCTGCTTAATCAGAGTTAAATCCGGCTGTTTCAAAAGCATATCACGGACAGAATAAATATCAGAAATATAAGGACAGATAACCCTTACGCCCGCAATGTCGTTGAGATTCTTCATCATAGATTCGAAATTGATGGGAAGACCTTTCTTTTCAAGCTTGTTGGCAATGCTTTCCGGGCTCTTGATACGGCTCTTTACCGTGCTGATAGGATTACGAGTTCTGTTTACACTGCTTTCTTTATTGAGAATATCAAGTTTTGTTTCAATCTGTTTAATTGCACTTTCATAAATCATCATAATCTGCTGGAACTGAAAGGCCATCTTATAAAAATCGCCGGAAACAGCCAGATTATTCATCAGTGATGGGGGAAGTGCAGTAACCTCATCCATAATAGTGTCTTCTAAAATTTCATCGCTCATAATTTTGCCAAAATCTCATTTCCGGATATGCCGGCTAATTTAGTATCTATATATATAATATACTAAAAGTCAAAAGGTTTCGGCAAATTAAAAATCTCTTATTATATAGAAACAAGTGTAATCCTGAGGTATAATCTCACAATGCTTCAAAAAAAATACGCTATAGGACGGAGCTTTGGACCGGCTTCTTTTTACGCTCAGGCCCTCAAAATTGCCATTCCTGTTATGGCCCAGATGCTGATTCAGAATCTGGTTTCGCTGATAGATAATTTTATGGTGGCCGGGCTGGGCGATGTTAAAATGTCCGGTGTAAATATCTGCGGACAGATTATTTTTGTCTGCATGGTTTTTATGAATACAATCTGCATGGCCGGCGGAATATTCATGACTCAGTTTTCCGGAGCAAAAGATAAAGAGGGAATGAAGCAGTCCTTCTGCTTTAAGCTCTGGATGGGGCTTTTCGTTGTAGTTGTATTTTCTGTAGCCTGTTTTGTGCTGCCCCGTCAGATTTTAAGCCTCATGGTTCGCGGCAATTCCCAGGCAGATTTGATTCTGGATCAGGGCGTTCAGTACATGAAAATCATGGGCTTTATGGGCATTCCCTGGATGCTCTCTGCAATGATTTCTTCTTCTCTGCGCGAGATTGGTAAGGTAAAGGTACCGCTTGTAATTTCGATTATTGCAACCTGCGTAAATACTGTCTGTAACTGGATTTTGATTTACGGAAATCTTGGTGCGCCAAGGCTTGAGGTACGCGGTGCTGCCATTGCAACGGTAATTGCACGCTCAGTTGAAGCACTGATTTTTATCGGTTACATGATTAAGCAGAAGCCGGATTTTGCGATTAAGCTTTTTGATATTTTCCGTATAAATTTTGGACTTTTTGGTGAGATCCTTAAAAAGGCCTGGATGATTATGCTTTCCGAAATGGTCTGGGCTATGGCAGAAACAATTACGACTGCTCTTTACAACGGCCGAGGCGGTGCAGATGTTGTTTCTGGAATGTCTTCCAGCTTTGCAATTTCAAATCTTTTCTTTGTTGCCTTCAATGGAATTATAACGGCGACGGGTGTAATCATAGGAAAGGATTTGGGAAGGGGAGAGCTGGATCAGGCCCGTCGGGAGAAGGTATGGCTTTTGAACGGGGCTAAAATCTTTGGTCTATTTTTTACAGGAATTGGATTTTTGTGTATGCTGCTGGTTCCTGTGGTTTTCAGAAATCTCAGCGCAAACTCTCAGCACATCTGCCGCCAGATGGTTTTAGTGATGGCTCTTTATATGCCGGCCTGGGTTTACATAAACGGACAGTTTGCAGTGAGTCGTGCGGGCGGTGATACGATGATGGGAATGCTGGTTGATGGAATCGGAAATCTTGGAGTTGTAATCCCGGGGATTTTTCTGCTTGCAAAATTTACCGGAGTAGGGCCGGTTGCCATGTATGCCATCATAAAGTTTGTTGAAGTTCCGAAAATCATGATTGCCCATTTCTGGCTTAAAAAAGAAAAGTGGGTTGTCAATCTTGCTCAGAAAGAAAATGAAGGTGAAGAAAAATGAAAAAGCTTTTTGAAGGTTTGAAAAATTTTATAAAGAAAGAGCCTGTGCTTTTTGCGGCACTTCTTCTGGCTGTGCTTGCGGTTTGTGTAATTCGCCCGGGGGTGGAACTTTGCATTCAGGCAATTGATTTTAGAACGCTGACAATTTTATTTTCGCTGATGATTGTGATTAAGGCTTTTCAGAGTCAGAACTTTCTGGACTTTATTGCGGCAAGGTTGCTGAGACTTTGCAAGACAAGAAGGGCGCTTTATTTTCTTTTGACTTATCTGGTATTTTTCTCTTCCATGTTTGTTACGAATGATGTTGCCCTTTTGACCTTTGTACCTATTACACTTTTGATTTTCAGACGGATTGAGCTTCCGGCTCTTCATATTGTTGTGCTTGAAACTCTGGCGGCAAATCTAGGCTCTTGTATCACTCCGATGGGAAATCCTCAGAATCTTTATTTGTTTTCTTATTACGGTTTTAGCGCGCTTGAGTTCTTTGCGCTGACCGCTAAAATTGCCCTGCCTTCGCTTGTTATTCTCGCAGTGATAATTGTTTTTTTGACCCGCAGAAAGCTTGCAGAGCACGGTGGAATGGCAGAGCCTCATGAACTTAGTGGAAATGTTTTACAGACTCAGGTTGTCCGCCTCAAGGCTGATTTCCGTACAGCCCTTTATTTTGCGGATTTTGTAATCTGTCTTTTGACAGTTTTTCATGTAGTTAATTATCTGATTATGTTAGCAGTAACAATTGTGATAATGGCAATCTGCAACTGGCGTCTTTTCAAAAAAGTTGATTACAGTCTGCTGCTAACTTTTGTGGGCTTTTTTATTTTTACAAAAAGTCTTTCAAAGGTTCCGGCTTTTACTGATTTTATAAATTCACTTTTGTCGTCACCACTTAAAACTTACCTGACCGGAATTGCCGCCAGCCAGATAATAAGCAACGTGCCGGCCGCCCTGCTTCTCAGCGGTTTTACAGAAAACGGGGCTATGCTGCTGCTTGCTGTAAATGTGGGCGGCCTGGGCACACTGATTGCTTCAATGGCAAGCGTGATTTCGTTTAAGCTTTACAGCGCCGAAACGGCATCGGTGGTTGAGTGCCCGCAAAGCGGGCGTATCGAAACCACCGAACCCACCGACAATCACAACCACAGTTACTTTGCTGTATTCACCGCCTATAACCTTGTACTTCTGGTGATTCTGGGCTTTGTGGTTTATTTGATATAATTACTGCTGAAATGAAAGTTCTTTTTTGAGACTGATACGATTCGCCGCGACGGTCGGCACATTGCATGGTGTGTCTGTGTTCGTGGCGGTTGCAGTAAGCACTTCTTTTTCCTGGTATTCTTTCAACTGAAATTATCTTTTTACTGCATCCTAAAATATCAAGTATCATAAAATAATTGAGTTTTTATGATACTTGAATAATACATCCTCATCCTACCTGTGCAGCTGGCTCAGTCTTTTCTTTCACAAAAGCCTGTTTAATTGCTAAAACAACTTCCTTGCAATCATCTGAAAAATCCTGTCCGGTCTTTTTAAGCTTATCCTTTACATTTTTTAGGGCCGGTTTTGTTTCTGCATAATCTGAAATTTTTTTACCTGTAATTGTAAGCGCAGCTGCTGCCAGGCAAGTACCTAATACTCTCTTTATCATATTGACTCCTTAGAAACTTTATTAGTTTCTAAAACAAAGATAGTACAAGAGGTATGACAAATAATGTCAGTGATAAAAATAATTTTTTCATTCATTTAAATCATTTACAGATATTTTTAATAAGTGCTATTATTCTCTTATGAACACCATAACAAAGAAAAAGGCACTCAAAAAAGCAGATGAACTAGGAAAGCAATCCACAGAAAAGGATGTCCAGGAATTAGATTCAAAACTTCCTGCAATGAAAAAAGGTGTCATCGCAAAAATCTGGGATAAAGTTCTTTTTCTCTGGGAACAGGCAAAGTCACCAGAAGTTCCTCTTCGCCTCAAGCTTGTAATTATCGGTGCTCTTTTATATCTGGTGCTTCCGATAGATGTTCTCCCTGATACAATTCCAGGTGTCGGTTTATTAGATGATCTTTCTGTACTTCTTACAGTTTTCAGAGAAGTCTCAAAATATGCACTTCCAAAACTTGAAAAGAAAATTGAAAACAAGTTCTACGAGGTCAGCTACCAAAAGATAGATGAAAAACTTTCAGAAATTTATAAATCAATATTAGCAACAACTATAATAACATTTTTTGTAAATGCAGTCGGTTGCACAATACTGGTTACAAAACCATTTGGCAATGTTATTTCAAGAAAGGTTGCAGTTGCAATTTTCGTTTCAATTTGGGCATATGCCTTAATCCGTTTTATCATTTATCTAAAAACTTACGGCCAACTGACAAAGAAAATCGCAACATCAGTTTATAAAAAGAAAAGCTTTTCTCATGGAGTTTCAGATTTTGTTTGCAGTGAATATAAATACATTGCCTATCTTTTTGACGGACTCCAGATTGTAAAGTCAGTTGTTCCTGAACTTAAAGATATCCCAGACGGCCCTCAGATTGTTAAAACATTCAAAAATCATTATAGAAAGCGAATCATCCTTTTTTGTGTTTTCTTTGTCTTATATTCACTTCTGATTATGGCAACAAAGTTTATCCTTTTCAGAATATAAAAAAGTAAAAAATCTTTATTACCTCTGTCATTAGTTGTCATACCCCCTATGTTATCTTAATTACATAACATTAAAAGTGGCAATGTTGCCTGTTACCTCCCAGCAGGCGGCATTGGCACTATTTTCTCTGAAAAAGAGGCCAGTCGTTATGATGAAAATTAATATGGTAATTGAAGACTTCTGGAGAAACTTGCTAAGAGAGTATGAGTCAGAAGAAAACTGTTTTTGGGATTCTTCAAATCGCTATGAATATATTTCTAAAGACTCTGCGATTGATTTTATGGATAACCTTGCTATTGAAAATAATATATCAAGCTTTGGTTTTAATGAGTCATTTGGAAAATTAAAATTCTTTTTTGACGTAAAAACAGGATGTGAAAGTGGATATGAGATAGCAATTGTCATGAAGCCACATGAAAAAGAATGTTATTATATTCAGTTATATTTATATCTTGTTTATGAAAAAAGTAAACTTTGTATCTGTGAAAAATCAGGCCTTTTATTGGATATCATAAATAAATTTATTATAAACTTTCAAAAGAATACGCTTCGATTTTATTCAGAATTAAGAAAATATCGTAAAAAAGTTCAGAAGATAAAAATGCTGAACGAAATAAATTCTGCAAAAATTGAAAACTGCTTAAAAACCAATTTTAAGGATGTTCGAGTCACCTGGGATATCAAATGTTATGATACGGGCAGAACCTTCTATCTAAAACTATATTATGATTATGACTGCATTTTTGATGATTTTATCACAGATAAAAACTATGAAAGGAAAATCAATAAAATTCATGTGATGACAAGGAGAAAATCATTATGAAAACAATTGAAGAGATAATCAGCAACCTCAACAAAGAACAAATGCAGTTTGTACTTACAAAACTTGCTGAAAATGATAATTACAATCAAGACATAATCAGAAAATATTCAACCGGCAAAATAATCAGTTATGATTACTTACAGAACAAGCTTCTTGAAATTCTTAATAGTGATATTGAATCAGATTTTCATAATTACCCCGAGAATGAAGAAGATGAAAGAGTTTATTCGGGCTATAGAATTAATGAAACTCTTCAAAATCTGATAAATGAGATTAAAGAAAACATCAGCGATCCAGAACAGGCAATAGAATTGCTACAACTTTTCTTTAATACTGACGAAGCGATTTGTAATAACTGTTTCTTTTATGATAATTCAATAATAAGCACGTATAATGAAGTTGCTCAATTGTTCGTCAAATATGCAGATTCATATGAAAATAAAGAAAAATTAAAAGATATTCTTATAGATTTAATAAGTCATGATAAATATGGTTGTCGCCAGGAATTGCAAAAAATCCTGATGTTATACCAGGATGCAGCATAAAAAGAGAGAAAAGATTTTTCCTATGACCTTAGATGGCATACCCACTGTGTTATCATTTATTCAGAAAATGACAGGAGATTTTAAATGGGATTTGTAAAAGGAATGATTACAGGAGTTCTTGTTGTTGCAGGAGCAGTTGTTGGTGCTGCTGTAGTCAGCGTTATTAAAGATGAGAAAAAAGAGAAAGAGGAAAATAAGAAGTCTGACGCTCGGGAATCTAAAGCATCTGGAAATGATGGAGAAGTTATATTTCGTGGAATACGAGGCCCAGAAGGCAATATAAACCAGAAGCCATCTGGAAAAAGTCTTTCATCGTAGTTATCAAGTATAATTGAAAATTCGCTAATTCGTGGTATAATTTATGGAACGAGAAAGTTATATGCAGCCAAAAGAAAAAATTGTTCTCCTACATCGTATAAGCCAAATTGATGATATCATCCGTAGAGGAACTTATCCAAATGCGTCACAACTTGCAAAAGAACTTGGCGTTAGTTTGCGTACAATAAACCGCGACCTGGATGTAATCCGTGATTATTACTATGCACCGCTCGAATATGACCAGACAAGACGCGGCTGGTATTATAAAGACCCTAACTTTTTTATCAAATATATCCAGTTTGAAGAAGGCGAACTTTTCAGCCTTGCACTGTTTGATACTCTACTCTTACAATACAAGAACACACCTCTTGAAGAAAAACTAAGCTCAATTTTTGAGAAAATCCGGCAGAGTCTTCCTTCAACAGTTACCATCGATTCCCGCTTTTTGGATGGTTCTTTAACTTACATTCCAGATGCTCTTGCACCAATCAAAAATGAAGTTTTCGATGCAGTCTTTTCCGGCTTAAAGAAAAAACAGACACTTTCTTTTGAATATAAGCCATTACAGAAGACAACTTTCATGGAACGAAAAATCAATCCATATCACATAATCTGCCAGAGAGGAAACTGGTACGTAATCGGCCACTGTCATCTGAAAAATGAAATCCGTATTTTCAGTTTCTCCAGAATGCAGAATGTCCAGCTCACAAAAGACCGCTTCGAAGTTCCTAAAGACTTCAACGCAAAAGATTACGTTGATAAAACCATGGGCGTCTGGCTCAGCGCAAAAACAAATTACAAAGTCCGCCTTTTATTCAGTGCAGAAATCGGCACCTTCGCCGCAGAACACATCTGGCACGAAAACCAGACCGTAAAGCAAAATGAAGACGGCAGCGTAGAAGTCTCGTTTGAAACAACACAGCTGCCGGAAGTAAAGCGTCTTGTTCTTGGACAGGGAAGAACTGTAAAGGTACTGGAGCCACAGGAACTTATAGATCAGATTCGTGAAGAAGTTAATTACTTAAAAACAATTTATTAAAAGTATTAGGAGGATGTAACATGGCAAATGATATTGAAAATGACGAAACATCTACTACACAAGATGAAATAAGTTTTGAAGAACTTGAACAGAAATTAAATGATGATTTACAGGAACAATTCTCTGACTTAGATTTATTGGAAGAACAAAAAGACAATATTCAAAATCCTGATAAATTAGGAGAGGCTGTATTAAATGTAGTTTGGGAACAGTTTCAAAATCAAATTGGTGTTCAAGCTGGTAAAGATTTTATACAAGAAAATAGAGGGTTAAATCTTGATTTAAGAACATCTTCTCATATTCAAACTACAGAAAATTTTGCAAACGGTAAAATAGCGAGTCATAACGCCTATATAGATTATCAAAAACGTTATGATGATTGGCAAAATAATTTTAATAAAGATCCTAATTATCCATATAACAATAAGAATTATCGGTATGATATTAAAAAGCAAGTATGGGAAAAAAAGGATAACAGAAGTAATAAATGGAAAACTGTACTAAAAAATGATGCACGCGCAGATTTTGATAATGGTAGACCAACAGGTAGTAATACAAATAACACACAAATGGATCATACAATTTCAGCAGGCGAAATTATCAGAGATCCAGCTGCAAATACTCATTTATCAAGAGAAGAACAAGTAGCTTTTGCAAATAGTGAAAAAAACTTAAACCTTATGGATTCCGCAGCTAATCAATCTAAAGGTGATAGTACGATGGATGAGTTTTTGAATTCTGAACGTAATGGTAAGAAACCTGGCGAACGTTTTAATATAGATGAAGACGAATTACGTAAAAAAGACAAGGAAGCTCGTGAAGAATACGAAAAACGCAAAAAGGAAGGTGAAGAACGTTCTAAAAAAACAGGAAAAAAATCTCAACGTGAAGAAGCTAAACGTATTGGTAAAGATGTTTTAAGAACTATGATTCTTCAAATGCTTACTATTCTATTGAAAGAAATAATTGGTAAGTTAATAAATTGGCTTAAACAGAAACAAAAATCTTTACAATCTTTGCTTGATGCATTAAAAGAAGCTTTAATGAATTTTGTTCATAATCTTAAAAATACATTAAAACAAGTTGGTGATGGTGCTATTACAACAATTGCAACTGCAATTGTTGGCCCTGTTATTGCTACTGTAAAGAAGATTTGGATTTTCTTAAAGCAAGGTTGGAAATCATTAAAAGAAGCAATTAATTATTTAAAGGATCCTGACAATAAAAATAAACCCTTTAGTATAGTTGTGCTTGAAGTTGGAAAAATTATCATGGCAGGTTTAGCAGCTGGTGGAGCAATCGCCTTAGGTGAAGTCATAGAAAAAGGTCTTTTAGCTGCAGCTCCTTTCTTTGCATTCCAAATTCCATTGCTTGGTTCTTTGGCAAATATTATTGGTATTTTCTTGGGTGGTGTTGTTGCTGGTATTATAGGTGCACTTGCATTAAATCTTATTGATAAACTTATTGCTAAGAAACAGCTTCAAGAAATAAATGAAAAGAAAGTTGAAAAAGGAAATGAAATCCTTGCTACTCAGGAAGAACTTAAAAATGTAAAATCTCAACATTTAAATCATAAAAAATCAAGTGCGGCCTTAAATATACAAGAACGACATGAAGATGCTAAAAAGTATATTTCTGATACAGTTAAAAAAATTCATGAAAATGATTCGGATACAGATTTTTCAGATATTTTGGAAAATATAGAAAATAAACTTAAAAAATTGGATGATTAGCGATGAAAAAACAAGTTATTGAAGCTCATAAGTTTGAAGAAGCAAAAAAAAACTTACAGGTATTTTCAGAAAAAACAAAAACTACATACTCAATATCAAAAGTTAAATCTAATGGTGGTCTTTTTGGTTTAGGTAATCATAAAGTTACAGGAGACGAATTAAATAACATAATAAAGCAGATTCAAGATTATTTAATCAAAGCAAACGAATGTGCAATGGAAACTATCGATGAGTTTAGCGAAGTTTTTGACACCTTTGATGCTTTGGATAAAGAATATATTCAATCTATATTACTTTCCATTGAATCTGCTGAAGTAGCAAATGATAAAGCAGAAAAAGCATTAAAAGGAATAAAAGTTTCATTGTTAGAGCTTTCAAAAATTGTTGATGAACTGAATAAATTTAAGATTAAACTAGAATCATTGGAGCACTTAGGAAATGTTGATGATTTATATGCTAATTTAGAAAAACTTTCAGATTATGTTAATTCTAATTTAATATTAAAAGACGAATATGAAACAAAAGTTAATGACTTCAATTCATCAATATGCAAAATTAATGAACAGATGGATATTTTATTACAAAAGAGCGAATTTGAAACATTTTATAAAAAGAACAAATTACATCGTGTTTTAGCTTATTGCTTTATTGGTGTTACATTTTCGGTTTCATTAGTAGATTTAATTCTGAATATAATTGGTATTTTTTAATGGAAAATAAATATAAAGAAACATTATTATCTACAGCCTCTAATTTAGATGCAGTTTCTCATAGCAATGGTAAGATAACAGATTTTTGCATAAAAATTGTTGATGATTATGACGAACATTCAATTTTACAATTATTATCATACATCAATTTGCTTTTAGATAATACATCCTTTTCACAGAAAGAAAAAACATTAATCAATAATCTTATAAAAGTTTTAAATGAGCAGCTCTGTCTTTTTATTGGTTATGAGAAAGTTTCTAATTTGTCAAAAATAACTTTTACAGAACAGAATGAAAAATCACTTGAAACTTTGCAAAAGGAATTAGATAGTTTTGTCGGTTTATCAAGTGTAAAGAAAATAATAAATGATTTAATCATATTTCAAAAAGTACAAAAAATAAGAGAAGATAATGGTTTACCAAAATCAAAAAAAACAATGCATATGGCTTTTATTGGTAATCCAGGTACTGGCAAAACTTCTGTTGCAAGAATTGTTGGACGAATGTATAAGCAAATAGGTGTTTTATCAAAAGGACATTTTATAGAAGTTTCAAGAACAGATTTAATTGCTGGCTATCAGGGACAAACTGCATTAAAAGTAAAGAAGGTAATTCAAGAAGCTAAAGGTGGTGTTCTCTTTATTGATGAAGCTTATAGTTTGACAGAAAATTCAAACAGTGACTCATATGGCCGCGAGTGTCTAACAGAGTTAACAAAAGCCCTTGAAGATTATAGAGATGATCTCGTCGTTATTGTTGCTGGCTACAAAGAACCTATGAAACAATTCTTTGAATCAAATCCTGGATTGAAATCAAGATTTAATGTTTTCTTAGACTTCGATGATTATACAGCTGAAGAATTAGTTCAAATTTTTGAAAAAATTTGTATAGACGAGCAATATATAGTTACACCAGCTTTACGTGAAAAGCTTAATATAGTATTTAGGAAGGAATTGTCGAATAATAGTGAAAACTTCTCTAATGGTAGATGTGCTAGAAATTATTTCGATAATATTATTATGAATCAAGCAAAAAGATTGAATTCAGCAAAAAAAACTACTGTTGATATGTTAAAAGAGTTATTACCAGAGGATTTAACTGAATAAGGATTAAAAGAAAATATAATATTTATATACAATTTATAATCAAAGGAAGAAAAAATGGAAGACTTAATTATTGGATTAGCAGGTTTGGCAGCAGAATGTGCTCTTGATGGTGTTAAATCATTAGGAGGAAAAATTATGAAATCAATAAAAAAAGAATCTGTTGTTGAAGGTGACTTAACAAAAGCAAAAAGTATTTTACAAGAACTTAAAAAAATAATAGATAGTGACGTCCATATCGTATCATATAAAGAAGGCTGGTTCATTTTTGATAATTTCTCAATAAAAGAAGGTTTTTTATTCAATACTGATAATGATGTATATAATTTTTCGATAAAATTACATGATACAAATTCCTTTTACACATTTATCTTCTCTTGGACAGATAAGAATAAAACAATGTATGGATTATCGTTGGAAGAATCTGATAAAAAAGGATTAAAATTTGCAGCTATAATTCCAATTAAAAAAAGTTTCCTCGCAAAAACATTAGATGTTAATAATCAGTTAGATGTTGTTTCTCAATTATTATGTTTCATCTTTCCCCCACATTCTTCTGAGGTATTTGATAAAAACTCATTAATAAACTTTTATACGAAGTTAAATAATGAATGCAGTAATGATGAAATTTCCCTTAAAGTAGAAGAATATCATCAAATATTAAATGAAAAAGCAAATCAAGAAAAACTTCAAAAAGAATTAGAATTAAAAGAGAAAGAGGAAAGAAAATCAAAAATTTCAATCAAAGATTGTATTGTAAATTGTGACATGGATTTCATCAAAGAAAACATCGAAGATGTTAAATTATATAAAGATAAATATGAAAATGATTCTCTTTTATTAGCATATTTATATGGTCAGGATAGAATATTAAATTATTTAATGAGGTATTGTAAACCTTCATTCAATAAATTTGGTATTGGGTTATTACAGGCAGCATCGGCTAGAAACGATAATAAATTTATTAATAAAAATTTTATTACAGAAAGCATGCATACTCCTGATGAATGGAAACAAATAAATAATATTATCAAGGAAAAAAACTTTTCTAAATCGTTTGATACAACTGGAAATTTACTAAGTGGGGTAATGCGAATTGGTTTAGGAGTTACAGAAACCGTTGAAGAACGAATGGAAAGAATTGAGAGAAAAGAAGAAATCGAATTAAATTATGAATCCAAAATTCAAGAGCGTAAAACACTATTTAAAGAAAAATATAGCAAAGAATATTATAAGAAGCTATATATTGAATCAGAAAACAAAATTCAAAAAATCGATTCAAAAATAAAAAATATACGTGACAATGAAGAAAAGCAAATAAGCACTGAAATAGAAAAGTTTTTTAAAAATAAATTTGATGAATATGCCTGTGAATTAGGTCTGGTAGATTTTAAGAAACCTAAAGATGAGTTTGAGACAACAGCAAGCTATAATGAAAGAATTGAGAAGTCAGTTCTTATTGAAAAAGAAATAAATGAAAAAATTGATGAGTTAAGAAAAACTTCTACAGATACAATTAACGAGATTAGGGAATCTATCTCGTGTAAAAACCGGATAGATATTGAACAATTAGAATTAGAACGAAATGAGCCTAAAGAATTTATAGATTTTTTTGATAACTATCTATTTATCGATTTATCAAAAAAAGTAAAATTTGAGGATGTGAATCCTATTTCAATCATTGATATCATAAGTAAATATGATGCGGATAATCAGATATTTGATATTATTTTGAAGAGCGGTTCTTCTAAAGAATTTGCATTTAAATTACCAATTCCAATTGAAATAGCAAAAGATTTTAAAAACAATCTATCAACGAAGACTATCCATAATTCTGTAAAAAGGAATGAAGATTTCTCCGTGGAAAGAACTTTTTGGATAGAATATAACAATGAGACTTTTTATTTAAAATAATTACGCCTTTAATTCTTACCCAAAAGTTGATTACTGTGCTTGTTATTGTACACAGAGTCTACTTTTGGGGATATTATGAAAGTCTTTTTTTTCTAGGGCTAAAAATCAGATAGCTCATTATATAATTCTTCATTCCCATTGGAATATGCACGTTTAGCATCTTCTGTTATCACGTATTTTGTAGTCAGACTGGATCCTACCCATAGAAGAATTGGAGACAAGCAGTCTGCAATTCTAACAGGAACTGGTCTTGCAATTAGTCTGAACTTATGATTCTTTAGATAAGAGTTATATTTTAAATAAATTGTTATTAAATGATTATAATAACTTATATCAAAACTGTGTTCCTGATAAATATGATTACAGTCGAATAGATTATATTGTTTTCAATCCAGAATATGTTGAAGAGATACGACAATTACTAAATAATCATATGGATTATATTTTTTTTTCTGAAGACTAAAATATGAATTCAAATACTGTTACCATTTATACTTGACAATTCCCCCTCATCCTTTATAATAACAATTGGGCTGGTTGAAAAACCTCGGTCCACCGACACGGCGTGGGGATCCCGCGCCATATTTTTTTTAAATGTATAATCTGGAGCATATCTTACCTTGGCAGAAAAAAATCTTAGTTGTTTCATTGATGAAGCTGGAGACTTTGGCGATTTTGAAACACATTCACCTTATTATATTGTTTCTGTCATTGCCCACGAACAGGAAAAGTCTATTCAAGCAGAAATTGACGGCTTAGAAAAATATATGACCTCTTTAGGTTATCCTCATCATGCAATTCATACTGCACCTCTTATCCGTCGTGAAGGTGACTATGAATATCTAAATATGGAAGAACGTCGAAAACTTTTCAACCTCATATTCAAATTTGCACGAATGTGTCCTATCCGCTTTTTTACAGTTGATATCAGAAAATCAGAGTGTGCAGATTCAGATATTCTTGAAGCAAAAATCACAAAAGAAATCAAAAGTCAGATTGAAAAGAATTTAAATTACTGGCATGCCTTTGATAAAATCGTAATCTATTACGATAATGGACAAAAGCCTCTTAAACGTATTTTAAATATTATCTTCAATTCAATGTTTGCAAATGTTGAGGTAAGAAAGGTAAGTCCGGTAGATTATAAACTTTTCCAGGTTGCAGACCTTATCTGTACCTTAGACCATATAAAAGCAAAACTCGATATAGGCCAGTTCTCAAATTCTGAAAAGGAATTCTTTTCTTCCCCGGCACTTTTTAAGAAAAATTTCTGGAGAAAAATAAACCAGCAGCGTTTATAATCAAATTTTTGTTCAGCTTTGCATATAATTATATTGTATGTGATTTATGTATCTCATTAAAAATCAGATAGCTCATTATATAATTCTTCATTCCCATTGGAATATGCACGTTTTGCCTCTTCTGTTATCACGTATTTTGTCGTCAGGCTGGATCCTACCCATAGAAGAATTGGAGACAAGCATTCTGCAATTCTAACAGGAACTGGTCTTGCAATTAGTCTGAACTTATGATTCTTTAGATAAGTAATCAGATCACGAGCATATATGCTTAAATTGCCATTATCTGTTGATATTACAATTCTTTTCAATTTTTTTCTTTCTGATTTTTTTAGTTCCTTTGCAAATTTCCGCTGGAGCTTTTTTGGCATCTGTCCGACCAAATCGTATTCAACTCTATTCTTTATTTTAAATTCCTGTGTACCGCGATACTCATCCGTTAAACTAAGTTTCTTATTACGAGGAGCGTTTGCAAAATCAGTTCTATTCATATTTTCTTCCTTATTTTGACTCTTATAAGACAATTGTTCTTGTTTTTCTTTCGTGTTTTGTAACCCACAATTTGCTCATACCATGCTGGAATTTTTTCATGCAGTAAATCCACTGTCTTTTATTGAATATGTTTAAGGTTTGTCCTTCAATACTCTCAATCATTAAATGAATAAAAGCCCATACCTGTTCTTTTTCTGAAAAATCAATTTCAAGATCGTTTCTTGATTCTGCAATTAGATGGCTCAAATTTTCTGTATACTTAAAATTTTTATAATAATTATAATAAGCATTAATCAGCTGTACTGAAGCTTTGACTGTAAAATCATTTGGATTCTTAAAATACTTTTCTAAAAATTCGCAATAGCTTTTAATTGCATCATTCATTAAATATTCCATATCAACCTCACTTAGAAAAATCAGAAAGAATATAATGCTGCCTGCCGGGGGGTTCAGACAACACTATATTTTTTCATCTTCTAAAAGAATGATAACACAGGGGGTATGACGAATAATGTCATAGCTTTTCTATAAAAACAAAAATAATTAAAAACATCTGGGGGAGCGGGAAAGGGGGATGACCAATAAGTTTACTTCCTAGTGTCATTCCGAACTTGTTTCGGAATCTATAGGCCTAGATATAGTGTAGATGCTGAAACAAGTTCAGCATGACGATACTTTTTGGACAGTCCCTTTCATTTCCTACGCATATTTTAAGTAAATTATTACCAGTTTATTGACACTTTACAGGATTATTCCTCATTCTTCTCAGAAATTGAAAGAATCTTTTGTGACGTAAAATCCAACCATATAATTGTGCGAAGTTGTTTTATAGCTGTTGCACGTAATAATTCTAGTCGCTTTGGTTGCTCAATATTCTGTTCTATATTGAGATTCCAATTTAATGAAAGTCTTGAATTTTCATCAGATTTCAATCTTCGATAATCATTTTGTATCCAATCGTTTATCCAATCTGCATAAATCTGAGCTGTTTTTAACGCCCGCTCTAATACTTCCGCGGCGCCTGCGTTCGCTGGCCTCACCCTCCTGGTTCGGCCTTCTCAAAAAGCCTGCACCACTGCTCGGCTTTTTGAGAACCGCTCACTCCGGTTCGAATCGTGTTATGAAATCCTGACATTACTGCGTTAAAACAAAAAAGTTCGTCATCTCTGACGAACTTTAGTTTGAGACTGACACGATTCGAACGTGCGACCCCCACCTCCGCAGGGTGATGCTCTAATCCAGCTGAGCTACAATCTCAGACTTTGTATAACTCAGAAGCACTCAGTTATACTGTATCTAAATGTATATTATTACATTTTAACGATTTATGCAACTGATTTGTTTTGAATGTTTTTGAGTGGTTTTGAGTGATTTAATTTTTTACTGAAATCGTTACTGAAATCCCTTCTGAAATGATTTCGAGGATAAATTTTTGGCGAAGATTCCGACCCCCACCCCTAACGGGTGATTTTTCACCCATCAGAGGTGGGGGTCTTGGTTTATCTCCGTTTGGTTAACAGATGTTTGCAGATACTTAATACTAATTAACTAAAACAAAGCATAAATTAACACATAGGAAATGTGAAGCGGATTTATTATTGAGCCATAACGAAAAGCGTTGTGGCTTTTTTATTTAACACAAAAAAGGAGCTTGTATGACGGACACAGAAGATAAAAATCTGGATTTGCTTTCGGTTGAGGAAGCGGCTGCTTACCTGAAGTTTAGCACTGCCTTTCTCTACAAGCTTTGCAAAGAGAATAAGATTCCGCATGTGAATTATGCGAGACACATTCTTTTTCGTAAGTCTGATTTGTATAACTGGCTTGGTTCGATGGTGACTTATGACAATTCAAAAATGGAGGCGTGATTATGAGTGACAGCAAAGTGATTGAAATTAAGAAGGCTGTAAACGAGGCTCACAAATACCTTGAAGAGACGGCTTTGGAAAAACAGCACGGTGACATTGTTGTGACTATTACGATGTTTCGTGGAGAACCGGTAAAGCTTACAACAAGCTTTTGTGAACATTTGGCAAAAAGACGGACGACCAGTCTGGTCGTGGAGAAATAAACCAGCAGGCAGGAGGTGATACAGGTGGGAGATAAGGACACTGTTAAGACCGCAGACAGTGAACTTAATAAAGGCAGTGAGCCGGTAAAGTCTTGGGAGAAAAAATTAGACGATGAGTCTCCTAAGGCTTTTAAGGCTTTCTGTCTTTTCCGTTCCATGGGCTATAAGCGAAGCATTAAGGCCTGTATGGAGTTGAACGGAATAGAGCCTAAGAAGTATGGCTCCTGGGCGCGTTATGCTCGTCTCTACCGTTGGAATGAGAGAGCTGCTGAATACGACGCATACATTGCAAAGGAGACTGAAAGAGAGATTCTGGCTGAACGTGTTGAACGACGAAAACGCCAGATGGAAATGTTGAACGGTTTTGATGAGCTTGTTCAAAAAAGAATTAAGACTTTGAAGCCGGAAGATTTGAATGCAGACGGAGCGATGGATTTGCTTGAACGTTCTGCAAAGCTGGACTCGTTTATTACGGGTGCAGATAAAGAAACAGCAAAGCAGCCGGTACAGGGAGAACTGGCGATTAGCTTTGTTGATAGCTTTAAGGATTTGTAGACCGGAACAGCACAGCTGTTCCGAGCCAGGATGGGGGATGAGCCTAAAAAATGCAGTGCATTTTTTTTAACGGCTCTTCGATTGTAGGCATATGACGACAGAAGTTTTTAAGCCGACTAAGGTGCAGAAAAAAGCTTTGGAACTTTTGAGTTCTGGAGCAAAACATATTCTGCTTTTTGGCGGTTCGCGTTCTGGCAAAACTACTGTTCTTGTAATGGCGATTATCTTTCGTGCCTGCAGGTACCCGGGTAGCCGCCATTTGATTTGTCGCTTTAGGGCGAAGGATGCGAGGAGTTCTGTTCTTCACGAAACTTTGATTCCGTGGCTGAACAAAACTGTTGGTGTAAAAAATTATAAAGCAAACGTACACGATGGTTTGATTACCTTGTGGAACGGAAGCGAGATTTGGATTGGCGGGCTTGGTGATAAGGAACAGGTAGACCGCATTCTTGGACACGAGTATGTGACTATCTATTTCAACGAAGTGAGCCAGATCTCCTACTCCGCTATTACTACTGCCTACAGCCGATTAGCGATGAAAGTCGAAGGCTGCAAGAATAAGTTTTTTTATGACTGTAACCCGTGTTCGCCGATGCACTGGGCTTACAAAGTTTTCATCAGAAAGATTGAACCTCGGACTGATGAGAAATTGCAGAAGCCGGAGCTTTACGCAAGTGAAGTTTTGAATCCGATGGATAACGCTGAGAACCTTGATGAAGATTACATCAGCGACATCCTGGATAACATGCCGGAAAAACAACGGGCACGATTCCGCGACGGTCTTTGGGTAAAACCTGAAGGAAGCGTTTACGAGAAGTTTGAAGAATCTATGATTCTGACTCGGGACCAGCTGCCGGAAGAGTTTGACTGTTTTACAGGCGGCCAGGATTTTGGACTTCATATTGCGGCTGTGAAAGTTGGCTGGGTTGGAGAGACGGTTTATGTTGTTGCTGATTTTGGCGGCTTCAACATTACAACAAAAACCAGCGTGGAACAGCAGCAGGCAAAGAACTGGTATGACGATTGCTTCGTTACCTATTGCGACCCGGCTGGTGGCGAGCGAATACAGGAAGTGCCTGGAGGAGTAAAAGCAAATAACTCTGTGGATGCAGGGATTGATTACATAATTGCAAAAATTGAACGAGGACAGTTTTTTGTTTGTAAGGACTGCACCGGCGTTCTTGGTGAAATATGGGATTACTCTCGGGATGAGAATAATCAGATTGTAAAAGTTAATGACCACTACATGGACGCTATGCGTTATGCCATATTCAGCGCAGCGGCCTCTGGAGTGGTAATGGTCTGAGGATTTACCGATAAACTATATGGGACTTTTTAAGAGGAACCAGAAAGAAAAAAAGTTACGAAGCTTTTCTGAGATAAATAACGAAACTGTTGCAGATGACTTTTCTGTTCGCGAAAAGAAGACCTGCACGGATCCTTATTTACAGCATGCGTGGGTTTCGGTTTGTATTGATATTCTCACAAGAAATGTTGCGCGGGCTGAATTTGAAATTAAGAAAAACGGAAAGAAAGTAAACGATTCTAAGCTGGCACAGCTTTTTAACTACCCTAATAAAAGTCTATGCAGGTTTGATTTATGGAAGCAGACCTGCGCCTGGTGGAGCCTCGACGGTGAGGCGTTCTGGTGGTTTGGCGAAGACTACTGCTGCGGCATTCCAACTGAGATTTATATTTTAAATCCAAGGAACATGCAGCACGTTGTTGTAGACGGAAAGATTACCAAGTGGGTTTATACAGAAGGTGGAACGGGGAAACCTTGTATAATCCTTCCTGATGAAATAATCCACTTTAAGGACTGGAATCCGTGGAATGAATATCGCGGGGTTAGCCCTTTGGTAAGCTTGGGTCTTGAAGTCGAACAGGATTTGCTCGCTGCCAAACAGAACTCCGGACTTTTAAGAGAAGGTGGTGTGCCTAAGGGGCTTTTAAAAACTGACCAGATTCTTACAGAAGCAGAAGCTGAAATCTTAGCGAGAACTTGGGACTCAAAATATGGTCACGGTATGAAAAACCGCGTGGCAGTATTGGGTAAAGGTACAGAGTACCAGCCGCTGACTTTCAGCCCCGATGTTCTGAAGCTTTACGATATGAAGAAGTGGAACCTGTATACACTGCTTGCGAAGTATGGCATTCCGCCTAGAGTAGCGAACATACAGGATTCTAAAAGTTCCCTTAGTGGTACCGACACAGACAGCCAGCACAGAGCATTCTGGAACTTTACATTAATTCCTTTATTAAAAAACTTTGAGCAGATACTCGAAGTGCAATTCTTTCGTCGTTTCAATCTTTCAGAAACCGGCGAGTTCAATTTAAATAATATCCCTGAATTACAAGAATCTGAGGATGCCCAGAGCAACAGGGATATTGCAGAAATCAATGCTGGCCTTAAGACAATTAATGATGTTTTAAGACAACGAGGAGAAAAGGAAAAACCTTGGGGCGACTGCTGGTATAAGCCCACATCCTTAACAGCATACGACTCTGCCCCATCACAATAAGAGGGTTAAAAATGGTTAAAGTGATTGTAGGTATGACTGACGATTATACCAAAAAACTGACTATGGAATGTGTGTCTAAGGCGTTGCCAGAGGCACAACTTATTGACGGCTCTAGTGATATGGAGATTTTTTATCATTTACAAAAGTCTGAAGATGAAATCATTGTAATTTTCGACAGATTCTTTTTAAGCTACATTTTGAAATTTACGCTGATTTATTTGAAAGCGATGAACAATCGGATGAAGATTGTGTTTTGTGAGAGAGGAAGCTGTATCAGAGAATTTGGATTGCGTCTTTACGAGCTAGGAGTAGACGGATTTATCTGCGGCATTGAACACGAAGACCTTTTTGTTGCAAAGCTTAAGAAGGTCGAAAACGGAGATAAATGTTTTCCTGATGAGATGAAAGATTCTGACGGGTATCTGCAGGTTAATTCTGACAGAAAAGGCTGTGTTGAAATTACCTGTGCAGAATTTACTGTGGGACTTTATTTGGGCAAAGGCTTTACGAATAAAGAAATCAGCAGGATTACAGGATTCTCAATTAACGCAGTTAGAAATCACGCACATTGGCTGAAGAAGAAAATCGGTTTTAAGTGTCTAAATGACTTAACGGTTTTGAATCAGCGCTATGCTCATCTGGATATAAGGAGTTGGCATCTTGGTAATTAAAATTGATGGTATTGAAAACAAGGAATTTGGAAAGGACAAGAATCTTTTCTTGAGGTTCCTTAAGGAGAACACGAGCTCTGGAAAAGTGAGTGCCCAGGTTGAGGTGTTCAAGGCTGTGGATGTGCAGAAGGATTCTTTCCATTGGGTAATGAGTACCTTTGATACGGACCGTGACTTTGAGAAAGTGGATCCGTGCGGATGGGATTTGAAAAACTATCTTGCTAATCCTGTTGTGCTTTGGAGTCACGACTATAGTATTCCGGCCATTGGCATTGCTAAAAATGTTTCGGCTGAAAAGCAGCTCGAAGGCGATATTGTCTTTAACGACAAGGAGTTTGACGAGTTTGGCTGGAGCATTGGAGAGCGTGTAAAAGCCGGAGTTCTGCGCTGCGGTTCTGTGGGCTTTCGTGTTGATGAATGTGAGTTCCTGGAAGCTCAGGACCGCGACTGTGATTTGATTTACAGAAAGCAGGAGCTTCTGGAGTTCAGTATTTGTTGTGTACCTTCGAATCCGTTTGCGATTCATGTACCACAAAAGAAACTGGAAATTGAAAGAATTATTCAGGAGAATGATTCTTCATTTTATGAAAAGGTTTGTTCAGGCTTGAAAGCCAGAGCATAAATAAAAAAAACAGAGCTGCCTGCAATTGAGACCTGGAGACAGCCCTGATTCAAGACCAACTTGGAGGTTTATCTTGAACGAAGTAATTGTATATTTGCAGCAGAAACTTAGCAATATGAAAAGCTTGGTTCCAACTGAAGCTGCAACACCGGAACAGATTTCAAAATACTTTAATGAGACAGAAGAACTCATTGACGGAATTTTGAAAATGGCAGACAGTCAGCAGACTGCCTCTACTACAGAGCTTGAAGGAATCAGAGAATCAGTTAAGGAGCTTCGTAACCTTCTTAAAAAGACTGATTCAGAAATGAAGCCTTTAACTTACCGTGATGTTTGTTACAATCTTGGTAAAGCTTTGTGCGCAGCTTGGAACAAGGATGCCGAAACTCTTGGAGCTTTGAAGTTCTGTCCGAACATCAGAGCTGAAAAATGGAACAATCCAAAAGACTTTAAGTGGGAAGCTGGCAAAGGCTTTGTACCACAGAAAGCCGTACTCGGTGAGCCAATCGGAAACCTGGCAAACAACGACCAGTATCTTATCAACCCGATTTACGAAGAGACCATCATGCAGGAAGCTGCAAAGCAGTCTGTAATGATGAATCTTGTAACCCATCGTCCTATGAATGGACCATCAATCTTCATCCCGGAAAGAGACCGCGGTGGGATTGAATTGAAATGGCTGACTTCTTACGGTCAGAAAATCGACGCTACAAAATCAAACATGCCGACAAGAACAGAGCTCAAAGCTTACACACTTGCAGGCTATGTTCCATTCTTCGATGAGTTCGGCGAAGATGTTTTTGTAGACCTTGGAAAGATGTTCCTGGAAGACTTCACCGAAGCCTACGGCCAGGAGTTTGACCGCCAGTGTTTGATTGCCGATGATGACCCATTCACAGGGGCTATCAATATGGCACAGGCAGAAGTTTGCAGAATCGAATCTACAGACGAAAGCAAACTTACATACCTCGACTTTAGAGCTGCAGAACTCAAGGTTGAGCCGGAAGAAAGAAAGTATTGCAAATGGTTCTTAAACGAAACAGTTCTGAATCATATTGCAAACATTCAGGACGACAACCACAACCCAATCTGGAGAAAACCAGGAGATGGAATGCCAGGACGCATTGACGGTTATGACGTTGTGGAATCAAGACTGATGCCGCAGCTTGCCGACCTCGAAGCCGACAGTGTGCTTGCCATCTTTATGAATCCAAAGAGAATCATCCACGGCAACCGCAAGGGAATCGAAATCAAACGTTTCGATGAAACAACAGAGGGCTTGGAATACGGCGAGCTCTTTATGCGCTTCCGAAAGCGTGACGGCTTCCTCGTGACAAGACCAAAGAAAAATATGGTCCTCCTCAAAACCGCAGAGGAATAACCCTAAAACCAAAGAGCAATATATATTGCCCTTTGGAAAGCGGGGGCGAAAAAACTAAAAACCGAAGTGAAGGCAAATGCAAGGCTGCGCAGCACCGCGACAGCGGCTTGGCCTTGTATTTGACTGAACGGAGGTTATACTTTCCTGAGCCCTGCTTTTCCAATTGGAGAGACTATGCATCCATTCCCATTTGAAGAATTACAGAAAATCTTAGAGCTTAAAGATACAGAACTCATAACAGACGAATTACTTTTTAATTCAGTTATGACAACTCTTGAAAAGAAGCTCGGTTATTCTTTAGAAGATAAAAACTACAATGAAATCCAGACAGTAAAAGATCATAAAGTTTACACAGATAATGACAACATCACCGAGATGATAAACATCATAGATATGAACACAAAAGAACGTGTTCCAAACTGCATCATAAATGGAAGAGAAATCTTCCTCCTCTCTACAGAATACGAAGATCATGTTTTGTTTTTGAATTACAATGCAGGCTTTACACCAGAAGACTTCCCCGCAGATTTGAAAGAAGTAATCATTAAACTGTTTCTCTTGAAAAAAAAAGAGTTTATTAAAACTCAGAATCACGAAGATGATTATTCTTTTGAAATCCCACAGGATATTCAGAACATAATCAATCTATATAGAAGAAAGACACTGTAATGAAAAACTTTGAACCAGTTTACCAAGAATTAGAAAATCTCCTTATCAACAAGCTTCCGGAATACATTGAGAAAATCAATAAAGAACACTATGACGGAATTATTCTAAAGGCTTTTGAAAATACAACATTGGATGAAAACTGTATCAATGCTCCTTCATTCATATTCAATATAGAAGAAACTGATTATTCTGAAAAAGACCGCATTATTGAAAATACGGTCTTTTCTATAAGTCTTGAAATTAAACTTCAGTCTCACACAGAAAATAGAATCATTTTGCTATGCCGATACCTTGAAGCCATTGAAAAAACTTTAAGCGATAATGAAAACTGGCTGGAATGTAAAATAGTAAATATTTCAGCAAATAAAATCTTTATAAGAATTGTTTTCTAAATATCTTTGAAAATATCTACCTTTTCAAATGAATCATATAGAGTTTCCAGTTTTTTCAAAGTTGTTCTAAATTGACTACGTGGCTTAGCTTTGCTTTCACCATTTTCGTCAAAGATTACCTTTATACCCGGATCATACTGAACATAACCATTAACCATTGCATTCAGGAATTTTGCGAAATCTGTTCCTTCTCCAAGATGTACGATTGGACTGTATTTATAAAATCTATTTTTATCCGAATCGACTTTAGATTGATAACGAACATAACAAGCATGATGATGTTTATTGCACCAATGCTGTAGTAAAGATGAGAATGACCATATTGCAACAGGTTCTTCACTTTGATTAATAAGCATTATACCACCTGCAGCATCATCAATTTTTTGAGTTTTCAAATTAAAGCCTGACAGTACCATTTTCAAATCAGAAACTTTGCATGGTTTATTAACCTGGAATGGGCCTGTAAAATATCGTTCATTTTCTTTTTTTGTATAATGTCCATATCTTATTGCAAATTCTTTAGCACCTATTTCGTGATAAAGTCCTTTATCTGGCTCCGGTGTCATCAAAGTTATTCTTGTTTTACTATGAGATTTTAATTCCCATCCTTTATAATCAGGAGCTGCTTCACCATTTGGAATAATACCGAAATGAGCTTCCATTGTATAACCGCCACCATTAGAAGCATTATAAGGGCGTGTACTACCATCAGCATACATTCTTACAGATTGAATCCAATCTTTATTTACTAAATCACGTAACATAAGTATTAATGAATCTTTGTCTGCAATATCATTGGATTTTAATGGAAACTGATTTAAGACTTTTCTATCTTTTTCTGGAATATTACTATATAAGGATTGTTCAATATCTTTTGCAAGTGTAGAATTTTTGGTTGCTAAATATGCATAGACTTTTTTATCTGGACAAATTCCAAGAATAAGAACTCTACCATCTTTTTGATTACTTTCTCCGCGAGCTTCTTTTGGGATTGGCTGCAAATCTTTGCTTGGTGCAGTATCACATTCACTTAAAAAGCCAGACAATCGTACTTCCGGATATTTTGGATAAAGAATTAATTGAGTATTAGGAGCTTTCGCATAATCAAGGGAATCATTTATCCAATAAAAATCCATTGGAGCTTTATAGTTTGGTTTTGCTATATCTACATATTCTTTGATTTCACCAAACGGCAATTGCTGTAAAACATTAAAGCTTCCGCCTAAATAGATTTGCTGTTTTGAATTATCATTTTCGGACAACATTTTGAATAATGCATAAGTTGCCCCCAATTTTATAAAATAATCACCAAGTTCTTTATAAGTTGAAAATCCCATTATTTTTATCCTATAAAATGAATATCGGAAAATAAAAGGAAAAGTATTATTTTATTGACAATGGGGAATAATTATTGCATAATGCAATTATAAATCCCATAACATTTGGGAGGGGGAAAATATGCAAGAAACTTTCTATCAGGGTTCAGTATCTGAACTTCTTTCACGTGTTACACAATTATATTCTATTGCTGATATTGCGACTGAATTTCAGGTAAATCAAAGTACAATACACCGTTGGATTAATGGAACTGTTGAACCAAAAAGTTTTGTTGCTGATAGATTGTTTAATATGCTTACTCGAAAGATTTCCGCAAAAGAAAATGATGAAAAGACAGGTGATTTCACTTTTATTGATTTATTTGCCGGAATAGGTGGAATTAGAAAAGGATTTGAACAGGCTGGCGGAAAATGTCTTTATACATCAGAATGGGATGAATATGCACAGAAGACATATAGTAATAATTATCCTTCAGAACATGCCATCAATGGCGATATTACAAAAGTAAATGCTGCTGATATTCCTGATCATGACATTTTGTTAGCAGGCTTTCCATGTCAGCCATTCTCAATTGCTGGAGTTTCTAAAAAGAAATCCTTAGGAAGACCTACAGGTTTCGAAGATAAAACACAAGGTACTTTATTTTTTGATGTTGCACGCATTATTCAAGAAAAGAAACCAAAAGCATTTGTGCTTGAAAATGTAAAGAATTTAAAATCACATGACAAAGGAAGAACTTTCGAAGTTATCTGGGAAACCCTAACTAAAGAACTTGGATATACATGTGATTATCATATTTTTGATGGACAGTATTGGGTACCTCAACACAGAGAACGTATTGTAATTGTTGGTTTTAGAGACAAAGTTGATTTCAAATTACAGGATATGGAGTTACCAACAAAAGGAGAAGTTAAGCTCTCTAGCATTTTACACAAAACAGATGGTACTGAACCAAGATTAATTCAAGATGGTGATAAATACTTTGACTTTGAAAACAATAAAGTTCTTGATAAATATACACTGACAGATAATCTCTGGGCATACCTGCAGGCTTATGCTCAGAAACATCGTTCTATGGGCAACGGTTTTGGATATGGCTTAGTAAAACCTGATGACATTGCAAGAACTCTTTCTGCAAGATATTACAAAGACGGCTCTGAAATCTTAATTTACCAGGGCGAAAATAAGAATCCAAGAAGATTGACCCCAAGAGAATGTGCAAGATTAATGGGCTACCCTGATGATTATATTATTCCAGTTTCTGATACAAGAGCATATAAACAGTTTGGAAACTCTGTTGTAGTTCCGTTATTTCACGCAGTTGCAGAATTCATAAAACCTATGGTTATGAAAATGATTGAAGAAGAAAAGAAATCAGAAGAACCAAAGACTATTTCTGCATAACGATGGGAAATAGTGCAATGGATATCAATTCTTCTTTTTTTACAACTTTGCTTTCTATCCTTCTTGGTGGATTATTAACTATAATAACATCCATTTTAGTTCAGTCATATAATTATCGCCATGAAAAAAAAGCCAATTATGAAGAAAAGTGTTCTGATTTTTTTGATGAACTGTTATCAAAACTTCCAATTGAATATTTCTCATCAAATCAGACAAATACAAGACAGGAACAAATTGATTATTATACTCATAAATGGTTTGAAAAAAGAACGATTTTAGCATGTTACAAAACAAAGGCTATTTTATATACTTCAAATACGATTCAGCAAAAACTTAATGATTTATATGACATTACTAATATAGCTTGCTTAAATATTAAAATTCCCAATATTGATGAGACTGGTGATTTATCATATATGGATGAATATACAAAATGTCTTAATGAACTTATAGAATTAATAAAAAAAGAGATAAAAAAATAAGATGAGTAAACACATTCAATACGGCAAAACATTTGGACTCTTCTACGATGCTTACAGAAAGTTCTGTAAAGAAAACTCACCAGACGGTAAACCTAATTCAGAAACACCAGAAATGTTCCGCCAGTGGTTTATAAAAAACTTTGTTTCTAGTATGGATGATGCTACCTGCTGCCAGCTTTTCCTGAGAGACTTAAATCACGAACTTACACACATTTATCTTAAAGATGAAAACTTGATGGATTTCTTCAAAGCAGTAGAAATCCGTGACCTTGAAGGTATCAAAACTTATATCAAAGATAATGGTTCAAGTGTTGTTTTGAATAATGATGATCTTCTTGAAAATCTTACAACCGGAATCAACTTTGGAATCTGTCTGCACATTCCTAAAAAATCACAGGGCTTTGTTTTTGCATACTCTCTTTACGATATTTCAAACGAGCTTCGCATTTTTGTAAATCATGGAATGGAACAATACCACATTTCAAGCAATGAGATTGAAGATAAAAAATCTATTGTTTATACAGATTCAGAAATTAATGAAATCACAAAGATTGCATTAAATCTTATCTCATATATTTACTGCTTCCCAGAATGTCTTGTTGATGGTGCTCCTCATGATATTAAAACTCAGAATAATCATTATTTGAATACTTCTGAAAAAGTTGTTGAAGCTGGAGAACGTTCTGAAGGTGGGCTTGTAATACCTCACTTCCGCCGCGGTTACTTCAAGCGATTAAGCAGCGATTTTTATAAGAATAAAAAAGGACAGATTGTGTTTGTGCATGAAACTATTGTAAATGGTACTGCCAAAACTCTTGAAGAAAGATAAATCATTATATTATTCCCAGCCATCAAAAAAAGGTTGAGAATCATCTACAACTGGTTTCACAAATAAATCCTCAATCAGATAAGTACTTCGGTAGATATCTCTTTTTAGCATTTTTATATCTATGTTACGCTCTTCGCAGAATTTCTTCATTTTATAAATATCATTTTTATTAATTTCATAATAATCAGAATCTGTGTAATTAAATCCTAAATTTTCACCCAGAATTACGCATTCTAAAGTATCTGCTAAGTCAATTTTGACTTTTTCAATTTCTGTATTAGAATTACCTTTTTTGTTTATGATAATGATTCGAAACTCATTTTCACCTTGCCAATCTATATCTTTTGTATAATAGTAATCACGAATATTCTCACATAAATTGTCACGAACTTTCTGTTCGTTTTTACATCGACCATGACCGAATATCTTTTTATTACGACTTATAATTATTTTTCTCATATGACTTGAATAAGCTTTATCTGTAATATCTTTATAATCAACATTTTCTGCAAAAAAGTAGTATCTAGGTTCTAAATCGGATTTTAATTTAGTAAGTAATTTATTTTTATTAAATACCAAGCAAGCACCTTTTGAATTTTCTCCATACTGTGCCCACATTCTTGGTAAGAAATAACCAGGGCGATTATTAACAGAAAAATCAACATATTCACCAGAAGAAAAGGAAAATGATTTTACCATTCTATTTTTTGTTTGTGTTAGATATTGAAAGAACCATGCTTGTTCATCAACTTCATCAGAATTGTAATCTAATTCATCTAACCCTATATCTGCCAATTCAGATTTTTCAAAAAAATCAAATTTTTTGTTCTCATATGGATCATTAGTTTGAGATATTTTATTGAACCATAGCTCGTGAGAATTAATAATAGATTTACATTTGTCTAAAGATGTGTAATGAAATAAATATTCTTTTTTCATAGTTACCTCTAATATAATATTAGAATTTCTGTTGAAATAGAATTTTTATTCACAAAATTCTTCCAATTTATCAGAAGTATAAACTGTTTTTGCAACACCATTAACCATAGTTGGACTTACAAAAACAGTTTGACCTTTCTTTTTGGTGTAAAAATCTGATGTTAGACGTTTGAAGAAACCTCTTCGGAAATGTGGTCTTACAGACTTACTTGAATCTGAACTCTGAGCCTCCAAGACTTTCTCTGAAATTGTAAGTTTCTTTGAATATTCATTTTTCACTTCATCTGGGGTTCCATCTACTACGCAATCAGGGAAAGTATGCATATAAATAATTGTATTAATTGCAAGACGCAGATATTTTAATGTCTTTTCTGCATCTGGAGTATTTTTCTTACAAAGATCTTCATAATGGTCTAACGTTATGTAACTGCAACCATCTTCGACTGCAAAGGCAAACAAAAGTTGCTTTGAATTAAAATCATATGTAAAACTAAAAGCATAACCCCGATATTTGTTTTCATAAGGAATATGAATTCCAAAACAGAAATTTGATATTTTACTGTTTTCATCAGGAATTGTTCCCATTAGGGAAATAGCCCCAGCTTTATCAACTTCGCCATTTTCAATTATATAATCAGTAAGGCCTTTAGAATCTTTTATTGGCATATCCATTAAGAAATCTCGAAGAGAACTATCAACGAAATACAGATGCAAGAATTTTTTAATAGAATCTGCATAAAACATATCACCGATAAAAATATGAGCCTGTGTAAAATTCACATGAAATGGACTTATCATATCTCGATGAATCCATTGATGAATAAACTCTTTATGAGAAATAGGAGTCTTTTTATTGATTTTATTATAACTATCCCATAACTCGGCTAATGGTTCACTATAACGGATTTTCTTTGCCATTTATTTTTCCTTAATTCTTACCCAACTCAAAGAATGTTCCAGCCATTTTTTTGTATTTGGACATTTGTTTAGAAGCTGTTGAATAGTCTGATAATCAAAAATGTTTGGATACAGTGTTTTATCAATTTCAGAATGAACACAGTAAATATTCAGATCTTTAATATCTTTATAGTCTTTGAAAGTATCTTTTGATAAATTTAATTTTACCTGAATGTATTCTTCTTTATTTCCTTTTTTACAAAGAATATCATAATCTTTGAAACTGCCACCTTTATATGCTGGCACAAAAAAGCCTTGTTCTTCTTTTAGTTTTGCTATAAGAGTTTCAAACTCAATGGATGAAAGGCATTCTAGATATTGTTCAAAGTTTTCTACTGCAACTTTTCTGTTCTCAACTAGATAATCTATTGCTTTTCTATTTCCAAAATAGGAATTAAATGTACTATTCTTATCATCTTTAGATGGCTTCTTCCAAAGTTCCTTGAATGTACCTCGTGAAAGATTTTGATTAGACTTTATTGTAGCTAAAACCAAAGGAACTTTTACAATTGGCTGTTCATATAATAACTGGATTTGAAAACCTATAACATCATCAGGATTGTTATTGTAATGTAGTGGATCAACTTTATATTTTGCTGAAGGACCTTTTAAGTTTTTCAAAGGTCCTTCTTTTTTATAAATGTAAATAAAATCTTGCTTTTTATTATCAATAATTTTTGCACCGATAGAAACAATAAGTGATTCTTCGGTATCATCATAAAACGTTTTTACAAATCTTTGAGAATCTTTAGACAAGCCTTTCTTGTCAGAAAGGAAATCTTCAATGGTGTCAAGAGAAAATATTGCTGCAAAATTATTCTGACTAATCCATTTATCTACACAGTCAAAATAATCATCTCTGCCTTCTTTGATTTGTAAATAATAGTATTTCATAATGAAGTTATCCGGATTTGAACCGACTGTTTTATTATATCATAAAATCTCAGTTTTGCCGTATTCAAAATACTATTATTTGGTATTATAATTATTTACAAGTAAAACAAGAATATAAGGAAAAATACATGCATGGACCAAAAATCCTAGATGAACAAGAAAAGATCAAGACTCTAACTTATGATTTACAGTTCATGCCAGCTGGAACAACATTAGAAACTAAAGTTCGTTGTAAGAAATGTGGTAGAGAATTTTTGTATAAGGAATCTACCGCAGTTGAATTATTTGATGTTGTAGGCTTTTATGAAATGGTATATTGCAAGCATTATCCTGAATGCAAAGGTCTTAGACAGGACTTTGATATTATTTGAAGTTTCGCCCTTTTATTAGTCATCCCAGATTGCAGCATTATTAAATGTATCATCATCTTCTACTTCGTATGCATCATATGTTTTGCCATCCATTTCGAATGTGAAATCTGGCTTGTTTTCTTTCTTGTCACTTGGTTGTTTTATGATATAAATAATAATTGCAATGACTATCCAAAGAGGTGCTGCTTTTACGAGAAAGATTAATAATGCCAATAAAAATGCAAGGATGTAATCCATAGAGTTTTTCCTTGAATACGGTAATTATAAATCCGTAAATTATTACTGTCAAACAAGGATTCCTACAATAATTACCCTACAATAATTATTCCCACTAGTTAACCATAATTAACCCATAGGAAACGACATCTACCCTTAGAATAATCTCATGAGAATTCAAGGTAGAGACTGCACACTGACTGTTTCAAGAGACGGTGAATTAACTCCATTACCATACAGCGAGGAAACTGTAAGATTAACGTCGAAAGGCTACGTGCTGCCTGAATGTATCGGTAAAAGGAACAGAGAGAAAACTGTTATCACTCATAAGGAAATTGAAGGCTGCTTTATTACGCGGCTGGATTATTCTGTGATACAGTGCCTGTTCCTTTTGTTTTTTTATGACAACGAAAGCTTTGACCTTTATGCTGACCGCGGCTTTGAAAAAATCATTTACAGGAATGTGAACTTCCGGGCCTTTGAGCTACGCGGTATAAATGGCGAAGCTTTTAAGCTTAGAGTTGATGTAAAAAATTCGGAAGAATCTTTTACAGAAAACTGGTCTATGAATGTTCCTGACCTTTCCTGGCAGAAGCAGAGAACTTTCTTTTTTGACGGTCACTTCGTTATTGCAGATTTAGAATCGCTGCCTTTAGTTTACCGCTTTGAGCTTGCTGCTGATTATAAAAGCGATGCCAGGATTACTCTTAAACTTTATTTTCCACTCTCGGAAGAATGCTATCCCCTCTCTTCTAAAATTGAAAAGCTTACAATCTGGATTGATATGAAAGAAGGAATCTGGCTGGACCTTTATGACCTGGTGCCGATTTCTGATTTGTGTGATATAAACTGCGCGGACACTGTGCTTTGTAATCAGCTTTTTAAGGTGACTGGTATTATGGTTTTAAATATCAGAAACGCAGAACAGAATCTTCAGATTGTAATTTAGCGTTAACTATTAGGTAGTACAAATTAACACATAGGAAACGGGGTGTGGGCTTAAACTCTGAGTATGAAGTTTTATGAAGTTCCGCCAGAGGTTGAGAACGCAATCAAAAATACAGATAGTCGCCCCTTTGTAAGAGTTGTTTTTGAACTTAGTAGCGGAGACCTTTATATCCGCGACTCTGACATTCTTGAATGTGTGATGACTTCTTATAAAAACGAAGACGGCGGCATTGTAAATATGGGTGAAATCCTTCTGGATAACTCAAGAGATATTTACGATGTATTTTCCAATAACGAGTTTTGTCCTGGGCTTGGTGTTCAGATATGGTATTGCTTTGGCGAGAGAACTAATACTTTCTTCCGCTTTCATATGTTTGTGGATGATGACGGCTTTCAGCTTCAGATGACTGGCCATACAGATATGACTTGCAAGATAAGGCTGATAGATCTTTCTAAGAAACTTGATGATACAAAGCTGCAGAGAAACTGGACTGATGCTCAGGTAGTTGTTCACTCAATTGTTTGTGACAGAACGCATCCAGAAAATTCTCTTGTTCATATTATTGCGGCTCGCGGTGGAATTGGTGCTAACGAGATAAACTGCGGAACTCTTAATTTTGATATTCCTTATGTTGTTGTTGCAGGCTCTGCCTGGAAGGAGCTTTGTTCTCTGGCTAAGGCTTATAACGCTATTGTGGAATGTGGTAAGGATTTGACTCTGAGCTTTATTGAAAGCCCTTATGATTTACAGAATGAGTACAGCGAAGAAGCCTGCTTTAGTCTTAATGAAAATGAGATTACACATTTCCGCTTTTTTAATAACCGCGATAAGTATGCAAATAATGTACGTCTTAAATATACACGTTATGTTCAGACGGAACGCCAGGAACTCTGGTCTTATTCGGATGCACCTGTGTGGTACGACGAGAATATGCAGCCTTATTATCCTTTTACTGATGATTCAAGGAAGATAATTTCTGACAACGATTACGAGGCTATTTACACAGCAAAGAATGAGGAAGGAAAAACACGCAACGTTGTTTATGCGGATTCGATAGACAGTGAACAGGACTTCTTAGAGGCGATGGAAGTTACCGGCGAGGACAAGCCTGTTGTGATTCAGTACGACACGACTACTTATAAAGACCGTGCGATTGTGCAGCTGGGCCGCGATGGAAATCTTATTGGAGTTCGTAAAGCTGCTATCACAGGACGTGCAATCATTAGTGAAACTAACTACAGCGTATTTGTAAAAGATGATGATGAGATTGCGGCTCATGGGCAGATTGTAAGAAACATTACTTCTAAATATTTGAGTGATGATTTATTTGAGGCTGAGCCTTTCTGCCAGAGACGTGCAAAAGATTTTCTTAATGAATGTGTGAACTGCAAAGGCGCTTATTACCTTACAACTTATATTCCTCTTATTCATGCTCGTGTTGGTGCTTTTATGGATATGAGGCTTAAGGGTACAAGCAACTATAAGAAAGTGAGAATTGACGAGCTTACTTTCAGATATAAAAAGGAAGAGGCTTTTAGTAGTGAATTATGGGTAACAAGAGTTTAGAGGTGGTAAAGCTAAAAATTGCTTTCGCAATTTTTTTAACGCTTTGCTATAGAACAACGGCCGCCAGCGGCCTTACACATCTGAGATTTGGGTTACGCGAGTTTAAGGGAGGTGCGTTATAGAAAAAATTGAATTGCTGGTTGAGTCTATGAACGGCTTACAGGTTGAGCTTTCTGGATTCAGAGCTGAAATGAAAGAGTTTAAGAATGCTGTTGAAAAAAGGATGGATTGTTTGGATAACAGGTCCACTGCCTGCCAGTTTAATCCAAATGTTTGTGCAACGGCGAGGCGGCTTGAAGAGCATATTAAGGCGGACAACGGAAAAGCCGGAAGGAATATGGCGGTGATTGCCTGTGTGATTTCCTGCTTTAATGTGGCGATTACGGTGATTACTTTAATTGTTCGGGGGATGTGATGGATAACAATAATAATTTAAGAATGAGGCTGATGCTTGAAGCTGAAAAAGAAATTGTAGAAGGACTTAGCGAGGCAGAACGCTACCGCTACTTTCTTGGCCGCATGCAGTTTCTTCGTTATGAAAGCGGAAAGGAAAATCTTATAAGCTCGGACTGTTCTGGCTCGGTTTGTCTTGCCCTCTTGCTTGCGACTGGCTGTGCAATTCGTGTTACGGCAGATGCTTTGTTTAAGAAATATTTTACAAAGAAGAATCCGGAAAAGAATGATATTCAGGCAGCCTTCTTTATGACGCTTTATGACAGAAAGCTTGGAGCAAGACTTTATAAGGAAAATGAAATCTGCCATGTTGCTGGAGTTTGTGGCCGTGATGTTGTTCTAAACTGTGTGGAACCTTATTCAGAACTTCGTTCGCTTTCTGATATGAAGCCTTATTACCAGGCTAATGATTACAGAATTATTGTAAGAGGCTTAGACCGTGAAGCTTTGCAGAAAGCGAGTGACGACAATGTTGATTTGTTTGGAGCTGATTATCAGTTTGAGCAGATTCGAAATGCAATTGACGGAGTTCGCGGATGATTAGTTTTCGATTTCAAAGACTGGTTGAAAAGCTTTTGAGCGTGAAGTTTGTAATCTTTATTGTTGCGACTGTACTTCTTTGCTGCGGTGTACTTGGTGGTGCTGAATGGCTGACTGTGGCTCTTACGGTAATTGCCGGAAGAGAGATTCAGAAGTTTAAGGACTTTAAGTTTTCAAGGAAGGAAACGGATGAAGAAAATTTGGGTAGTGATTAAGAAAATCTTTATTTGGCTGGGGGCTGTGTTTGTGGCGATATTCACGGTTCTCTTTGTGAAAGAAAGACAGGTGGTTTCGACAGGTTCAACCACTGCGAAGGAGGATATTGATGAAATCAATGCTAAGGCTGCGGCTAAACGGGAGGAAACGGTTGCTCGTATTGAGCGTGCTGATGCTCGTGAGCTTGCAGAATCTTATGGCTCAGTCTGCGACGCAATCAACGACGGAAAAGAAAGATTCCGACAACGTTGCAAGCGAGCTGACAATTGAGGAAGTTATGGAAATTGCAGAAGAAGAAATTGAGCGTACTGCTCAAGAAGCTGTAAAAGCTGCTTTAATTGAAGTTGGCGGTGAGCTTGCTTATGAAAAAGAAAGAGCGGATGAACTTGAAAAACAAAAGCTTTCGTTGGAAGCAGAAAATAAACGATTAAAGGAAGAAGCCCAGAAAAAGAAGGCCCAGTTCTTTTATGGTGCTTTGATTGGTGGAACCGGCGGCGTGATTGTTACGTCGCTGGTGTTTGGACTTATTATGGGAGTATGTAAATGATTTCAAGTAAAGGAAAAGTTAGAGGCTTGGTTACTGTTACGGTTCGCGACTGTAATGGTCATGTAAAGTATTTTAAGAATGGATTCTGGCGTAATCTTTTTAAGCTGAAAGAACGCCCAATGATTTTCCGTCATCACAACACTATCACTAATCAGGGTGATGGAATGATTGCGGATCTTTTGATTTCGAATCCGACTCAGGACAAAGTTGATGCCACCAACGGCTATATGCGTGTTGGAACCGGTTGGACTGGAAGCACTCCAAAGAACAACACAGGAGTAAACACTCCTACTGGTTCTTTTAAAAAACTTGATTCTACTTATCCAAAAACTCAAGCTGCTTTTGGTTCTTCCGGACAGAATGTTGTTCTTTACCGCACAAGCTTTGCTGCAGGTGATTTGAATGCAAACGGAATTAACGAAGTTGCTTTGATGAACGGAAATACAGCTGCAGCTAAGTGCCTGGCTTATGCTCAGATTACTCCGAGCGTAAACGTGACTTCTGCAGACAGCCTTCAGATTGACTGGCAGATTACTGTAAGCGGAGCTTAATATGGGAACCACCATAGCGGGTAATCAGCATATAGGAACTAATTATCTTAAAAGCAATTATATCTGGAAACAAGGTCTTGGTGGAAAAACTGCGGATGTAGAGCTTTATGAAGAAGACTACATTTTTGTTTATGAGTTTTTTCCACCCTATGACCAGAGGGATGACGGAGAACTTGCGATAGAGTTTTATTATTACTATCGCAAACCGACTACTTCGGATTTCTGGAATTATTGTTATGACCCTGATTATTTTTACATTCTCCCTTTTGTTGCAGCAAGCAATGATGATACTCGTTGGGGACCTATCGGTAAATGGTGGGGAATAATAACTTATGACCATGACAAGATTTCTCTGGTCGGCCGCGATTCAGGATGGATTCATGTAACGCTACATGTTGATGAATATATTTGGGGAAGATATACAAAAAATGGACAAACATATGAAAATCCACTTTACTTTGGTATTTATTCTCCAATTCCTGTTTTTGTCTGGGATAATTCAGTTAGTGGAGGAATACCGGTAACACCTTACGACATTCTGTGGGATTATTCAGAGTTTGAAGATGATGATGTTTATGATGTTTTAACCGGAGGATATCTTGAAGACTGTTATGTAAGCAGGCGACAGATAAACGATTACCCGAGCTTCTATATAACTTTTCATGATGTTACGCCAGATAATTATAATTACGCTGTAAACGAACAGGCTGTCATAAATGTGAATTCTGCTGTGAACAGAAAATCTGTTTTGAAAAAGATTCTTAGTGAAATCAAAGCTATAACTGGAACTGCAGAAAAACATCAGCTGCATATAAGAAATGCCGGAAATCATAGGCTTGGAGTTTCTGACAGTTTTGCGAAGCGGATGTATTTTACTAGGCTTTTGTCTGAAACAAAAAGCATGACTACTCTTTTGAGTCGAAAGCATTTTATGACACGTCAGTTTAATGATGCCTTTGAGCCTATAGCTTTGAAAGATTATAAGAGACTTCTTTTTCGAAATAGTGAAGATGAAATTATTCTAATTGATTCTTCTGGAAAAAAATTGAGTTGGAAAAGATTATTAGAACTTCAACCTGATATAGAAACTGAAGTAATAAGAAAACAAATTGCATTTCGTGACACTGCAGATGGTGTATCTATATCTGCGTTGCCGTTTGCGTCACGCTTATTTTTTAGAGCCGTTCAAACAGTCATGAGTTTATGGGATTGGCTGCGTGGCAAAATCCGTGAGGCTAATAATGTGATGACTTTATTCTGTCCGATTGCGACAGAGATTGAACTGGAGTGTCGTATATGAAATGGCTTTTCAGAGCGAAATCAAAATTAAGAATTCTTATTGATACTAAATGCGACCTTTCGGGGTATGAGACTGTTTCTATCTGGGCGAGGAAGCCTGATGGAAATGTGGTGAACTTTCCTGCGGTTGTAAAAGATGTTGAGAACGGAATTATCTTTTACGACGTTGTAGATGAAAATGACATTGACCTTAAAGGCTGGTGGATCATCTGGCCGGAAGTTGTTTTTGATGATGACAGGACTGCAGCCGGAAGAGCTGTGAAAGTTTTTGTTCACGAGGCTGGCAGCTTATGAAAAGAAATATAAAGGTGTCACAGGATTACATTCCAATGGACTGCTGGAATGAGGCGAAAGAGTTTTATCTGACGCTTCGTGATGATGTAGATATTTATAAAAAGTTTAAAATCTTTCCAGATATGAAGCCAAGCGAAGAAGCTGAAAAGTTTGCGGCCTGGTTTACTTTGGAACGCTTTGTTGATTATCCTCGTTCTTTAATTTTGATTTATGAGCATATGGATGAAATTGATAAAAAGACCGGGGAATATGGTGTGCTGGATGGCTATGGGCAGCTTCAGTTTAAGCTGATTCAGATGTACAGACTTTTGAAAGAAAACGGAATGATAGATGAGTGAAATAGATTTTTCTAAAAATGAAAAAGCAGTCCTCGAAGAAATCGGTCTTGAAATGAAGGCGAATAAATACGTAAGCGGTGAAATGCAGTTTACCGACCTTACGAATACGCTTTATTTTCTGAGGGCTTATGAGGACACTATCCGCTACTGTATTACCTGGGATAAGTTTCTTGTTTGGAACGGAACTAACTGGGAAATTGATGCCCGCGGTTTTGTGCAGGAGCGTATTCCGATTTTCATTCATCAGATGTACAGAATTATGCGTTTTATAAATGACCGCATTCTTAAAGCCGATTTTGAAAAGCATCTTATTAAGAGTGAAAGTTTCCGCCGTATTCAGGCAATCGTAGGACTTTTGAAAATGCAGCCTTCTATCAAGGTTATTGAAAAAGAACTTGATACTGATATCTATCTTTTTAATGTTGAGGGGCTCACGCTGAATTTGAAAACCGGAAAAGCGAAAGAGCCGAATATTAAAAATCTGATTACGAAGAAGAGCCGCTTTATTTATGAAAAGGATGCAGAGTGTCCTACCTGGAATCTTTTTTTAATGCAGATATTCAATAAGGATTTGCAACTTATCCGCTTTATTCAAAAAGCTATGGGTTACGCTTTGAGCGGCGATGTAAGCGAACAGTGTCTTTTTATTTTGTGGGGAACAGGTGCCAATGGTAAATCAACTTTCTTAAATGTAATGCTTGAGCTCTTTGGAGATTATGCTTTAAGCACAGGCATTGAAACCTTTATGAAAAAGAACTCTGAACAGAGTAACGATATTGCCCGACTTAAAGGAATGAGGCTTGTTACCACAAGTGAAATTGAACAGGGCCGCCAGATTAGCGAAAGCCTTATCAAAATGGTTACCGGTGAAGATGCTCTTACTGCTAGGTTCTTGTATGGCGAATATTTTTCTTTTAAGCCGACCTTTAAGATTTTTATGGCAACAAATCATAAGCCGAAAATCCGAGGAGCTGATAACGGTATCTGGCGTCGTATTAAAATGATTCCTTTTACAGTGACTATTCCTCCTGAGCAGAGAGATAAGAACCTGACTGAAAAATTGATTGCAGAAAACTCCGGAATCCTGAACTGGCTTTTGAAAGGCTATGCGATGTGGAAGAAAGAAGGACTTGAAGAACCAGCTGCAGTAAGAGAAGCAAACGAAGAATACAGAATGGATATGGATAGCGTAGGAACTTTCGTGACTGACTGCCTGGAGCTGGATGCGTCTTTACAGTGGCGACTTCCTACAAATCTTCTTTATCAGACTTATATCAAATGGTGCAGCAAAAACAATGAGCGTGTGATGAGCCAGAAATGGCTTGGTATGAGAATGAGTGAGAAAGGTTTTAAGCGTGTTATTACAAATGGACAGAGGCTCTGGTGCGGGCTGGCTGTGAAACTAGAATGGAGATAGCTTAGTGCAAGAGGCCCTCCCCGATAGCAAAGGGCGTGAGAGTTGGACATCGGAGAGAGTTTGGAAGCTGATTACAAGTGAGAAATAATTTTTTTTTGAAGTCTGTATCATACATGATATACTTATTCATAGTAATATATAGTTACTAGGAGGAATAAGCTATGGCTTCAAAATGTAAATATTGTGGTTCTACAAGTTACGGTAGTGGATGTATGAAAAGTCCAACTAAAAAACATGAACACATTGACGATGAAAAACACTGTGTTTTTTGTGGTTTAGCTTCTTATGGTAGTGGATGTATGCATAGCCCAACAAAAAAACATTATCATGGTTCTGGTGGAAATAAATGCCGCTGGTGTGGAAGTTTATCAACTGGTACAGGTTGTATGCATAGCCCAACAAAAATACATGAAAGATAAAATACCTTTTGTTCCGCTTAAGGAAATTGCCACAATAAATCAAGGACTCTCTGTAAGGTCTAAAATATGGAAATCTTCTACAAGAGAAGAAATAGAAGACTTGTATGGACTACAGAAGAATGATGTTGTAATTCTTAGAAAGATGTACTCTAATGGCAAGAAAATTGCTGCACTCGTAAAAGACACAAAAATTGTGGTAGTTCCAAGCGGTGCTTCTTTGATTATTCGTCCTGACACAACTAAGATTTTTCCACTTTATCTAAAAGCATTTTTGGAATTCCTACCATCTGATAAAGTTTTTAAAGAACTAAATATTACAAGTAAGAAATATCTTTTATCAAAAGGCAGTCTTTCAAAACTTCTTATACCATTGCCAACATTAGAAGAACAGATTGCACTTTCAAATAAATATGACAAAGTAAAAACTGTAGATTTAGAACACCGCTATTGTAACCCAATTATTGAACAATATGATTCATTAAGAAAACATTTTTGGAATTGTTACAATTAGATTTCTGCCAATTTTGACATTTCACGGATTTTATCTTTCCAGCGTTGAACAAACACCTCTGGCTCAATCGGCTTTGCATCAGATCCGCAGGATAATATCCATTCAAGAATCTTATCATCCTGGCTTGATGTAAATGTAAGTGTTGTTTTATTTTCAGAAGCTTCTAATACCTGGTCTTCTGCCCATTTATTTTCACTAATCCATATTTGTGTATTACCGTAAAACTCAATTTTATATTTTACCGGGTTTTTGAAAGTATAAGCACCGAATTTGCTAAAACCGTGTTTAAGTGAAAACTCATAAACTGCTGGTAAATCAAAACTTTCGTTATTTTTCAATCGGATTTCTTCCATACGTCTAAGAATAAAAAGACGGTCATCTTGCTTTTCTTCATCATAGCCGTAAAGATAACAGGTGCCATTATCGAGTAAAAGCTGATACGGTCGAACAACACGATTTTTTCTTTCATCACCATGCCAGCGGCCTTTGTAATAAAACTGAATTTTAAGATTTTGTGACATATAATCAAAAATCTTTGAAAACTTTTTCTGATCCTCTTTGTTGTATTCTGGCTTGGGTGGAACTGCAATGCGAGAAAAATCTTCAATAGGCATTTCAGCAAGCTCTTCAATCTTATCAATAACAGTTTTATATAGTGGTGTATTCTGATATTGCTCCAAAAGTGATTTCATAATTCCAAGCGAACCATAATCTAATAATGAATCAATTTTGATATGTTCTGCAGACTTCCAGTTATTATCCATTCGGAATGTAAGTTTGTGCTTATCAAATGTAATAATATGTTCGCCACTAATTTTAGAAAGTTCGCGTCCAAGAGTTGCTGAACTTCCAATGCCTTCTTTTTGAAGAGTTGTTTTATTTATTATTTCATTCTTAATTTCTGCCTTCTGGATGAGGCGGATTATTTTATTTATACGGTTATTGCGTTCTCTGCTGATTGATTTATCATAATACATAATAAAAACCTATTTTTTAATTGATTTTACATTTATTTTTTTTAGTGAGAATAAGAGATTTTTTCCTGTAGCTATACTTTTATTCATTAGTTCTTCAAACTTATCTGATATTTCGTAAACATCATTTTCAAAGCAATATACACAACCTTCACAATAATCAATAATAAAATAGCCACCGAATTTTTGAGTAAAATCTTTTGTAAGTTGACTATCAATTATGCTTAAAAATTCTGACTCATCCATATTAGTAAACCTTTGCTTCTACTTTGTAAAAACTTCAATATCTTTTAAATCTTTTGAATAACGACGAACTATTTTCTTATTTGCCATATCAGGATAATAAAGAATATTCCTTGATTCGCAATTATCTTCTTTGACATTGTAATGAATACGATTTTTTTCATTAACAGTGATTTCATATAACAAACATGATAATTGACTCTGGTTTATATCTTCATTGCATTTATCTTTTATATATTTTGTAAATGATTTTCTTATTTCTGATTTTTCATAATCTTTATTAAATTCATAAGCTTGAATAAAATCAATGAAGTGTTCGCGTGTTGGCTTTCCATAATTTTTTCTTTCCTCACGGTCTGACTTTTCTTCCAAGGCACTTTTAAAATCAGTCTTTATAAATGCTAGAAATGATTTTATAAGGAATTTTGAATCTTCTGAAATAGGATCAATTTCACCTATGCGCTCTTGATCTAATATCTGTAAAACTTTTCTTTGTATAGATTTTTCACCTTTCCAGAATAAATGTATTTTCTTCTCATAATTGAATGTATTAAATTCTTGTTCTGATTTATTTGAATCTTCTAATGTCAAGAAACAGAAATAGATTTCAGTTTTCCATTCATTTTCATGATACTCTTTTTGTAAGCCTTCTAATTCTTCCTTTAATTGATTATCGTTTTTCTGTATCGAATTGTCGGTTATTTTATTTTCAATACAAAGAGAATAAATAGGTTCAGTTTTATCTTCATCGTAAAATTCAATTACAATATCGATATCGCGTCTTTTATTGCCTAAGAAAACTGAATATTCAGGATTAATTTTTACATCATACTGAGTTAAATCAGCAAGTTTTATTTTATTAAAGAAGTTTTGATTCACTTCCTTAAAATCCAATAAAATTGATTTTAATAATAAATCTGAAAGACCATGGTCTTCGTTAAAATCTAGAAGATATGCAAGAAATGAAGAGATATTTGGTTCTTTTATACTTCCATCATAAGACGAAAGAATCTTAAAAATATTCATATTTTAATTCTGAAATAAAATTATAAAAAAATCAACTCCGTATCATCAATGATATAGATTTTCATGCTATAATAATTATATAAAGAATAAAGGGGGGAAATTATGATTCCATTATTATCAGAAGATTTTGCAGCTTTTCACATTGAAAACTTTCTTACAATGACAGATGTTTATTGTGGTTTATACGATGAAGAATATACAACCGAAGAAGCTAAAAATCCAATACGTGTAAAATGGGCTTTTGCAGCTCAATTTTGTAATGATTTAAGCAAAAAACATAATTTAGAACCCTGTTATTATTTAAATGGTGAGCCTATATCTGCTATTAATTTTGATATTACAGGAAAAGACTTTGAATGCAGATATGAGAATAATGGCTGGAGGCTCCCGACTAAAGATGAAGCAAAACTGCCTATTTTTGGATTATATGGAGATATGATTCAAAGAGAAGGATGGGAATGGACTAACGAAGATGGTGAATGGCTTACCGGTGAAAGCAAAATAATAGTACGTGCAAGTGATGATTCTGACTTGGAAAAAGGTATTTGCAAATTAGAGAAAACTAATTCTGATCCTGAAGAAAAAAGAGGCTTCCGTTTATGCAGAGGTATTAAGGATGCTCAATTTGCAGGCGGATATTCTCCTATTGTTAATAAAAAACTTACACCGGAAGATGAGGAAATATATGGACGAAAAATGCATAGATAATTTTATAAACAAATTAAGGGATTGTGATTTTTCTTTTACACAACCTGTTGAAAACATATATTCCAGAAATGTTGAAGGAAATGAGAATACCTTTAATAATCTGAGGTTATATTTAAATAAAATGAAAGATATAAAGCCAAAGTATCTCTTGATTGGAGAAGCACCTGGATATAACGGCTGTAGATGGAGTGGAATACCATTTGTTTCTGAACGTATCTTACGGGACAATAATTTCTTTGGACTAGAAAATGGATATAAAGTTAGAAATGACAATAAACCACAATCTGAAGCTTCTGCAACAATTGTGTGGAACTGTTTAAATGAAATTGGAATCTTTCCTCTTATTTGGAATGCATTTCCTTTCCACCCATATCAAAAGGAAAAAACTAAATCTAACAGAACTCCTAACAAAGAAGAATTAGTTTTTGGTAAAGATGTACTAAAAGATATTTTACAATTGTTTAATATTGAACCAACTAATGTAATTGCTGTTGGGAAAAAAGCAAAAGAAAGTCTTGAAACATTTCCAGAATTTGAAACCATAAAATGTATAAGGCATCCTGCAAATGGCGGAAAAGCTGATTTTGTAAAAGGACTCAAAACTTATTTGATATAGGACAACTCAATGGATAAGTTAGTAAAGAAAGAAGTTTTGACAGTTTATATTTCTCAATTTACGTTGATTGCTGTTGCACTTTTTTGCTGCATTGTACCTTTGTTTTCTGAGTCTCCATATTTGACTGGCTGGAAAGCAATTTCTGGATTATGCATATTAGCAAGTATTTTTGTTGTAAATATTTTTTATATGACTACACAATTCCAAGGAAAGAAAAGCCTTCTTCCTGGAAAAATTGCACTTGAATGTATGGGCGAAATGTTTTTCAGAATCGACGAAAACTGTAATAAAGGCCTATTTTCAAAGGAAGATACAGAGAACTGTAAACAGAGATATAATAACGTATTAAAATGGCTTGGAAGATTTGATTCTCTTGCTGTACCTTTAATGATTTTTGATTGTGTTGTAATTGGATTATCAATAATCGGAATCATCATTTTACAAATTTCAAAACATCAGATTTTATTTTGTTCTCTTTATGGAGTTGCTGGATTCTTTATCGTAATGCAGACGGCTTATCTTTTTATTTCTTCACTATTCTTATGGAAAACTGTATTAGCCTGGATTGAGAGATTAAGAAATATAAAATGAAAAAATATAAAGGAGCAGGAATTGCTCTGTTAAAAAAACAAAATAATGACTATGCATTTCTTTTAGGAAAACGGACCATAAAACCGGATAAAGGAAAATGGTCTATTCCTGGCGGTAGATTTGAGCAAACTGATATTTCATTATTTGAAGCTGCTATTAGAGAACTACGAGAAGAAACAGGAATTAACTTAACTAACAATGAAAAAGATGCAGTAGTATGTAGTTTTCATTATCCGTTTTTTGAATGGAAAACTTTTATGTATGAAGTTGATTCTTATTTCCTTGCACCAAAGATACTCGGCTATGAGTTTTCGGAAATAAGATTTATTCCCTTAAAAGAGATACAGAAATATAAATTGGCTTTTGGAGTAAGGAAAGAAATTAGAAGATTCTTAAAGAATAAAACTATTTCTTATACTTAATTTTCATAACACCATTTTAGCCATTTCAACAGCATGTTTTTTCCATTCTTTTACTAACCATTCCGGTTCAAGCGGTTTTGCATTGCAACCATTAGAAAGAACCCAAGCTTTGATTTTTAGAAATTGTGTAGAATCAAACTCAATTATTGTTTTGTTTTCTTCATCTTTAATAATTTGGTTTTCAGCCCATTTGCGTTCTTTAACAACCATTTGAGCTTCTCGATAGAATTCAATTTTGTAGTGTTCTGATTTTTGTTTGAAAACTGCTCCAAAGTTACCGTCAACAAGACGATTACTAAATTCAAAATCGTCTGGTAACTCAAAGTCTTCATCTGTTACGACTACATTCCGCATACGAACTAAAGAAAATATTCTTTCTGCATTACGAAGTTCATCAAACCCGAAAAGATAACAAACACCATCATCAAGAACAAGTTGATAAGGTCTTAACTTACGCTGTTCAGTCTGTTTGCCCCAGCGGTCAGTGTAATCAAATTGTAAAATATGATTTTTATTTAGCGCATCCTGAATTTCATTCCAAATATCTTGATTTACTGTTGTTTCTACGGTTGGCGCTACTGTAATTCGGTTAAGAAGCTCAGCATTTTTACCGTTCATTGCAGATGAAAGTAAATCCAATACGGAACAGGCATCTTCATACACTGGTGTATTCTTGTAATGAGATAACAAGACTTTTGCAGAAAGTAAAACTCGAAGATCATTTTCAGAAAGATAGTTCTGCAAAGTTGGTTCAAACGGTTCTGTATAATAGTAACCTTTCTGTGCGTAGTCATATTCAATTGGCGCATACATTCTATCGCGCATATAATCCAAGTCACGGCTAATTGTTGCTATTCCTGATTCCAGGTCAAATGCAAGCTGTTTTGTATTAGGATAACAACCGCTTTTAATTTTGCGGTGAATATATGAAATGCGTTCTAACATACGATATGTAATCTTTGTCTGTGTGTTCATAGCTTTATTATAACACGAAAGTCTATCATAATGTGAGAGAGTGAAAAAAATTTACTCTATCGTTTAATGAGAGTTTGAATAATATATATTATAATAAAAATATAACAGGAGGATTTGCTATGGGAGCAAAAGAAATCGTTTATTACGAAACAACAAAAACTTACGAAGGAGTTCCAAAGGGTCTTAGATTTAAGGTTGTATTGGACAATTCTAAGCATATTGATTTATGCATTAAAGAAGGACTTTCAGAAGAAACAGGACTTCCAATTTCTAAACTTTCATCTCTTGGAAATTTTGGTGTTCAAGAGGCTGATTAATTTATGAATGCAGAAGTAATATTAAGAACTCTTAGTAATACTGATGTACGGATAGCAGAAATATATGATAAAAGATCCAATAACCTTGATTATGTTATTATGTATTTCTGCTACAATCCGGAAAATCACCAGCAAATAGAAAAACAAATCAATGAGTATAGAAATAATAAAGAAACTTGCTTAATTGGGAGTATTAAAACGAATAATGATACTTTCTTTGATTCTGAGAAATTAGCATCTTTATTTGATGTACATCTAAATGCTGCAACTGATTCTGATTTTGAAGATTTAATGGATTTCTGCATTTCTACTGAAGAATCTGCCGTTCATTGTGAAATTAATGATTTCAAATCACAACCTGGAACTGATATTATTGTTTATACAGCTCAAAATAATTCAATTGAAAAATTAATAGAAAATATTAAAACCAAAACAGAAGAAAAATATCCAAAGGTTGTTGTTTCTCTTATGACCAATGGCCGGGAATTACAGATTTCGGAAGTAAAAGAAATTATGGATTCCTTATCAAGAAATCTGACAGATGATGCACAATGTATGTTGAATACCTGTGAATGCATGGAAAAATTAAAGAAAGAAGAAATTAAGGTAACTGTAATTTTCTTTGAAAAGAAAACACAAGATTAAAAACAATGGTATAATAAGTATTATGATTACAAAATATGGAAACTACATATCTGCCGATCCAGACTATAAATATGAAGACGGTATAATGAATTATGAACTCTTCAAAAATGAGAAAATAAAAATATTATGGATTCTTCGGGAAACACATGGAAAGTTCAACCCTAAAAAATGGTGGGGAGATAAGGATTATTTAAAAAAGAAAATCGAACCATTTGATAGTAAAGATAAAAAAGGTTCAAAAAAAGATACCTGGCAACCTGTAGCAAAGATATGTAATAAAATATTAAACAACAAAGAATCGAATAACGATTATGAATTAGCCACTACATTAGAAAGAATCGCAATCATAAATTTAAAGAAAACTTCTGGTGGAAGTAAAATTACAAAAAAGTTTGCCGAGGTTCTTAAAAAACAAGAAAATAGAGATATTTTTGTTACACAAATAAAAAGAATAAAACCTGATGTTATAATATGTGGAAATACTCTAAATAAAATTAAAACAAGCGAAATTAATTTCCGAGAAGGAAAACCAAAAACTTTTTCAAGTAATGTTATGAAAAAGAATCATTATTTTTGTTTTAAGAATGTTGTCTTTATAAATATTTATCATCCCTCTAACATATCAATAAAAGAAGATGAATATGTAAAAGCTGCTTTTGAAGCTTATCAGGATTGGAATAAAAACAAAGTCATAGAAGATTGGACTGTATTTGATTGGAATTAATCAATAATATGAGGTAAAAAAAATGATGCCGATTGGAAGTGAAGTAATTTACTCTGGGGAAAAATGGATAAACGCTATAAGAGGAACTCAACCTGTATGGGGCTTGCAGAAATCAAAAGAAAATGACGAAGTAAATAATTCTTATTCTACACAAATAACTTCTAATAAAAAGACTTTTGCTGATTACCTTAAAGAAGCAAACGAAAAATAAATTATTTTTATACTCTCTCACTTGCTGATAGACTATCTGTGCAACAATGAATGCATAGATAGTCTTTTTTTTGGTGAGGTAGAATTATGAGTACAATTATTTTATTGCTAGGCTTATTAATCCTGGCAGTGTTAAATATCTTCGTTTACAGAAGAATTAGTAGAAATGCAGAAATATATGCACGCTGGTATTTACAAGATTGCCTTGGTTTAAGTTGGACTGTTGATAAACTTGTAAATGAAAATAAAATGTCCAAATCCGAAGCTGAAATACAGAAAAATAAATATTTAGACAGAAATGTTAATAAAAACCTTTTTATTTCTAAATATACTGATTTGTTAGCCTGGATTTTTATGGCACTGCTTGCATTAACTATTATAACAATTTCAATTCTGAAGCATTGTTTATTTTTTTCAAAAGTCTTTATTTATTGTGAAATTGCTATAGCTATATTAATAATTGTTGCATATATTTCAACAGTACTTGCTTTACATAGGTTAGGATTAAAAGAAGTTAAAGAAAAAAATAAGAATAATAGAAAATCAGAAAATATAGAACAAAATGATTTTTATACAATGTGTGTTGACGAATTAATGATAGAACTTGGTTTAGGACTGGTTGATAATAAAGATAACCTTAATAAAATTATAGAAACAATACCTTTAATTCGAAAAGAAGTTCCTGAATTACCTAAAGTACGAATCAGTGATAATTTATGTCTTGGAAAATTTGATTACAAGTTGAATTGCAAAGGTGAAGAAATCATTATCCGATCCTTTTCAGATAATCTTACAGAAGAAAATATTGAACAGATAAGAATGGATATTATTAAGGTCTACAATGAAAAGTTAAAAAATAATGAATGAGGTTGAAAATGACTTATTATGCAATAGATTTTGAAACGGCAAATGACTATCCGAACAGCGCATGTTCTGTAGGAGTTGTTAGATTTGTTGATGGAATTGAACAAGATAGCGTTTATTCACTTATAAAACCTGCGAAGATGTATTTTAAGCCGGAGTTTATAGACATTCATCATATTAGTTACGGTGATGTTCGTAATGAGCCACAGTTTCCAGAAGTTTGGAAGACTATAGTTGAGCCATTTGTAGGAAACGGAAAAACAGAAACTATTTATTTTGTAGCTCATAATGCACAATTTGATATGGGAGTATTAAAAGCTTGCTTCGATTATTATGGAATGCCGGCTCCGAATATTGCGTATGCCTGTACATTACGAATTGCCCGAAAAGTATGGAAAAACTTTGAGCGTCACAAATTAACATTCTTAGCTGATAAGTTTGGAATTGAATATGATGCACATAATGCTTTGGATGATGCCAGAACTTGTGGAAAGATTTTTGCAATGGCTGCAGAAAAATCAAAATGTAGTACAGAAGAATTGTTTTCAAAATATAGAATTTGTTATTTTACTTCAATGAAGACTACTTTATAACAGGAAAGAAAAAATGAAGATAGATATTAGATTTGATGAAAACATGAATAGATCAAAATATTTTGTTACTAAGAAGAAACCTAACAAAAAGACTGAAATATTTGAAATCAGAACAGAAGATACAAAACAATTAGATTTCGTAATTATCTCTTATGCTTATTCAATTGAAAATACTGATTGTATTAAAAAATTAGTAAATGATTACCAGAGAGAAAGTAAATGTTTTATTATTGGAAATACCAACAATTATGAAGAACTATTTATGAAAGATATGATTTCCCATAAAGAAGAAAAAGATTTAAGTGAAATTGAACAATTGTGTGATCTATCTTGGCGTGATTGTATTTATTGTAAAGCTGCAATAGAAACTATTTTAGCAATCAAAGAAACAAGAATCAGTAATGATAGTGTTGGAAAATGGTTTAAGAATAAAAAAGATATTTCATGTATAGATAGTATTACTGTTAGAAATAGTGAAGAAATTATAAAAGAAATAGATAGAATGGCTTCAAAATTTACGAATCTTAAATATAGTAGACCTGAAATATGGAAACAATTTAATAAAAAGAAAACTTTAAGAGTCGCTGTATTTTCAAATCAAAATGATTTAACATTATATGAAACAGAAAGACTATTTCTCGCATTTAAGAAAATGTATCCGAACCTGAAAACTATAATTCCAAATTTTGTTCATAACTGGCCAAGCATTGAAAACGGAACTATGAAAGCATACTGGATGTAGTATAACAGGGAGAAAATATTTATGAATCCATATACAAAATTGTATTCAGAACTATGGCAAAAGAAACTCGAAAGCTATTCAGAAAATCTAGATTTAATTGAAAGCGAAACATATAAAAAATTAGATAATCATCTTTATAACTGGAATCTGAATATGGATTTATCCGATGAAATAACAATTTCTATGAAATGCTATAAAGTTGAAAATCAAATATATTATATTTTCCTATTCTATGGAAATGCAGATTATAAATTTCTTTATAATGATACATTAGAAAAAGTTGCATTGTTATTTGAAATAGTTTTACAGAACTTCAATCAGGACAATGAAGAAATAAATAAAATTATAAAGCCTGAACTGTTAAAAGAAAATACAGAAAATATTGAAAATGAAATAGTTAAGACTTTTGTTCAAAATCAAATGAACGGTTCCAAATATGAATGGAAAATTAAAGACAATACATTACTGGTTAAATTAAAATCCCAAAGAATACTAGAAGTTCCTCTCAATACTTTAGTTATTAAGGCTTACGAAAAAGACTACAAAACTTCAAATTTCATAGACATTATTACCAAAACTGATGAACAGTTGGACAAGATCCCTTTTTCTGTGAATATTGATAATTACATAAGTCATTGGGAATAACGTTTCCCCCGTGCCCCCAATTGCGCTACGCTTCTAAGCGTTGCAGGGAGAAAAAGAAGAAGCGTAGCTTTGTGGCAAGAAGAAAAGATATGCGTTGTTTACAACGTATAAAAAGGCTATCCGTTGCGAAAGCGTTGCTTTATTTGATTAGGTTTGAATTATATCTGTTTATTTCTGAATGTGTTTGAATTGCATATCTTTTAAATTTTTCTTTAGCAACGCTTGTTCCTAAGAAATTAAAATTATTTTTATATGTAATATAAGAGTAAATGAAAAAAACGCATATAAGAGTATATGCGTTGCTTTGATTTAAAGTCAGAAAATGAAACTTTTTAGACCGCTACACGCGCTCCCCCCGCGCGTTTTGAAAATCATCGCGTCGCCGCGACAGCGGCGACATCACACAGAATTATTTCGGAGCGAAGACTGCTTTTCAAACTCAAGCGTCTGCGTAGCAGGCGCAAACTTTTGAAAGCTGTCTGAGCGGAGTCTGGAAGATGAAGCTTCCGGGTGGAAGATCATCACGTTGTCCGCCGCAGGCGGACCTGGAAGAGAGATTCTTCTTTTGGAAGATGGAAGTCGGAAGAAGCAGTCTTGCTTCAAACTCAAGGGCGCGAAGCGGCCATAACTTTTGGCAAGTCTGCTTCTGGAGCTGGAAGATTCATCGGCACGCTGAGCGGCGGGAGCGCACGGACGCGCGACCAGAGCGACATTTGTAGGAGCGTGTCCTGAGCGGAAAATAAATGTAGCTGTGTAAAGGGCGGCAACACGGACGTTGCCGCCTTGCTGATGGAGCGCAGGCACTAGCGGTGCCTGTGCGACTGAAGCAATATTTTTCCCACACAAAAGAAGTTCCCGAAAAGCCGCCTTTTACCGATGATGTGAGCATCTTAAAACGGTGGGACAACTGCAATGTTGAGCAAAAGGTTGCCCCCTTAATCCCCCCGAGAGCGGTATATTGCATTCAATATTTTTTGGAAGGGGGTTGTGGGGGGGTGCCCCGCGGCAGGGGGGAAGGGGGAAACCTTTTGCATGCCCACCGTTTTAAGTTGCGACCTACGCGGACGGCATTTATTTTATGAACGATGCATATTCAGCGCGAAACGGCAATTGGCGGCTTTTACAACCAGAGTGCTTACTGCAAAGATAGGCCCACCTGCGGAAACAGGCAGACCACAAAGCGTAGTGCTACTGCGAAGCAGATGCACGTAGCGACTGGGCTGACTGTGCTTTCATTGCTCTCTTGCGAGCTTGAACAAAGGCCACCGTGCGAGCCCACTAGTAAATGCAAACAGTGTGTGAACGAAAGAAGCGTAACGAAGTGAAGCTGAATGAGTGAACACTCTGTTTGCTACCTTTCTTCACCGACGCACGCTTCCTGATTAACAAGAAATGTAGTGAGCGGAAACGGTACGAAGTACGGTTGGAGCGAACGGCTCTAACCGATACCTTTTTATTTATGCGCTTAAAATATTGTCCCAGGTAACCTGCATAATGTTTCGCATATTCTGAAGCTTCTCTTGTGTTTCGTGATCTGAATAGTGCTTTGTCATGTCTTCGCTTCTGTGGCCCATTACTGCCTGAACTGTTTTGAGGTCTGCACGCTGACTTAAAATGGTTGCGCAGAAATGTCGGAGGCTGTGGAATACAATGTTTCGTTCTTTGCGTTGTTCCTTGCTTATGCCGATTTTTTCTAGAGCTTCGTAAAGTCCGTCTACATAGTATGACGGCCAGTAAGGCTGGTCCGGTTTTACCGGTGAGAAGAATACATAACTTAAATCGCTGAATAAAGGATTTTGTTTTGCCATTATATAAATCTGTGTCAAAGTTTCATGGTCGATTGGTAAGTCTCTGATGTCTGAATTCTTTGGACACTTTAAGCCATCTGTATCGTTCCAGCTGTGGCGTACATGAATTATGTCTGCATCCAGATCCAAATCGCAGACACGTAGTCCGCTTATTTCTCCGGCTCTTAAGCCACAGAAGGCACCAAGCTTAAATGCCAGCTTATAGACTTCGTTGCTCCATTCAGTTTTGAGTAATTGTTTTACTTCGCTTTCTGTCGGAATTCCTCGCTCAAGTTCTTCCGGATTAAAGCGTTCAATGCCTGCCATTGGATTTGTTGTGATTTTTTTGTTTTCGAAAAGATAGCGGTAAACTCGACTGCCACAATTTATAGCCTTATTGACGGTTCCACCTTTCAAGCCTTTTTCTGTATGCAGGTAGAAAAAGAAATCGTCTAAAGCTGCGCGGTCCAATTCTTCCACTGTGATTTCGTTTCCAAAGTACGGTTGCCAGTAATTGCGTACAAGGCTGAGCATATTGTCTGTATGGCGTTTTGTCATGTTGTGGCCGTGAGCAAGATAACGCTGGATGAATTCTGATTTCTCGTAGTCCCAGAAGTTGAGCATATATTCTGAAAGCGGGATGCCTTTTGTTTGAGGTTTTGCAACTACAGTTTTTGTAGGCTTTTTGATTTCTACAGGAGCCGGAGTTTCTTGTGTTTGTGGGATTGTGATTTGCTGAGGAGTAGAGAGAGTGTACTTCTGGCAAAGCATATTGATTAAAGTCTGAGCTTCTTCCTGGGAGAGCCTTTCACAAATGTCTTTTAGATTTAGTGGATTATCTGTGCTTGTGGCCGAGAAGTTTCTTGAATTACTTCTGGTTTGAGGAGCTCCTGACTCAATCCATTTTTGCGCAATGATTGTTGCCTGGATTTTGTCTTTGGTGTGAGTGCTTTTGTCTGTGCCTTTCTTTCCGCTGATAGGGTCAACGAAAACCGCATTGTAATAGCCGGAACTGTTCTTGTAGAGATAGAACTGACGCATAAAACCTCCTCAGAATAACTGAAGTTTGACCACAAGAGGCTTTGTGTCTTTCTGAAATGATTTCTGAAACTTTTACTGAAATCATTACTGAAATCCACACCTTTTGTGGAGATTCTATCGCCCGTTCCAGAAAGGTAGGGAAGATAAAATTGTTATACAAAATCGCCTAAATACTAGTAATAACAGGATTTAGGCACAAAAAAAGCTCATCCTACGATGAGCTATTAAAGTTGAGACTGACACGATTCGAACGTGCGACCCCCACCTCCGCAGGGTGGTGCTCTAATCCAGCTGAGCTACAATCTCATTCAAATGTGTGCAGTAGAACTGCTTTCTCGGAAGCGACAGGAGTTGAACCTGCCCACCCCTTACGGAAGTGACGGATTAGCAATCCGTTGTATTACCGCTCTACCACGCTTCCATTTTAGCGGAGCGAGAGGGATTCGAACCCCCGGACCCGTGAAGATCAACGGTTTTCAAGACCGCCCCAGTACGACCGCTTTGGTATCGCTCCATTAAGTGTTATTAATTTATAGGTTTTATGGGGTTATGTCAAGCGGTAAATGAGAAATTTATTAAAAAAGTCAAAAAAACATTTTTCTTGACTTTATAACCTTATGAACATAAATTTGTTAATATATAGTAGAAACTCCGGGACAAGCCCGGAATGACAGTGGAATTGGAGGAGCATTTATGAAACGGTGGTATCTTTTTTCGGGTATTCTGGCAGCTTTACTTGGTATTCTTATTATAATTTTCCCTGCTTTCTGGATTAAGCTTGTAGTTATTATAATTGGACTTGCGGCTATAGCTTATGGAATTTACAGCCTTAAGTTTACAAAGGTAATTTCTGAGGATATATACTATCGCAGGACAATACTCATAAAAAGCATTGTAAGTATTATTGCGGGCCTGATGGCAGTGCTTTTCCCTCTGGCAATAGGAGGGGCAGCATGGACAGCAATGATCTGGATGCTGATAATCTATCTGCTGGCATCTGGTGCAATAGGCTTTTATGCTGCTGCTCTTTTAAAGGATGCCGGAGTTGAAAGAAAGCGGTATATAATAGAAAATCTTTTGCTGCTTGCAATTGCTGTTGTATTAATCCTGATTTCGCCAAGAGCACTGGGTAATGCAATTATCCGCCTGATTGGAATTGTTGTACTTATTGCAGGCCTTGGACTGATTCTTTTTGATGTATTTTCAAACAAAGGTGAAGTTGAAGTAATCATAAAAGATGAAAGCCCCGCAGCTGCTACTGAAGAAAATGTAGTAAATCATGATGGCGACGCCGCGGTAGATACCGGCGCAAATGATACAGACTTGTAAACTTATATAGAATCTTCTTTAATTAAATTCCGCTGAGATGATTAAAAATGATTTGCGTGAGCAGAGGCAGGGGCGAAACGCACTCTTGAAGTTTTTGGCGCTTAGCCATAAAAATAAAAAATCACTTTTGCTTGCAAAAGTGATTTTTTATTACCCAAAAAACTGAAAGCCGCGCGATTTCGCTCATGCCGCCGCGGAAGCAAATCATTTTTAATGAGAACTCTTGTAATTGATTACAACGAAAATTTAAGATAAAATACAAAAATAATTTTGATTAAAGAGGATTAATATGGCACATTGTATCGTTCCTGAAGCAGAAGAAATTTTGGATAAAGAATACCCGGTTTTGGACAAAGGTTTTGTACGACTTGTAGATTATTATGGCGGAGACCAGAGAATTGTTCAGTCGGCACGTGTTTCTTACGGTGAAGGAACCAAATCAGTGAGCCAGGATGGAGCGCTCATCGATTATCTTTTGCGCCATCAGCATACATCTCCTTTTGAGCAGGTTGTAATGACCTTCCACGTAAAGATGCCTATCTTTGTTGCCCGCCAGTGGGTACGCCACCGCACAGGTCGTATGAACGAGGTTTCTGGACGCTACTCAATTATGAAGGATGAGTTCTATGTTCCGGAGGCAGACAAGGTTGCTCCACAGAGTACAGATAACAAGCAGGGCCGCGCTACTGAAGCTTTTGATAAGGCAACTGCAGATAAGATAATCGGACAGCTCGAAGCAGGTCAGAAGGATGCTTACGAAAATTACAGCGAACTTATTGATTCTGGTCTTGCCCGCGAAATTGCCCGCATCAATCTTCCTCTTTCTCTTTATACAGAATTCTACTGGGAAATGGATTTGCACAATCTCTTCCACTTCCTGAAATTACGCCTCGACAGTCACGCTCAGTATGAAATCCGAGTGTATGCAGAGGTTATTCTTGAGATGTGCCGCAAGGTTGCTCCTATGGCAACTGAAAGCTTTATTAATCATATGAATCATGGTGTAAACTTCAGCGGCGAAGAAATGGAAGCTTTGCGTGCCGTTATGGAAGGAAAGCCAAATCCTCTCGAAGGCAAGAAACTCGACCGCTTCAACGAAAAAATCAGAACTGGGGTTCAGCTTTAGAAATCCGTCATCCTGAAACAAGTTCAGCATGACGTAATATGTATACTATGAAGAAACTTTTTGTACCTTTATTTTTCTTATTATCTCTGATATTCACATCCTGCGCCGATAAAATTATGGGTTATTCTGTTGTGCTCTGGACTATTCCTGAACAGCAGATTAAGAGCGGCGATATTGTTCCGGTTTACATCAAATCAAATATTTCTCATGTATATGTAATTGGAACAGCGCAAGGGGAAAAAATCGAAGTTGCTCTCTGGCAGCTTACTGACCCTGTAAAAAAGGGAAAGGTAAAATCGATTGCTGCAAGATATGAAGAAAATGCTGCAACCTATGCATCAGTAAAACTCGATGGACTTCCTTGTCGTGCAGAACCGGTGAATACTGCAAAACAGGTTTACCGCTTGCGAAAGGGTGAAGTTATTAAAATCCTTTACAAGGGAAAAGGTCAGGCTCCTATGGCAGGTAAAAATGCTCTGGAGGGAGACTGGTACAGAATCCTTACAGACAACGGAACTCTGGGCTGGTGCTTTTCTTACAACCTTAATCTTTATGAAACCGATGCCAGCGGCCAGAGAGTTGGTGGCGCGGAAATTGTAGAGGAAGTAGAAGAGGATAAGCACTGGCAGACTATTGCGGCAAGTGTATGGTATCCGGATTATTTCCGCACTATGATTGATGGCGGCAATATTGACCTTGCACTTATTCATCCGCTTTATAAATTTACAATTGATGAAGAAGGCAAAAAGGTTTCTCTTAATACTGCTGTTATTCATGAGAACTGGGATTATGACGGCTTTACAAAAACTGATGATAATGAATATTCGTTAAACGGTATTTCATTAAAAATAATCTACCGCCGGGCAAACTATATTGTTCTTCGTTATACAGATTCCAGCGGTAAGCCTCAGGATCTGAACTTTGTAACTTTGTCTGAAAACGTTGCTGATATTGTGAATGCAGAAAAGACCCGCCGTACTCAGGCTTACATGCAGATATACACACATGGACCGATTTTCTCAAGTTCAAGCTATGGAAAGGTTGAGTTTAAGGAAGACGGTTCTTTCCGCTGGACAGGCTTTAAACTGCTGGTTCCTTCTGTAATAGATGCCGGTACAAAGTCTACCGGTTCTGCTCAGGTTAAGTATTCACTTTCTAAGGATCTGGCAACATCTTACGATGGAGTTCTTACAATGAAGTTTGATGGAATGAGCCGTGAGGTAAACTTCCTTTATAAGCTGGATGGCGGTGCTTTGCGTATGGAAGATACAAGTGGTGCAGAGTTCAGCGGAAGTCAGCTTAGAAGCCGCGGTGTAAGCCCGGTAATTATTTACTTAAAGAAATAGAAATCCCGGGAAGGGCACGATGGCATTTGTACAATTCTCACAGGTGTCGCTGGCATTCGGCGACCGCGATATTCTCAAAAACGTTACAATCAATTTACAGACTGGTTCTAAGGTTGCCCTTACTGGTGCAAACGGAGCCGGTAAATCTACTCTCATAAAGGTTCTTGCTGGTCTTACTCCACCTGACAGCGGTAGCCGAGCCGTTCAGAAGGATAGCCGCATTGCTTATCTGCCACAGAGTGGTCTTACTCACCACGGCTGCACACTTCTCGAAGAAGCTGATAAGGCTTTTGAGTTTGGATATGAAATGCAGCGTCAGATAGACGAAATCGGTTCTCAGCTTGAAAAGGGCGAGGGTAATACAGACGTTCTAGTTGAAAGGCAGGCAGAATTAATTCAAAAGCTGGATGATTCCGGCTGGCATCGCCGCGACGCTATGGCAGAATCGGTTCTGCTTGGTCTTGGTTTTTCGCGCTCTGATTTTGACCGCGACACTGCAGAGTTTTCCGGCGGCTGGCAGATGCGTATTGCACTTGCTAAGGCTCTTATGCAGGGACCTGATATTCTTTTGTTAGACGAGCCTACCAACTATCTTGATATTGAAGCAAGAAGCTGGCTTGAACAGTTCCTGCAGAATTTTAAAGGCGGCTTTTTACTTGTAAGTCACGACCGTTATTTTCTTGATGTTACAATCAACGAGGTCTACGAACTTTTCAACGGCGATCTTAAGCGTTATCCTGGCAACTTCAGTCACTATGAAAAAGTACGCGAGGTTGAGCTTAAAACTCTGATTGCCGCTTACGAACAGCAGCAGGAAGAAATCAATAAGCTGGAAGATTTTATCCGCCGTTTTGGTTATAAGGCTACAAAGGCAGCTCAGGCTCAGGAATATCAGAAAAAACTTGAGAAGATGGAGCGGATTGAGATTCCTGAATCGCTTAAGAAAATACATTTTTCTTTTCCGCCGGCACCTCACTCAGGTCGCCTTGTTTTGAGACTTCACGATATAATAAAGTCTTACGACGGTGCGCACAATGTTCTCGACAAACTCGAGCTTACTCTTGAAAACGGCGAGCGTCTTGTTGTTGCAGGACGTAACGGTGCGGGTAAGTCTACCTTGCTCAGAATTATTGCCGGTCAGGATAAAGACTTTACAGGTGAGCTTGTGCCGGGCGCGGGTGTACAGATAGGCTACTTCTCTCAGGATAACGCGGAGACAATTAAAGGCAAGGAAACAATTTTAGATTACCTCGAAGCCCGCGCGCCTCTGGAGCTTATTCCAAAGCTGCGTGATATGCTGGGCGCTTTCCTCTTCCGCGGCGACGATGTATATAAGTCTTTGGACGTTTTGTCGGGCGGTGAAAAATCCCGCATTGCTCTTTTGCAGCTTTTGCTCAGCCCTGTAAATCTCCTCGTTCTCGACGAACCTACCAACCACCTCGACATTCATTCAAAGGATGTTCTTTTGCAGGCCCTCCGCGATTTTGGCGGTACCGTAATTTTTGTAAGCCATGACCGCGGATTTATCGAGCAGCTTGCTACCAGAGTCCTTGAGCTCAAGCCTGGACAGTTTAAGAACTTCCCGGGAAACTACGAGTTTTATATGGAGCAGCTGGCAAAGCTTGAGGGCCAGGAAAATAATCAGCCAGTAGTTGAAATTCGCGAAGAAAAGCCTACAAGCTGGGAAGAACAGAAAAAAATCGAAGCGGCTCGCCGTAAGGCAGAAAAAGAAGTTGCTAAGCTTGAAGAAAAAATTACTGAGCTGGAAGATAAAAAATCTGAGCTTGAAAATAAACTTGCCGACCCGGCCGTATATTCTAACGGCGAAAAAGCAAAGGCTGTTCAGCGAGAAATAGAGGCTGTGGCTGCCGAAATAGAAGAAACTACGGCCGCCTGGGAAGCCGCCGCTGAAAAGTTGGGATAAGAAACGAGCGTAGCGAAGCAATCTATATTTATGTTATACTACTTCCAGGAGGCTTCTTATGGATAACAAGGCACTTTATAGTTTGCAGTATGGTGTTTTCCTTTTGGGAACTAAATGTGGTGACAAAATCAATGCTTGTATAACCAATACATGTTTTCAGGCTGCTAACGGGCCGACCCGAATTGCAATTTCAGTAATTAAGCAGAATCTCACCTGCGAGATGATAGAAGAAAGCGGTATTTTTACTCTCTCTGTATTAGCAAAGACCTGCAGCCTTGAAACTATAAAACGCTTTGGTTACCAGAGTGGCCGTACAGCAGATAAATTCGAAGGCTTTGAATATTCTACTGCCGCTAACGGTTGTCCCTATATCAAGAATGAAGCCTGTGCTGTAATTGAGGCAAAGGTCTGCAATAAAATGGATCTTGGAACCCATATGCTTTTTATTGCCGAGGTTACAGATGCCCAGCTTTTGAGCGACAAAGAAGCTCTTACTTATGCATACTATCAGAGTGATATAAAAACAAAGGCCGCAGTTACTACAGCAGGAGTTGGGCCTGAAAAAAAGATAAAGGGCTGGCGCTGTAAAATCTGCGGTTATGAATATGTGGGCGCAGAATTACCGGATGGATTTGAATGCCCTATCTGCGGACATCCTGCTGATGATTTTGAACCGATTTATGAAGAATAGATTGCTACGCATCCTGTGCTCGCAATGACGAAGCAATCTGAATAGGAATATTATTATGGAAACTGCACTTTATCTTATTCCCGTGACACTTGGTGAAACCGAGATTTCTCAGGTATTGCCACCTTACAATCACGACATCATAGTTGGAATCAAACATTTTATTGTTGAAAATATCCGTTCGGCACGCCGCTTTTTGAAGAAAACAGAAAAGGCCATTGATATAGATGAGCTTACTTTTTATGAACTCAACCGTCACACAGACCGAAAGTTTATAGGCGAATATCTTGAGCCGCTGAAAAAAGGTCAGCCTGTTGGTATTATCAGCGAGGCGGGCTGTCCTGCCATTGCAGACCCTGGTGCCGATGTAGTTGCAATTGCTCAGCAGCGGGGCTATAAGGTTGTTCCTCTTGTAGGACCTTCTTCTATTATAATGTCTGTTATGGGAAGCGGCTTTAACGGCCAGAGTTTTGCCTTTAACGGTTACCTGCCTGTGGAAGTGCCACAGAGAATTAAGGCGCTCAAAAAACTTGAGCAGAAGGTTCAGAACGAAAATCAGACCCAGCTTTTTATTGAAACTCCGTATCGTAATGCCAAAATGATTGAGACAATTCTTGGCGCCCTTAATCCTAAGACAAAGCTTTGTATTGCAGCCGGAATTACCTGTGCCGAAGAGTATATTAAAACCCGCACTGTTGCCGAATGGAAAAAAGAAAAACTGCCGGACCTGGGAAAGATACCGGCAATCTTCGTTATCGGTAAATAAGCCGACTCCGGTGGTTGAGTGCCGCGAAGCGGCGTATCGAAACCACCTTTATATACTGGTCAATTCTTCTGCCTTAGCCCGGACTGCCTTGTAAAGCGCATCCGGGTTATTTTTATTTTCTGTAATAAGGCGGACAAAAACAGAACCTGCGACTATAGCTTCTACCTGGTCTGCCAGTGCTCGGGCCTGACTGCCACTAGAGATTCCAAAGCCTCCGTAGATTTTACTGCCACCGGCTGCAACTGCTTCGAGGAAGCGGCAAGTGTTGTCGTTGATTGTTGTATCTGTGCCGGTAATGCCGGTGCGAAGGGCTGCGTAGATGTAGGGGAAGCCGGCGCGGGCGAGAAGGTCTAAGCGGGCCGGAGACATACTTGGAGCGGCCACGGGAATGTTTTCCATTCCGTTGGCGCGGCAGGCGGCGGTAAGGCCTTCGTCGTGGTCGAAAGGAAGGTCTGGAATAATCATTCCTCTTACGCCTGCGGCTGCTGCACGTTTACAGAAATTTTCTACTCCAGGAGTATAAACGAGAGAACCGTAACTCATAAGATAGATTTTTACCTGTGGAAAGCTTTTGTGGAGGCGCTCAATAAAGGCGAGTCCGTCTGCTGTGCGGTAGCCGCGCTTTAGGACCTCGGTGCAGGCTCCCTGAATGGCTGGGCCGTCTGCGCTTGGATCTGAAAAAGGCAGCTGAATTTCGAGTATATCTGCTCCGCCGTCTACCAGGGCACGGGCTGCTGTAAATGAAAGTTCGTCTGTGGGGTAGCCGGCAACTAAGTGGCTCATCAGTTTTATTTTGCTCATTTTGATTCTCCTTTGATTGGATCCCCCGGTCAAGCCGGGGGATGACAGTGTTTGTCATTGTCGGGCTTGACCCGACAGTCTATTTTGCGCTGTGAATATCTATGTTACTCTCTAATCGTTCAATTTCTTCGTGAAGGAATTTTATCCATTCATCTCTTCGGAAAACGGGGCAGGTAATGAATACATCCTTGTCGCCGCGGCCGCTCATATTTACGATGATGGCTTTGTTTTTTGGCAGTGTCGGTGCAAGTTTAATTGCTTCTGCTCCGGCGTGGGCACTTTCCATTGCAAAAAGAACTCCTTCATTTCGCGCAAAAAACTTTACCGCGTTTAGAGCTTCTTCGTCGCGCGCGTATGTAAACTCAACGCGTCCCTGTCGGCCAAGTGTCGCAAGCTGTGGTCCGATTCCGCAGTAGTCCAGACCCGCAGAAATTGAGCGGGTCGGCAATGCCTGTCCATCTTCATCCAGCAAAAAGCGAGACTTATAACCGTGCATTATTCCGTCACGGGCAGCTTTGCCGCTCATACGAACTGCGTTTTCACCGATACCAGGTCCTATTCCGCCTGCCTCTACACCAATAAGGCGGGGAGCAGGCTTATCAATGAAAGGCGCAAAAAATCCGATTGAGTTTGAACCGCCGCCGACGCAGGCTATCATAGCCGCTACGTCGAGCTTACGGGCAGCGGCCTGTCGTTCAACCTCGCGGCCAATCACAGACTGGAACTCGCGGACCATATCCGGGAATGGGGCAGGGCCCAGGGCACTTCCAAGTACATAATGGGTTGTATCCGGATTTGCAGCCCAGTCTCGCATTGCTTCGTTTACGGCATCTTTGAGAGTGCGGCTTCCACTTGTTACGGCGTGAACCTTTGCTCCGTAGAGCTCCATTGCGGCAACGTTTGGCTGCTGACGGCGAACGTCTACCTCGCCCATATAAACTGTACAGTCCAGCCCCAGCTTTGCGCAGGCTGCGGCAGTTGCAACTCCGTGCTGACCGGCACCTGTTTCTGCAATGATTCTTTTTTTACCCATGCGCTTTGCAAGCAGACACTGGCCGATTGCATTGTTGATTTTGTGAGCACCTGTGTTTGCGAGGCCTTCGAGTTTTATGTAAATTTGAGCGCCACCGAGCAGCTTAGTAGCAGTTTCTGCAAAAAGCAGTGGTGTTTCGCGGCCTATGTAGTCCCGTTGAATTGTTTCGAGTTCTTCTATAAAAGACGGATCTTTCATTGCTTCGTTAAAGGCAACTTCGAGTTCGTCGAGCGGGCGGCGTAAAACCTCCGCTACATATTTTCCGCCAAAGCTGTCGAAAAATCCATTATCTGAATGTGTCATTTTTACCTCCGTTGTCATTGATTCTGAATATCGTCATTGCGAGCGCAGCGAAGCAATCCATTTAATAGATTGCTTCGTCGCTACGCTCCTCGCAATGACGAAATTAATTGTTTCATCTTATTTAAATTTTTAATTCCGGGTTTGTCTTCATCTTCTATACCACTGGAAATATCTATCAGCTCTGGTTGAAACTTTTCTGCCAGCCCTGCTGCATTTTCCGGAGTTACGCCTCCAGCCAGCCAGAGCTTATGTTTGATAGCATAATTCTGAGCTTTTGAATCCTGCAGAAAGCGTGGCTCTCCCATAAGAAAAAGCTCTTCGGCTGCCTCTTCCGGATTGCCGGATTTTTCTGTGATTGCGAAATAATGGGGCAGGTCCAGAAGCTGCTGTGGTACTTCCCTGTATGGAATCCCGTGAAACTGAAGGCAGTCTAAGATTCCCTCTTCAACATAGCGGGCAGCCATTTCTGCTTCGGGTGACAGCGGGTCTGTAATTACGGCGACCTTTTTTGCCCGGATATTTTTTAATGACGGTAAGATTTTTTCAAATCTTTCTCCGCAAACATTTCTTGCAAAGCCTGCGGCAAATATAAAGCCCACGAAATCTACACCAAGGGAGTCTGCAAAGACAAGATCTTCGGCGCGGGTGAGGCCGCAGATTTTTATGAGTGGACGATAACTGTCATTCCGAACTTGTTTCGGAATCTCATTGGAAGGAGATGCTGAAACAAGTTCAGCATGACTTGTGGTTGCAGAGTGACTAGCATAGCTGTTCCAGAAGTCTGCATTTTTGGTTGGCGCGGCATCTACAAAAGATTTTACCAGTTGGCTACGCAGCTCAAGATTTTTTGTCGCAGCTTCTCCCAGCAGCATTCCACAAAAGCCGAGGCTGCCGGCAAAAGAGGCTGCCTGTGGGGTGCGGATTCCGCTTTCAAAAACAACCCGGGCATCGTCTCCGAGTATTCCACGGATTTTTGCCAGCAGACTAGAAGGCTTCAGTAAATCAATTTTGAAAGTTGCCAGGTCGCGTGAATTCACGCCGCAGACGAGATATTTTTTATCTACGGTCTCCGCAATAGCGGACAGTTTCTCAAGATCAGCTGGGCTTCGAACTTCTACCAGACAAGTCATTCCAAGAGAGGTTGCCTTCTTTGCCATTTCAACAATCACAGCTTCGTCTAGAATTCTTGTAATCAGAAGAATTGCATCGGCACCGGCGCGGTATGAAATTTCCACTTCTTCCGGATATAAAAGAAAATCCTTTCGTAAAACTGCGGGGGCTGGCTTTCCGCTTACTTTTTCAAAATCATCTGCTCCCTTGCATACCTTCATCAGATCTTCCAGATTTCCCTTAAAGAAATTGCTTTCTGTAAGACAGCTGATTGCGGCAGCTCCGGCACTGGCATAAGAGCGGGCTGTTTCAGCTGAATCCAGATCCGGTGCAATATCGCCCTTACTTGGAGAGGCTCTTTTTACTTCGAGGATAACTCCCTTGTTCGTAAGAAAATCATGCACAGGACGCTGGCGTTTTTCCGGAATCTCAAATCCAAAAGTCATGCCCAGCTGCTGGATATCAGCTTTTCTTTTTTCTACTATTGTTGTAAGGATGTCCGCCATTATGCGCATTTCTCCCCGTTGAGTTCTGTGCTTACTCTCTGAATTTCCTGGAGTTTTGCCAGAGTGTTTCCGCTTGAAAGTGCGGCAAGAGCCATATCGTAGCCTTCTTTAAGTGTTTTTGCTTTTCCGCTTAAGTAAAGTACGGCACCGGCATTTAAGCCCACAGCGGCGCGAATCGTCTTACGTCCACCACCTTTCATTACCTCCATAGCAAGTCTGGCGTTATCTGCGCCGCTGCCACCTTCGAGCTCTTCTTCAGAAACTCCGTTGATTCCAAATTTAGCCGGATCAATTACATAGCGGTACTCTTTTCCGTCTTCGTTAATCTGGAAAACGTCGGTTGGTTCAATAGGTGAAATCTCATCAAAACCGTCACGGCTGTGAATTACCATAACACGTTTTGCACCCAGAGCCTTTGCAGCCCGGGCATAGTCCTGCATTAAATCTGCACTATAAACTCCAAGTACTTCATATTCAGCTCCGGCCGGATTCAAAAGAGGACCTAGAACATTGAAAATTGTTTTAATTCCAAGCGCCTTTCTTACCGGGGCTGCAAAACGCATTGCCGCATGATAAACAGGAGCCATCAAAAATCCAAAGCCTGTCTGCTCTACAAGGCTTGCAGTTTTTTCCGGTTCTGCCATAATCTTAATTCCGAGATTTTCAAAAAAGTCTGCAGCACCGCTCTTAGAAGAAACAGCTCTGTTGCCGTGTTTTGCAACATTCTGACCGCAGCTTGCTGCAACAAGTGCCGCCATTGAAGAAATATTAAAGCTGCCTTTTTCGTCTCCACCAGTACCAACAATTTCTGCAAGACCGTTATGAGAGAGAGGGAATGGAGTTTTCTTTTTAAGCAGGGCATCTGCACAACCTGCCATTTCATCTGCAGTTGGCAGACCACGGCAAGCCATGGCTGTAAGAATAGATGCAGTTGCTTTTTCGTCCATTGTGCCGTCTGTAAGATTTTCCATAAAGAAGGAAGCCTGCTCCTGAGTTAAAGGCTTTTTCTCGTCAATCAGCTGGCGAAGGTATTCTGAAACAGGAAGATTGTCGCGACGGTAATTTAAGAAGGCTTTAAAAAGTTCCATGCAGGCCTGGCTTGCAATACTTTCCGGATGGAACTGAACTCCTTCGATTGGCATTGTCTTATGGCGGATTCCCATAATGTCTCCGTCCTTTGCACGGGCAGTTACTTCAAAATCTGCCGGCAGAGTCTGCTCATCAATAACTAACGAATGGTAGCGTGTGAATTTTGCAGACTTACCGATTGTGCGGAAAATTCCGCGGCCGTCTAAATCAATGTCTTCTACGATTCCGTGCTTAATGAATTTTGCACCAACGATTTTCGCACCAAAGGCTTCACCTATTGCCTGATGTCCAAGACAGATTCCAAGAATAGGAATTTTTCCTGCAAAGCTTCTGATGGCTTCTACGCTTACGCCAGCCCCTGCAGGATTTCCCGGGCCTGGTGAAATAATCAGCTTGGATGGATTCATTGCCACTAACTGTTCAATAGTAGCCTCGTTGTTTCTTACAACCTTAATTTCTTCTGAAGTTGCGCATTCAAGAGCCTGCACAACATTAAATGTAAAACTGTCATAATTGTCGATTACTAAAATCATAAAAAATCTCCTTATTTTGTCAAAGTATCTATTAATGCACCAAGCTTTTCGCAGGTTTCTGTGAACTCGCGCTCCGGGTCAGAATCATTTACAATGCCGCCGCCAGCCTGCAGGTTCCAGACCTTTCCCTGGCGCAGTGCACATCTTATTGAAATACAGAAATCCAGGTCTCCGCTTGGCTGAATGTAGCCTACAGCACCCGCATAAAAACGGCGCTTTGTTTTCTCAAGACCGCTTAAAATCTGCATGGCGTTAATCTTTGGAGCACCGCTTACGGTTCCTGCCGGGAAGGATGCTCGCAAAACCTGAATAGGCTTTACACCTTCGCGAACCAGACCTTCTGTTGTACTTACAAGATGAATTACATGACTGAAAAGCTCGCATTCCATATACTGGGAAACTTCAACGCTTCCCTGTTCGCATACACGGCCAAGGTCATTGCGCGCTAAATCAACAAGCATCAAATGTTCAGCCTGCTCTTTTGGATTATTGCGAAGTTCAAGCTTAAGCTTTTCATCTTCGGCCTCACTCTTACCACGGCGGATAGTTCCTGCAATCGGGTGAATTATTGCCTTACCCTTGCGGACTCTTACAAGACTTTCCGGTGAAGCACCTGTGAACTGGAAATCACCAAAATCAATATAGAAAAGATATGGAGAAGGATTTACCTTGCGGAGCTTTCCGTACACAGCCAGAGCCGCTGCCTCGCATTCAATCTGAACGCGGCGGCTTGGTACAGCCTGAATCAGGTCACCGGCTACAATATGTTTTTTGAGCTCAGTAACTTTCTGAATGTATTCGGCCTTGCTGGCTTCCATATCAGTAAGCAGCTTATATTTAAAACTCTGATTATCTTCTTCGACGTAGGAAAAATCCATATCGTTCATGCGCTTGAGAATGCGGTCCATAGCGGCACCTAGATCAATCTGATGCTCGTTATAGTTGAGACCAAAAATATGAATCTCTTCGGTAAAGTGATCAAAGATGATGTAGATGTGTCCGGTAATAAAAAGACTCTCCGGGATATTCAGATCATCCTTCTGTTCAAAAAAGCGGATGTTATCGCAGTGTTTTGCAAACTCATAGCTGAGATAACCAAGTCCGCTGGCAGGGAGGGGGAGCTCGCATAAAGGTCCCGGTGGAAGAACGTTCTGACGGGCAATGTAGAGCAGAGCATCCAGAATATCCGGAGCCTTTTCGTGCCCAAGGGCATCTAAACTCTTTTCGCCTTCCATAGCCTTTTCCATATCAAAGGGCTCTTCCTTTCCGTCTACAATCAGCGAAATGCTTTCTTCATCCTGCTTAATTTTGAAGGCTTCCTCTGTCATCAAAATTGAATAGCGTTCGCGTCCCTTTGCAAAGCTTGCAGATTCCAGAATCGCGGTGGCTCCAATTTTCTTTGCAAGAAGATATGGTGTGTAGCGCGAGTTCGGAATGCATTTATAAATCAAGTCCATCCGATTCTTCATTTTTTACCTCTCTATTTTTTTAACATCTCATCGAGTAGTACAGTGTTTCTATAAGTAGAAACGTTACTATATGTAGTAACATAACATGAGATGATGTTACTGTCAATAGAAACATCTATAAAAATTTGTTATTCTTATTTTTTTTAGCAATTTGAATTCCTTGACTCTGGGCGCGATTTTATGTTACATTTTTATTGGACCAGATGCCCTTCAAGTGTCTTGCGCAAAACCCCGTCAGAGGAGGAATCCAGCAGCGGTATGCGTTTAGAGCTGTGCTTGGGATTATCTGGTCCTTTTTTTTTATCTATTGAATTCAAATAAAAAAAGCGTTAAATTATATCTTGGTGTACGAGGGTCTCTTGGAGAGGCTTTAGTACATACAGAAAATGGTCCGGTTTTTCCGGGCTAACAGGAGTTTTTAATGAACGTTTCTGATATTAAACATGCTGGAATTAAAGCATGGGTTGAAGAATGTGTTAAGATGTGTGAACCTGACAATGTTGTTGTTGTTGACGGTTCTACAGCTGAATATGACCGCCTTATGAAGAAGTGTGTAGACGCTGGTCTCGCTACTCCTTTGAAGGCAAAAGAGAACTGCTTCCTTTTCCGTTCTCTTCCAAGCGACGTTGCTCGCGTTGAATCACGTACATTCATTTCTTCTAAGAAGGAAGAAGATGCTGGTCCTACAAACCACTGGATTGACCCAGTAGAACTCAAGGCTACAATGAAGGGACTTTACACAGGTTGTATGCACGGTCGTACAATGTATGTAATTCCATTCTGCATGGGTCCACTCGGTTCTCCAATTGCTAAGTATGGTATTGAACTTACAGACTCTGAATACGTTGTATTGAACATGGACATCATGACTCGTGCCGGTGAAAAGGTATGGCAGTACCTCGGTACAGACGGTGACTGGGTTCCATGTCTCCACTCTGTTGGTAAGCCACTCAACAATGGCGAAAAAGACAACGGAATCTGGCCTTGTGCTGATGTTGAGCACAAATACATTTCTCAGTTCCCAGAAGAGCACCTTGTTTGGTCTTACGGTTCTGGATACGGTGGAAACGCTCTTCTTGGTAAGAAGTGTTTCGCTCTTCGTATTGCAACTGTTATCGCTCGTGAAGAGGGATGGCTTGCAGAACACATGCTTATTCTTAAGCTCACAAACCCTAAGGGCCAAGTAAAATACGTAACAGGTGCTTTCCCAAGTGCCTGCGGTAAAACAAACCTCGCTATGTTGATTCCTACTATCCCAGGATGGAAGGTTGAAACTGTAGGTGATGATATTGCATGGATGAAGTTCGGAAAAGACGGACGTCTCTACGCTATCAACCCAGAAGCAGGTTTCTTCGGAGTTGCTCCAGGAACTTCTGCTGAATCTAACAAGAACGCTCTTATTTCTGCTGAAAAGAATACTATCTATACTAACTGTGCTCTTACTGAAGACGGTGATGTATGGTGGGAAGGAATTGGATATCCTGCAAAGGGTAAGCTTGTTGACTGGAAGGGAAATACTCGTGATGCTCTTCCTAAGGACAAGTCTCCTAAGGGTGAAGAATTCGCTCATCCAAATGCACGCTTTACAGCTCCTGCTAAGCAGTGTCCATGTATTGCAGATGAATGGGAAAATCCAGAAGGTGTACCTATTTCTGCTATCCTCTTTGGTGGACGCCGCCCTTCAACTGTACCTCTCGTACATCAGGCTCGTTCTTGGAACCACGGTGTATTCCTTGGATCTATCGTAGGTTCAGAAATTACTGCTGCTTCTACAATCAACGCTGCTGAAGTTGGTAAGATCCGCCGTGACCCATTTGCTATTCTCCCATTCTGTGGATATAACATGGGTGACTACTTCCAGCACTGGATTGACGTAGGTGCTAAGGCTGATCAGGACAAGCTTCCTAAGATCTTCTACGTTAACTGGTTCCGCAAGGACGAAAACAATGCTGACCTCCCAGGTGGATTCATGTGGCCAGGATACGGTGACAACAGCCGCGTTCTTGAATGGATTTTCGACCGCTGTGACGGAAAAGACAACTACGTTGATACACCAATCGGATATATGCCAAAAGAAGGTGCAATCAATACAGACGGTCTTGCTGACTGCTACAAGAAGACTCTCCCAGAAATCCTCAAGGTTGATGTTGAAGGATGGAAGAAAGAGGTTAAGGATATTCGTGAAAATCATTATCCTAAGTTCGGTAAGCACCTTCCAAAGGAACTTACAGCTATTCTCGATGACCTCGAGTCACGCTTGAACAAGGCTTAGACTGACACCTGCGGTGCAGTCTAACCCGCTATGATAACGACAAAAGGGGAAGCCTCTGGCTTCCCCTTTTGCGTTTCAAACTAATTTCGTGCCGACAAACTCGCTGCGCTCGTTTGCGGTACAAATCATAGAGTATATGCGAGTTTTGCGAAAACTTTTTGTCTGCTTTTCACTTTCTTTTGTTTTTCTCTTTGCTGGGTGTGCCAGTCTGGCGCGGCCGGAGCTTTCTGCTGAGGAAGAGGCTGTCTTATATCCTGTGGCGTCTTATGTGCCGGAGTTTTTTGATTGGGAAGAAGTCTGCCACGGCATTTCGCGTTTTGATTTTGATAACTCAGAAATCCCACTTATCTATCATGCAGTAAAAATTGACCTGACTCTTGCTGATGTCGTTTGCAGCCGCAATGAATCTACCGCACAATTTGCCGCCCTCACCCAATGTGCTGTGGCGGTCAACGCCACACCTTTTACGAGAAGCGGCCAGCTGGCTGGTATTCACAAGGAGGAGGGGGAGCTTTTGTCACAGCCAGTGTCACGATATGGAGCAGTTGCTTTTAAGGTTGCCGGGAATGATGGGGACTGTGGTTATGTAGCCCGTATTTTTGCATCTCAGGCGGATGAGGAAATAGAAGACTTCGATTATGCTTTTGGTGGTTTCTTTGTGGTACTGCGGGATGGCCTTGTTTGTACGGAATTTATCCGCCGCGGGGATTCGCGGACGGGAGTGGGGCTTTCTGCAGATGGCAAAACACTTTACCTGCTGGTCGTAGAAGGTGAGCGGCTAGACCAGAGCAGGGGCTTGTCTTATCCTCAGTGCGGAGAGCTTTTCCGTGCCATGGGCTGCAGCGATGCCCTTGAATTGGATGGAGGCAGTTCATCTGAACTCTGCATTAATGGAAAATCAGTTTTATCTTATAAAGTGCATACACGGCAGTCAAATTCTTTTGGATTCAAAGTTAAATAAAATTGCCCGGTTTTTTATTACCGGGCATTACAATAAATCTACGTTTTTAACTGAGGGTTGAAGCTAAGCTGTCTGACAGTTGTAGAGATAGAACAGTGTGAGCTGGAAAATCTCTTCAGGTGAACCGCAGTTTGAAATAAGTTTTTTGATGTACTTCTTCATGTTCTGTGGGTAGTTTGTGTTGTCTACAGCCAGATAATAAGCTTCCTTTTTTGCATTTAAACTCTGCATTTTAACTCTCCTAATTACCTACATATATTATCGGAAAATACAGAGAATTTCAATAGTTAAAGTTAGTTAAAGTTAGAACATGTGGTTTCGATACGCCCTCCGGGCTACTCAACCACCGGAAAACGGTTAATGCGTGTGAATCCAGGTGAGCTCGTGCTTGTTGTAATTCAGGTGTACAATGCGGCTGCCCGGAATATCAGCAAATTCCTGAATAAGCGGCCAGTTGATTTCGCCCTGCATTTTAATTGTGCAGATCATATTGAGTTCCGGCTTATATTCCAGCCACTTTTTAATCCATTCAAGAAGGCGTTCCGGATAGCAGATTACATCAGAAAAGACCCAGTCTACAGGGCCAAGCTCTTCCGGCTTAAGGGTAAAGGCATCGTGGGCCTGGAAGGTTACCAGCGGATTATTCATCAGAGATTCAGCGAGAGGGGCACGGTCAACGGCGTATACCGAAGCTCCCAGTCCAACCAGAACCCAGGTCCAGCCACCAGGGCAGGCTCCGGCTTCAAAACAGCGCTGACCGGCCGCAGGTAATTCTGTTCCGTTCAGGATGTTTGCCATGGTAAGCGATTCCTGAATTTTTAAGTAGGCGCGGCTTGGCGGATTTTCATGGTCTTCTATAAAGTGCAGGGTACCTGCCGGCAGAGTGCTGTTTGTGCGGGCACTTGCAATCATGGTGTGTTCATCAATTAAAGTGTAAAGGCCCATCGGGGATGAAGGGATTTTTACGGGGAAGCTGCGGTCTTTAAGATTGATGTAAGGCAGCTTTTCCTGAATCAGCTGGGCACGGCGAAAACAGGTGTACTGATAAGGTGCCCAGTTTCTCTGAAGCTTTTTGAGTTCTCCGGCGGCTTCTCCAATCGAATCAAACTTTAAGAAGAAAGGCTCCAGCATAACGGTGCGGGCCCAGTAGGGCAGGCGATTTTCTGACATGCTGCTGCCGTTGTCGCCGTTATCATCAAAATCAAGATTTTCATAATAGAGAAGGTCGCCGTAGCGATTGTCAGGTTTTCGGGTAATTCCAAATCGGCCGGCCAGTTCAGAAATAAGTAAATCAGCCTGCTCAGGAAATGCAAGAAATGCAAGGTTTCTGGTATTCATAAGGTGTCCGTTTTAGACTATATCCGGTAAATCATCTTTTAGAATTGATTCAAGATGTTTAATAAAATCTTCGAGTTTATGTGCGTCCGGGGAATAGTTGATTTTAAAACCGATAAAGGTATTGCCTTCCTGTTCTTTTACCCACTGAGGTGTGCAGATTAAATTGAGAGGAGTTCCGTTAGCACCGTGTAATGGGGAAAGCTTTACATCATATTCATTTTCCAGATCTACAACTACAGGAAATGAATAATGAACTTTGCATCCTGTGAGACTTATATCGTCCAGAATGCCAGGGAGAGCGCAGATTTCCGGTGCAGTGATGCGGCCGATTTCTTCATACCGTGTATGCAGTCGGTTTTCTTGTTCCATTCATTTAGTATAGATGATTTTTCTTATGTCGGCAAGCACAGCGAACTTGTTTACTTGACAACCATAACCTTACGGGTCTCGTCTATACCGCCACCCAGGACTCGAACAAAGTACATACCTCGGGCAACTGCTTTGCCGTTTCTGTTTTTACCGTTCCAGGTGTAGTAATATTCTCCGGCTTTTGTGTTGCCCCGGTTCAGGTAGGTAATGATGTTTCCATCCAGAGTCATAACACAGACGGTAAGGTTTCCATCCTCCGGCATATCAACTATAACTACAGTTTTTTCTTCATTACTTGCGTTGATTACATTGTTCAAAATGGTAACGCCGCCACGCTGAGAAGTAATTGCCTTTATCTTGAATGACCACAAATCAAGCGTGTTCAAATCAGTTGTGTCCTGCATTCGCAGACTGTAAAGAGGAACCGGTATGCTGAGTGAAAGATTAAATTTATCTGTCGAAACATCATAATAAGGATTGTTGTAAATTCTAACAGGATTGTTCTCATCTTCCATAAGACCAAACATAAAACTTATCTGACTTTTATTTTCCCAGGCAGAAACAGTTTCTTTTGAGAGATTGAATATTGAGTTTGCAGAGTTTTCTTGTGTCAGGCTTCCGTCTGTGTAAACAAAATTTGTGTTGTTTGCAGCCGCAAGAGCTCGGAAAGATCCGTCAGTCAAATCCGGGAGCCAGATTCTGAAATTAGTTCCAAAGTCTGTATTCATCTGGCTTGAGACTGATTCTGCATCCGGAGAAGGGGAGAGGTAAATTCTGATTTTATCATTTGCCTTTGTGTCTGCAACAATGGAAGCTGGATATCCTGCCGGTAGAGTTCCGTAATTCTGCTGGTCTGCATTCCAGTTGTGTACGGCCCAGCTGCCCGCTTCATAAAGACCATTCATAATAGGCTCGCCTTCATAAATCATGTCGGTAGAATAAGCGTATAGCGGATTTACATAATTAACTGCAAAATCCGAAAGGGCGTGGGCACTGTACATGCTCATGTAGTTGCCAAGATAATCTTGGATAAGAGTTACTCGTGAACCGGTGTTGTTGGTGAGTGGGTCGGAACCGGTCTGTGGATATTCTGCTGGTGTAATTAACTGCACGTAACAATTCTTAAGACTTTCAATATCAATTTCTTTTATCGTAGCGAGCTTGATACAGGTGAATGAATCATTTGAGAAGTTTTCAATGATTTCTGCAGGCACAGAAGTGTCTATTTGATTTTCTGTGCTGACAATTGTATTTCCGCCGGCATCAATTGAGATTATGCGGAAACATCTTGGAAGAATGTTTGTAAAATCAGGATAAGGGGTATTAAAAATAGCTGTTCCTGAGTCATCTCGGAATTTTACTTTTGAAGAATCTGTGACAATCTGCTTTACAAAAATAATGTAAATTGATTTTGAATCCACAGGACTTATAATAACATCGAATGACGGAGGCGTTCGGTCAATTGTCTTAGAGGTCTTGTTACGCAGACGATTTCCGGCAAGGTCTGTAAGATAGCCAAGTAAATCATTATAAGAGAAGGCAAAAGTTGTATCAACAGAAAGATTTGAGTCTGAAAGACCAAGACCAAGATAAAGTCCATCAGGATCGTTTGCAGGACGCATTGGTGCTGAAGATCCTGTAAAGAGCTGAGAAACTACAGTTGTATGAAGGTTTGCAATTCCAGTCTGGAAGTCTGTCGAAGGCGATGGATTATTCGGGCTGGTTGAATATTTGAAAGCAGGAGAAATATTTGCCTTTGTTGAGAAGCGGATTCCTCCGGTGGTACGGACTGCGTCTGATGCGAATGGACGGGCTCCACCGATTATGTCGGCAGCATAGGAGTAGTCTGGTGCTTTAAGATTTGCCTTTGAAGCTTCTGAGCCAGGATTACACCATCCGATTTCTGTAAACCATTCTGCCTCATCACTTGTGGTGTAGCTAGGCGTATTATCAAAGAAGTGGAAGTCAATTCGGTCGAGGGTAGAACCAGAACCGTTTGTGTTTCCGATTGCCTCTGACATTTCCTGTTCACCCCATTCTGTTTCCTTTGAGAAGCGGAGTGGGGTAAAGACTGGTGAAGAGAGGTCCCATTCACTGTAAGTATCTGGAGAAGGTGCTGCGAGTAGTCCTGTAGAGTTTGCTTGTACATGAGGTTCTGTTGGATTCACAGGATATTTAATCTGACTGTTTGGAATGACAGCTTTGTCTTGTACCATAGTATTTGTATCAGAAATTGCAGAAACGACTTTTCCTGTAAACTGACTTGCATACTCAATATAACCCGGCCATTTTTTGTATTCGTTTCCAGCGTAATCTGTAACTGTTCCATCCGTCCAGCCTGCAATAGAAAGACGAATGGAATAGTCATCATTACGGTAAAGGGCATTCATGTATTTATTTGCTGAACCCTGAGAGCCGGTGTAAAGAATACTGTCTGAAATTTTTGCAAGTCCTGCAAAAGAAAGAGTCTGTGGTGAGCTTGTAGCAATGTTTTCCTGAATTGCTCCAAAACTGTCTGTTACCTGAATGTTTTCAGCATTGTTTGAAATACTGTCAGAGTTGAAGGTAACCGGCTCTGAATATCGGAATTCCAGGAAGTTATGTGAATCATAAGAGTGCTGGCTTGCTTCGCCGGTGGCTGTGTCGTAGGCATCGTGCAGCTCCTGGCCGGTACGGACTGTCCAGAGAACAGGACCGGTTTTGTCTTCAACGTCGTGAGTTGAACCTGTACCACCATAAGCAGGTTCTGTTGCAGTAGCGGAGGGTCTTACGCTGTAGTTGTTGAGACGCTTGCCCCAGATATCTGTAAGGATAAATGGCATTGTTGAAAGTGCACGCGGGAAGTCGAGGCAAGGACGGGTAGTGTGATGTACGCCATTGCGGTCTGAGCTATTGCTGTTTGGTTCTCCGTTCTTTCCTGTTGCATCTGTGTTCCAGGCTCCAAGAGGAGAAGAGTTCTGATTGCTGGCCTGGATATAACAATAGTAGTAAGTTGTTCCTGCAATTTCTTCATGAGGGAAACTTGCTCCTACTGCGAGTGAACTTGAACTTGTGCAATCCGGCTGAGAGAAAAATCCTGTGAAGGTTCCATTTGCGTTATCATTCTGGTCATGGAATTTCAGGTTCTCTATAGTATGTGAATGGAAACGTACCGGTCTGTTAAAGTTTATGCGGATTGCATTGTCGCGAACGGTATAGGCTGCTGTGATTATGAATTCATCAAAATCTACATTATGATTTGAGTTCGCAACACCTTCTGTACAATCAAGCGTAACGAGGCGAGCCTTTGAGCCATCAGTATATTGTGTAGATGTACCGCCATTGCAGATAACATTACAGTAAGAAACTACCGAATGGTAGGCTTCTGCAAAACCGTTTGTCGGAGTTGTGAGGTCCGGAAGTTGAAGTTTCCAGGTTCCTGTACCAGTAAGACTTGTTCCATTTGCATAAAAGTTTTTGCCGGCAGAAATTGTTGTTCCGGCAACAACCGAAAGTGTAGCAGAGTAAGTTGAAGTTGCCGGCAAGCTTGAACCATCTGGAAGGTTTGGATAGCTTTCAGGTATATAATTTGCCTTGCTCCAGCTAAGACCCTCGGTCCAGCTAAGACTTGATCTGTTTGCAATATACGAGTATTCATTAGCAACACCAGTGGTGTTGTTGGTTTCTGAATAAGGGTGTCCTGTTTCATTTCCTAAAACAAGAATATCTTTTGTTACGTTTATATCAGCATTTGCTGTTACCGGGCCTTTGTACAATACAAGATTTTCGCTTACGTTTGTTTTTCCCTTAATTGTAATGCCTGCAGTAGAGCTGCCGGTAATTATAAGGTTTTCACTGATGCTGATGGTGTCGTGTGTAGTTCCAACAGCTGCAACGTTTCCAAAATCAGCATTTGAAGAAGGTGACAGCTGAACAAAGCAGTTAAGGTTTGCAGTACCGTTACCCGAAGTACTTCCAAAGCTTCCGCTGAGAATCAAATTGCTGCAGTTGATTGTAACTGGAGTTCCTGTTGTATTTGCGAGATAAATATTTTTGCCGGTAGCGGTAAGAATTCCTGTGATATTTGTTGGACCGGCTGTGTGTGTAAAGTTACTATCGAGCGTTAGTGTCGGTGTTGTTGAATCACCAATGGAAACTGTTCCGTTTGTATAAATTGTTCCGGCGGCACCAGTTCCAATTGTTGTAATGCTTCCGCCTTTGTTGAAACTGATTGCACCGGTGTGTGAAGCATCATCCTTGAAGTTGCTGATAGTTACTGAACCGTTGAAGCTTGTACTTGCTGCAGTTTTTATAGAAAGGGTAGAGGCATTAACTGTGCTTCCAAAGGTGATGTCTGTGGCATTATCCAGATTAAGTGTTGCAGAGTTAACTGCACCAGTGTAATTTTGAGTTGTTGTTGTACTGATTGTTGCAGTGCCTGTTGTAGTGAGGGCTGCTGTTGTAAGGGAACCAGTAACCGAGAAGGAATTGGTCAGATTAATTAATCCACCAGTATAAGAAAAATCGCTGCCAAGATTTCCGCCCTTAGAAAATGTCAGATTTCCGGTAGTTCCGGTTATTACAAGCTGATTAAGCTTTGCAGCTGCAGTACCGGCTGTTCCACTAAAGGTTATTGGTTTTGTTCCTGAAGAAATGGTAAGTGTGTTAGCTGCACTTGAAACATTTGCTGAAGCGTTTGTGAATGAAACTCCACCGTTTGCTGCGTTTATTGCAGTAAGCGATAAGTCTTTATTGAGATTAAGAGAATTCTTAAAAGTCAGGCTGCCACTGGTTGAACTGATGGCTGGAGCTGACGTTGCAGTTGACTGAACAGTTACCGCATTATTATAAATCTGATTTCCAGAGGTAGTAATTGTTGAGCAGCTTCCATCAATAAATACTGCGCCAACAGTTTCCAGAGTTGTTGAAGCAGCAGTACCATTAATATTTCCCTTAAAGGTAATGCTTGTGCTTGCATCAATTTTTGTTGTACCGGTTAAAGTCAGAGCGCCGGTTTCTACGGTGCCGGTAACCTTAAGAGTTTCTTTCAGGCTTGTAGGGCCAGCTGTGTATGTAAAGTTGTTTCCAAGAACTCCGCCCTTATTAAAGGTGAGGAGGCCGGTAGTGGTATTGGTTATTACAAGCTGTCCAAGAGAAGCCGTTGTAGTTCCTGCCGTGCAATCAAATGTAATTGGTTTTGTTCCTGATGAAATTGTGAGAATCTTATTTCCGGAAACATTTTTAGTTGCATCAGTAAAATAAACTCCGCCGTTTGTTCCGTCAGTTGCCGAAAGAGTAAGGTCCTGTGCAAGTGTAAGTGAATTATTAAAACTAAGCTTACCGGCAGAAGAGCTGATGGTTGGCTCAGAGGTTGTCGTACTCGCAATACTAACCGCCCCATTATAAGTCTGGTCGCCGGTGGTAGTAATTGCAGTACAGTTTGCATCAATAGTTAGAGGACCTGTTATTGAAAGTTCTGCTGATGAACCTGACGCTTCTGTTACAGCCCCATAAAAGGTTGTGCTTGAAGCTGATATTGAAACTTGTGGAGCTCCTAAGCTGACTGTTCCATCATAAATTTGTGTTCCGGAGGTAGTAATTGAAATATCAGAAGCACTGTCAAATACCACATTCTTTGTAGAAAGCGAAACAAGACTGGAAACATTTCCTTTGAAGGTGGTTGCTGCTGCTGTGCTTCCCCCTGCAGGATCTGCAATTGTAAGGGAAGCCGATGAAGCTCCTGTAACTGTGCCATTAAACTGAATGGTTTTAGATGCAGGTGCTTTGAGTGTGGTAGTACCAGAAATTGTAACGGCGCCGTTATATGTATGGTCTCCGGAAGTTGTTACATTCTGGATTTTGATGACAGCACAATCAATATTCAGACTGTCGGCATTTGCTTTGTCTGCTATCGTAATTGATGTTGCTCCCTTTAATGAAACAGCACCTGCAATAAAAGCAGGGGAGTCAGTTGAGCCAGCAGTCACGGTTCCTGAGAACTGGTTAGAGCTATTACTTAATTCTACGGCTTTTCCAGTTCCCGCTTTAATTGTTGTAGTTCCATTTACAGTTAATGCGCTGTTAGTGGTTACAGGTTTTGAAATGATGAGATTGTTGAATACTCCGCTGTTCCAGTTGGTAAGAGTAGATGAAACAGCGTCATCATAATATTCTACAGAACCGGTTCCGTTATTTATTGTACCTGTAACAGAAACAGTTTCATTTCCCTTAAGAAGAACTTTTCCGTTATTTGTGATGCTGTTTACTGAGAGGTCTTTACCATTCAGATTCAGGCTGCCGGTATCGGCAATAGTTATTGTTCCAAAATCATCGGTAGCATATGAGATATCAACATCATCCGCTAATTCTGGTGTTCCGCCAGCCGGTATACTTATGATTGTGCCTTTTCCTGGAACAGAAGCAGGTGACCAGTTGCCTGCAATAGCCCATGAGGAATCTACATTTCCTGTCCAGGTATAAGTATTGCCAGGGAAAGCCCAGTTTGAGTTTCCGCCGTTATCTGTACTTCCAGTTGTGGTAAAGATAACTCCACTTGTAGTAGAGTTGTTGTTGTATGAGTTTGTTACAGAAAGATTTTCTAAGGTTGCTGGATTAGCACAAATAATGTTCCATGTTCCTGATCCTTCTGGAACAAGATTCAGTTTATTTCCGCTGGTTCCTGAAAGTGCAAGTGTACCATTTACAGTTTGAGTTTTTCCTGCTTCAAAAGAAATAGTTTTTCCACCAAGACCTGTAGCCGTAAAATCATTAAAGGAATTATCGCCGTTAATGATAAGAGAACGTGATGTTGAAAAATTATAAAAACTTTGAGGTGAGGCGGGGCCTGTAACAGTTACGGCGCTGTCAGCTGTTCCTCCAATCTGGACTGTGCCGCTTGAGTGTGTAAAAGTTGTTCCCGATAAATCAAGATTTGATTCAAAAATACTTGTGCCGCTGGAAAGGGTGAGATTTGCGCTTGTTCCAGAATAAGCGCCCTTAAAGATTGCAGCACCGTTACAGGTAATTGTTCCACTTGAATTGTTAACAGCGTCACCAAAAGTAACTGCTCCAGGACAAGTAATTAAACCACTGTTTGTTACAGCAGGTGAAACAGTAATTCCAGCTTTAAGCTCTGCTTTTGAACCAGAAGAAAGAGAAATAGTTTTTCCTGTTCCACTTATAGCAGAAACATCAAAAGTAAGTTTTTGTGAATTGGTCTGAATTGAAGTAGTAGTGGCAGCAAATTCAATTTCATCAAGGGTGATGCTGTTATCACTTGTAGCTGTGCTTTTAAAAAGCGGTGTGTCTATTATTAGTTTTTGGCTGCCTGTTATGGTATTTGCAAAATCAATTTCTGAATCTGATTTTATTGTAGCAAGATTATTTATCTGAAGAGTATTGTTGTAAGTTTGAGTACTGCTTGTTGTAATGCCTGTACATCCGGAAGCAAGACTAGCCGGGCCGTTTACTTCAAGACTTGTAATTGCCGTGCTCGCACCAACAACTCCGTTGAAACTAATCGAAGAAGATCCTGAATTGAGGGTCAAAGAGCTGGCGCCATTAATGGCAGAAAAAGCTTGAGTTCCTGTAGTAGTAATTGCGTTGCCGCTTCCGGCAAGTGAAAGACTTCCAAGTTCAACTGAAGTTGAATCAATTATTCCTGATGAAAGAATTACTTCTTTTGTTGTGCTTCCTAATTGAACAGCCTGTGCCTGTAAAGTTCCTGTAATTTGAGTAATACCATTTGTGTGTGTAAAATTACCGTTTATTTCAGCACCAGCATTAAATGTGATTTTTCCTGTATGAGTTGCGGCATTTGTAAATGTAGTAAATTCCGGAGTGTTGGCAAATATGGTTTCTGTACCACGTGTGATTGTAAAAGCATCAATCTCGCAGCTGCCGTTTATTGTAAGTGTACCGGAACCTGTTTTGTTTTCCTGTATGTTTGAGTAGTGATTATTTCCAGCCGCGAATACCTGATTTTCGGTTCCTGTAAAAATCAGATTTCCTGTACCTGTAATATCTGCGGTAGAAGTTACATCCTTTGAAACAGAAATATTTCCAGAATTATTTATTGCTGCGTTATTTGTAAAGTCTCCGGCTGTGATGCTTCCGGAATTTGCGAGTGTGCCTTTATTAATTAAGGAGTCTGTTTTGATTTTTCCACCGGCTCCTATGGTAAGTTCAGAGCCTGTTGCATTTAAGTTTACAGATTTTAATGCAACTGCAGATATATCACTTGTAAGATTTGGATAGGAAGAAACGCCGCCTGGAATTATGGCATTCATATTCTTTGCAGGAATACCATTTGTCCAGTTTGAAATATTATTCCAGGCGTTGTCTCCGGCCGAACCAGTCCAGGTAGTATCTGCTGACTGTTGTGTGTAAAAGAGCGGAGTTCCAAGAAGCGTTGCTGTTGTTGTTCCTTCGTATAAAGCAAGACTGATACCATGACCTGGTTCTATTGATTCTGGCAATTCTACAGTAATTGTCATTGTGCTGGCAGCCGGGGAATTTGATAAAGTTGTTGCATCGGTGTTTATTGCTGTTCCATTGACTTTATAAGTTTCTCCTGTGCCGGTAAAAGTTGCCTTAAAAGTAATATCTGTAAAATCTACAGGTACTGGAGGTGTGTCTGAGGTCTGACTTGAAATAGTGATTGTTATAGTGGCACCTGGGGCAGGTACTCCGCTTGAAGTAATAGTGTAAGTGCCGCTCGCAACTGTAGGTTGTATAGCACCTGTAAATGTGAGTGTATTACCTGTTCCGTAAGAAGTATTATAATTAGCTGGTATTGTAAATGAGCTTGAACCGGTTCCATCAACAGTTGTTTTTCCTTCACCATTTGTAAGCAGCATATCCGAAACCGAAATATTTGTGTTATTAAGATAAAGGGAGTTTTCTCCGTCATCATTTGTATCGAATTGAGATGTGGTCAAAGAACCGTTTTGTAAAACCAGATTTCCGACGTCAGTTTGTCCAAGTCGAAGTCTTGTATTGATATCTAAGGCTTTCCCATTAAGATTAAGAGTTACTGTATTAGCAGCTCCTGTTAAAATAAACAGATTGTCAATTTCTACATAATCTGAAAGTGTGATAGTTACATTAGCTGATAATGTAACAGTATCAGTAGCTTGAGGAACACCAGTAGGGCTCCAGTTTCCGGCAGTATTCCAGTCGTTATTACCAGCATTACCGGTCCATGTTCTATCTGCTGCGCTCAAGCTCACACACAACATCATAAAAATGGTGATAAAAACGAGGAGTTTTGTTGAGAAATGAGCTTTTATTTTTTGCAGACAGTTATCCATATCTTCTATATTATTATCGGCTATTTATTGTATCATATATAGAAGATTTTTCTACAATTAACAGGGGAAATAGGGGACTTTCCTTCTATAAAAATAATTCAGATGGTGGTATTCTAGTATTATACAAAGTCATTCCGAACTTGTTTCGGAATCTTTTATAATAGATCCTGAATCAAGTTCAGGATGACGCCTGAATCAAGTTCAGGATGACGGTTATTTTGAGGATGTCATGGCCACACGTATTATCAATCCAATTCTCCCGGGATTTTATCCGGATCCTTCTATATGTGAAGCGGGGGGGTATTATTATCTTGTATGCTCTTCTTTTTCTTATTTTCCGGGGTTGCCGGTATTTAAGAGCAAGAATCTTGTTTCCTGGGAGCAGATTGGAAATGTGATTGACCGGCCGGAGCAGCTGGATTTTACCGGTCAGGGTGTTTCTCGGGGGCTTTTTGCGCCTACAATCCGCTTTCATGAGGGAAAATTTTATTGCATTTGTACTCAGGTTGATAAAATCGGGAACTTTTTTGTTACGGCTGATCATCCGGAAGGTCCCTGGTCTAATCCAATCCAAATTGAAGGCGCGGAAGGTATAGACCCGTCTCTTTTTTTTGATGATGACGGTACAGTCTGGTATGCGGGAACCCGGCCTGCTCCGGAAGGTCCTAAGTATGAAGGCAACTGGGAAATCTGGATTCAGAAAATTGATTTGAATACGGGTAAGCTTTACGGCGACTCAAAAGGAATCTGGCGGGGGGCGCTGAAAAACTGTGTCTGGCCCGAAGGTCCGCATATCTATAAAGTAAATGGAATGTATTATCTGCTGCATGCGGAAGGCGGCACAGGGGCTAATCATGCTGTTTGTGTTGCCCGCTGCCAGACTATAGACGGGGAGTGGGAAGGTAAGCCTTCTAATCCGATTTTGACCCATCGAAATCTTGGAAATACTGCCCGCATCCGCAATGTTGGCCATGCCGACCTTGTCTGCGCTGATAATAAATGGTGGATGTGCTGTCTTGCAAGCCGGCCTTATGGTGAAGCTGGACACCGTTTCTGTAATATGGGACGGGAAACCTTCCTTGTTCCTGTTATCTGGGAGGATGACTGGCCGGTTGCGAGCTGGGAGACAGGCCTTGTTGAAAATGCCTACAGTCTTAGCGGCCACGTTGTAGCGCGTGATTATGATGATGCGGATGCTGTTTCTTTCCCTGCTGTAGATGATTTTAATTCAGATGAACTTGATTCTTACTGGTTGAGTCTTCGCAGACCTGCCGGCGACTTCTGTAATTGCAAAGAAGAATCAGGAATGCTAAGAATTTATGGCGGAGAAAGTGTTACAGGAAATGGAAATGTTTCTATGATTTTACGCCGGCAGACAGGTTTCAGTTATGAGGCTAGTGCAAAGCTTACAGCTCATTTTGATGAAAATGAAGATGCTACGGGTCTTATTCTCTTCCAGAATGAAAGTTATAACTACCGCCTGCAAATTGTTCTTAAGGGAAAAATTATTGTTCTGCAGCTTGTAAGAACTCAAGGCGGGGAAGAGACTGTTCTTGCAGAAGAGGTAATGACTGGGGGACGTAAGGTTGCACCAATTACTCTTCGTATAGTTGCAGAGCATCAGAAACTGCGTTTTGAGTATGGCCCTGATGAACGTAACCTTATGCTGCTTGCAGAAAATATTGATGCTACAATTTTGAGTACAGAGGTTGCTGGTGGATTTGTTGGAACTGTTGTCGGTATGTTTGCAGTATGTGGCGGCGACTATAAAGAAAAAAAGTTCTATGCAGATTTTGACTGGTTCCGCTACGAAAATAGTGGCAGAGAATGGATTTGTTAATGTATAATGATATATGGTGGTTGAGTAGGCGAAGCCGTATCGAAACCACCATTGTCCTATAGGAGAAAAAACGTGAAAGGTACTTTTAAGATTAAAGGAATTGTTGGCTCTGGAATGGTTCTGCAGCGAAATAAGATTAACTGCATTTATGGAACGGCGGAGGTCTACTCTGACGTTATTATGGAATTCCGTGGCACTACTTCAATTACTCAGTCAGACGAGGACGGAAATTGGAAAATCGAATTCAGTCCCGGAGAAGCTGGGGGACCTTTCAGCATGAGAATTAAATGCGATGAGCATACCGTTGAGTTTAAGGACATCTACGTAGGCGAAGTCTGGGTAAGCTCGGGACAGTCGAATGCACAGCTGCCAATGGAGCGCCTTAAGTTTTCTTATCCGGAAGAATTCATGCAGCCAAGAAATGAGCGAATCCGCATGCTCACTGTGCCAATCAACTGGTCTCTCGATGGCGAGAAAGATGAAATAGTTGATGTTGGCTGGCAGTCTAATGCGGACGAAGGCACTAAAGCAGAAGGCTTAAGCAGCGGCGTAAACTGGATTTGTGCTTCTCCGGAAACTCTGGGCGGAATGTCTGGTACCGGTTACTTTTTTGCAAAAAGACTTTCCAGCGAACTTGATGTTCCTGTTGGAATTATCAATGCCAGTCAGGGCGGTTCTCCAATTGCATCCTGGCTTAGTCAGCAGGCCCTGGAAGAAATGGGCGATAAAAAAGAATATTTGAGTCAGATTGTTGAATATCTGGCAGAAGGCCGTGCTGCAGCAAAGCAGAAGGAAATGACCGAAAATAATGAGGAGTGGAACAAAGAGCTTTACGGCGCTGCTAGCGCTCCTGAAAAAATGTACGATGAAGTTTGCGAGGAAGTTGACGGCTGGCGTGCTGTTCAGATTCCGGGTAATTTTGATGTTGAAAGTGCAGGCTTCTACTGGTTCAAAAAAGTAATTGAGCTTACAGCAGAACAGGTTCAGCATTTTAATACATTTAAAACCTGGCTCTGGATGGGAACTATTGTTGATGCTGATACGGCCTGGGTAAATGGTGTAAAGGTTGGTGAAACTCCTTACTGTTATCCTCCTCGCCGCTACCTGGTTCCGGCCGGTACTTTGCACGAGGGTAAAAACGTAATTGCACTTCGTGTTCAGAAAAACAGCAAAAACGGGCCTCTCCGCTTCTTTACAGAAAAGCCTTATTACTTATTTACTGATAATACTTTTGTTGCTCCTTGTGCTTACAGAAATCTTGAGGAGCGTACAGAATCCTTGTATCCGCTTGATGGGGAGCGAATTGATTTGAGCGGCGAGTGGAAGATGAAAGCAGATGCTCAGGTGCGAGATTGTCCTCCGGGGATGTTCTTTGAATGGCTTCCTACAGCTCTTTACAATTCTATGCTGGCACCTTGTTTTAAGCATGCAATTGCAGGCGCCCTCTGGTATCAGGGAGAATCTGATGCCGGCCGTCCTGCTGAGTACAAGGATCTGCTCCTTAAACTGATTGATTTGTGGCGTCATAAGTTTGTTTACGGTTCAAAGAATCTTCCATTTGTGATTGTTCAGCTTCCTAACTGGAGCGATGGCTGGAATGAAGATTCTGCAAATAAAGATGGCGGCTGGGCAAATATCCGCCAGGTTCAATCTGATGTTGCAGAAATTGCTGGAGACACAGGCCTTGTTGTCGCAATTGATGCGGGTGAATGGAACGACCTTCACCCGGAAAAGAAAAAGACTATCGGTTCCCGTGCGGCTAAAGAGGCCTTGAGAATTGCCTACGGTAAGAGCTTTATCTCTCCTTCGCCAAAGGCTGACTACTGCGAATATAAGCATGGCCGCTACCGAGTTCGCTTTGACTGCGGAAACTCTGCCTTAGTGGCTCACACTGTGCGCGGCAAGCGTGCCGACCTTAATACAGAAAGCAAGGATAAGGCTGTTTACGGCTTTAGCCTTTTGTACAGCAAGAAGGGCGTAGAAGGTGTAATCGAAGCCGATGCCAAACTGATTGATGATTACACAGTTGAAGTTGATGTGCCTCGCGGAATCGGCGACGTGCTCGAACTCCGCTACCTCTGGGCAGACAGCCCGGCTCCGGTAAACCTCTATTCAAGAAACCAGCTGCCGGCCGTACCGTTTAGAATCATTCAGAAGTAAAAAAAATAGCCGGCTCACATCAGTGAGTCGGCTATTTTTTACTCTTTACCATTCCAGCAGTAAGTACACAACTTCTCATGTGGAAGACCTGTACTGTCCAGCATGTCGTCGAGGCGATGGAAGCGCAGGGTTGTAAAGTGCAGCTGCTTGCGGATTTCTTCTACCATCTTTGCATACTCAGGAGTGTCTGGGTCGCAGTATTTCTGCAGAGTCTCTTCGCTTACATTGTCGCCTTCAAACTGCTTGATAACTCGTCTTGTAATCAAATCCATTTCGCTCTTTGAACGGCTGAAGTTTAGATATTTACAGCCGTAAACAAGAGGAGGGCAGGCAGGACGGATGTGTACTTCCTTGGCACCGCTTCTGTAAAGATAATCTGTAGTTTCGCGAAGCTGAGTTCCGCGAACAATCGAATCATCAATCAAAAGAATCTTCTTGCCTTCAATCAGCTGCTGAATAGGAATCAGCTTCATATGTGCAACCTGATTTCTGATATCCTGATTTGTAGGCATAAAAGAACGAGACCAGGTTGGAGTGTATTTAATGAAGGGACGGGTGAATGGAATTCCGCTTTCGTTAGCGTAGCCTACCGCGTGGGCAGTTCCGCTGTCTGGAACACCGGCAACAGCATCCGGGTGAACATTGTCCTTGTCACGGCGGGCAAGGAAGCGGCCGCAGTTGTAGCGCATGGCCTCAACGTTAACGCCTTCGTAGCAGGCAGTAGGGTAGCCGTAGTAAATCCAGAGGAAGGTACAAATCTTCATCTCTTTACCAGGCTGCTGAAGAACTTCCATTTTGTCGGCATTAAAGAAAACAATCTCGGCAGGGCCAAGCTCGTGGTAATCCTTGTAGCCAAGATTCATGTAAGCATAGTTTTCAAAGCTGGCACAGAAAGCGCCGTCCTTGTGACCAATTTCAACCGGGGTACGGCCAAGCTTGTCGCGGGCAGCATAAATACCATCGGCAGTCAAAATCAGCATGGAAATGGAACCCTTGATTTTTTCCTGAACAAACTTGATTCCCTCAACGATTGTGTCCTTGTGATTAAGGAGGGCAACAATGAGCTCGGTCTGGTTGATTTCGCCGCCGCTCATTTCCAGGAAGTGTGTGTAGCCCGAGTTGAGAACTTCTTCAACAAGCTCGTCTTTATTAGTCACGATTCCGACAGTTGTAATTGCAAAGTTTCCAAGGTGAGAGTGCACCAGCAGAGGCTGTGGCTCAAAATCAGAAATACAGCCGATTCCCATTTTGCCGTGCAGGTCTTCCATATCATTTTCGAATTTAGTTCTGAAAGGTGAGTTCTGAATATTGTGAATTGAGCGCGAAAAGTGGCCGTCCGGAGTAACCACAGCAATACCGCCGCGTCGTGTGCCAAGGTGGGAGTGATAGTCCACTCCAAAAAACAAATCCAACGAACAGTCGTCTTTAGATGCAACACCAAAATATCCGCCCATTTCAAATCCTCTTATAAAAGCCGCGTCATCTGCGGTAAAAAATATGCGGATAGTATAGTGATTTTGATGATTTATTTCAATTAAGCGTCTATCTGGAAAAGTTCTCCGGCCATAGGCTGAGCCCCGGCAAGAAGGAAAGACTGCTGAGCTACTGTCTGCTGAATCTGCTTCTGGTACTGTTCGATGAGGGCCTGAGCCTGGTCGTCGCTGATGTCAGAAATTGATTCTTTTGGCTTATTCTGAATTGCAGAAATGCGGTCTATAAGAGAGTTTAAGATTCTGATTTTGCTGATTGAAACACCCTGCTGTCCGTTGCCTGCTGCAACGCCTGAAACATGGTCAAAGTGTGAATAAAGGAGTGCATTGCGGCTTACAGGAACATAAAGCTTACCTGCCGCACCACCAATGGCACCGCTGTATGAATAAGCATTGCTGAAATTTCCTATTGCACTTGTCATGATATTCTCCAGTCCCTTCCACTTTTTAGATTCTACCTAAATTGTCGGAAGCTGAAAAAAAAAGATTAGAAAAATATCATCATAACATCTGGACTGACAGTCAGCCCGCAATATGATATTATCATCTCATGTTTTCAGATACTCACTTTCATTTTAAGATGATGACTACAGAGCGGGGTGTGGATGGCGTAGAAACTCTTTCTGCCATGGCGACCCGTAATGTTTTTTTTGGACTTGATATAGGAACTCATTCTGATGATTTAGCAGAGCGGCAGGCTTGCGTGGAGAAGGCTATTGCAGGAATTTCTGACAGCAAGCTGGCTGCAAAGGCCCGCGACTTTATGTATTTTACGGCTGGAATCTGGCCGGATGTTGGCGCAATTCATGACAGGGAAAATCAGATGAAGATTTTGCGTCAGTCGATTGAAACTGCTGCTGCCGGCGCAGATCAGGACACCTTGCACCGCCGTATTGTTGCAGTTGGCGAGTGCGGACTTGACCATCACTGGAACCCGAGCGGGGAAGATGGCCGCTGCGAATCTGATTTTGATGAGGCAACCTACCGTGGTGAGCGCGAAATGTTTGAGGCTCATCTTGAACTGGCCCGCGAACTTAAACTGCCCGTAATTGTTCACAGTCGTGATGCCTTTGAAGATTCTCTGGATTGTATAAAAAATGTCGGTTACGATAATGGAATCATTCACTGCTATAGTTATGGAATTGACGAGGCCCGTGCCTTTCTTGACCGGGGCTGGTACATTGCCTTTGGCGGCGCAATCACCTATAACAAAAAGGCAAAGCTTGAAGCGATTAAAGAACTGTTGCGTTTTGTTCCTGCGGACCGCTTTTTGTGTGAAACAGATGCGCCTTACCTGGCGCCTGTGCCATTGCGTGGCACAGTAAATACACCGGTAAATGTTGAGCATGTTTACAAGTTTGCAGCAGAGGTGCGTGGTACAAGTCCGGAAGAACTCAGTAATCTTGTGGATGAAAATATAAAACATCTTTTTTTCGACAAGTAAAAATATCTGTGCTATCATTAGTATATATATTGAAAAAAAGGAGTTTATGATGAAAAAGTTAATTTGTTTTTTCAGTGTTTTGATGGTTGCAACTTGTCTTTTTGCGGCAGGTGCAAAATGGAAGTCTGCAGATATTTATCATCAGAAAAAGCTTGATAAATTGATTGAAACTTATAATCTTACAAAGACTTATGAGAATAAGGGTGTTCAGCTTTATAAGAATGAAGAGACTTCAGATTATATATACATCATGAAGGATGGCAGTGAAGAGAATAATGATAAGCGTACTTTCTTTGTAAGCTTTGCCTCTCTTGGAGGAGTATTTGATTCCTGTTCAGTTTATGGTGGTTTCACAAATTTTTCTCAGAATGTAAAATATATGTATTCCTTTATTAATGAAGGTAATACAGCAATCCAGAAGGGTGATTTTACCGGAAAATCTACTTATGTGTGGAAAGATCCTCAGTATGTTTATTATATTATCTTTGTTAGAAGATTGATGGCTTTCCGAGATATGCAGACTCTTCAAAATGAATTAGGTATTACTCCTCCAGAAGATGTTGCTGAAAGATATGCTTATTTTGGAAACTGGCTTACTGAAAACAGTAAAGATGAAAAGGTTCATATAAAACTTGCAAATGAGTATAAAAAATACTTAAAGGAACATAAGTAATTCTTTTTCGTCATCGGTAAGAGGACGCCACTGGCCGGCTTTGAGGTCTGGCGGCAGTTCGAGTTTACCGATGGCAAGACGTTCGAGTTCTGTGACCTCGTTGCCGAGGGCACGGAAAATGCGGCGCACCTCGTGGAACTTTCCTTCGGTCACGGTAATTTTGCAGATTGAAGCAGTTTCGAAAATAATTGTGGCGGGCAGAGCTTTCTGCTCGCCATATTTTTTTTCTGGGGGAAGGATCAGGCCGGTGGCGGCGCGGTTTATGTATTCTTTTTGATTTTCCACAGAGACCGGCGCTGCAAGTTTTGCCCGATAGGTTTTTGTTAAACGGTGGTTGAGTAGGCCAGAGGCCGTATCGAAACCACCCGGGGGTACGACTTTTTCGAGGTTTACGGTGGTTTCGATACGCCCTGTCGGGCACTCAACCACCGTACTTTCTGGCTTAACCACCGCACCGGCGGTAATTTTGTTTGAAAAATTTCCGTCGTTAGTTATTAATAACAATCCGCTGGTGTCGCAGTCCAGGCGGCCTACGGTGTGAAGCCGGCAGCCCCGCGGCGCCTCGCTAACCAGCTCCTGCAGTTCCGGTGTCAAAAGTTCGTAAACTGTTTTATGAGAATCCGAAGCCGCCGCACAAACATAACCGCAGGGTTTATTCATTATGAGATAATAGTATTGTGAAGGCTTTGTGCATTTTCTCACGGGACAGACTCCGCGGGTCGGGCCGCTTATTTCTTCTGCAGTGCCGCAGTGTTTCTTTCCCAGAAGACCCCGTCGCTGTAGCCCTGAATTGATTTATCGCTTTCTGCCAGTTCAAGTCTTTTTTCCGCAAGCAGACAGTACTCTTCGCTCAGTTCAACTCCGCACCAGTGGCGGCCGAGTTTTTTTGCAACAACGCTCGCTGTACCGCTTCCGAGGAATGGATCAAAAACTACATCACCCGGCTTTGACGAAGCCAGAATCAGTTTTGCATAAAGCTTTTCCGGCTTCTGGGTAGGGTGGTCTGTGTTTTCCGGCATAGACCAGAAGGGCACGCTTATATCATCCCAGAAATTAGAAGGGCAGGTTAGTCTGAACTTACCGTCTTCGCTGTCGTCCCAGTCCTTTGGCTTTCCACCGGCGCCGCCCTCTCTGTAAGGCGCAATTACCCGGCGCTTAATCTTTACGGCTTCTAAATCAAAATAATAATCAGCCGGATTTTTTACTGCATACCAGATATCTTCCATTCCGTTTTTCCAGTTGGCCTTTGCGCCCCGGCCTTTTTCTCTCTGCCAGGTGATGCGGTTTAAAATTGTAAGCTCGCGCTCAATAACCCGCTGCAGGGCGGCAGTGCACTTCCAGTCGCCGCACATGTAAAGAGAGCCGTTTGGCTTGAGCTTGCGGCAAACTTGAGGAAACCAGGTCATAAGGTATTCTTCATAAGCGTTATCCTTGCGCTCGTTAAATACCTTACCGCCAAAGTTCTTTGTGAGGTTGTAGGGAGGATCAATGATGATTAAATCTGCAAAGGAGTCCGGCAGGTGGGGAAGGGCCTGTAAGAGGTCGGCATTTATTGTACGGTCGAGTACTGTACGGTGGTTGAGTAGGCCAGAGGCCGTATCGAAACCACCCGGGGGTACGACTTTTTCGAGGTTTACGGTGGTTTCGATACGCCCTGTCGGGCACTCAACCACCGGATTCAACGTAACCAGCCGCCCACGCAGCCTTGTCCTGTCTTCATCACTTAATGTAATTGTCCGGTTTCTTCCCGCTCGGATTTTTTCTTCCATAAATATCAGCTGGCCGCTACTTTAGCTGGAAGTTCATATAAACCGGATTATGATCTGCGTTCTGGAAATCTTCATCAATAACATTCATAGAAAGCTTTTCAACATTCGGCGAAATGATAAATCCGTCAATTACATAATACTGCCACTTGTGGGCACGGGCATTTTCATCATTGTAAGGTGCTTCGAGAGAACGGCAGGTAGGTTTTGAATCATCATAAACAAAAGCCCAGCCCGGAGCGAGCATGTCTGCATCGAGCTGTCCCGGAATCCAGCCGTCTGGTGCAATTACAGGGAAGGCTTCAGAGCCCGGGAATTTCTGATTAAAGTCGCCGCCGGCAATTACATAATTTCCCTTTGCATATTCCGACTCAAGGAATTCCTTAAGCATATTAGTCTGAGCAATTTTACCCTCTCCGCTGTCATAAGCTTCCAGATGGAAGTTTACAAGCACAAGCTCGCGGCCGGAATCACCACCGTTTTCATAGACAGGGATGCGGGTAACCAGCATACAGCGCTTGAGGTTTGCAACGCGGATAGGCCACTTAAAAGGAACCGGAAGGGCACGGCGCTGGGCAGAAGTTGTTTCAAAGCTTGTGTGAATTGAAACGCCGCTTCCAACGAGTCCCATAGGAGGGAAAGGAATAGGAACAAAAAGACATTTGTAGTTGTAGGCAAAGGCACCGCCCTTTCCTGTAAGATTATTGATTCCTTCAAACTGATTGATTTTATATGAACGTTTTGACTTTACATCAATTTCCTGAATAAAAAGAATATCAGAATAATGAGTTCCAATAGTTTCTTTTATTCCTTTATAATACTGCTCTACATTTTCTTTTGATTTTGGCAGACTTGTCTTTCCGCCATCCATAAAGAAGTCCTCATTTTTACCAAGACCAGAATAACCGATATTCCAGCTCATAATAGAGTAGCTTTTGCCTGGAATGAGCATTTCATTTTTACTGGTAAAAGGCAGGTCTTCAACAGCTTTAGGTCTGTATTCAACAACAGTCAAAAACAGAAAAAGAAGAATAACAAATAAAAGTACTGCGCCAACAAGGGCTGCCGGAATAATCCAAAAAAGATGTTTTCGCTTCATAATGATTTATTATAGCGCACTTTTTTAATACTAGTAAATAAAAGTTTTTTTTGTTATTATACATAGTATCATGATTATAAAACTATCTTTACTTATCGTTTTCTTCGCCGTTTTCATTTTTGTAGGTATTAAATGCCGTGCAGTTTCAAACAATGTAAACGGTTATGTTTTGGGAGGCAGAACCGTAGGTCCCTGGCTCACCGCTTTTGCTTACGGTACCTCTTACTTTTCTGCCGTAATCTTCGTTGGTTATGCCGGACAGTTCGGCTGGAACTTTGGTGTTGCTTCAACCTGGATTGGTCTTGGAAATGCCTTCATTGGTTCTCTTATGCCTTGGGCAATCCTCGGTCGCCGCACCCGCGTTATGACCCAGCACTTGAACTCAAAGACCATGCCTGATTTCTTTGGTCAGCGCTATGAATCAAAGGGTCTCAAGGTTGCTGCTTCTGCAATCACTTTCCTCTTTTTGATTCCTTATACAGCATCGCTTTTCAACGGCCTTTCACGCCTTTTCCGCATGGCTTTTAATGTTGACTATTCAGTTTGTGTAATTGTTATGGCTGTACTCACTGCAATCTACGTAATCGTAGGTGGTTATATGGCAACTGCTGTAAACGACTTCATTCAGGGAATCATCATGCTCATTGGTATTGTTGCAGTAATCCTCGCAGTTCTTTCTAAGAACGGCGGTTTTATGCAGTCTATGGCTTTGATGTCTGAAATTGAATCTCCAGTTATGAAGGGGGCTTACTCTTCCTTCCTGGGACCTCAACCTTTCTACCTTCTGATTGTAGTTCTTCTTACTTCTCTCGGAACCTGGGGACTTCCTCAGATGGTTGGAAAGTTCTACGCAATCAAAAATGAACGCTCTGTAAAAATCGGTACAATGATTTCTACATTCTTTGCCATCATCATCGCCGGCGGTTGTTACTTCCTCGGTGGCTTTGGCCGTCTCTTCCTTACACCTGAGCAGGTTAAGACAGAAGGTTTTGATGCTGTTGTTCCTACAATGCTTTCGGGACTCGGAGATGTTCTTATTGCTGTAGTTTTGATTCTTGTACTCTCTGCTTCTATGTCTACTCTTTCTTCATTGGTTTTGACTTCAAGCTCAACACTTACTCTCGACTTCATCAACTCATTTAAAAAGAAGGAATCATCTGATAAAAAGAATCTTTTTGTACTCCGCATTTTCGTTGCAGTATTCATTGTAATTTCTGCAGTAATTGCAATTGTTCAGGCTAAGTCAAAGGTAACCTTTATTGCTCAGCTCATGGGTGTTTCATGGGGTGCTCTTTCAGGTGCCTTCCTTGCTCCTTTCCTTTACGGTCTCTACTGGAAGAAAACAAGTAAGGCTGCTGTTGCAACTTCTTTCTGCTTCGGTGTTGTAATGATGATTATTCAGCTCAGCATTTCGCTTGGTCTCTGCCACGTATCAGGACCTGTTCTTGGTTTGATTTTCAAGAACTCACTTTACTCTGGTGTATTCAGCATGCTGGCTTCTCTGATTATCGTTCCTCTTGTAAGCTTCTGTACATCAAAGACCCGCCCAACCGGCGTAGACAAAATGTTCGACTGTTACAACACAACAGTTACAGTTCATACAACTGAAGCTTTGACAGAGGAAGACTAATAAGTTATTAACGGAACGAAATCCAATAACACGCCCGGAAAAAAAGCCCATCAGCTACGCGGCTGTGACTACGCTGACAGCAAGTCAAGCTTGCTGCAGCGCACCACAGAGTGTAGCTGATGGGCAATTTTTTTTCCGGGCTTACTGTTATTGGCTTTCGCTACTTAATAGACGAAAGATTAAACGGCGTTGCCTGATAAACGTAATAGTTCAGCCAGTTTGAATAGAAGAGGTGTGCCGTTGCCCGCCAGTAACTTGTAGGCATGCGGTTTACGTTGTTTGTAGGGAAGTAGTTCTTTGGCAGCGGAACCTTCATGCCCTTGTCTGTGTCGCGGTAGTATTCCTGAGCCAGAGTCATTGTATCGTATTCAAGATGACCGGTCATAAAGATTTCACGGTTGTCTTTTGATTTCAAAATTGTAACGCCTGCTTCTGCACTTTCTGCAAGAATTACCAGTTCAGGATGTTTTAAGATATCTTCTTTTACAAGAGTAGTATGACGGCTCTGCGGAATAGGGAAGGTGTCATCAAAACCTCGCAGCAGAGGGTCGCCGTCAACACAGCGTTCATTCATAAAAATGCCTGACATCTTTCTTTCGAGTCCATGCTTTGGAATTCCATAATGATGATAAAGCCCCGCAAAGCAGCCCCAGCATAAATACAGGGTTGAATAAACATTCTGTCTTGCGTAATCCATGATTTTGCAAAGCTCATCCCAGTAATCAACATCAGTAAATTCAATCTGCTCGAGAGGTGCGCCGGTAATCAGCATTCCGTCGAACTTCTGATTGTAGAGCTCGCTGGAAGGAATGTAAAAACGGTCCAGGTAACTTTCATCAGTATTTTTGCTTGTATGATTTTCCATGTGAACAAGGGAGATTTCAATCTGAAGGGGAGTGTTACCCAAAAGGCGAAGGAGTTGAGTTTCTGTAACTTCCTTGTTAGGCATAAGATTTACGATGGCAATTTTAAGAGGACGGATGTCCTGCTCCAGGGCCCGTTTTTCGGTCATGACGAAGATATTCTCTTTTTCAAGTATTGAACATGCTGGTAAATCTGACTGAATTTTAATTGGCATAGAATATCCTCCTGTTTGTGTATTGACGCCTATTGTAGCAGAACACAAGATTTTTTGCTATAATAATCAGCTATGGAAAACAAAAACGACCGCAAAGGTGCAATTAAAAAGCTTAAACTGCTTACCTTTGGATCAAAATCAAATGTAGACACTTTCCGCGCAAAACTCGACGAAGGCTTTAAAACTGTATTCCTTCCAAACGGAGTTGAGCGTACTGAATATAAATACGGCAACGTTGAATGCGACGTGCTGGCACCGGAAATCTATTCTTCAAACAGGGTAATGCTTTATATTCACGGAGGCTCTTTTGTGGGCGGCTCCCGCCTTACTTATGCCAGCTTCTGTGCATCTCTTGCAACAAAATGCTTTTGCCGCGTAGTTGTTCCAGAGTACCGCCTGGCTCCGGCTTTCCCATTCCCTGCTGCTAACGAAGACATTCAGAACGTATTCAAATCTCTTTTTACAGAAGAACAGATTGCCTGCTCTCTCAATGCAGAAAAAGGAGCAAAGCCTCAGCTGCCGGAAATCATTATTGCCGCCGACAGCTCAGCCGCTCCAATTGCCTGTTCGCTCATTTTTAATTTACGTGAACGCTACCGTTCCTGTATCAAACAGGTAATTCTTTTTTCTCCATGGCTTGATGTGTCTGAATGTTCAAAGTTGATTCAAACAAAAAAAATCAGCGATGAGGTTATGAGCGGCGACGTCCTTCGCAAGAGCTCTTCTATTTATACTTACGAATCAAATACAAAAAGCCCTATGGTTTCTCCTCTGCTTGCGGGAGATGATTCTCTTCAGAATTTCCCTCCGGTATTTATTCAGATGGGCGAAAAAGAAATACTTCTGGATGATGCAAAAGAGTTTGCCTTTAATCTGCAGAATGCGGGAAATGAATGTGTACTTGATATCTGGCCAAACATGATGTTTATGTTCCAGATGGCAGATGAATATCTTCACGAATCTCATCTTGCTCTTGATAAGGTTGGTAAGGTTGTAACTGAAGGAACTATGGACAAGGCTGCAGTACAGATAGAAAACAAGCCAAAGCTTGAACACAGTTTGAAGTCTGAGGCTTAGGACAGAGGTACCTTATGGAACTTTTATCGCCGGCCGGCAATGTTGAAAAATTATATTATGCTTATGCCTACGGAGCAGATGCCGCTTATATCGGTTTAAAAAAATTTTCTCTCCGCGTAAAGGCAGATAATTTTTACGAAGATGAATATAAAAAGGTGCAGGCTCTTAAAGAAAAGTTTCCCGGCCGCCGCCTTCACTGTGCCTTAAACATTTCTTTTCACGATGAAGAAATTGATGCCCTTAAAGCTAACCTCGATTATTTTAAGCAGTATCCTATAGATGCTTTTATTGTTCAGGATATTGGTATTGTTCCTCTGCTTCAAAAAGAATTTCCTAATGCCCAGCTTCATCTTTCGACACAGGCCAGCTGCGTAAACAGCGAAGCGGTTAAGATGTATAAGTCTCTGGGCTTCAGCCGCATTGTTCTTGGCCGCGAAATTTCAATAGAACAGATTCGCCGCATTAAGGACGCTGTGCCTGATATGGAGCTCGAAACTTTTGTTCACGGGGCAATGTGTATTGCCTACGCGGGCCGTTGTCTTATGAGCGCCTACCTTACAGGCCGCTCAGCTCAAAGTGGTTTTTGTTCGCATACCTGCCGCTGGAATTTTAAGGTGGACGGGAAGGCTTGTGCCGAGAACTTAGAGGCTGCGCGCGCCCTTGCCCAGAGCGGTCTTCTTACTTTGGAAGAAGAGCAGCGGCCTGGCGAAAAGTTTCCGGTTTTTGAGGGCGATGGCTTTACGGCAATTCTTTCTTCTAAAGACCTGCGCATGATTGAGCATCTTGCAGACCTTCGCGACGCCGGAGTTGATTCCCTTAAAATTGAAGGCCGCATGAAGAGTGTTTATTATGTTGCCATGGTAACACGAGCTTATAGAAAAGCACTGGATGCCCTGGAAGGAAAACTCAGTCAGGAAGAGGCTGCTCCTTACATAGCCGAACTCGACAATGTTGCCCACCGCGAAAGCACAACCGGTTTTTATTATGATAAATCTAATGCTGATGAAACTACTACCGGTGCCAGCGATAGTAAATATCAGCTGGCGGCAGAAATAGGCGAGGAAATTACCGGTGCCGCTTTTGATAAACTTTATACAGAAGGTCACGCCCGCTACGATGCTGCACAAAAAGAACTCGAAGCTATGCACCCTGCGGCCCGCGAAGCCCGCTTAAAAGATTACGAAGTTCATCCGGATCGCCGCATCATCAGCTTTGAAAAAAAAGAGGGCTGGCACATGTACGACTGCAAGGGTATGAATATGATTCGTGCCGGCGAAGTAATTGAATTTGTTTCTCCGGAATTCTGCTCTCTCAAAGTGCCAGCAGACGAATGGGAAATCATAGACTCAGAAACCGGGCTTAAAATGAACTGGACCTGCGACGGTCATCCAACAGCACTTTACCTTAAGCATAAGCTGCCGGATGGAACTCTGCTTAGAACTCTTGACCCGGATTATGTAGAAGGAAAAATCCGGGATACCGGAAGATGAAAATGACTGCCTGCAAAAAAATCTGTAAAAGAAACTTTCTGATAATCTGCTTCATGTTTTTTTCTTTTTCTGCTTTTTGCCAGAACGTGAATTTTTTTACAAAAGGTAAACCGGAAATGTCCCTTTCAGGAGGATTTTCTCTCTGGTTAAAAAATGATTTACACGCCGGCCCCTTCGCTTTCGATACTTCTTTTACTGCAGATTGTAAAGAACTTTATTTTGACTGCGGTAGCGTATTTCAACCTCATACATTTGATTTTACAGGCAACGCTTTTTATATGCCGACTTTCTATGGTATGTTCAGAGCTGGCCTTGGCTTTACTTATCATTTTACAAGATATTATAATGAGTTCTCAGAAAATGATTTTCTTCCGTCTCTCAGATTCTGCTGGTGCAAGACTTCCTTCTTTAATGTAAATTTTGCAATTGGTTTAATGCTAAAAAAATCAATTATTGATGAAGTGAATAATTATCAGCTGAATCTTTTTAAGAATTCTTTTTTCCTTGGATTAAGATTCGACTGGAACATCAACTCAGCCTTTAATGTATGGTGTTCAATTGCTTCTGTTGATTATTATGATTATCCTCTCTTAGGAACTCCATTTTTTAAGTTTGGAGCAGACTATAAGTTTAGGGATAATGTAAGTTTAGAATCAACTTTATCATTTAAATATGTTGATATGATAACAAGTGCAGTTTATTTGAGTGAATGCAATTATAAAACAGCAATTAAGGTGTATTTCTGATGAAAAAAAACTGGCTTAAGATTTTTACAGTTATTACGTCTCTTCTTTTTACATCCTGTTACGGCAGCTGGAATATTTTCTATGACGGAAACAATGTTGACTGCAGATCAAAAGAAATGCTTTGTCTTGATGATGAAACAGATTCTGTCTTTGCAGAGTCAGGAATTTCCTCTCTGACAGGGAGCTATAATGTTTTAATTATAACTGACTCGCATTTTGGTTATAAATTCAAGGAAGCTCCTCTTGAATGCCTTTATAACTGGCTTGATTCTGTAAAGGGAACTGCTGCTGCACCTGAGTTTGCAATCTGTCTTGGAGATGCTGTTGATACAGGATGTCAGGCAGAATATGATGAATATCTTGATTTTTGCCAAAACTTAAAATCTCTTTACGGAATAAAAATTGTTTTTAATACCTGTGGAAATCATGATATATATCAATCGCATTGGGGAAACTGGCAGAAAAACTGTTATCCTCATTCATCATTTTATTCCTTCAAAACTTCAAGCTTTTCCTGGTATAGCTTCGACACAGGTGATGGTACTCTTGGTACAAAACAATATGATATTTTAAGAAAAGCGATTGAAAATGACCCTTCACCTAAAATCGTTTTTTCGCATTATCCGCTCACGGAATATCGTCTTGCCTTTGGCCTTGGAGATACAACGGAAAGAAATCTTTTAATTAAATTATTTTTGCAGAATAAAGTTTGCTGTTATTTTGGCGGTCATGATCATTGCTGCAATTATAAGGACATTGGTCTGAAAGATTATTGCTGTCCTTCTTTCAGATTCAATGAGGCCTGGACTATTCTTCATATTGATGAGGAGAATGGAAAGGCTGTTGCAGAGTTCATCGGTGACTGAGTGACACGAATCATTATGAGGAGTTTTTCGGTGGTTGAGTGCCGCAAAGTCGGCCTGTTGAAACCACCTTCATCTTTTATTCATCCCACTGTACTTCAACGCTGCGTTCTTCTTTATGAGGAATACGCTGGTAAATGAGACAGTCGGCGCGGTGAATTGAAACTCCTTTTGTTCTTGTTACGTAGCCCGCAATCAGATCTGGATATTCCGGTTTACAGCACTGGGCAATATTGTAAAGAACCCTGCGTTCTCCCTGTACAAGTACTCCGCATTTTTTATGAGGTCTCTGTTCTGGAGCCGCTTCCGGCTTTCCCTTTTTAGGACGGGATTTTTTTGCCCGGATAAAGTGTGTTGCTCCACCGCCTGCAAGTCCTACTGTTCCTTCAATGCCTGCGGCATTTGCCTGTTCTTCTGCCTTAAGGGCCAGTCGTTCACTGAAGGTAGGGTCGTTTGCCATAAGCCAGGAGTGAATCTTCTGGTGAGCCTTTGTAGTTTTTACAAGCTTAAGCTGAGACTCAGTAGGATGAGCCTGAGGATTTGTGATTACTTCAATAATCTGTGTATTTTGCAGGGGGCGGGAAAGAGGAATGATTTTTCCGTCAGCCTTAGCGGCAATAATTTTTTCGCCGACAGCTGTATGAACCGCATAGGCAAAGTCTATCGCGGTTGCTCCCATAGGAAGTTTTTTTACATCACCCTTTGGTGTGAAAACGTAAATCTCGTCGCCAAGCAGTTCGTTTTTTAGGGTTTCAAAATTGTTGCCTTCTGTAAGACTGTCTTTAAACTGCTGGAGTTTGTTGTAAATGGCAAGACGGTCTTCTTCAATCAGCTCGCGGGAAGATCCTTTTTTATAGAGCCAGTGAGAAGCAATTCCGTGCTCAGCCATGTTGTGCATGTCGTGGGTACGAATCTGAATCTCAAGAGGCTTTCCTTCACACATAACTGTTGTATGAAGTGACTGATAACCGTTTGCCTTTGGCATAGCGATGTAGTCCTTAAAACGACCATCCAGAGGCTTCCACAGTCCGTGTACAATTCCAACAAGGGTGTAGCATTCAGCCGGAGTATTACAGAGAATGCGCAGGGCAAGCAGGTCAAAAAGTTCTCCGGCCTCTTTATTGCGCTTTCTCATCTTCTGATAGATTGAATAAAAGTGCTTTGCGCGGCTTTGAATCTCAATCTTCATACCCATCTTATCAGCTGATTTATAGATGCTGTTAACTGCCTTTTCCAGATAGCTGGCCCGTTCATCTTTTTTCTGAGAAACAATTGCCTTAATCTGCTGGAAAACAGAAGGGTTAGTATATTTAAGGCTCAAATCTTCAAACTCATTTTTTTCTGCCTGCATTCCAAGTCTGTCTGCAAGTGGAGCCCAGATTTCTATAACGGCGCTGGCAATCATGTGCTGGTCGGCTGCTGTAAAGCTCTTGATATTGCGGATTCGGTCCAGGCGGTCTGCAAGGGTAATTAGAATAATACGCGCATCGTCGCACATGGCAAAAAGCATATTGCGGATGGCATCTGACTGATGCATTGTCTTTGTGTTTATAGGCAGATTGAGAATCTTATTTACTGTAAGAACGATTTTACTGATGTTTTCGCCGAACTCTTTAGCAATCTCTTCATCGCTTACATCAAAATCCTTTATGGAATGAAGGATGGCGGCTACCAGGGTAGGGCTGTCGAGCTTGCTTTCGGCCAGAATGTTTGCAACCCTGAGAGGGTGGAGATAGTAAGGCTTACCGCACTCGCGCACTCTGTCGCCTGCTTTTTCTACAAGAAGAGACCATGCTTTTGTTACTTCAGCCTTTTCTTCGGAAGAAAGATATTCGTGTTTTGAGAAAAACTCTTCCAGAAGTGCAGCTGTATTTTTTACATCAGATGAAAAAACTTTCTCGCTGCTCATTTTTTTTCAGTCATGCTGAACTTGTTTCAGCATCTATATAAAAAATAACAGATTTTTCTAAAATGATATAGTAATTTTCTATAAAATAATTTGTTATTTTGTTATATTGTATATGAGTATATATAATGGAAAGAATATGAAACGTATAATTTTTGCAGCAATTGCTTTATTCTGCGCTTTTTCCCTGAATGCACAGGCTGGTTCAGAAAAAGTCAGATCTATCACTGTAGATGAGGCCGTTATTCTGGCAGCGGATAATAATATTTCGTTAAAACGCCAGAGAATCAGCCTTGAAACTCTGGAACGCCGCAATAAAACCTCCTGGAACGGGGTAAGTCCTTCTGCTAGTTTGAGCGGAAGTTTTACTAAGCCTCTGGATGGCATCGTTACAGATATGGAGGCAAAACAGAAATATACCTATCAAATGGGGGCTTCTGTAAGCCTTTCTCTTACACCTTCTTTGTACACTTCAATAAGGGCCGCAAGTCTTCAGTACGAAAGCGGAAAAACTTCCTATGAAGATGCTGTTCGCCAGATAGAGCTGAATGTTCGTAAGCTTTTTTACAGCCTTCTTTATACTAAAGAGAGTATGAATCTGCAGCGCCGCAATATGGAAACTGCACGCATCCGTTATGAAAATAACCGTGACAAGTATAACCGTGGTCAGCTTTCTGAACTGGATCTTTTGCAGTCTCAGTACAGCTACGAAAGCCTTCGTCCTAATATTGAATCTGCAGAAATTGCTTATCAGAACAATATTGCTTCATTTAAGCAGACTCTTGGCCTTTCGCAGAATGAAAAAATTGAGCTTTCGGGTTCTCTTTCAGATGCAGTTCCGCCGGAATCTTTTTCTGTAAATCAGACTGTTGAGGAACTGCCTTCCATCAAAAAATTAAAGGCCAGTATAGAGCAGCAGGAAAACTCTTTACTTGCAACAAGATTTTCAGCCTACGGACCATCGATTTCTGCAAGTTATTCCTGGGGCTTGGGTGGAAACGATAGTGTAGAAGATTTTAAACAGAATCAGGAAAGTCATTCTCTTTCTTTAAGCCTTCGTATTCCTCTTGACGGCTATCTTCCATGGTCAAATGGAGCCAACAGCATTGCCAGTCAGAAAGCCACTTTGCAGGACTTAAAACTTCAGCTGGAAAATGAGCGCACAAGTGTCCAGCTTAATCTGCAGAACAGCATCAAAAACATCCTTCAAAAGCAGAGTCAGATGGATTTGATTGACCGCAATGTTGAGCTGGCTCAAAAGACTTATGATATGACACTTACTGCTTACAATCATGGTTCCCGCGACCTGCTTACCCTGCAGAGTACGGCAGATGCACTTTTAAAGGCTAAAACAGACAGAGAATCTAAAAAGTTCGAGCTTATCAGCGCAGTACTTGATTTGGAAAATACACTGGGGCTTCCTTTTGGTACCCTTGGAAAAGAAGATAAATAGAAATATTGAGGTTTTGATATGAGCGGAAAAAAATCTTCCACATGGATTATTGTGATTGTTCTTCTTGCTGTTACGGCAGCAGGTGTTTTTTTGATTAATCTTTCTTCAAAAAAGAAAAAGGAAGCTGCAGGCGGGCCGGGCGGCTTCGGTGGCTTTGGTGGAGGCCGTGGTCAGCAGACTGCAACTGCGGTTCGTACTACCGTAGCCAAAAATCAGACTATTACTGATTTTGTATTAACAAACGGCGAAATCGAAACCCAGAAATCTATAGAAGTTTTCCCCTCAATTGGTGGTAAGGTAGTTGATATGAAGGTGTCGCTCGGTTCTCCAGTTAAGGCCGGAGATGTAATTGCCTACATCGACCCTTCAGAACCTGGAAGCTATTATGCAAAGAGCCCGGTTACTGCCCCAATCGACGGAAGTATTATTACCTCTCCTGTAAAAATTGGACAGAAGGTCAATATGTCTTCTGTAATTACAAAGATTGGCGATATCAATAACCTTCAGATTACCGCAAAGGTTCCGGAGCGCTATGTTGCAGATATTGCAATCGGCCAGAAGGCAGAAATCACCCTGCAGGCTTACGGTGAAGAAAAGTTCATGGCTTCTGTCGTACGCATTTCTCCTGTAGTTGATCCTTCTACCCGAACAAAAGAAATCATTTTGAATTTTGATAAGCATTACGACAAGGTTAATGCCGGTATGTTTGCTCGCGTAAAACTTTTCACCGTTGATTTTGGCGGCTACCCTGTAATTCAGCAGGATGCCTTTGTAGAAAACAGCGATGAATATTACCTCTACATCGTAAAAGATGACAGCACTGTTACAAAGCGTAAGGTTACCCGAGGTAAGAGTATAGACGGCTACAATCAGGTTGTTGAAGGCCTTTCCGCCGGTGAAGTTGTAGTACTTGAAGGTATGCTTTCTTTGTACGAAGGTGCTAAGGTAAGGGATATCAGCGGAAACGTTGAGTTTGTAGAAGCAGCTCCACCAGCAGACAAAGGTGGCGAAAAAGGCCCAAAGCCAGAGGGTAAAAAATAATGAGTTTAAGTCGCAAAACCCTTGAACATCCGGTTCTCATTCTTATTGTATTTGCTCTTTTCGGCATGCTGGGAATCTTTACTCTGAGTAACGTTGCAACAGCTCTCCTGCCGGAAATGGAAAATCCTTCTCTTTCTATAAATACAACTTATCCGAATGCAGATCCTGAATCAGTAGAAAAATCTATAACCAGGCTGATTGAAAGTGCGGTTATGAGTGTAAACGGTCTTAAGAATCTTACTTCTACTTCCAACGAAGGTTCTTCAAACGTTTCTCTTGAATTTGAATATGGAACAGACCTTACCGCGGCCATGAATGATGTCCGCGATAAACTGGACCGTGTAAAGCGGGCTCTGCCGGACAATGCCGGCACTCCTACAATCTTCCGTTTTTCGGGAGATAACGGCGAAATCATGCGAATTCTTATCCGCGGTAACCGCTCTGTAGATGACCTTAAATCAATTGCAGAAAGCAATGTAGTAAGCATTCTTGAGCAGGCCGATGGTGTAGGTGAAGCTGAGGTTTACGGAGGCCGTGCCGCCCAGGTAAACGTAAAACTGGACCAGAACCGTATGGCTGCTTACGGCTTTACAGTGCCTACAGTTACAAGTGCTCTTTCAAGACAGAACATGGAGCTTGGCGGCGGTAAGGTTCAGGAAGGACACAAAAATTACATTGTCCGTACCACAGGTGAATATACCAGTCTTGATGAAATTAATGATACTGTTATTGCAACAATAAATGGTTACAGTATCCGTCTTCGTGATATTGGTGAAGCTTCAATCGGATATGGAGATACAACCCAGGAATCCTTTATCAATGGCGAAAAGGGTGTTTACATAAGTGTTTCAAAGCAGTCTGATGCAAACTCGGTTACTGTTGCAAACAATGTCTACAAAAAAATTGAGCAGGCAGAAAATAATCTTCCGCCGGATGTAACTCTTCAGATTATTCAGGACTCAACTGATGCCATCCGCGAAACAATCAATACTTTGATTACTTCTGCCTGGCAGGGACTTATTCTTGCGGTAATCATTCTCTTTATCTTCTTACAGAACTTTAAGTCTACAATCATCATTTCAATTTCTATTCCGCTTTCCATCATCATTACTCTTTTTGCAATGAGTATGTTCGGACTAACTTTGAACATGATGACTCTTACAGGTTTGATTCTGGGAGTTGGTATGATTGTAGATGCCTCAATCGTAATGATTGATAATATCTACGCTTACCGGCAGCGAGGTGCAAAGCCGCGAACCTCTGCAATTCTTGGTTCTCAGGAAATGCTGATGTCGGTAATTTCTGGAAACCTCACAACAATCTGTGTATTCCTTCCATTTATTTTCTTTATCAAGGATCTTGGCTTTATGGGACAGATGTTCAAGGCTGCAATTTTCACTATCGTAATTGCCCTTGTTTCTTCTCTGCTTGTTGCAATCTTCCTTGTACCGGTTCTGGCCGGAAAATTCCTGCCACTTTCAAACCGTAAAGAAAAGCCTGTAACAAATCCTGTATTAAAAGCTATATACGGTTTTTTTGAAGGCATCATTCAGTTCTTTACAAGAATATATGCAAAGGTTTTACAAAAGGCTCTTGATAATCGCCTTATAACTATAATTGCCGCAGTCTGTGTACTTATAATTTCCTTTGCTTTTATTCCGACTATGCAGATTAATCAGATTCCTGCCGGTCGTGATGATCAGGTTCAGCTGAACATTAATATGGCAACTGCAACTCCTTTTGAAGAAACCAAGGAAGTTGTAATGGCTCTGGAAGCTTATGCAAAAGAAGAGTGTAAAGGTGTAAAAACAATTACAACTTCTATCGGCGGTAGAAATACAAACCGCGGTTCCATCACAATTGCCCTTCCGGAATCTGCCAAGCAGATAGATTCAGCTCAGGAAATGCAGAATAAACTCCGTAAGCATTTTGCAGAATTCCCTAGTGCCCGTCTTTCCTTCAGTGAAGGCTTCCGCGGCCAGTGGATGGGCAGCAGTGTTGATATTGTTCTTCTTTCAGATGATCTGGACGCCGCTCTTGATACTGCAGAAGAAATCCGCGATGTTATTTCTGCTAACAAGAAAATCAGTGAGCCTTCTGTTAGTATGGATAAAGGTTTGCCTCAGGTTGAAATTGTAATTGACCGTGAGCGAGCCTATAACATGGGCGTAGATATTGCAACTGTTGCCCGCGAAATTAACTATGCTATCAACGGTTCTACAGCCTGTACCTATAAAAGCAATGGTAAAGACTACAGCGTAGTTGTTGCTTACCGTCCGGAAGACCGCAAGACAATCAACGACCTTGAGTCAATTTACGTTCGTGGTAATGGCGGAATGGTGAGCGTTGCAAACTTTGCTTCAATCAAAAAAGGTCTTGGACCGGTTTCTATCCGCCGTGAAAGTCAGAAGCGAATCATTCACGTTCGCGCAAGCAATCTTACTGAAGAAAACGACAACGTAATTGAAGAAGAAATTAAGGCCGCTATTCAGGAAAATGTTATTATTCCGGATTCTGTTGTTGTAAACTACAAGGGTGCCTGGAAGGATACAATGGAGCAGTACAGCTTCTATGCAAAAATTGCAATTATGGCAATCCTTATGGTATTTGGTGTAATGGCTGCAACCTATGAAAGCTTTAAGGCTCCTTTGATTAACCTTGCAACCATGCCATTTATTGTAATTGGTGTAATTTTGATTCATAAGATAATCGGCGAAGCACTTTCTTTCATGACAGCTGTTGGTGTTATCATGCTGATTGGTATTGTAGTAAACAACGGTATTATCCTGGTAGACTACACTAACATTCTTGTTGGTCGAGGCTATGAGCTTAAAAAGGCCTGCCTTGAATCCGGCAAGAGCCGTTTCCGCCCTGTATTGATGACAACCCTTACAACAATTCTTGGTATGCTGCCTATGTGCTTTACAACAGAAGGTCAGTCAAGCATGGTTCGTCCTATTGCCATTGCGGTAGTTGGCGGTTTGATTTCTTCTACCTTTATTACCTTGCTGGTTATTCCGGTTTTATATAGCCTGGTAATGCGTAAGCGTGAAAAGAAGCAGGTTGGTGCGGTGGTTGAGTGCTCGCGTAGCGAGTGTATCGAAACCACCCTCCATGAGGAGGACGAGTAATGGCAGATTTATATCGTGCAGAAATAATTTCAAACCAGTCGGTTCAGGAAGATATTACAGAACTCCTTGAACAGGAAATTCCTTCGATTCAGTATACTGTGATTCCGGAAATCCATGGCCGAGGTGGACGCACAAAAAAACTCGGCGACACTGTATGGCCGGAAATGAACTTTGCACTTTTTACATATGTAGAAAAGGAAGATGCATTAAAAGTGAAGGCTGTTGTTGAAGCTGTAAAAAATCGCTTTCCGAATGAGGGAATCAGTTTGTTTTTTACAAAAGCCGAAGAATTGTAATGGATTGCTTCGCTACGCTCGCAATGACACAGGCTTCGTCATTGCGAGGAGCGCAGCGACGTGGCAATCCATGCTTCAACAACTCTCAACTGCCCCTCAAGATCTTTATGAATCTCCGTATTAAAACCCATTCCTTCTGCAATTGCCGCAGTTGCCTCGGCGTTGTATTCCCCTGTCTCCATAAGGACAGTGCCTCTCGGTGCTAAATGTGCCTGGGCCTGCGGAATCAGGTTTCTTATAATTTCAAGGCCGTCATCTTTTGCCTGCCCGTCTGCTTCGCGGGCCCGGTCTCCTGTCAGAGTTATGTCTCCATCCAGAGCAAGGCGCGGTTCGCTGCGGCCGTCGCGTAAAAGCTCATCTACCATTGTGTGTGGAATATAAGGCGGGTTAGAAAGAATTACGTCGTATTTTATTGCCTCAGAAATTGCATCGAACAGATTAGTGCGTACAAAGTTGAAGCGGGACATTACAAGAGAGCCGAGGTTAGAGAAGAGGGCAGCGGCATTGCGGCGGGCAATGTCCAGTGCTGGCTCGGAAATGTCTGCAAGAGTGAACTTTGGCAGGTGCTCTGGAGGAACTCGTTCGTCTTCCAGCAGAGTCTTTGCCACCGCAAGAGCAATACAGCCGCTTCCGGTACACATGTCGCAGACAGTCAAAAGATTTTCCCCGCGGGCATACATCATAGAAAGAATAACGTCTACTGCGCGTTCAACCAGAATTTCTGTGTCGGGCTTTGGAATTAAAACGTCGGGAGTTACAAGAAAGTCGTAGCCGTAAAATTCCTTGTGGCCGGTGATGTATGCGATGGGCAGTCCTGCAGCACGGCGGGAAACGGCGTCGTTGAGCCAGGCCTCTTTGTCGGCAGGAACTTCGTAATCTCGTTTGAGCAAGAGATCTGTTTTTGAAAAACCAAGACAGTATGATAATAAAACTTCGGTATCAAGTTTTGGACTTGGGGATGTTTGAGAAAGATCTTTTGTTATTTTGGATTTTAATTCTTGTAATTTCATAAAGGCGGGGGCGTTGCGGGGGTGTCCCCCCGCAGAGAGGGTAGAATAACACGAGGGGGAGGACCGCGGTTCAGGCATAGCCTTCACCGAGACTCGCTAAAAACAGTCCACTGGACTGTTTTTACCCCACTTCGTGGGGCCGCTCCCTATCTCCTAATTAAAGCTCTGTAATATCAGACTTCAGCTGCTCTTCCTTAGCGTAAACGTTAAGCGCGTCTAACATATCGTCCATTTCGCCCATCATGAAAGAAGGGAGATTATGAGCCGAATAGTTGATGCGGTGGTCTGTTACGCGGTCCTGAGGGAAGTTGTAAGTACGGATCTTTTCGGAGCGGGCACCTGAACCAACCATGCTGGAACGTGCAGCGGCGCGTTCTTCCTGCTTCTTGCTTTCTTCAAGGTCAAAGAGGCGGGCACGCAAAACGCGGAAGGCCTTTTCCTTATTCTTAATCTGAGACTTTTCATCCTGCTGAATAACAACAAGACCGGTCGGAATATGAGTAAGACGAACGGCAGAGTCAGTTGTATTTACACACTGTCCGCCAGGTCCACCGGCACGCATAACGTCAACGCGAACATCGCCCGGCTTAATTTCAATTTCAGTTTCTTCGGCTTCTGGAAGAACGGCAACAGTTGCAGTCGAAGTCTGCAGACGGCCCTGCGACTCAGTAGCAGGAACACGCTGAACGCGGTGAACACCAGATTCCCAGCGCAAAGTTCCGTAAACAAACTTACCGCTGATAGAAGTTACGATTTTGTTGAAACCACCGACCTCAGTTTCCTGAGCTTCCATAGTTTCAGTTTTCCAGCCCTTGCGTTCTGCCAGGTGAGTGTACATTTCCCAAAGGTCGCGTACAAAAAGCGAAGCCTCATCACCACCGGCAGCCGAACGGATTTCAAGAATAATGTTCTTTTCATCAAGAGGATCAGGCGGAACAAGTTTAAGTTTAATATCTTCCTCAAGCTTAGGCTGTTTTTCTTCCAGTTCCTTAAGTTCTTCGCGGGCCATCTCGCGCATATCAGCGTCGTCTTCGTTAGTAATCATTTCTTTAGCATCAGTAATGCCCTGGAGAACTTTTTTGTACTCATCATAAAGCGCGCACAATTCAGTCAAATATCCGTGCTCGCGCATTGTGTCCTTGTACTTCTTAGGGTCCTTTACGAGGTTAGGATCCATTACAAGGTCGCTTACTTCCTTAAAGCGTTTTTCGCATTCATCAAGCTTCTTAATCAAATCCATAGTGAAAGTATATTATCATAGAAAAGAAAATGTGAAAATAGGGAAGGAGGGAGGAGCCCCTCCCTCGCTCGCACTTCGTTGCTCGCTACCTACCCAACGGGGGCCAGCCCCCGTAACGCCCCGTTTACTTCAGAGTGTACTTTATTGTTTCAGTTCGACTCGTAATTTCATACTTGCCTTTAAAGCCGCTGACTTTTACGTAGCCTTCTGCGTCTGTTTCTGCATCGTACTCGGTGTGCCATTCTTCTTTAATCAGATGGTGGAGGGCCTTGTATGATGGTTTTAGCGAACCGTCTTTTCTGATTACGCCGCTTGGGGCGTTGAGCCAGGCTCCGTCGCCAAAATCCCAGTTAGTAATGGCCGTAACAAGAGGATGATTTTCAAAAAGATTTCTGTACATCTTTTCAAGGTCATCTGCCTGTTTTTGCTCCAGCTCCGGAGTTGCGGCATCGTCATCGTAGTGGGCATCCTGCAAATCATCAAGAGAAGGATCAACAAGAGGCCCTGCAACAATTGTGTTTTCCGTAAAGTGAATAGGAAGTCCAAAGTGCTCAAAGCGGCTTAAAATCTCTTCTGTCTTTTCATATGACCATACGCCCTGGTGCTGATGAGACTGCAGACCGATTTTCTTAATAGGAACGCCTGCATTCAGACAGCCGTCAATCAAAATCTCATAGTTTGTGGAAAGATTAAAATCATTAATAAGGAAGATTCCATCCGGATTACTTTCCTGAGCTGCATCGAAAACTTTCTTAACGAGTCCAACGCGGCCAAGCTCCTTACAGATTCTTGTGATGGCGTTATCATATTTGTCGTAAATAGGCATGATTACAACCTCATTGATAACATCCCACATATCAATTACGCCTTTAAAGTTGCCAACGTCGCGGTGAATGCGCGCCAGCTGCTTTTCAAGAATTGTCTTGTTGTCATAGTTCATAAGCCAGGGTACACAGCCGGTGTGCCAGCAGAGAGGATGGCCCTTAACTGTTACGTCCTTGCTCTTAAGAAACTTTGCGGCCGCCATGAGCTGCTCTGTGTGTGGAGAGCCTTCTTCCGGCTCAAAGCCGCCCCAGTAAAATGGCAGGGTTCCGTAGTTGAAAAGCCCCAGCCACTTTTGCATGCGGTCTTCTTGTGTGGCGTTGGGAGTGCCGTTAGTGTAAGAAAGTGTTTCAAAGGCACCGCAGCCAAATAAAAACTCGTGATTAATCTGATTAATATGAACCTTTGTATTTGCAAGAGCTTTTCCGTCTGCTCCCTTTATCTGAACCTTAGCCTCAGCTTTTCTGTGTGATAAGTCTGCCATTTTATTTCTCCATTGTCATTGCGAGTCGCTTAGCGACGAAGCAATCTGTTATTAATCTCATCAATACTCAAACCTGTCTTGCGGGCAATTGCCGCCAGGTCTTCGTATTCATATTTTTCTCTTTTTACGCCGTAGCCTTCTGCTCTTTTTATTCTGATATCTCCAAACTCTGTGTTTACAGTTTCAATGCTTCGGTCCAGAAAATAGCGTCTGCTGATATTTTCGCGGACTCCGAGAGTTGTCGTGTGCTTGAAGATTGTCTGAAGAATCTTATCTTTGTCGCTCTCGCGGCACATTACGCAAAGCAGGTTACCGGGACGCGACTTTTTCATTGTTACCGGAATTGTATAGGCTTCTATTGCGCCTGCCGCAAAAAGCTGCTCCATTGCAAAGGCAATTCTTTCTGCGCTGATGTCGTCGAGGTTGCAGGTGTATTCCAGAATCTGCTCAAGCTCTTCGTCTCCTTCTCCAAGAATTGCACGTACGCAGTTTGCCGCTTCAAAATCTTTTTTGCCCATGCCGTAGCCAATGTCTGTGATTTTCAACTGTGGCATGTTTCCAAAGCTGCTTACAAAATGCTTGAGCAGGGCAGCCCCCGTAGGAGTACAAAGCTCTTCTGTAATGTGGCCGCTGTAAAGCGGAACTTCTTTTAAGATGAAGGCAGTAGCAGGGGCCGGCACCGGTAAGATTCCATGAGCGCAGTGAACGTGACCCGAGCCCACATTTACGGCAGACGCACAAATCTTTGCGGCGCCAATTTTATTCATAAGCAGACAAACTGATGTAATATCTGCAATGGCGTCCATAGTTCCCACTTCGTGAAAGTGGATGTCTGTTACAGGAACTCCGTGGGCATTGCTTTCTGCTGCCGCAATCAGCTTGTAAACTTCTATTATATCTTTTTTTACGCTGTCCGGGATTTTAAGGGAATTAATGATTCCTTCAATTTCTGCCATGCTGGAATGATGATGGTGATGGTGCCCATGCTCGTGGTCATGATGATGGTCGTGTTCATGGCAATGCTCTTCGTCGTGATGGTGCTCATGCTCGTGGTCATGTGAATGTTCGTGTTCGTGGCAGTTCTCTTCTTCATGATGATGGTGCTCGTGTTCGTGCGCATCATGGCTTTCTTCTTCTTCGCCTTCAATCAGTACCTTAAAATGAGTTCCTGTAATTCCGCACTTAACGGATTTTTCTGCATTAACAGTTACGCCAGGAATTCCGGCCTTATTTATTTCTTCAAGAAATGCTTTCTTTTCTTCATCTGATAAAAGCTCATAAAGAGCCGCGCTGAGCATGTCGCCCGCAGCGCCCATTGGTAAGTCTAAATATAGGGTTTTCATTTTGTTTCCTTTGCCTCCACATGATTAATCATGCTTGCCTGATATCCTGCTCCAAATCCGTTATCAATATTCACAACCGAAACTCCGCTTGCACAGGAGTTCAGCATAGAAAGCAGGGCAGAAAGCCCATTGAAGGAAGCTCCGTAACCAACACTGGTTGGAACCGCAATTACCGGGCAGTCAGCAAGACCTCCAATTACACTGGCAAGGGCACCTTCCATTCCGGCAATTGCGATAATAACTGTTGCAGACATTATTTCATCAAGATGGGCAAGCGTTCTGTGAAGGCCCGCAACTCCTACGTCATAAAGACGGCATACCTTGTTTCCCAAGACTTCTGCGGTAAGGGCTGCTTCTTCCGCAACTGGAATATCACTTGTGCCGCCGGTTGCAACAACAATTGTTCCGATTCCATCAGCTTTTGGCAGCTTACCAACGATTCCTATTCTCGCATCCTTACGATAATCGAAAGGAATGGCAGACGCTACAGCCTTTGCTTTTTCTTCATCAATTCTTGTAATAAGAATTGTTTTCTGGCCCGCTCCCTGCAGCGACTTTACAATGCCGATAATCTGTTCTGCAGTTTTTCCTGCTCCATAGATTACTTCTGCAGCTCCCTGACGTGCCTTGCGGTGCAGGTCAATCTTTGCATAACCGAGGTCTTCAAAAGGTTCTTTTTTTATTTCAAGAAGGGCATCTTCAACAGAAACGCTTCCATCGCGGACGCCCTCCAGTAATTTCTTTATTTCATTCTTCATTGCGTGTCTCCAGATCTAGCAGTATTTTGCTGTAATTAACTTTTAACGCAGATAGTATTTCTTTGCGTTTTTCTATAAAGAGGGGAATCTGTTCCTCAGTAATTTCAATTTTAGCGAGCGGGGCCGCGTCGGGAGTGTCGGATGTGCCAGACTTACTGGCTCTATTTTCAAGCATCCTTACACGGAAGTTTTTAAAACCCAGTCCCATTAAAAAGTTTTCATACTTTTCAGTAACTTCCAAACGTTCGTTAGTTATATTACTACCGACAGGTAGTCTTGTGGCAAGACAGGCATAAGAAGCTTTGTCCCAGGTAAAAAGACCTGCCTCTTTAGAAAGTTCACGAATACGCTGTTTTGTTAGTCCGCACATGCGGAGAGGAGACAGAACTTTTAATTCTTTCAGCGCCTTCATGCCGGGTCTGTCTCCCGCATCATCACTTGCGTTGGTTCCATCAAGGATTTCAGTAAAACCATCTGCAGCAGCCTGCTTTACTATCTGAGAAAAAATTGTCTGTTTGCAGTAATAACATCTGTCCGGCGGATTAGAACGAACCTTTTCATTTGCTAATACATCAATAGAAATTATACAAAGCTTAATACCAAGTTCTTCTGCAAGACGTTTTGCATCATTAAATTCAAAGGCCGGCTGAAATGCAGATTTAACGTAATATGCACGAACTTCTTCGGCATATTTTTTTGCGGCATATAAAAGGTAGGCAGAATCAACGCCGCCGGAGAAAGCAAGAGCGACCCGGCGGTGTTGACGGAAAAAATCTTCTAAGTTCAAGTTATAATTAATTTTTCTTAAAGAGAGCAGCTTTTACAGTGCCCTTAGGATCGCGCACAAAAAGAATCACAAGCCAGATAATCAGCCCAAGTGCAACGACAGAAAGTCCAAGATAAAAATCATTGAGCATATCAAGAGGAGCCGGAACAAAGGCTTCTGCACCAAGTTCAGCATACTCAAAAATTGTGTCAATGAGCCACATCAAAGAAGCGCCCCAGTACATAAGGCAGAGAGTTCCAACCTTGAGAGTGCGGGCTTCTTCCTTTTTATACCAGAGAATTGTGCAGATTATTGCTGCAAAAACAGTAGTAAGAAGTGTCATACCAGACCTCCGGCAAGTTTTTCTGATTTATTGTTCTTTGCTTTTTTCTCTATCATAGAAACTACGCCAACCATAATTCCCCAGGCAGCGGTTACAAGCAGTGCCATGCAGACACCGGCCGTTGCCATTTCGTGAAGCATTTCAGAAGCTTCTCCGTCTTTTACGGCTGTAAGGAATGGGAAGAAAGGAACAACCTCTCCGTGCCAAACGTGCTCAAAAGCGAGAAGTGCAGAACCACCCCAGAGCATTTTATTGAGCCAGCCGATTTTTGTAGAAAGGCTGATTTTTGGTGTCTCATTTTCATCAGCTTTTGTATTAACAGCACCGGAAAGTGCCATTTTCTTTTCTTTAGATTTAATTATTCTCTCTGCGACTGTTGTAATGATTGCTTCTGCAGCAGGAACTGTAAAACATGCCATGTTTGTCCTCCAAGTTATAAATACATTCTATATTATATAACAAAAACTGTTAAAATATATAAAAATTTTATAGAAAAATTGTAAAAATTTATTCTGTCACACGGATTCGATTTTGCTACGCAAAATCTTTTTTTAAGGTTCTTTTAATTAAAATACAAATAAAAATAGAAACAGCGTAGCTGTTTCGAATCCGTGTGACAAATGTTGTATTTGTCTAATCGTTGTTGTTTCTATATAATAGCTTGTATTATGAAATACTCACTTGCGATTTTTGATATGGACGGAACCATCCTTAATACTCTGGATGATATGACCGACTCTTTGAATGTAATTCTTGGAAAATATAAGCTGCCCCTCCACACTCTGGACGAGGTGCGTTTTATGGTCGGAAACGGCATTCCAAAACTGATTGAACGTGCCATAGAAGGTGGCAGAGAGAATCCGGATTTTGACAAGATCCTCAAAGATTTTATTGCTTATTACGAAGAGCACTGTGCAGTTAAGACTGCCCCTTATGAGGGAATCCCTGAATGCATAAAGGCCCTTCGTGCCGCAGGAATCAAAATTGCCGTAAACACCAACAAGGTAGAGCCTGCCGCAATTGCTCTTTGTGATGATTATTTTCCTGGCCTTTTTGATATTATTTCGGGCAGCCGCCCTGGTATGCCTCCAAAGCCCGCTCCAGACGGCATTTATGAGATTTTAAACCGTGCAGGAATGGACGGAAAGTCAGAAGGGCAGAAAGCCGTATTCATTGGTGACTCAGATGTTGATATGCAGACAGGTACCAATGCCGGCCTTGACGTAATCGGCGTAGACTGGGGCTTCCGCGGCAAAAAGTTCCTGGAAGAACACGGCGCCAAAGTGATTATGCTGAGTGCCGAAGAACTCTCTGAATATCTTGTAAAATAACCTATCTTTATGGTAGACTATGCCCGTGTATTTCAATGGAAGCAGGTGCAAGGCCTGAGCTGAATGCGCAACGGTATGCAGTTTGCGGTGCACACGGTGGTTGCGGTGGTTGAGTAGACACGAAGTGTCGTATCGAAACCACCAGAGAAAAACCACTATAAAAACACCGCATACATCCGAAAACAGCCACTGGACCGTCCGGTCTGGGAAGGCTTCAGATGTAATTGCTGCAAGCCCGGAAACTTTGGTACGCGCCTTTCGTATGAAGGGATATCTCAACTTTTGGAAAGTGCGCAAGTTCGCTTTCCGGGTAGGAAATAAATGAAACATTTAAAATTTTCTCATTTGTTTGCAGCGTTTGCTTTCGTTGCAGTATTGTCATTGGCTGGATGTAAACCAGTAACCGAAGAAGTAATTAAGGAAGTAGAAGTAACTAAAGAGACTACTGTAGAGAAAGAAAAAAAGGTTATAATTCGTCCTCTTTTGTCTGATGATGCTGTTGTTGCAACTTGGTCTGCAACTTATGAAAAATACGAAATTGGTACAAATACTTTTAAGAGTTTTTTTCCAGGTACAAGTGAAGGTTCATGGGATGAATCATATACAGGTAATACCTTATGTGTAAGATATACAAGTGCTACTTCAGGTTATATTTATATGAAGTATACAAAGGCTCTTTGTGCGACTCATTCAGATTTTGATCATTATATTTACACATATGATACAGATGCTCCAGATGTAGGTAAATGGTATGCAATAGCATTTAAGGATTTGAATACTTCTGTAACTCCTAATACAATTAAACTTTCGGGAGCAGCTGGCGCAGTCACTTCAACAGCTACTCTTGATGAAGCAATAGATACCTTTACAATTGAAAATGGTTATTTTGACTATTTCAGTGATTTGGTGAAAGAATAAAGAATTCTCTTTCTTCTAACTGGCATAACCGGTTCTGTCCCGGTGGTTTCGATACGATGCTTTGCATCACTCAACCACCGGAAGCTCTACGGTGATTTCGATACGCCTGCTTTGCAGGCACTCAATCACCGGAAACATCTATGAAAAAGTTCCTTTTAATACTATCAATCGTTAGTTTTAGATTTTTCTCATTTGCCCAGGAAGCGGAAATTACTCTGCCTCAGGTTACCACATACATTCCGGCTGCAGTGGAACAGAAACTTGTGATTACAGCGGAGGAAATAGCTGCGGCTCACTACGAAGACCTGAGTGACCTTGTTGAAAGAGCAGGCCTTCAGGTACTCAGCTACGGGCCTTACGGACTGGAGAGCAAGCCTAGTATCCGCGGTTTTACAGATGAGACAGTTCGCGTTGTAATTGATGGTATCTGTGTGAATAATGCCCAGTACGGAACTTTTGATTTTTCTTCGATTAATCTGAATGCGGTGGAACGCATTGAAATTGTACGCGGCGGCTTTACAGAAGGGGTGGAAGACGAAGGTGCTGTTGGCGGCGTTGTTTACATAACAATGAAAAAAAATGAAATGTCTTCTTCTCTGAATGCGGAAGTGGCAGCAAAAACATTTTTTAATACAGAAAGCTTCCTTGATTCTGCTTTTCAAAAACTTTCTTACGGAGGCAGGCTGGGAGAAAATACTTTCTTAAATGCCGACGGTACTTTAAATTATGCAGGCAATCATTATCTTTATAAAGTAGATGGAAATCTTTCTCTTTGTGACGGACCTTTTGGAGCTGGTGAAGGTTACTTTCTTGGTGCAAAAAATGCTCAGGTTACAGACGGCCATGGCAATGCCAGTCTTACTCATTATTTTGGAGATGGTAATTATTTTTCTTTCGGTGAGATTTTTTACGGCGGGCATAAAAACACGCCTGGGCCGGTAAACTCAAAAAATCCGGGCCTGCAGAGAGACTACAACAATAATTTTAGTTTTTCTGTATGGAATCCTGCTCTTGCAGACGGACTCTTTAATTTGAAAAACAATCTTGTCTGGCTTTGCAATAACCGCTTTTATAAAGATGAAAGTGGCAGCGAAGACAGTCAGCATTTTATAAATACAATTAAATATACAGGCAGTGCAGATTTTACCTCACTGGCAGGCGGGCGAATCCGCCAGATGATTGGTATTTCATCAGATATTACAAATCTTGATTCTACTAATGATGGACAGCACATTCAGTTTTCCGGTGTAATCAAGGAGACAACAAAAGTTGCAGCTGCAGGAGGCTGGTCTTTCAGCCTTCCTCTTGCCATTAAGTTTTGTGCAAATGATGATAATATCAATTTTGCCTTTGTCCCGAAAATTGGAACTGCCTGGGAAGCCGGAAAAATCAAACTTTTTGCAGACCTTTATCGCATGGTTCAGTTCCCTAATATGGACGATTTATTCTGGGATGGAGCAGGCTATCACGGTAATCCGGAATTAAAGCCGGAAAGCGGCTGGGGAGCTGATTTAGGTTTTACCTTACGCGGAGAAAAACTTAATGGCGGCCTTACTCTCTTTTCAAATTACTATAAAGATAAAATTCAGTGGGGTAGTGGTACTACACAAAATCTTTCTTCTGCTTTTTATCTTGGTATTGATTTTAATTTTAAAGCTGATTTATTTGCCGGTTTCTGGACGCTTGATTTCAACGGTGAATATCTTTATAACCGTCTGTTAGATAAATCTAACAAATATACTTACGGCAAGCGGATTATGTGGACTCCGGATTTAACCTGTACTTTAATTTCTGCCTGGAATTTTGAACTTGTCAGAATATCCCTTAGTGCAGCTTACACCGGCCGCCGTTATACTTCAAACCTCAATGTATATTATTTAAAGCCTTATCTGCTTCTTGGACTTGCAGCCGAAGCTGTTCCTGTAAGAGGAAAGTTTACTCCTTATCTTAAAGCCGACAATCTATTGAACTGGCAGTACCAGTCTGTAGACGGTTATTCAATGCCTGGTATTTCATTAACCCTTGGTGCAAAATATAAGTTCTTCTGATTTTTCTGCTTATTTTGCTTCTGCAGTTTTTTTCTGCTCCTGGGAATCTGCAAACTCATCCATCCAGTGCTGAATGCATAGACGCCAGTCTGAAGAATACTTACTTTCCAGAAGGGCTCTGTCATACATATAATAAAAGTATTCAATTATTTCCTTTCTGGTGGCTTCGTCAATTTCACTTGCAGTTACAAACAGGCAGTCAATAAAATCTATGGCATCATGTGCAGAAAAGAAAGATTTATTCATTGTTGAAGTAAGCATATAGAGAGCGAGCGGAATACAGTTTACGCTGTGCTGCTTTACAAAGAGAACACTCTCAACAATTGCAACAGCTTGAGTTTTTATTTCTTCAAGATAGGCAGTTTCTTCTTCCTGAGTAAATAAACCCATGTGGAAAAACTGCTTAAACCAGGCATATACTCCGGCAGAAATTGCTACATGAATACTGGGAACACATAAAAGATGGGGGTCAAAAAAATGAATGGTACGGAATTTTCGTGTCTTCAGATAACGGGGGCGGGTAGTTGTTGTCATTGTATAGCGATAGATGCTTGCGGCGTTCCTGTATATGCTGGTTAAAAACTTAATGTAAACACAAAGATAAGGAGCTGCCTTTTTAAAACCAAGTTTATGCTTAAGCATATCCATAGGTTTTACAAAAAAACTTACAAAGCTGAGGTAAGCAAAAATTCTCTGAGGTACAAAAGGAATCTTTTCGTCTATTTCTGTATCAACATTGATTACCCTTCTTTTTGTAATATGAAACCTTTGCAGATGCTGGAGAATGAAAAAGTCTCTTAAAATCGTAAAGATATAACCCCAGGCGTGGCGGGCAGTGGACAGTCGTACAGGCATATAGAAAAATGGTGCAACACTTGAGTAAGAGCTTATCGGTCTATGCTGATCTTTTTTTAAAGTAGTTTTCATATCTGTCCTTCTGCATGAAGTGTGTCTAACCTTGAAAGGCGGGCTTTATCAGGTTCAATGCAAAGATTTTTTTCCTGGGTCGGCAGTACCAGACCTTTGGGTCCGTTTTTTGCACGGCGCAGGTATTTTACATGTGTGTAATAAAGATCTGTTTTTCCGGCGTTGCGGGCCTTTGAGTAATAAACAGCCAGGTTAGCAGCATCTAACAAAATATCGAGAGGAACAGTTTTTCCTTTTCGTGCCTTTATAAACACATAGCCGCCCGGAAAGTCGCGGACATGCAGCCAGAGATCATCACCCCTTACATGGTGGCGGAGTAACTCATCATTTTCGTTTGCATCGCGGCCAACCAGTATATACCAGCCGTTTACTGTGTAGTCGAGTCCTGGATGAGTTTTTTTCTGCTGCTGTTTTGGAGTAGTGTCGCGTCTAAGCAGCTGCTCAATTTTTACAGGATTCTGTTCTTTTTTTATTTCTTCATACTGGGCGTCGAGTTTTTCCATCTGCTTTTTGGTTATCTCAATGTCGTGGGCAAGCTCTTCGGTACCGCTTACAGCTTTCTTGTATTTTTTATAATATTCAGCTGCATTTTCCTGGGCTGATTTTTTAGGGTCTATCATAAGGCGGATTGTTTTTCCGCTCTCGTAGTCTTCACATTCAAGAAAATTACTGGAGCCGTCCAGCATATATCCGTAGCTCAAAATCAAATCGCCCTGGTGTTTCAGCTGGTCCGCATTCTTAAAAGCTTCCTGTTTTTCTTCAAGGTTTCGTAGTGCCGACTCCTTTTTGGAACGGGCAGAGTTGTACCATTTTTCAGCCTTTTCCAGCAGGGCTTCGCGAGAGAGTGTGTCTGAATGCTCTGAATACCACCAGTCAATATAGGAATTGAATGAGGGGCAAGCCTTCCAGTCTCTCACCGGGAATTTTGCAAGAACTTCTTCTTTTGACTGGTCCCGAATTTCTACCTCAAATTTTTCATCCTTTACTTCACCGCGCTCGGGCCTGCGGAACATAGGTTCAAGAATCGTGTTGCCGGTGTCGCAAAGTAAAACGTTTGCCGCATTATTCCAGAGTTTTATATAGAGGATGTAGTTTTCTTCGGTTTCAAGAGGCTCGCCCTGTGCCTCAAGCTCTTCTTTGCTGAGTATCGGTTTTTTTACAAGGGAAATATGAACAGTGCCTTTAGCTGCACCTTTTGGCTTTTCCTGCACCATGCGGCTGAGTTCCATTTTTACAACGCGTTCAAAGCCCAGCTGTTCTATAGAGTTTATACGGCAGCCTTTAATGTGAGCACGGAGAAATTCCATAAAGCGCAAAGGCTTGTCATTTTTTGTTATTTTTTTTCTTGTTTCATTAATGCGCACTGAATTTTGAGCCGTGCAAATCAGCAAAGTTTTTGCAGAGCCTTCTTTATATGTATAAAGTGCAAGAGTATCAAAACCTGGCTGAATGATATCCTGAATGAAAGCACCTTCAAGCTTGAGTTCATCCAGAATTAAATTGATTTCATTACAATTAAGCGACATTTTAATTGATTATAAACTAATTGAGATAAAAAGTCACATTTAATTATGGCCGAGGAAGAGCTTTCTGCAGTTTTCTTCAACTATAGAAGCGAGCTTTGAGCCTGCTATATCTCTTTTCGCAGAGACATAATCGTAAATATAGCTGATATTGCCCGGCTTGTTTTCTGTGTTTTTAAGAGGTACAGGGGCATAGTAAGGCGAGTCTGTTTCTATAAGGATTCTGTCTTTTGGAACATAACTTATGAGGTCTGCCATGTCTGCAGCGCCTTTTTTACCTGCATAAGTTACTTCGCCGTTAAAACTTATGTACCAGCCTAGATCCAGAAAGAAATCCAGCTCAGATTTGCTGTAGGAATAGCCGTGGATTACGCCCTTATTCCATTTTACTGCCTTAAGTACATCAGCAGTCTCCTGAAAGCCTTTTCGTGAATGCACAATTACCGGCATATTCAGCTTCTTTCCCAGTGTCAGCTGCAGGGCAAAGAGGTCTTTCTCATCAGAAATTGTATCGTGATCAAAATAATCATGCTCGCGGCCTTCGTATTCTACAGACTCCCAGTCGTGGTCTATTCCGCAGGGGCCTATTGCAACAAGCTTGTCTGCAAAATCATCACCGGAATCTTTAAAACTTGTGATTGTATCTTCCAGATTTTCGATATATTCGTAACGGTTTTCTACAGAATCCAGGTCAGGCATAATGCCCGCACTAAAGTAAATCATCTGGCGGGCCAGGCGCTTTGCATCATCATCATCAATTAATTCAATACATTCCTTAATTGTATCAACTCTGGCCCAGATATCGTCTGCTTTGATTCCGCTGTTCAGGGCAAAAAAGGGCTTAGAGGCAGTCATTTCTTCCAGTATCTGAGCTCCAAAGTCTGTTCCCGAGTTGTTTATCATCTGTGTAAAATTAAAAAGAATGTCCGAATTCATAACCTATATATTATCGGATAGAATGGAGCTTTGCCATACTGTCTTGTAAAATTTTATGACCTCTTGACAGAATCGGTAAAATTTGGAAAATAAATGCTATGAAATTCAATGCTTTAGTCAAAGTCGTAGCAGTCCTCGTCCTTGTGGTTAAGAAATAACCAGAGAGTGAATGTTATATACTTTGTGATAAGCAAAAAATATAAAAGAAGCTCTCCGGTTCGGAGGGCTTTTTTATTTATATACACGGTGGTTGAGTACGTGCGAAGCACGTGTATCGAAACCACCATACAGGAGATTTATAATGAAACACACTGGCGCACAAATCATTGTTAAGTTACTGGAAATGTATGGTATTGAAACCGTAGCAGGAATTCCGGGAGGTTCAATTCTCCCTCTCTATGACGAACTCAACCGCTCTTCAATCCGACACGTCCTTGTGCGCCACGAGCAGGCAGCCGGATTCATTGCCCAGGGTATGGCACGTTCAACCGGAAAGCCTGCAGTTTGTCTTGCAACCTCAGGTCCTGGTGCCATGAACCTTCTTACTGCAATTGCAGATGCCCGCGCAGACTCAATTCCTATCATTGCAATTACAGGACAGGTAAATACAAGTCTCATCGGTACCGATGCCTTCCAGGAAGCAGATACCTTTGGTCTTTCCTTCCCTATAACAAAGCATTCTATTTTTATCAAAACTCCATACGATTTGCTCGAAGCAATTCCAAAGGCTTTTGAGATTGCAACAAGCGGACGCCCTGGACCAGTTTTAATTGACGTTCCACGCGACGTTCAGCTTAAGGAATGTGATTTTGATGCCTGGCCTGACATCAAAAAAATCCGTCTGCACGACATCCGTTTCCACACACCAATTGATGAATATTCAGAAAAGATGGGAAAGATTACTGACCTGCTGGCAGCAGCAAAGCGCCCTGTATTGTATTGTGGTGGTGGCTGTGATTCAGAAGAGGCTGCAAGTGGAATTAAAGCCTTCCTGCAGAATTACAAGCTTCCTGTTGTAACAAGTCTTATGGGCCTGGGCTGCGTTCCTGAAAGTTCAGAATGTTTTATCGGCATGGTTGGTATGCACGGAAGTCACGCGGCAAATGTTGCAATGCACGACAGCGACCTGGTAATTGCGGCCGGAGTTCGTTTTGATGACCGCGCTACCGGTGTAGTTGCAAAGTTCTGCCCTGATGCAAAAATTGTTCATATTGATATTGATGCCGCAGAAGTTGATAAGATTCTGGAATCTTATATTTCTGTAGTAGCTGATGTTGAATCTGTTTTCCCGGTTATCGCACAGCTTGTAAGTGAAAAGAAAATCAAAGCTGACGAAGGCTGGCTTAAAAAGATTTCTAAGATTAAAAAGGAATGCCACTCTGTAGAGTGCGGCCGCCCGAAAGGTGAGAAGCTTGCTAATCCAAGAGAAATTATTTCTAAAATTCCTCAGCTGGCATGCGAAGCAGGTCTTGCGCCAGACGGACTTATTGCCACAACAGACGTTGGCCAGCACCAGATGTGGGCTGCCCAGTACTACCCTGTTGAACGACCACGCAGCTTCCTAACGAGCGGTAGTCTTGGCACAATGGGCTTTGGTCTCCCTGCCGCAATCGGAGCCGCAATCGCAAATCCTTCTAAGCGCATTGTTTGCTTCTCTGGTGACGGTTCTATCATGATGAATGTTCAGGAAATGGCAACTCTTGCGGAACAGAATCTGCCGGTAACTATCATCGTATTCCAGAACGGAACTCTTGGTATGGTTTACCAGCAGCAGAAATATCTTTTTGAAAAGAATTACTCTGCTTCTGTTTTCGGCCGCGAGCCAGACCTTCTTTCAATTGCCCGCGGTTTTGGAATTGAAGCAATTGATGGTGACAGCAATCCTGAATGGTACAAGAAAGCCTTTGACAACAATCGCCAGAACAAACCTTGCTTTGTTCGCTTCAGCGTAGACAGCGAAGAAAACGTACTTCCATTTGTTCCAGGTGGTAAGGCAAATATAGATTCGATAAGAGATTAACGTTCAATTGTAAAGAAGGCAATTTCGCTCTTCCACTCAAAAATAGTGCGGTCGCAGGCGGTTATAAGAAGATTTACGATTTTCTGCAGGTCTGCGTTGCCGCAGGCTTCGCTCATCTTTGCACCGTAGGCTGAGCTTTCCGGGGTAAACCATTTTTCAATTTCAGCCTGGCTTATACGGCGTTTTTCGACCAGTGTTTGGGATGCGACGCGTACGGTAAAGCCGCGCTTACGGAAGAGGTTAGCGATGTAGATTCCATCCCATGAGAAAAGCGGATTGTCTCTGTCGCCAAAGAATTCCTGTTCTGCAGCTTCCATTTTATCCAGTGTCTCTTTTAGCGGTCCTACGCTTTCCGGTGAAAGCACCTGCTTTCTTACAAGCTCGCTGATATGCTGGCCGTGGCAAGGAATCTTTTGAGAAATTACAACCTTCCAGCCGCTTGCAAGCGGACATTCATAGGCAAAGTCTTCTCCAGCACTTTCTTCGTTTTTATCTGTATCAGAATAAGGAACTGCCGGAGTATCAGCTTCATCAGCTTCCTTCTGAGGGGTCATAATACCGGCAAGAGAATCTGCAAGTGCAATAATGGAAGGCTCGCTTGCGAAAGGATCTGTAAAGAATACTCTGTCAAAAACCGCTCCGTTATACTGGAACTTTACGAGAATATTATAAAAATCCTTTTGAGTAAGAAAATCAGTTGAAATAGAAGAACCACGGTACTGCAGAATAGGGCGGTCAAGGCTGCCAAGGGTGCGGCCATACTGTTCGAGAATCTGCATTCCTTTTTCTGTGCGGCAAACACCACAGGTAACTCCTTCCGGAGTTTTTCTTGCTATATCCCAGAGTAAAAGTCCATTGTCTGCATTCCATATAAGGGAGCGGTGGTGCCGCAGCAAATCAGCCATGGAGATCATTGTGTCGCGGATTCCAAGCAGAACCTCGGCGCGGTTAGAATCAAGGCGCTGGCGCCAGAAGCGGTCTGCTCGGTCGAGTACAACTTCCTTTGCCATGTCCTTAGGACTGAAGGTAAGATTTTCTCCGGACTTTACGCTGCCGCTCTTAAAATGCTCATTAACCCACCATTCGGAAATTGGATTTTCTCCATATTCGCTCTTTTCAGCATCCGTATTTGACTTAAGAGGTTTGAAGATATTGATTGAGCCAGTAGTTTCCGGAGATGATGCAAGTTCGTCAGAAGTGTACTGTTCGTGGCTCTGGGCTTTTTCAAGAATTGCCGCAATCTGAAGTTCACGGCGGGAAAGAACGCCTTCGCGGATACTTGCTTCATACCCCTGTGTGCTCGGATTATAAAATACACGGCCGCTTAAAGTATCCGGCAGATACTGCTGGGCAACCCAGTGGTCGCGGTAGGCGTGAGGGTAGAGGTAGCCGGCTCCGTGTCCAAAACCTTCTGCATCACGGCTGCTGTCGCGCAGGTGGTTAGGTACTTCTGCATCTTCTTTTTCCACACTGGCCAGAGCATCAAAAAAGGCCATGCTGCTGTTAGACTTAGGTGCAGTAGAAAGATAGAGGGCTGCATGGGCTAAAAAGTAGCGGCCTTCCGGCATACCAACGCGGTCAAAGGCGTTTGCACAGCTTTCAACAACAGTAATGGCATTCGGATCTGCAAGACCAGTGTCTTCGCAGGCAGAAATAAGCATGCGGCGGAAAATAAAATGCGGGTCTTCGCCTGCGGCAACCATACGGGCAAGCCAGTAGCAGGCTGCATCAGGATCGCGTCCACGAAGACTTTTTATAAAGGCGCTTATTATATCGTAATGATAATCTCCATCCCGGTCGTAAAGAACAACCTTTTTCTGAATAGATTCCTCTGCGGCTTCTTTGCTTATATAAATCTTAGTTCCGTAAGCCGGAACCGGGGGGTCTGCATAAGGAGCCCATTTTTCCGGAGTGGTTTCAATTGCCAGTTCCAGAGCATTCAAAAGGGAGCGGGCATCACCGTTTGCCGTTTCAATCAGGTGTTCAAGGGCACCTTCTTCAAACTCTACCTTCCAGTGACCATATCCGCGGTCTACATCAGTTAATGCCTGGTGTGCGGCTTTTTCCAGGTCGTTATAGGTGAGCGGTTTAAGCTGAAAAACACGAGAACGGCTTACAAGAGCCTTATTTACTTCAAAGAAAGGGTTTTCGGTGGTAGCGCCAATAAGAATAATGGTGCCGTTTTCTACCCAGGGTAAAAGCGCGTCCTGCTGGCTTTTGTTCCAGCGGTGAACCTCATCTACAAAGAGAATTGTTCTGCGGTCGTAAAGATTATAGTAATCTTCAGCCTGTTTAATTGAATCCCGGATATTCTGAACTCCGGTAAGAACTGCATTTAAGGTAATAAAGTTTGATTTTGTATGATTTGCAATAACGCGGGCAAGGGTTGTTTTTCCGCTTCCCGGTGGACCGTAAAAAATAACTGATGTAAGCTGATCTGCGGCGATGGCGCGGCGTAAGAGCCGGCCTTTACCAACAATATGGTCCTGACCTATGTACTCATCAAGATTTCGTGGCCGCATTCGGGCGGCCAATGGTTCATGAGTTCTTTTTATCTGCTCAAAAAGGTCTTCTGCCATTTATTCCCGGTTCCAGTCGCCTCTTTCAGGGTAGTAAGACCAGAGTCCTATATTTCCAAAATTATATGCAACACCAGAGAAGGTTATTGCTGCATAAAGGCCGCTTTCAACTTCGCGCTTTTCAGGTGAAGCGTTAATAAGGGCTGTAACAAAATAATCACTTGTAATCTGGAACTGGGCATTAGAATTAATGTCAGCAAAAGAAGCAAGTTTATCATCAGGAACTCCGTCTGTAAGAAGAACTCTGTTTATGCCGCCTGCTGTAGAATTTGTTTTTCCATGACCAATAAGCATGGAATCTGCAGTAACAGCAAGAGTTGAAATTACTTTTTTTGCATCAAGAGCATTTATTGCAGTACTTCCGTCACTGTAGTAAATATCTGAATCTCCGTTTGTGTAATAATAGTAAGTAGCATCACTTGTATAAGTTTCGTTTGTTGTAGAAGCCGGTGATGTAAAGAACTTATAAGCCCCATTGAAGTAGACGGCAGAAAGGGCCAGAGGAATATAATCTTCATCTGTTGAAGGTTCCGGATCAATAATCGATTCTGCAGGGAGTGAAAATTCAACAGGGGCAGAAGTTCCGTTCAGCTGGAAATATTTGTATGTTTCATTATCTAAATCATAAGAACGGATAAATACTGCACGGTGTTCCTTTTTTGGAGTGTTTGTCTGGAATACTCTAAAGCCTGATAAGAAGTATTCAGATTTTGAGTCTACATAAACAGGGAATATGTCATAATCTCCTGCTTTTGTAGGAACAGATGTCCATTCTCCGTCTGTATTCCAGGTAGTGCCATTTGCAGTAATGTTTTTTGCATAAAGCTTAATAGTAGAAGGATAAGATGTTCCTTCAACGCTTGTGTGATCAAATTCGGCAGTAAGCAGATAAAGAAGAGAAGAGTCTGCAAGAACTGCAAGAATCTGTTCTCCGCTGTGGCTTGAAGAATCAAAATCATAATGGTGCAGATCAAAAGGAAGAGGATAGGTATTCCATTCGCCATGATAATTCAAATCTTTATGCTTGTATCTTAAACCGTCATCTGCAGCAAGTACAAGAAATTCCTGGTCACTGGCGGTATAACGTGTAATAGTAGTGATGTTTCCGGAAACTGTAGCTTCTTCCGGTTCAACGTCTTCTCTTATTGCCTCGTAAATCGGATCAAAACAAGAAGTTACCAGAAGACATAAGATAAAAAGAAGTGAGCTTTTAATTGTAAGTGATTTATATTTTCTCATTTTTATATCCTGTTTTAGAAGTGATAGCGTACTGTAAGTCCGGCAGTAGTAAAGAATGCCTGATCGTATTTACCTTCATACCACTGAGGGGTCCAGAAAGTAGTTGATGAAATACCGAAAGACCAGGTTTCAGTAAATCTGTAATATGCACCACCTGTAAATTTAGCTGTAAAAGCCGGAAAGTAGGTCATAGACTGACAGGTAATTGTTGAAATACCAATATTGAACATCAGAGGAAATTCAAATTTTCCTAGGTATGGCTGATACATTATTCCAAAAGTAACAGGAACCTGGAAAAGCGGCTTTTTACCGATAGAAACATTATAACCGATAAGAACATCGCCGCCTAAAGCAAAATATTGATTCAAAAATCTGTAATAACCGATAGAAACAAGACCACCGATATCAAGCTGTGAGCCGAAATTTAAAGGAAAGTTTGCACCTAAATCAACTTTTATAAACTGATCTCCGGCACCATTCTGTTCATATACAAAACCATCGTCGTATTCATCGCCTTCTGTATCCGCAAAAACAGCAGCAGATAATAAAAGAATGGTAGTTAATATGGAAATAAAGCGTTTCATATTGCGACCTTTTTTTTATTTCAGTATATTTTGTTACTATAAGAATATACTGTTTTTATAGCAGTTTATCAATAAAACAGAAAGGAGCGTTGAAGGTTACATGAGCGCAGTTATCATAGACGGAAAACAGGTTGCGGCAGATGTCCGCGCAGAGGTTGCATCAAAGGTTGCACAGTTAAAAGAAAAGGGAATTGCACCTTGTCTGGCAGTTATTCTGGTTGGTGAAAATCCTGCCAGCGTAAGTTATGTTACCGGAAAGCAGAAGGCCCTTGCAGAAGTTGGTATGGTAGACCGCTCTGTTCATCTTCCGGAATCAACTTCAGAAGAAGAACTTCTTAAACTGATTGACCAGCTTAATGCAGACGACAGCGTTCACGGAATCCTCGTTCAGCTGCCACTTCCAAAGCATATTAATGAAGAAAAAGTGATTATGGCTATCTCTCCTGAAAAGGATGTAGACGGCTTCCATCCTGTAAGCGTTGGTAACCTTATGATTGGCCGCCCTGGCTTCCTTCCTTGTACTCCACATGGAATTATCGTGCTTCTTAAAAAGGCCGGAATTGAAACCAGCGGTAAGCATGCAGTTGTAATCGGCCGTTCTAATATCGTTGGAAAGCCTGTTTCTATCCTGCTTGCCCGAAAAGATACAAACTGTACTGTAACAATGTGCCACACAGGTACTAAAAATATGGCCGAAATTACCCGTCAGGCTGATATTATCGTTGTTGCAAGCGGTCATCCTCATACTTTGACAGCAGATATGGTAAAGGAGGGCGCGGTTGTAATTGATGTTGGTGTAAACCGCATTCCTGACAGCAGTAAAAAGTCCGGTTTCCGCCTGATTGGAGATTGTGATTTTGATGATTTGAAGGAAAAAACATCATTTATCACACCTGTTCCTGGTGGAGTAGGTCCTATGACAATAGCTATGCTTATGCAGAATACTCTTGAAAGTGCGGAGAGACGCCTCAATGCGTGATATTCAAAACGAAGAAGATACCCGAGCCATTCCCCTTCAGAAAGTTGGTGTAAAGGGGGTTAAATATCCTGTAGTTGTTCTGGATAAAACAGCTTCAAAACAGCACACAACAGCTTCTGTAGATTTATTTGTAAATCTCCCTCATAACTACAAGGGAACCCATATGTCCCGTTTTATAGAAGTGTTTCATAAGTATCATTCTGATATTTCCATGCATCACTTTCTGGATATGCTGGAAGAAATGCGGACAAAGCTTTCGGCTCAGAAGGCTTTTGGCCGTATAGAGTTCCCGTACTTTATAGAAAAGAAAGCTCCTGTTACTCAGGCTGCCGGAATAATGCAGTATAAATGTTCTTATGAAGGCGAGGTTAGTGAAGACGGAAGCAGAAAGTTCTATATTTCCATTCAGGTTCCTGTTGCAACCCTTTGTCCCTGCAGTAAGGCAATAAGTGATTATGGTGCTCATAACCAGAGGGGTCTTGTAAGTGTAAGGCTTTTGTATAATGACTTTTTCTGGATTGAAGATGTAATCAGTATGATAGAAGAGTGTGCTTCAACACCTCTTTACGAGCTTCTTAAACGTCAGGATGAAAAGTATGTTACTGAGCATGCTTATGATAATCCTCGTTTCGTAGAGGATGTTGTCCGCGAAGTATATCTTGGCTTAAAAAAGCTTGGATTTAAAAAGTTCTCGGTAGAAGCAGAAACAGAAGAAAGCATTCACAACCACAACGCCTACGCCTTTGCTGAATATTCCGAATAATGTTAAATGACAGAGCCGTTTGATGACTACCCGATAATCATCAAACGGCTCTTATAACGTACGTAAAATACTAAAAACAACCCGATACTTTTTTTAAATAATTTGTTTTTCTTTTAAATCATTTTTAAATCTTTTTTTTACTTATTTTTTAATAATCATTTTTAATTGTTTGTTTTTAACTTTAGGTTAACTTTTCCTTAACCTGTTATTATAGTAATATGACTTGAGTAATATGTCAAGAAAAAATTAAGAAAAAAGTTTAAAAATTGTTGAAAAAAGATAAAGAATGGGGAATTTTTAATATGACTTCAGTCATATTCTGGTAATATTGGGCTTATTTTGCTTTTCTTACTGAATCGCGTATGACAACATTGCCATGAACAACCTTTTTACCAATGTGGACGTTAGGATTTTCCAGTTTGAGGGCAATGCTTTCGGCTGCAAGCTGAGCCATAGTGTTATAATTTATGCTGTAGGTAGTAAGTTTTGGAATTCCGATGTCTGCAAAGATACCATCATCAAAAGCGGCTACAGAAATGTCTTTTGGAATGCTGTATTCAAGACCTTCAAGGTTGTGAATAAGCTTATAAGCAGTACGACAGTCGTTACAGATAAAAGCATCTGGCATTTTATCCGGAAGAATCAGGCTTATTTCTTCACCAAAGTCGGTAACATCTGGAATTAAGAATTCTTTTTGAATTTCTAATCCGCGGTGAAGCAGGGCTTTTGCAATACCCAGGTAGCGGTCCATAACAATTTCTGCAAACTGAATGTTTCCGACAAATCCTATAGATTTACATCCCTGATCAATCAGGTAATTGGCAAGGGTGAATCCTCCATAGAGATTATCAGTAATAATACCGCCTTGATTAATATCATCATAAATATGTGCAAGGCACAAAAATGGTTTATTAGTATTTGTCAAAATCTGTACATATTCCTTGCTCATCTGACCAAGAATAATAAATGCACTGACTTTGTTTTCTTTTAATATTTTAGGAAGAATGAGAAGATGTTCGGTTTCGTCAGAGATAATTTCTGTAATGCCGTAGTAATTAAGCTGTGTAAGATTAGTAATAAGCGGCTGCTGCAAAGACATGTATGAGGCATTGGCATTCATACTGCGTTCTGCAATCAGAATGCCTATATTGTGAGAAGAACCGTCATCAACAGCAGATGTGTTTGCTTTTTTGTAGCCAAGTTCATCAGCTTTCGCAAGAATCTTAGCCCTTAAATCTTCACTTACACCATCTTTACCTGATAACGCTTTTGATACTGACATAACTGTTATATCAAGTTCATCAGCTATGTCTTTCATTGTTACAAGGTTTCTCATTAAGGTTATTATATACTATTATTAAAGTTAACGCAAAGGTATTATCCATATATTTATAAATTCTTATTTTTCCTGTATATTAGAAGTGTATGAAGACATATTTTTTTGAAACCTACGGCTGCGAAATGAATATTGCAGAATCTGCAGCTGTTGAACAGCTATTTATTGCCCGCGGATGGAAAAAATCAGAATCTGCCCAGACTGCTGACCTGGCGGTAATTAATACCTGTTCAATCCGTGAAACAGCAGAAAACAGAATTCTTGGCCGTCTCGGCTGGTTTTCCGGCCTTAAGGCTGTGCGCGAATGCCGTCCTGGGGCAAAAGCTAAAATGCTGGAAGAAGCAGCTGAATATGTTCGCGACGGTGCAAAGCCCCTTACTCTTGTTGTTATGGGCTGTATGGCAGAACGCCTTTTGCAGAGCTTTCAGAAAGATTATCCTTTTATTGATTATGTTGTAGGAACTTACGCCAAGCATCATTTTGCAGAAATTATTTCTGCAGTAGAAGAGGGCAGAAAGCCTTTTCAGATTGATGATTCTGAACAGTATCGTTTTGCATCGATTTCTGCCGAGCCTGGTGCTTTTTCGACCTTTGTGCCTATTATGCACGGCTGTAACAACTTCTGTACCTATTGTATTGTTCCTTATGTGCGTGGCCGTGAGCTCAGCCGCCCTGTAGATGAAATTCTAAACGAAATTGATTTACTTGGCAAAATGAAGGTGCGCGAAATTACCTTGATTGGCCAGAACGTAAACTCATACCACGGGACCAGCACTAAAGCTTCTGCTGATGACGTAAACTTTGCAGGGCTTTTGCAGAAAATTGCAGATCATCTTCGCGATACTTCTTCTCCTATTAAATGGGTGCGCTTTATGTCTTCTCATCCAAAGGATTTTTCTGATGATGTTATTGATGTAATCGCCCGCGAGCCGGTTATCTGCCGTCATATTCATCTGCCGGTTCAGAATGGTTCTACTGCAGTGCTTAAGGCTATGAACCGCCGCTACACCCGTGAGCAGTATCTGGAACTGGTTGGCAGAATTAAGGCCCGTATTCCTGAAGTTTCTCTCACAACTGATATTATGATGGGCTTCCCTGGCGAAACCGAAGCTGATGTAGAAGATACCCTTGATTTAATGCGACAGGTAAAATATGAATCTGCAATGATGTATTTTTACAACCCGCGCGAAGGAACTCCGGCTGCAAAAATGGAGCAGCTTCCTGTTGAAGTGCGCAAGGAACGTTTGCAGCGGGTAATTGATTTGCAGCTTGAACATACTCATGAGCAGATGTCTAAGCGGGTGGGCTCTACTGTTATGGTTCTGGTAGAAGGTGTAAGCCGTGATGATAAGACTGAGCTTCTTGGTCAGACAGAACAGCATGAAAAAATCGCTTTCAAGGCCGACAAGTCAAAAATCGGCAGTTTTGTAAATGTTAAAATAACCGAACTCAGCGGAAATACCTTCCGCGGCGAGTTACAATAAAAACACCGGTGGTTGAGTAGCCGCAGAGCGGCGTATCGAAACCACAGTTTATGGGAGATTTATTATGATAGTAACCTTAATTCTAATTCTTCTTATTGTAATCTTCATGGCCTTTTTTATCGGCATGAACCTCAGTAATGTCTGCACCTTCTGGTTTTTTAAGACCTATACAGACCTGCCGGTTGCAGTTCTTGCTTTGATTGCCTTTGGTGCCGGAATTATTTTTGCCCTGCTCTTTATTCTGGTTGCAAAAATGAAGGCTCCTCCAAGCGATGCAGAAGCCCGTGCCCAGAAAAAGCTCGAGAAAAAAGCAAAGGCAGAAGAAAAACTCCGCCAGGCTAAAGAAAAAGAAGCTGCAAAACAGGCTGCTAAAGATGCAAAAAAAGGAAGTCAGGTTAGTAAATAAATAGCCCGTCATTGCGAGGAGCGAAGCGACGTGGCAATCCATATTAACAATCCTTCGCTTTTTACCGATACATTATATATGAAGAAAATTATTTCCTTTGTTCTTACCGTCTTCCTCTGCACAGCAATTTTTGCCGCAGAGCTCACAGCCTCATTTATTACGTCTGAGGCTGCAAAAAAAGATTCAGTAGAAGAATCAGTTTCTTATCTCAAATCTCAGATTTCTAAAATGACCGTGGCCGCAGAAAAACGTGCTGCCTATATCTTTCTGGCTTCACTTCAGGAGCAGATGGCCCTTTACGACGATGCCCAGAAATCCTATGCACAGGCAGCCGCAATTGCAGCCGGTGATGCAGAAGGAATGCAAAAAAAGACAAACGAACAGATTGTTCTTGATGCAGTACGCTGTGCTCTAAGCTGCGGCGACTATGCAACTGCCGACTCTTATCTTAATTCAGCCGTAAGAAATTCTAAAAATGCAAGTGTACAGGCTTATATCAAACTCTATACCCAGTGGTCTGCTCTTTGTAAGGCAGATGATGTAGCAGGCATTCAGGAACCGGTTGTAATGCTTCAGGCTTATCTCAAGGTTGATTCTATGAATGCAGTAAAGCCTGCTGTTCTCCTTACCCTCTGGTATGTTACCGGCGAAAAATCATATTCGCAGCAGATTACAAAGCTTTATCCAAAATCAATTGAAGCTTCTATAGTTCGTGGCGATGCACAGCTGCTTCCAACTCCTTTCTGGTTCTTTGTTCCTAAGAGCGGCGAAGCAGAGCAGGGCACCGGAAGTATTGCCATGCCGGAAGAGCCAAAGCAGACCGCAGCAGAAAAAGCCTCTGCAGCTGCCGAAGCCTCTGTTGCCCCTGCAAAGTTCACAAAATGGCAGCTGGGCCTTTTCCGAACAGAAAGCAATGCCAAACTCCTTGCAGACGAGGTTAAGGAAAAGGGCTTCGATTCATACATCACAACAGAAAAACGTGCCAGCGGTACAACTTACTTTATTGTACTTGTCCGCGAGGACAAGACCGGCAACGTAGCAGACCGCCTGCGTTCTTCTGGTTATGATTGTTATGGTGTGGAGTGATAATTCATAGAAATCCGTAAAATGCCTCCTCTTTCGTGAAAAAAAAGCCCTTGGCCAACGGGAATGATGTTGTCCAAGGACTTTTTTTTCACTACGAGGATGCACATAAACGAGTTGTTTCTATTTAAATTATCCATTAAAATCATAAGCAACAATCATAATCAGGAGACCGCACTATGGCAAAAACATTTGACGACAAAAAAATCATATACACAATGGACCGCGTTACACGTTCTTATGGAACTAAGGTGGTTCTTAAAGATATCAGTATTTCCTATTACTATGGTGCGAAAATTGGTGTTGTAGGACCTAACGGTTCCGGTAAATCTTCGCTTTTTAAGATTCTTGCCGGAAAAGATACAGACTTCGCCGGTGAAACTTCTCTGGCGCCCGGCTACACAATCGGCTACCTTGAACAGGAGCCTGAACTCGAAGCCGGAAAAACCGTTATGGAAATTGTAAAGGAAGGTGTAAAACCAATTACAGACCTTCTTGCAGAATTCGATAAAATCAACGAAGCCTTTGGCGACCCGGATGCAGATTTTGATAAGCTCTGTGCCCGCCAGGGGGAGGTTCAGGAAAAGCTGGATGCCCTTGATGCCTGGAACCTCGACAACAATCTTGAGCTTGCTATGGACGCCCTCCGCTGTCCTCCTGCAGACCAGGTTGTAGACGTACTTTCCGGAGGTGAGCGCCGCCGTGTTGCTCTCTGCCGCCTTCTTCTTCAGAAGCCAGATATCCTCCTCCTCGACGAACCTACAAACCATCTTGATGCAGAAACTGTAGCCTGGCTTGAAAAACACCTCCACGACTATCCTGGAACTGTAATTGCCGTTACCCACGACCGTTACTTCCTCGACCAGGTTGCCGGCTGGATTCTCGAGCTTGACCGCGGTGAAGGATACCCATTCAAGGGTAACTACTCAAGCTGGCTTGAACAGAAAGATGCCCGCCTTGCCCAGGAAAATAAAAATGAATCTGCCCGCCAGAAAGAAATCCAGCGCGAGCTTGAATGGATTCACATGGGTGCTAAGGGACGCCAGGCAAAGCATAAGGAACACATTACCCGCTATAACGAGCTCATGGCTCAGGAAAGCAAAAAGCAGCTTAAAGATACACAGATTTCTATTCCTGCCGGCCCTCGTCTTGGCGGACAGGTAATTGATATTGAAAATCTTACAAAGTCTTTCGGCGACAAGCTCCTCTTCGAAAACTTGAACGTCCATATTCCAGCAGGTGCTATTGTCGGAATCGTTGGACCTAATGGTGCTGGTAAAACAACACTTTTCAAGATGATTGTTGATGCGGCTGGTCTTGAAGGCGGCGAAAAGCCTGATTCAGGAGAAATTAAAGTTGGTCAGACAGTTAAGCTTGTTTATGTAGACCAGATGCGCAGCGGTCTTGATATGAATAAGACTGTTTATGAAACTCTTGGCGGTGGCGGAGACCTGGTAAAACTCGGCGCTGTAGATGAGAAGGGACGTGCCCTCGAAGGCGGTGTACGCGAAGTTAATGCCCACGCCTACTGCGGCTGGTTCAACTTTAACGGTCCTGACCAGAACAAAAAGGTAAGCGTACTTTCAGGTGGTGAGCGCAACCGCCTCAACCTTGGTATGATGCTTAAGGAAAGTGGAAACGTACTTCTTTTCGACGAACCTACAAACGACCTGGACGTAGAAACAGTTCGCGCTCTCGAAGAAGCCCTGGAAGACTTTGCCGGCTGTGCTCTTGTAGTAAGCCACGACCGCTGGTTCCTGGACCGTATCTGTACACATATTCTGGCCTTTGAAAACAACTCAGAAGTTCGCTTCTTTGAAGGAAACTGGTCTGAATACGCAGAATGGAAGCTCAAGGAATTCGGTGAAGATGCCGGAGTTCCGAAACGAACAGTTTACCGCAAGCTTAGCCGTTAAAATTAATCAAATGGATTGCCACGCCCTTCGGGCTCGCAATGACGTTGTTTTGTCATTGCGAGGAGCGTTAGCGACGTGGCAATCTATAATAATACAATAATCAGAGATATATCTGACTGTCCAAATCTTCATACTTCTATTATAGTTAGGGGTATGAAGATTTTTTTTAACCATAAAATACGAATCCTTTGTTTAATGTGTTTCGCAGTATTTGCCGTTTCCTGCAAGGGTAAATCTGCAAAATCTAATGAAGCAGCCTTCAGCAATCCTATGGCTGAAGCTTTTATGACTGCCCAGAAATCAGAGAAGCCAAAGACAAAAAAAGCTGCAGCGTCAGAAGAAAAGAAGGCAGAACCGGCACCTGTTACACAGGTAAATCCCCTGGAAATTATCAGCTTTAATCGCACTAATGCTGTTGTTGATACAGGTTCAAAAGCTTTTAAACAGATAACTGCAATGGAACTTGTACGTGATATGAAAACCGGCTGGAATCTTGGTAATACCTTTGATGCTACCGGTGGCGGAAAAGGCCTTGAATCAGAAATGAGCTGGGGCCAGCCTAAAACGACAAAGGCAATGATAGATGGTCTTGCTGCTTCCGGAATCAAAACAATCCGTATTCCTGTTTCATGGAGCCGTCACATCGTAGATAATAATTATACAATTTCTACAGCCTGGATGAAGCGCGTAAAAGAAGTTGTGGACTGGGCTATTGAAGATGACATGTATGTTGTTTTGAATATCCATCATGATAACTATGAAAAAAATGCGAAAATGCCTCGATTCTCTGGCTTTTATCCAACAGATGAAAACTATGAAGAGTCAGCAAAATTTGTATGCAATACCTGGGCTCAGATTGCACTTGCCTTTAACAATGGTTATGATGAGCATCTTGTTTTTGAAGTATTAAATGAACCTCGTCTCTGTGGAACCAGTGAAGAATGGTATTATAATGCGGTTTCCCAGAAATCAATAAGCGCAATGAAAAATCTCAACAAGCTTACTCAGAATATTCTTGATGTAATTCGTGCAAGCGGTGGAAACAATAAATTGCGTATGGTTGCAGTTCCTTCTTTACAGGCTTCGCCGGAATCAGCTCTTAATCCAGCCTTTAAAATACCTAAGGACTACGATGGCAGTAAGGATCGTCTGATTGTTTCAGTGCATATGTATACACCATATAACTTTGCAATGGAATCTCCTGGAATCAAAGTTTATTCAGACAGTGTTAAAAAAGAATTTACTTCAATGTTCAAAAAACTGAATGATCACTTTATTGCAAATGGTTATGCTGTTTATATTGGTGAATATGGAGCAACTAACAAAAACAATCTTGAAGACCGTCTGGCCTGGTTCCATGATTTTATCAAAGAATCTCGTGCCTATGGTATGCCTTGCTTCCTTTGGGATAATGCTGTCTGGAAGGTTGAAGGTGATAAGTATGATGAACACTATGGATATTACAACCGCTATGATCAGACCTGGTACTTCCCGGAAATTATCAATGCAATTAATGAGGAGACTAAGTAAATGAGCTTTAGAAAAGATTTTATGTGGGGAGCAGCAACTGCTTCCTTTCAGATAGAGGGAGCCTGGAATGAAGACGGAAAGTCTCCTTCCATCTGGGATGAATTCTGCCATCGCGGTGGTAAAATTGAAGATAACTCAAACGGCGATATTGCCTGCGATCATTATCATAAATATAAGGAAGATGTAAAGCTTATGGCAGAGCTTGGTCTTAAGGCTTACCGTTTTTCTATTGCCTGGACTAGAATTCTGCCAGAAGGAACCGGCCGGATAAACGAAAAAGGCCTTGAGTTCTACTCTGACCTCGTAGATGAACTTTTAAAATATAATATCACACCATTCGTAACTCTTTACCACTGGGACCTGCCTTATTGCCTGCAGCTTAAAGGCGGCTGGACCAATCCGGAAAGCCCTCTCTGGTTTGAAGAATATGCCACTGCGGTTATTAAAAAGCTTGGCGACCGTGTAAAGAATTTCATAACTTTTAATGAACCTTCTGTTTTTATGGGCTGCGGTTATGCCCAGGGCTCACATGCTCCAGGCTACCAGTTGAGTACTCATGATCTTTTACATATAGGACACAATATTCATCTGGCTCACGGCAGGGCAGTTAAGGTTGTGCGCTCTCTGGCACCTGATGCTAAGGTAGGAATTACTCTGGCAAGTCTACCTGCAATTCCTTTTACAAAAAACGATGAAGAAGCTGCATATGAGAGTCATTTTTCGATAAGTCGTGAATTCTTCTTCTGGTCAGATGCCTACTGGGCAGACCCGATTGTTTTCGGAAAATATCCGGAAAAACTTTTAGAAGAAACAAAAGATATTTTCCCGGCTTTTACAGATGAAGATATGAAGCTGATTAGTCAGAAAATTGATTTTATTGGCCTTAATATTTATCAGGGACATTACATAGGGGATTATAAACGCCTACCTGGAACTCCTCATACAGAAATCGGCTGGGATACCTTTGATAATGCTCTGGAGGCTGGAGTAAAGCATTTTACAAAACGCTACAACATGCCGATTTACATTACAGAAAACGGACTTTCCTGCCACGACTGGGAAAGTCTTGATGGAAAGGTTCATGACCCTAACCGTGTAGACTTCCTGCACCGCTATCTGCGTGGGCTCAAGGCTGCGGCCGAGGCAGGATGCGATGTACGCGGATATTTCCAGTGGTCTTTCATGGATAACTTTGAATGGGCTAAGGGGTATAATCCTCGCTTTGGAATGGTTTTCTGCGACTACAAGACGCTCAAACGCATTCCAAAGGATTCTGCCTACTGGTATAAAGAAGTGATAGAATCTAACGGCGAGAATTTATAAGTACTTCTTCATTTCCTTACTTACCGGAATGCTGTTTTGTGCACTTCCGGTGGTAAATTCCATAAAGTTTGATTTTCTTGAAGTAAAGGCATCCCATTTTGGTAATGGCTGGCCGTTCAAATCAAGTCCATTTGGATTTCCGGTCTTTATGAAGTTACACAGGTAGTCGCACATCTGGCGGGCTACATCGTAGTGAACTCCAGAGAATGGTCTCCAGCATTTTGCAAGAGTTTCGAACCAGAACCACAAATCAACAGAATGGAACTTACCCGGATGATCCCAGCCAGGAATAGGCACATCAAACTTGTAGCAGTAATTCTGAAGCTTAAGTCCTTTTGCCTCTTCTTCTTTCATCAATTTTCTGATTCCCATTTCAACAGCGTGAAGACCACCGAATATAAATTCATCAGTCGTAAAACCTGTAAGAATAGGAACAGGACTACATTTGCCATCTTTTACAAGATCGTAAAGCTGGCCCTTGTTAAACTGATTGTCAAAAACCGGTGTCCAGCTGGCAATTGATTTGGGATATCCGCCCCATTCATCCCATTTTTTACGAAGCTGGTCAGTAGAAAGCTTTCTTGCTTCTGCTAATGATTTACATCCACAGAATTTAAAAAACTCCAGGCCAAGCTCTTCTGCATCTTTTACGCTTCTTTTTGGGAAGATGTCAGGCATATGAGGTGTATAAATAAGGCCGCTGTCTACAACAGCACGCTTAAAATATTTACGGCTTTCTTTATTTGCAATGTGGAATAGTACGCTTCCGGCACCTGCAGACTGACCACCGATTGTGATATTGTCCTTATCTCCGCCAAAAGCCTTAATATTTTCGTATACCCATTTGAGTCCAGCCTGCTGGTCCTGAAGACCCATGTTGGCAGGAGTTTTTGGATATTCTTTTGTAAGCTCCGGATGACAGGTAAAACCAAAAAGATTTACACGATAATTTACGGTAACTACAACAATTCCGCGGCGGGCTATACGTTCTCCGTCAAACTCCATTTCTGCAGTGTGGCCAACCTGCCAGCCGCCACCGAAAATCCAGAAGTAAACAGGAAGTTTTTCATCTGCTTTTTTTGCAGGTGTCCAGATATTAAGATAAAGGCAGTCTTCACTTACCGGAATATCAGGGTCTACAGACCACTCACGCGAATATACATCCTCCGGCGGAGGATTGCGGTTAGGGGAGGGCTGAACCGGAATTAGGGGGAACTTATAGCACTGGCGAACTCCTTCCCAGGGCTCTGCCGGCTGAGGCGGTGCAAAGCGTAAGTTTCCTACAGGTGGCTTTGCAAAAGGAACAGACTTAAATGCAGTAATTCTAGGGTCAGCGGCTGGAATGCCCTCGACTGTACCGAGTTTTGTTTTTACAATACGCAGCATTTTATTATCTCCTTGTTTTGGATTGCTTCGTCGCTGCGCTCCTCGCAATGACGAAGGTTTTCCATAAAAAAAGGGTGGATTTTCATCCACCCCTTTATGCCTGATGATTTTTAGGATTACTCCTTTACACCACCAATTGTCATACCTACTACGAAGTATTTCTGTACGAATGGATATACTACGAGGATAGGTAATGTTGCAACCATAGTGATAGAAGAACGGATACTGATAGGTGTTGATTTAGAAGCTGTAGAACCAGCTCCAGCAGCAAGTGCCATAGAGTTAGCATCGTTTGCATTTGTAGACTGGTTCTGACTCTGCTGGAGGAATGACATCAATACATACTGTAATGAGTGCAACTTTGGTTTGTTAGAACAATAAAGATATGTATCGAACCAGCTGTTCCATGCACCAACGGCAGTAAAGAGACAAATCATAGCAATTGAAGGAACAATAAGAGGCATAATAATCTGCAGGTAGATTTTGAACTCATTTGCACCATCGATGCGGGCAGATTCAACAAAGCTGTCTGGTAATCCATTGATGTAAGTTCTTACAAGAATGAAGTTGAATACATCAACAAGACAAGGAACAATGTAAACTGCGTATTTTCCAAGAAGGTGAAGTCTCTTGATGAGCATGTATCCTGGAATCAAACCGGCATTGATATACATAGAAATAACGATGATTGTTGTAAGATATCTTCTAAGTACGAATTCTTTGCGGCTCAAAGCGTATGCAAGAAGTGATGTACAGAATACACTTAAAACAGTCTGAAGAACAGTACGTGTTACAGAAATAATACCGGCATTAAAAATACGGTCTGTCTGGAACAAGTCTGCATAGTTTTTCCATGTAAACTTACGAGGCCAGAGTTTAATTCCGCCTTTAAGAGAATCAAGACCATCGTTCAAAGAAATTGCAATTGTATTCCAGAAAGGATAAACAGTTACAATAACAACAAATAAAAGTACAAGGTAAATAATAATATCAAAAACTAAGTTACTGATATTAGTGCGCCTTTTGGCTGCTGCATAGTCAATTGTTTTTTCCATTATATCAGACGCTCCTCACCACTCTTCTTAGCAATTGTATTAGCTATGATAAGAAGAAGAATATTAACTGCATTCTTAAAGATACCTGCAGCAGTTGCAAGACCATAGCGGGAAAGCTTGAAACCGTACTTCAATACATAAATATCAATAGTTTCAGCTACGTCCTGAATCATACCATTCTGTAACAAGTATGGCATTTCAAAGTTAGCATCAAGGATATGACCGGCAGACATAATCATCATGATGATGATTGTAGGCTTAATTCCCGGGAGGGTAATGTGCCAGATTTTGCGGAGACGACCACAGCCGTCAATCTGAGCAGCTTCATAGAGACAAGGATCAATAGCAGTCATTGCACCAAGGTATACGATGGTGTTCCAACCAACTTCCTTCCAAACGTATGTCCAACCAATGATATGCCAGAAATACTTTTGAACGGCGAGCCACTGAATAGGCTGCTTTACGATACCAAGTCCCAATAATATATCATTCAAAATACCGTCTTCAACGGAAAGTACATTCGCAACTAAACCTGTAACTATAACCCAAGAAAGGAAGTGTGGGAGATAAGATACAGTCTGAACAAAGCGTTTTACACCAATATAGCGAACTTCGTTCAGGAATACTGCAATTAAGATAGCAGTAATATATCCAAGGGCTGTAGAAATAAGGCTCATGCCTACAGTGTTTCTTAAAGAAAGAAGGAATTCTTTCTCAGTAAACAACTGAACGAACCATTTTAAACCAACCCAATCCTGCTGTGAAAAAGTTTTGTATGGCTTATAATCCTGAAAAGCCATTGTCCATCCCCAAAGAGGAATGTATCGGAATAAGATAATGTATAATACAAAAGGAAGAGACATGAGAATAAGCATTTTCTGCTTACCTAAAAGCTTCCATTTGTTCTTTTTATTTGCCATTTCTGCCGCTTTTAAGTCTGGCGAAACAGCAGCTTTTTTACTTTTCATAAAAAACACCCGTCAAAAAATAGTTAAAAAAAAGTCCACAGAAAAACTCCCGTGGACTTTTTTTTGACAGGTGAATGTGGTATTCACCTGTCACTGGTCAGACTTGATACAAGGTATCAAAATCTGACTAGTCCTTCTTACTGTTCGCCACCGAATACTTCTACACGGTGATCAAGCTGCTGCTGCATGAACTTGTTGTAAACATCTGTAAGAGGCTTGAGCAATGAAGCATATTCATTCCAAGTCTTTTCGAAGTCCTCTGGTTTACCCATGATCATCATAGGGAGGTACTTGCGCTGTACAGTTTCGAAACCTGTCATAGCAACTGCTGCTTCTTCTTCGAATCCACCGTTTTCAGCAGATGGGTTACACTGCCACATTGGATACCATCCAGTGTTCTGTGGTGGGTTAGGATCTACGAATTCAGCATATGAGCTAACTCCGTAAGCTGCCCAGAGGTCAAGGTCAACCTGCTTCTGTGAGAGAGCATATTCCCATGGAAGGTCGTCCATAGAGCGTGAGTATCCAGAAGGCATTGTTCCTTCAAGTTTTGGAGCTTCTTCTGTCCAAAGGATAGCGCGGTTCTTCTGGAGCCAGTTAGGATCCTTCTGATCTGCACGCATCTTGTCTGTACGATAAGCTGCACCCTTTGTTCCTGTCTTAGATCCGTCTGTATCGATGAGGTAATCTTCACCTTCGAATCCCCAGTAAAGAACTTTCTGGTTTTCTTCTTCAAGCATCTTGTCCATGAACTGGATGATCTTGATAGCCTTGTCTTCAGGACACTTTACAGTGATACCATAACCTCTCTGAAGGTTTGGAAGTGAACGATCGCGGTAGTGTGGGCGAATGGATTCATCAAATGTCAAAGCGAGTGGAGCATAAGTTCTTTCATCTTTTCCAGCTGTCCAGAGAGTCTGTTCTGGTTCACCCATGAACTGCCATCCCTGAATGAACATACCGAGTACACGACCCTGTGCAATCTTAGCATAGTACTGGTCACGGTTGTCTGTGAATGAAGCTGGATCGATCAAACCACGCTGGAAGTAGCCGTTAGCGAGTTTGAACCACTGCTTAGCGAATTTGTCTGTGAAGATATCATAGTAAACATATTTGCCGTTTTCTTTGATAACGTGTCCGTTACCATCGTTAGGGTTTCCAGAAAGGAACTGTGGTGGGTTCCAGAGGTCAAATGCTTCCCAGTCAGCAGTAATGATATTGAATGGGATTGTTGGCATTCCGTCGATTGTTGGATATTTCTTATAGTATTTTTCGAGGAGATCGAAGTACTGATCAACTGTCTTAATCTTTGGATATCCGAATTCCTTAAGAACAGCTTTCTGTACCCACCATCCGTTACCATTGAAGTATGTATCAGATGGAACTCCATCGATTACACCATAGTTTGGAAGAGAGTAGATGTGCTCTTTTACGATGTTTCCCTTAGCATCCTTTTCAGAATCCTGGTCAATCATCTTTTTCCAAGCTGTTGAGTAGTGCTTCATAAGGTTTGGACCATATTTTTCAACGAGTGGCTTAAGGTCGCGAAGACAACCTGCACCCTGGAACTTCTCTGAGTCTACTTCTACGAGGTCAGGAAGGTCACCAGAAGCGATAAGTACACCAATTTTCTGGTCTTTATCACCTACAAGGATATCCCAAGAGAAAGTTACACCAAACTTCTCTTCAATCCATTTGTAAGCTTTGTTGTCAGCAGGAGGCTGCTCTCTCTGCTGGATAGTGAAGATAGAGATGTTCATAGCGTCTTTCTTTCCAGAATTTCCGCCTTTACATCCCACCAGGCTCAATGCCAGTACTGCTGCTGCAGCAACTAACATAATTTTTTTCATAAAAGTCCTCCATTTATAAACTTTTAGTTAAAAACATGGTAAAACGTTTTTATAATATGATAAAACCGTTATTTTGCTAAAAAAACACTCAAAGTATCATATAATTTATAAAATAGTCTGATTTTACATTGAATTTTGAAAAAATCCGTATTAAAATGGCAATATGGACAATGAAAGCAGAATAGAACGGCAACCGGTTGCCTTGCGCTTTTTAACCCAGGATGGCTACTCAGAAGACCCTCAGAGGCAGATAGAATACGAATTGTTATATGTTGAAAAGGGGCGGGGCAGGCTTTTTTTTACTAATTCAGCTGTCTTTATTGATGCCGGAGATTTGATTTGCATTAATCCCTTTGAGGAGCATTATTTTAATATTGATTCGACCGGCCCTGCATTCAGATGCTTCAGGATTCTTTTTGATATTTCGGCCCTGGGAACTGCTGACGATCCCTGCAGAATATTTTTTGAAGGAATAAGGTTATATCGTTTTCTGAAAATGCCGGAGGAACTTGAAAAGCGTTATTTTAAAATTTCTGCCATGGAAAAAAATGCAGAAGGAAGTCCTTTAATTTTACGTTCTTTGCTGCTGGATATTATTTCCTATGCGGTTGAAACCGGACAGTTTGAGCGATTTTCACAATTATATGGTTCCGAAAGCCGTAAACTTTCGGCAATTGATAATGCCCTTCATTTTATCCGTGAAAACTATAGTGAAAACCTCAGCCTTAAATCTATTCTGGAATTAACCAACTACAGTAAAAGCCACTTTATCAGGCTGTTTAAAGAAAGTACGGGAATGTATGTTTCTGAGTATATCAATAAATACCGGATAGAAAAGGCCTGTCTTGATTTGATTTATACAAATAATAACATTACTGAAATTGCTACGGCGAGCGGCTTCAATAACATTCAGTATTTCTCGCGAAAATTCAAAGAATACATGAAGTGCACGCCCAAGCAATATCAGAAGAAACGCAGAAAGCTAACTGAACGTACGGTGGTTGAGTAGCCCTAGGGCGTATCGAAACCACCGCAGATTTCAAAAAGGTGATTTCGATACGGCTTCGCCTACTCAATCACCAATTTTAAAGCCTTTAAACTGATGGCTGCCGCCGCCGACAAACTTAAAGTAAAGCTCGCCGACTCCATCCGGGATTGAAATGTCTGCAGAGAAGCTCTCCCAGATATTGCTTCCGATTGGAGTGATTTCTGCCAGCACAGGTCCATCCCATTTTGTGCGAATTTCGTACTTACCGTAAACATAACCGCGGGTTGTTACCGAAATCTTTTTTACGCCCTTAAAATCAAAGAACTTAAAGCCAAGGGTGTAGCCGTTCTGCATATTTGCTACATAGCCTTCTTCCTGGTCTCCGTCTTTGCCGTCCTGAGTTATGCGGGGATGCTTTATATCAACAATAAAGTTCTTTTCATCCGGATTAAAGATATTGCAGGCAATGTAAGCAGGGTAGAAGCCTTTACCTTCGAGTGGACCACCATTAAGTCCGCAGGAAGTAATCTGAACCTGAGGAATTGTTCCGTCTGGCAGCACCTGCATTTTTTCTGCACATCCCTGGCGGTTGAACCAGTTTCCGTTTGTGTGGCGGTGATAGAAAATGTAGTACTGACCGTTTATCAGTTCAAAGCCGCCGTGATTGTTTGCTCCAAAGCAGGTCGGCATATCAGCTGGTTTATATGAATCTATATGAAGGTCTACGTTACTTACAATTACACCGCGGTAGGTAAAGCCTGAGGTTGGATTTTTACTTGTTGCATAGCAGAGCTCGTGCATAACCTGAGAAGAGAAAACAAAATAATAGGTGTCTCCAATCTTTCTGATTGATGGGGCTTCGAAGAAAGCGTGGTCTTTATATCCCTTCCAGTTTTCAACCGAGTCCTGAGGGTAAGGACATTCAGTTTCAACAGGGGCAGTTACGTCGGTGTAGCAGTCGCCCGGAGCAATGATGACAGGCTCTTCTTCGATTGTAAGCATATCAGGGCCAAGCACTGTCGCCATGGCACCAATTCTGTCTTTCATATGATTTCCGCAGAAGCCTGTGTAAAGGTAGGTGCGGTTTCCTTCTGTAAGAACTCCCGGGTCAAACTGAGGCATATCGCCCTTGCGGTCTCCAAGTCTTGTTCCATCCTTGTAGTGAACATGTCCGTAGAATTTATACTTTCCGGCAGGGGTGTCGCAGACTGCAACAGAAACAAAGCCAACCTTGTCGTAAACGTAGTAGAGGTAGTAGCGGCCATCCGGGCCCTGAGTTACATCAGGAGCATAAAGGCACATGTGGCCGTCTGCATTCATTTCTTCGGAAGTTTTAGGATAGATTACTCCTTCGTAACGCCAGTCTGTCAAATCAGTTACAGGGGCAGAGTAGCAGACATAGTCTCCCTGGCAGAATACCCAGCCGTTAAAGAAATCGTGCGAGCCGTAAACGTATACCCGGTCTCCGAATACGTGTGGTTCTCCGTCCGGAACATGTTCCCAGGACGGCATATATGGATTAAAAATTTGTTTTTTCATGTGTTTCCCCTAAATGTTAGTTAAACGTTTTACTTTTTTATGATAAAACTGTATATTGAAATTATGAAAAGTGCAAGAGTGTATACTCGAATAAATGGATTGCTTCGTCGCTGCGCTCCTCGCAATGACGTGTATCGTGTCAGTTCATTATTATTTTTAATTTTTACTGGAGGATTTTTTATGTCTTGTTCAAACGAAGAAATGATTACGGCAACTCCTGTTAGCGAGATGCAGAAGCTTATGGCCGAAAAGGCTTTTAAGATGCCTGGAGAAAATAATCCTGTTATGGCTCATAAATACGGAGCAGACCCTGCTGTTCTGGAATATAATGATACTCTTTATGTTTATTCAACAAACGATATGCAGCAGCTGGAATTTACAAAGGGTAAAATTGATAACGGCTACAATAAGATTACCTCTCTTAACGTCTTCTCTACAAAGGATATGGTTAACTGGACAGACTGCGGGGAGATTAAGGTTGCAGGTAAAAATGATTATATAGGTGCTGCAAAGTGGGCTGCTAATTCCTGGGCTCCTGCAATTGCTTATAAAAAGATTGATGGAAAAGACAAGTTTTTCCTTTACTTTGCAGACTCCGCAAACGGAATCGGTGTTTTAACTGCAGACTCTCCTACAGGACCTTTTACAGACCCTCTTGGAGAAGCTTTGATTTCCCGCAAGACTCCGACCTGTGACAAAATCAACTGGCTTTTTGACCCGGCTGTTCTTGTTGATGAAAAGGGTAATGGTTACCTATACTTTGGAGGCGGCCACGATCCTGATAAATACGAGCACCCTAAAAATGCCCGCTGCGTTGCTTTAGCTGATGATATGATTCACATTGTCGGCGAGCCTGTGATGATTGATGCACCATTCCTTTTTGAGGATTCGGGAATCAATAAGATTGGAGATACCTGGTATTACACCTACTGTACAAACTGGCAGGACAGAAAGGATACAAAAGATCCTGATAAAATGCCGATTGCAGTAATCGGATATATGACTTCAAAAAATCCGCTGGGACCTTTTGAATATAAGGGCTACACTCTGGAAAATCCTGGAACTGTATTCGGTGCCTGGGGAAATAACCACCATTGGATTTTCTCTTTCCGTGGTAAGTGGTACATTGCCTACCATACACAGGTTCTGGAAAAAACTGTTGGCTGCGAGAAGGGCGGTTACCGCAATATCTTTATAGATAACTTTGAAGTAAATGCAGACGGTTCGCTCCCAAAGCAGAAGATGACTAAGAAGGGAGTAGAGCAGGTCAGCAACTTTAAGCTTGGTAATGAAGTGCCTGCTGCAACCTTTGCTGCTTCCCGCAATGTGGCTGTAACAACAAAGCAAACCTTAGTTAGTGTAAAGGACGGGGCTTACGTTTGCATTAAGGGCGTTGAGTTTACTGGTGGCGAAAAAGAGTTTACAACTCAGTGCCTGCCGGTTGATGGAAAGTCAATCAAGGTTCAGATTGACGGCTTTGGCGGCAACGGTAATGAGATTGCTGAAGTAAAGCTTGGAAAGAAGAGTGAAGTTTCTGCAAAGCTTGCTGCTACAAGCGGAGTGCATGATTTGTACATAATTCTGCCGGAAGGTTGTGAACTTATAAACTGGTGTATCAAATAAAAGACTTCAGTGTCATTGTCCGGCTTGACCGGACAATCTATACAGAACTGGGAGGGATAGATTCCCCGGTCAAGCCGGGGAATGACACGGAATGTCTGCCGGGGAATGACACTTAATTACACGTATTTGATATTATAGAAGAAAATCACTATAATAAGGCGCTATGAGTAACGAAAATCAGAATAATGAAAAGAGAGATCCACTGCTCTGCCACTGGGCAGATCAGATGGCAAGCCAGATTATCCGCGAGAAGGGAGATCTGGATTTATACACCTGTGCTTCAGGTATTACACCAAGTGGAACTGTTCACCTTGGAAACTTCCGCGAAATCATTACAGTAGACTTAGTAGTTCGCGCCCTTCGCGACCGCGGTAAGAAAGTACGCTTTATTTATTCCTGGGACGATTACGACGTATTCCGCAAGGTTCCTGCTAACATGCCTGACCCTGAAATCCTTGAAAAATATCTTCGCTATCCAATTACCGAAGTACCAGATACAACCGGCCGCAACGAAAACTATGCCCGCCATCACGAGGTTGATATTGAAACTCAGCTTCCACGCGTTGGCATTCAGCCGGAGTTCCTTTATCAGGCAAGCCGCTACCGTGCAAACCGCTATGCAGAAGGAATGCGTAAGGCTATGCAGAACCGCGATGTAATCAAGGAATGTCTTAATGAATACCGCGATGACGCTCACAAAATGAAGCCTGAAGACGTTTACTGGCCTGTAGCAATTTTCTGCGGTAAGTGCCAGAAAGATACAACTGAAATTACAGACTACGACGGTGAATACGGAATTACTTATAAGTGTGAATGTGGTAACTGCGAAACTGCAGATATCCGTACTTTCAAAGGCGCAAAGCTTGGCTGGCGTGTAGACTGGCCAATGCGCTGGAATGAAGAAAAGGTAGTATTCGAGCCGGGTGGAAAAGACCATATTTCTCCGGGCGGAAGCTACGATACTGCAAAGCTTGTAAGCAAGCGTATTTATGGCTGGGATGCTCCTGTTACAATGCGTTATGACTTTGTAAACCTCAAGGGGGTTCCTGGAAAGATGTCTTCTTCTAAGGGTAAGGTAATTGCTCTTCCTGATGCACTTGATATCTACCAGGCAGAAGTTCTCCGCTATCTTTTTGCGGGAACTCGTCCAAATACAGAATTTGCAATCAGCTTTGATATGGACGTTCTCAAGGTTTATGAGGACTATGACAAGACAGAACGTATTGTTTACGGAATTGATAAGGCAAAATCTGATGACCACTTCAACAAGGAAAAGCGTATTTATATGCTCAGCCAGATTGATGGAAAGATTCCTGAGGTTATGCCATATCAGATTACAATCCGCCAGCTTACAACTCTTCTTCAGATTTACTCTGGTGATATTGATGCTGTAATTAAGGCTCTCGGAGATGTAAAACCTGAGCAGGAAGAACGCCTCCGCCGCCGCATTGAATGTGCATGGTTCTGGGTAAAGCATTCTGCACCGGACTGCGCACCAGACTTCTGCTTTGAACTCCGTAACGACGGCAGCAAGGCAGACCTCTCTGGCGACCTTTTGACAGCTGTTAAGCGTGTTCGCGATGAAGTTCTTCCAAAACTCGATACTTTCCAGCTTGATAAGGAATGTCAGCAGGCTATGTATGACATTGCTACAGAGATGGGACTTGAGTCTAAGGCTCTCTTTACTGCACTTTACCAGGCTTTGATTGGAAAAGAGCAGGGACCAAGACTCGGCAGCTTCTTCCGTATTATTGGAAAAGACAAGCTTGAAAAGATTTTGAGCGTATATTAATGGATTGCCACGTCGCTGCGCTCCTCGCAATGACGCGGCAGTAATTGTCATTGCGAGACCTGAGCGTAGCGAAGGTCGTGGCAATCTGTAAAATACCTTGAATTTAAAAAATCCTGTGGTACAATGTATTTATTACAAAATATCACAGGATTTTTTTATGAAACTGAATCACAAATTTTCTTTTATCATCCTTTTTACTATAGTACAGGCTTTTGTTCTTACCGTTTTTTCCGTAATCAATTTAAATAATATCCAGGACATTAAGGATTATCAGATAATTGAAACTAAAACTGAGGCTCAGCTAAGTTCCATAATCGATTATCTGGAGAGAATGGATTACTGGGATTTTGATATAGAAAACGCCTATAAAAGTTTTACCGATCAGAAAAAAGAAATTACGGAATCATTTAATTATCTTATGGAAGCTCCGGTAGTAAGTAAATTTCCGGAAGAATTTACCACAAACCTTAAGCATGTAAAGCTAACCTGGGGTCTTATTAATGATGATCTTGCTCCGATTGAAGAAGTTTTACAGTCTATGGAGAAGTCTGATATCAGCTCCGGAATGAGAACTAATATCAAGAACTTCGGCTTTCGTGAAACTTCAAAACTGTATGTAAATAACGAAGCAATGGATAATCTCATGGAACAACTGGATGAAGCCCATCAGCATTTGAGAAAAATCCGTTTGACTTATGTTTCCTTAATGTCCTTGAACCAGAAATCTTCTGCAATGGTAGAAGAGGTTATGATTGCTACGGAAAAACGCTTTTTGATGATAACCATCATTTTTGCCGTAATCACAACAATAATTCTTTCTATATTAATCCTTATTGTAACGTCTCGTGTTTCAAGGAGAATTGTAAAAGTCCGCAATATGACTACAACCCTTGCAGATAAAGATTTTACTGTAAATATCCAGCCGGAAGGCAGCGATGAAATGTGGCTTTTGATGTCGAACATCAACAACATGGTTACTCAGGTAAATGAATTCTTCCAGCTTGTAAAATCTACTGCAAAGAAGGCTCTGAATGCAGAATCTTCCATTAATAAGTCTGCGGGTAGTACGGCAGAAGCTTCTTCTCTTATCGATAACAATATTGATAATCTTACAAAGCTTTTCTCTGAGGCAGTAACTGTTGTTAACAGTGCAGTCGGAGTAATTTCAGAGATGAATTATCATGTAGATACTCTCGTCCGGGGAAATACGGTTCAGACTAAGGCAATTGAAAACAGCAACAAGGCTGTAAATGAGGTTGTGGCTACTCTTGATTATATTAATAAGATGGCCGAAGAACGTGTAAAGAATGCCGGTGAAATGCATAACCTGGTTGCAGACGGTGATGAAAAAATTACTTCAACAAATGAGATTCTGAATCAGGTAGCCCAGCAGCTTGATGAGGTTTACGAGGTTGTAACAATCATCAATAATGTTGCCGAGCAGACAAACCTTCTTTCCATGAATGCGGCAATTGAGTCTGCGCATGCGGGAGAGGCAGGAAAAGGCTTTAGCGTTGTTGCTGAAGAAATCCGCTCGCTTGCAGAAGAGACCTCGGAAAATGCGGATAAGATTTCAAAGGTTGTTAATACTATCGTAGAAGCCGTAGAGAATGCAAACAAGTCGAGCCAGTCTGCTTTTGTTGCCTTTGAAAAGGTAAGTGCTCATGCAGATCAGATTGTAAGTTCTTTGCAGGAAATTACCGGCGGTATTGGTAAGATTGATAATCAGATGCAGCAGATTAAAGAGAGAAGTGAAGAGACTTCTACTGCAGCAGATGAAATGAGTCGTTATTGTGGTGAGCTTGTAGAAAAACAGAAGGATGTATCTGCAAAGGTTGATAATATGAACGATGTGTTTGTTAATGCAATCGGTTCTCTGCATAAGATAAAGGATGAAACTGCAGACATTGTTCACAAGATGAAAAATGTTAGTCTTTCGAGTGATGAAAGCTATAAGAATCTTACTGAACTTGAAAACGTACTTGAGGAGTTTAAGACAAGTGGCGCTGAAATGCCGGGCGATTCCGAAGAGTCTTCTCAAGCGTCTGTCGAAGTGACCGGTGAAGTGCCTGGAGATTCTGAAATTACTTCGGGAGAATCAGAAGAAGCGAAACCAGATATGGAAGAGAAATCAGAAGAGATGTTGGAATCCCTGTAATGTAGTTCTGAATGTTTGCTGCAAAAATATCTGCCAGACAGAAGATGATAACCGCTGCCACAATGCGCAGCGGCTTTTTTTTGCCTAAGAAAACTGCGGCGAGGGCCATCCAGCCGCGGCCGCTGGAAATGTTTGGTACAAAGGAAGAAAGCCTTAATGTCAGGAGAATACCTGCAAGTGCAGCGTACAGGGCGGCAAGGCACCAGGAAAGGCTGCGCAGGTTTCCGGGATTTACTCCCTTTGCTTTTAAGACATCCGCATCGCTCCCCGTTACCCTCAGATAAAGTCCGTGGCGGCTGTACTTAAGAAAAACTACCGCCAGCGCTACAAAAACCGCAGTCACAGAATCTGCCGTCGCCCGCGCCGTCCAGGCAGAAAAGGCAAAACTTTCGTTTGTTAAAACCCCGCGTGTTCCAAAAATCAGTGAGGACATGCAGGATGTAAGCGCTCCAAATAAGAGGTTGAGGGCAATGGCGGCAATAAAGCGGTTTGCACGGCCGGCTTCAATCAGGGCTGAGAAGGCAAGGGCCAGGGCGGTGGCGGCCAGACATGTGAGCAGGGCAGCCAGAAGGGGCGAGCCGGTGGTTACTGAGAATGTATAAAACAAAAAGGCCGAGAAGGAAACGAGTCCATCTAAAAAGAGGGCCAGGCAGCCTGCGAACTCGGAGAAGAGGGCGCCAAGGGAGCAGAGTATGAGGGGGCAGGAATAGGCGAGGGCGGAGAATATTGCTGTGAGACTTGTCATTTGCCAGACCTCCGGAAAGAGCGGGGCAGGTGGGCCGGAAATGCAATTGCAAAAAGAATTACTGCCTGAATCAAGCTGCTTATATCAAATCCAAAATTATGAAAAAGTGCATAGCGGTTTGCGTAGGTTGTCATAAAGCCCATGAGGCCTGCTGCAGGAATTAAGGCCAGTGGATTTGCTCCTGCAATAAGAGCCGAGCTTAGGGCGTTCCAGCCCATGCCGGCGTAAAAGCCCTGATGGCAGGTAAAATAGGTGCCAAGGATTGCGACTGCCCCGGTAAGGCCGTGCAGGGCGCCGGAAAGCAGGGCGGAGGATAAAGTAAGTTTTTTACACTCAAAGCCTGCAAAGCGGGAGAATTCCGGCGATGTTCCCAGTATGCAAAGCTGTCTTCCCCAGCCTGTGCGGAAAAGCAGTAACCATGCTGCGACACAAAGTGCAAGTGCAAATATAAAAGAGGCATTAAGCGGCGAGGGCTCTAAAATAGAAGGCAGCCTTGCTGCTTCCGGGATAAAAGCTGTGGCAAGAAGGTTGTCGGTCTTGCTTCTGGCAGGTCCGCTTATTAAGCCGTCGATAAATGGAATTATTGCGGCAGAGGCTATAAACGAAGTAAAAAGAAAATCGGCATTTCTCAGAATCTTTAATACTGCAGAGAGGGCTGCCAGCAGGGCAGAGGAAACTGCGGCTGCCGTTACTGGAAGCTGCAGGGCAAGGGCAGCGGGGATGCCCGGATTTGCAAGGACTCCTTCATTAGCCAGTGCTGCAAGTATTACAGCACTTACAAAACCGCCAAGGTAAATCTGGCCTTCGCCACCTAAATTAAAGTCCCCGGATTTTATTGAAATCAGGGCACCGCTTCCGGCAATCATATAAAGTGAGGAAAGATTTAATGCTGAGCCTAAATAGTAAACGTTCATTCTGCCTTTCCTATTATGATTTTTGTTCCCTTTTTTGCAAGCCCTTCAAGTCTTGTATAAAGACGTTCTGTTGCCTCAAGGTCCAGTCCGTGTGTAGGATCAAAAAGATAAAGCTCTTCCGGATTTTCTGCCAACTCGCGTTCAAGAATAAGACGCTGCAGCATACCGCCGGAAAGACACAAAGCTTTTTCGTGTAGTTTTATATTTACATCGGCCTTTTTAAGAAGTGCCTTTGAGTATTCTATGAGGACTGCCTGCTTAAGGCTTGTGTGATAAGCCGTACAAAGCTGAAATATAGTAAGATTTGGATTCGAGGCGCGGAAGGTTTTATCGGATGGGATATAGCCGATTGAATGGCCTGTCATCTTTGAGTTTGCAACTTTTGTCATCTTCGGGCTTGACCCGGAGATCTCCTCCCTGAGCTTCATAACTTCTTCTTCGGTGATATCTTTTTCTTCTATAAAATCCGGGGGTGTAAGCTCTTTTGTAAGTCCGAAAAGCTTTTGTCTTATATCTTCTTCTGTAATCTGAGCTGCAGGTGTTTTTTCGAGAACACAGCCATCTTTAAGCAATACTACCTGGTCTGATTTTTCAATTGCTTCCTTAAAGCTGTGGGTAATGATGATTATGATGAGTCCTCTTTCTGCAAGTTCCCTGATTTTCTGAGCATCTAAAAAGGGCGGTTCATCCAGAATCAGCAGACATGGACTTTTTAACAGTGCACCGGCAAGCGAAGTATTGAAGGCTTCCTCTTCACTGAGATTTTCTACCAGTTCTGAAAGGTCCCGCCCAGGGAGCCAGTTTTTCGTGATTTCCGGGATTTCTGCAAGCTTTTTATGGCTGATGCCGATTTTAAGATTATCCCGGATAGAAAGTGAAGGAGCCAGCAGCGGTCGCTGATGAACACAGACAATGCCGCTTTTAATTGCATCCTTTGGCTTTCTGATTTTTAGTTTTTTTTCATTAAGATAAATGCTTCCGCTGGTCGGCTCGATATCTCCGCAAAGTACATGAGCCAGTGTAGACTTGCCCGCACCGTTCTCACCCAGGAGAGAATAAATCTTTCCCTCTTCGAAGTCTAAAGAGACTCCTGTGAGTACGGTTTTGTATGAATATTGTACGCAGATATCTTTTAATGAAAGCATACTCTGAAATTGTGGTTTCGATACACGCACTTCGTGCGCACTCAACCACCGGTGGTTGAGTAGGCCGAAGGCCGTATCGAAACCACATTATTTATTTAATTTCAACCTTTCCGGCACGAATGTCGGCAAGTAAGGCTGCCATCTTTGTACGAATATCTTCCGGAACTGTCTTAATGTAGTTCGGGTCATCCTGTACAAAGTCAACAAAGCCTTCCTTGATTCCTACCATCTTTGCGCTGCCCCATGGAGTAGAGCCTTCAATGAACTCTTTTGTTACATTGTAAGACATTTTCTTCTGTTCCATAACGCTGGAAGAAATGATTGTTCCGGGAGCCTTTGCAAAGCCGTTGTCATCAAACCAGGTAACGTAAATCTTATTGTTTACTGCAGATTTTATTACACCCTGCGAAGCACCGCCGCAAATAGGGAGAATTACATCCACGCCTTTTTTTGCAACTGCGTCTGCAATTTCTGCACCCTTTGATGCGTCGTACCAGTTACCTACAATTCTAAAGTCTACAGTAGAAGCGGAGTTTGCAGCCTTTGCACCCTTTTCGAAATAAGGATAGATAACATTATTCATTACCGGATATTCCTGCGCAGCAATCAAAGCAAGCTTATGGCTCTTAGACATGAAGCCTCCGATATAGCCTGTAAGGTATGACTGCTCATACTGATTGTAGCAGACTGTATGGATATTTTTGTTTCCTTCTTTTGTTGCATCAAGAAGGATAAACTTCTGATTTGGGAAGGCTTTGAGAATTGGTTCTACAAGGTCTGGCAGGGAAGGGTTAGATGAGATAATTACATCATATTTTCTTTCTGCACAGAGGGCTGTAATTTTTGGGCCCCATTCAGCCTGATTTGTACCGGCTTCCATAACAAAAAGGTCGAGCTTGTTTTTCTTATCAAGGCCCTGATTCTTTTCTTCAACAGCGGCTTTTACGCCCTGAACCAGCATATTGTAAGTAGGACTGTCATCAATGATGCCAGGAACAAATACGGCAATAGAAGTTTTTGGTGCCTTTTTAGCTTTAGCAAATCCCAAAGAAAGGATTGCGGCGAAAATAGTTGTAAATAAAAGTATCTTTTTCATGAGTGACAATATAGTTTTATATAAAACTATTGTCAAGCCGTATAGCTAAAAAAAATCCCACTGCGTGCCTAAAAAAGCATGTTGCCAACGGGATGATGTTGTCACCATACTTTTTTTTGCACTCCGTGGGATTTTTTTTACTTATCCGTTTTCCTTTCCGGTAAGGAAATTCTTTTTGATTTTCAACAATGACTGAAAAAAGCTTTCTTTTTCTTCATCTGTAAAGCCGTTGTAGAATGTGGACAGCAATTCTTTTGAAAGTTGACAGGCGGTATTATTAAACTTTTTTCCCTTTTCTGTCAGATAGATTACTCGGCTTCTTTTGTCGGTGGGATCTGACTCTCCGGTGATGAAGCCGTCTTTTTCCAGCTTGCGGACCAACACTGTTGTAGTGGACTTATCGCGGTTGATTTTTTCTGCAAGGTCTCCCATGGTCATTTTTTCGTTTACACTAAGTTGAAAAAGAATATTTCCATGTGATGAGGCAAAATCAGGGAAGCCTCGTTCCTTCAGCTTTTCTGTTATAAAATCTGCAGTAATAGTATGAATATTTGAAAGTAAGGAAATAGAAGAATTTACGTCCATATCTTGATTTTACCACGAAATCTTCTTGTATTTAACTATAATAATTGTTAAATTTTAAATATGTTTGGTTTTATATTAAAAAAGAATTTCTGCGATGGCTGGGATAATCTTATTTCAGTTATTATTTCAAACCTTGTTTTCCTTTTTACAGGAATTGGTCTTGTTTTTCTAAATGCCTTTGCTTCTTCAAATGGTATTCTTGCTCTTCTTTGCATTCTTGTAAGCTGTGTAGTTCTGTCAATACTGGTTTTTGCATTCAGTGATTCTGCAGCGCATATTGCAAATTTTGAAGGCATTCATATTCTGGACTTTTTCAAGCAGATTCCGGGTTCTCTTAAAGATGGTGCCTTGTTTGGTCTTATGAACGCGGGTGTATTTCTTATTTCAAGTTTTTCTATCCGCTATTACATTGTAGAGTCTGGCAGTTTACTGGGCTTTGCATTAGGCTGTGCAATTTTCTGGGTAGATTTTTTCTATCTGCTTGCAATGCAGTGGTTTATTCCAATCCGCGGCCTTATGCATAATAATTTCAAGAAATGCTTTAAGAAGAGCTTTATTATTCTTTTTGATAATACCGGCTTTTCTCTTTTGATGGGCCTTTACAATCTGATTCTTCTTGCCCTTTCTGTTGTTTGTATCGGATTCTTTCCTTCAATGTCCGGGCTTCTGATTGCTAATACAAATGCCCTTCGTGTTCTGCTTTATAAATATGATTATCTGGAAGAGCATCCTGAACTTAAAACAAAAAAAGAGCGCCGCCAGATTCCCTGGGATGACCTGCTCATGGAAGACCGTGATATTCTCGGGCCTCGACCAATCCGCAGCTTCCTCTTCCCATGGAAAGACGACCAGCGCCAGGATTTGTAATGTGTGTTTAAAATAAAAATACCACACGGATTAGGGAATTGCTAACGCAATTCCTTTTTTTATTTATGATTTTGCGTTAGCAAAATCCAATCCGTGTGGTTTTTGTTAATTATTCGTTAGCACTAAACAATTGATATGTATTTCCTTCTGAATCTATAAGAACAAATTTTGATTCATCGGTTTCTTCGATAGATGTAATATCAGCAGCTGTTCGTGGAGAACCAATTATAAATTCTTCATTTGCAAGTCTAAAAGTTGTATCTCTATCAAGTTTAATCTGATTTGTGTGCAAATATAAATCTGTAGATCTGCTTGAATAAACACAGAACCATACCTCATAATAATCTTTTGAAAGATCATCAATATAGTCATATTCTCCTGGAGCAACCATGCAATAATCTTTTGATGCTACATGATTATATCCGTCTGCATCTTTTACATACCAGTCATAGACATGCTGTGTGTAGGTATCGTTATAAAAATATATTGTATATTTTGGTTCTTCTGCAATAATGATACAGCTTGAAAGCATAATGGTTGTTATGGCTACAAGTAAAATCGGTATAATTTTTTTCATATAGGTCTCCTGTCTAATTACGGGTAATATTATAAAGTACTATGACACTATTTTACAAGTGTAATTTCTGAACCATCGGAACCAAGAAGGTAGAGTTCGGGGGTCAGGCCTGCAGAACGGCATTCTACAGTGTAAGTAGAATTTCTTTGATAAAGGCAATAAGTAACATCCTGATTAAGGTAAACGCTGTCACTGCTGAAGTAATCATCAGGATTGAGCTGATAATCATCTTCAAAACTGAAATAAATCTTGTAGTAGCCTTCAGGAAGGTCTGTAATCATGTCTTCTCCACCATCTGGTCTGATGGCGCGATTACTACCAGAGTTTGCATAAGTTACAATGTTGTCTTTTTTTACACACCAGTCTGTTACAACAAAATGTGTCATATTTTTGCAGGTGATGTTGTAGGTGTCAACTGTAGGGGTAGAGGTTGTTGTTGAAACGGCTGTTGTAGATTTCTTTTCAACAATAATTTCATCATCCGGGTGAACGATAATACAGCTTGAAAATAATAAAGAAGCTACTGAAGCTAAAATCAGTACCTGTGTAGTTATAAGATAAGTGATGGTCTTTTTCATATAAATCTCCCATGTTTGAGTTTGTTTACATATATTTAGACACGCGGGAGATAAAAAAAGTGCACTTTTCAGTGCACTTTTTTTAGTTTTTTTATGCTTTACACATCAAAAGGGTTTTTGCATCAAGGTTTACTTTTCCTTCGCCATTTTTTAGGATGGCAAGTGAAAGAGCCTTGCCTTCCGCTGCAAGGTGAGCAACTGTTGTAAAGTTTTCAAGCTTGTCTGCATCGAGCGTACCTTTGAGGTCTGCAGCTTCGTTTGTAAAGCTGAACCAGGCTGTCATTTTTTCTGCCTTAATGAAGTCTGCAAAGCATTTTATGTCTGCGGCAGAAGCTTTATTCATATCAAGACCATCAACTACAATAGTGCTGATTTTAATGCCGCCGTCTTTCATTGCTTTAAGTGTATTAACAACCTTTGGCAGTGTGAAGGTTTCCTGGTTAAAATTCAAAATTGTGCGGTTGCGGACAATTTCTTCATTTACATCATCAAGATTAAGGCTCTTTTTCTTTGCGATTTCTGCAAGAACGCTTGAATACCAGGCAATTACATTTGATGACTGCTGGTCAAAAGAAACATGAACGAGAGCTTTGTCATTTAGAAGGCTGTCAATTCCGAACTGAACCAGAATAGAAGTCTTTCCAAGTCCTTTTTTAGCTGTGATAAGTCCCATTTCGCCGTCTTTTAATCCTGCATTTGTTACGTCGAAATATCTCACTGGGCTGTGAGCAATTAAATCTTTTTTATCCATAGTTGACCTCCTGAGGTGCAAATATTTTTAAATCAGCTATCTGATTACTTTCTATATTCTAAACTATGAATTAAGATAAAGCAAACATTTAAAATAAAAAAACGGTGGTTGAGTGCTTCGCGAAGCGAAGTGTACCGAAACCACCGTTTCATGTATGCTTGTGGTTTCGATACGCCCTATGGGCTACTCAACCACCGACTTTTACAACTTATTTCTTACCAGCTTCCTTTGCTGCCTTGTGCTTAGCGATGAGTTCATCAGCAACAGCATTAGGAACCTTACCGTACTTGAGGAATTCCATTGTGAATTCACCCTTACCCTGAGTTGAAGAACGGAGGATAGTAGAGAATCCGAACATTTCTGAAAGTGGAACTTCTGCGTTTACAGTAGATGTGTTGTTTTCATCAGTTGAATCAACAATTACACCACGGCGCTGGTTGATAAGACCGAACAAGTTACCCTGGAACTCTGTAGGTGCAGTCATCTGTACCTTCATGATTGGTTCGAGGATTACTGGCTTAGCCTTGAGGTAACCTTCACGGAAAGCACCAATAGCGGCAATCTGGAATGCGTTATCGTTAGAGTCTACAGGGTGGTACTGACCATCATTAATTGTGATCTTAACACCTACGATAGGAGCTCCAATCAAAGAACCTTCCTTCATAGCCTTCTGGAAACCTTTATCACAAGAAGGGATGTATTCGTTAGGAATTGCACCTCCCTTAATTGCGTCTACGAACTCGTAGTCTTTCTCTGAATCTGGTTCCATGAATCCGGCAACACGACCGTACTGTCCAGAACCACCAGTCTGCTTCTTATGAGTGTAGTTGAAGTCACCCCGCTGAGTGATAGATTCACGGTAAGCAACCTGTGGAGCACCAGTTGTTACTTCACAGTTATATTCACGGCGCATACGTTCTACGTATACTTCAAGGTGAAGTTCACCCATACCCTTAATAATTGTTTCGTTAGATTCTGGGTCTGTGTATACACGGAATGTTGGGTCTTCTTTTGTAAAGCGGTTAAGAGCCTTAGACATCTGCATAGAAGCCTGTTTGTCTTTTGGAGTAATAGACAAAGAAATTACAGGTTCTGGAACGTACATAGAAGCCATAGAATAGTTAATTCCACCACTTACGAATGTATCACCAGATGCACAGTCAACACCGAAGAGTGCAACGATATCACCTGCACAACCTTCGTTGATATCTTCCATCTGAGCAGAGTTCATACGTACAAGACGTCCAACCTTGAACTTCTTCTTTGTACGTGTGTTGTAAAGTTCTTCTCCCTTCTTAATTTTACCCTGGTAAACACGAGTATATGTAAGCTGACCATACTGACCATCATCAAGTTTGAAACCAAGTGCAACACAAGGTTTGTTATCAACTGATTCAAGTTCAACTTCAGCTTCGTTGTTGTCGAGGTCGAGAGCAACGTTGCGTACTTCGTTTGGAGCAGGGAGGTAGCGTACTACAGCGTCGAGAAGAGGCTGAATACCCTTGTTTACGTGAGCTGAACCACAGAATACACCTACGAACTGCTCAGCAAGAGTTCCCTTACGGATAGCAGCGATAATCTTGTCTTCTGCAACTCCATCGTAACCCTTTTCCATGATTTCTTCCATCAAAGAATCATCGAACATAGAAGCTGCGTCGAGGAGTTCTTCGCGGTACTTTTCTGCATCGTCTTTCAAGTTTGCAGGAATTTCTGCGATGCGGAGATCTTCACCGTTTGGTCCGTCGAAGTAGATAGCCTTCATTCCAACGAGGTCTACAACACCTTCGAGCTTGTCTTCCAAACCAATTGGGAGCTCCATCATATATGCGTTCAAACCGAGCTTTTCGCGGAGCTGGAGACGAACGCGGAGTGGGTTAGCACCCTGGCGGTCACACTTGTTTACAAATGCAACACGAGGTACATGGTAGCGCTTAAGCTGGCGGTCTACAGTGATTGACTGAGACTGAACACCGGCAACGGCACAAAGAATCATGATAGCGCCGTCGAGTACGCGGAGTGAGCGTTCAACTTCTACAGTGAAGTCAACGTGACCCGGTGTGTCGATAAGGTTGATTGTGTAGTCTTTCCACTGAACCTGAGTAGCAGCAGACTGGATTGTGATACCACGTTCACGTTCCAGTTCCATGTTATCCATTACAGCACCAACACCGTCCTTACCACGAACTTCGTGAATTGCGTGAATCTTGTTACAGTAGAACAAGATACGTTCTGAAGTTGTTGTCTTTCCAGAGTCAATGTGGGCACTGATACCGATATTTCTTACTTTTGAAATATCCCAAGCCATATTAATACCTCTTTTAAAAAAAATATTCCTAAAATAATAGTGTCTGTCTATTTTAATGAAAAATTGCGACCTATTCAATAGTTGCAGACAGTTTTCCTATAATCGTCAGCATTTTATAGTTAAATCTGCAGTTTAATGAAGCTGAAATTTTACGGTCTGCGATTTCTCCATCTTCAGTAGAAAAACTGAAGGCACAATTGCTGCTGATTTTATAATTTTTTTTATCCGGGGGAAAAGAAAGACTTGTTGAAAACTTGTAATGACCTGCTTCTAAGGTTGTTGAAAAAGCTGGAGTTATTTTTTTCAGATTCCAGGAATTTTTGATTTGAAAAGTGAAGCTGTCTTTTTCCAGAGACTGAGGCGGAGTGTCGGGAGAAGGTGAAAGTATTTTTGAATCTGCAGAAACGGAAAAGGAAATTGCTGTTAAATCCGAAGAGAGTTGAATGCCTGTATTAATACGAAGAGGATGTTCTTCTTTTGTAAGGTTTATTCGTGTGAAGGCATTAATACCATATTTGATAAATAATAACTTCTGACTGCCAGTAAGAAAAGGCTTTTTGCTTATAAAACCGGCTTTAAACTGGGTGCAGGGATCCAGCTCTTTTCCGGAGCTTGTAAGGGTGTCTTCGTATTCATTTAAAAAGGCAGAAAGAAAAAACTCTGTCCTGTGAATATTGAATTTTAAATCACTTCTATAAATTACTGTATAAGGGCCAAAGGGAGATTCATAGAATGCTGCCATAAAAGCAGAATGAATTCCATTTCTGCTCTTTTTTTTCCGGTAATCCGAGGAAATTTGTAATAGAGAACAAAAGCCTTCATCTTCCGCGTAGTAGGGAGAATCAAGAAACCATGAAGAAGAGTTCTTGTCCTCATATATGAAAGAGCCGCTTGTAAACGAAGCTGATAATGATAATTGATTTGAGAAAAACTTTTTTGAAAGGAGAGTTGAAAAAAGAGGAGAAGAAGTTTCCGGATTTACGGCCATGTTCATAGTGAGTAAAAAGGGGAGCCTTGCCAGGTGATTCAGCTTCATCTGCATGAAAGCACTTTCAGCTTTAGAAAAAGAGGAATAACCCGGCAGATTTGCAGTGACACAGCTCGCAGAAAGGCTGCTGCTTGAAAAAGGAGATGTACCATTGCTCAATTCCGGAGAGTTCAGCTTTGAAAGTGAACCTGCAAAAGAAAGATTCCCGTATTTAAACTCTATGGGTAATTTTTTGAAAAGATTTTCACTTGTAAAGAGTAATCCGAAATTGATTTTTTCTGGCCTGCTTGCCACCCGAAATTCTGTTACAGGTGTTGAAAATCGGGTTCCGCCGGTTTTTTGAGAATCACCGTATAATTCCAGGTGATAGGGCTCTTTAGCATTACAGAGATTTACTGCAGCTGCTGTAATCAGAATTGCAAATAAATATAATTTCCTCACACCTTATAAGTAGTATAAAGTGTGTCAAAAAAGGAAGTTTTTTTAGAAAAAAGTTAAAAAAAATACCGGTGGTTGAGTGATGCGAAGCATCGTATCGAAACCACCGGCCTTTCTCAATAATGTATAATTAGATTGTAGTACTTGTAATATAACTGTCGTTAGCATTATCAATATCGCTGATTTTGATAATTCTTGTTCGCCAGTATTCTGCTTCGCTCTTTGTTGTGTAAGGTCCTACACGAACGCGGTAGTAAAGCTTGTCTTTGTTATCTCTGTAAGTAAAGATATCTGAAGGAATCTTGTTTTCATCAAGAATAGAACGTGCTCCTTCTGCACCTTTTTTATTGCTGTAAGCGGCAACCTGTACCCAGTACTGAGTTTTCTTTGGCTCTGCTTTTGGAGCAGGTGCTGCCTTCTGTGTATTAGCATTTGCAACTGCATTTGTTTTAGGAGCTTTTGCTGCCTTAGCAGTTTTTTCAGCTTTTACTTCGGCCTTCTGAACAGTTTTTACTGTGTTTACAACTGGTTCCTCTTTTGCAACATATGGAGTTTCTGTTTTAGGAGCAACTTTTACTTCTTCCTTTGTTTCTGGAATATTAACTGTAATGTTGATGTTCTGTGGCTGAGCCTGAAGCTGAGTATCTGTTACAAGTTCATTTTTAAGTGCATTCAAATCGATTGTTGTGCCATTGCCAGAAGGAAGTTCTGTATTCTGTGAATAGATTGTGGCATTATCAGCAAGTACTACAAGATCATTTACCTTTGCAGCTTCAACATCTGCTGCCGGTTTTGTCCAGCCTCCCTGAGAAGTCTTTTTTTCTACCGGAGAGATGCTTGCATAAGCGGGAACGGGATTTCTTGAAGGATAATGAAGGATTGCCGGTACTCCAAGAACTACCAGCAGAAATACGCCTACTGCGGCAATAATCCATAATGTCTTTTTCTGTTCCATAAATTTTCCTCTTTGCACCGGCGAAATCCACCGGCCACCTTATTAAAACTATCGGCATTCGGTTGATTAAGTTTAGAAAAAAAGTTTTTTATTTACAGTTTTTTATATTCGTACCCGTAGTGAAAAAAGTCTGGCGACAACATCATCCCGTTGGCGACAGGCTTTTTTCACGGGAGGGGACGAATATAAGTTCGCGTTGATTTGAAAAACTTTTTATCATTTAATATAATAGAAGAATGCAGATAGATTTAAACAATTTAGTGAGGGTTTACGACTCTGCCGACGGACTTTCAAAGGTTGCAGCCGTAAATGATATCTCCCTTACAATTCCTTCAAATCAGATTTTTGGAATTATCGGAAAGAGTGGTGCGGGAAAATCTTCCCTTGTGCGCCTTATCAGTATGATGGAAAAGCCGGATTCCGGTGAAGTTTTATATGATGGTCAGCGGGTAGACAACCTTGATGAAAAAGAACTGGTTATGCGCCGCCGCCGTATTGGCATGATTTTTCAAAACTTCAACCTTTTTTCTTCACGTTCGGCTGGTCAGAATATTGCTTATCCAATGGAAATCTGCGGGCTTCCAAAAGATGAAATAAACCGCCGCGTAGATGAGTTGCTGGAAATTGTAGAGCTTTCGGACCGCAAAAATGCCAGAATCAGCACTTTGAGTGGTGGTCAGAAACAGAGAATTGCAATTGCCCGTGCTCTTGCAAACAAGCCTGATATTCTTTTCTGCGATGAGGCAACTAGTGCGCTTGATCCGCAGACAACAACATCAATCTTAAACCTTATCCGCAAAATCCAGAGCCAGATGAATCTTACAGTTGTAATGATTACCCACCAGATGGAGGTTGTTCGCGATGCCTGCAGCCAGGTTGCGGTAATCAACGAAGGTAAGCTGGTAGAAGTCGGCTCTGTAAATGATATCTTCTTAAATCCTAAGAGCCCTGTAACCAAGGATTTTATTTCTCATATCGGTAGCGACCGTAAGCCTGATGCAAACGGTTCTGACATTATCCGCTGGTCTACAGAGGGTGGTGAATATGAACTCAGCTTCCCTAGCGACAAGCAGGGGGCTCCGGTTCTCAGTAATGTAGCAAAGAAGTTTGATGTTGAATTTAATATCAGGGCGGCTGGTGTTCAGCATCTTACAGATGGTGACATTGGTAAGATGATTGTAGACTTTACCGGTTTTCAGGTTTCTGAAGCCCTCGAATACCTTAGAAGTCAGAATATAATAGTAGAAAAGGCAGGTGAGTAATATGAGTCCGGAATTAGTAAAGTATTTGTCTGTAATTGGAGAGGCTACCTGGCAGACCCTTATAATGGTATTGTTTTCTACTATATTTAGTATGATTCTTGGTATTCCTCTTGGAATTCTGCTTTGCACAAGCGACCCGGCAGCGGGCTTAAGACCTAAAAAGCTTTTGTATCAGATTCTTTCTGTGATTATTAATATTCTGCGTGCAATTCCTTTTGTAATTCTTGTAATTCTGCTTTTTCCTTTTACACGTGTAATCGTACATACTGCAATTGGAACAAAAGCTTCTATTGTACCGCTTACAATTGCAGCAGCGCCTTTTGTTGCCCGTGTAATTGAGTCCAGCCTTAAAGAGGTTGACCCGGGAGTAATTGCCGCAGGACGCTCAATGGGCTCTACAGACCACCAGCTGATTTTTAAGATTCTTTTGCCGGAAGCACTTCCTTCTATTGTAAACGGTGTAACTTTGACAATTATCAATCTTATTGGTTATTCTGCTATGGCCGGTACTGTAGGCGGTGGCGGACTTGGAGACGTAGCAATCCGTTACGGCTACCAGCGCTACCGTGTAGAATACATGGTAGGCTCGGTAGTGATTATTCTTTTGATGGTAGAGATTATTCAGGTAATAGGAACACGAATAAGCAATAAAATGCAGGCTATGCGTTAATTGATGTAAGTCTGCATCAGCTGAACGAAAAGATAAATCTTCTTGTAGATATTTACGCTGAATTCCTTCATTGGTTCTTCAATGTATTTTTCCAGTTCCTTCCAGTTCTGTACGATTACAGGCTTAGGAAGGACGTAATCTTCAATAAGCTGTTTTACAGTCTTACCGATTGTAATAAGATTCTGGGTTCCCTGAATTATGTAACCGCGGGCTGTTTCGTTTGCATCTGAAACAACGCGGTTTATGATGTTTTCAGCACCGGCATCATGGGCAGTTTTTGGAAGCAGGGTTTTTACTTTTACGCCCATAGTTCCTTCTTCTGCCATCATTTCATCAAAACTTGTTACTTCATCAGAAAGTTTAAGCAGTTCCTGATATGCGTTAGACATAGGAGCGGAAAGGGTAGCATCCCACTGACCTCGGATTACTACAACATCATAATATTCGCGGATTGCCTTTTTAACAAACTCAACAAGGAAGGTTTTAAGATAGTTGAGAGGTTCTGTGTACTCAAGAACAGAAAGACCTTTCTTTTCGAGAGGTGCGTTGAACTCTGCTGTGTAATATTTTAAGCTCTGAGGATCTGCTGTTCCAAAAATCTGCATACAGATAGAAGAAGCCTTTGATTCCTTCTGTTCTGTTTCGATTTTTGCCATAAGATTTCTTGTGTCAGTTTCAATTTTTTCGATATAAGGCTCGATTACAGAGGCATGATGATAAGAGGTTTTAGTCTCGTAGGTAAAATCCTGTGAAATATGCTGTACAATATAATCAAGCGATTTTGAAGACTGAATATTCTTAATCTTAGCAATTATCTTTTTCCAGTTTCCCATAGAAATGAGTTCGCGGCTTTGTGTTTCCTTGAACATATCAAAAAGAACATTCCAGTCTACAGAATCATCTGTAATGCTGTAGGCAACGGCGAGGAAGTCCTTAAGGTCATCAATAATATATTCGCCGTTTACTTTTTCCAGACGAGGCAGGGCATTGAATGAAAATTCCTGATATGAAGAATCAAACTTCTTGAGAATCATATAATAATCAAACTCGCAGAAGTCCTGGAAAATTGAAAAGGCTTTTTCAAGAGTGTCGGCTTTAGTAGCGCGGGTTTCGTTAAAATCATTTGTGAAAACCTGGAGCTTATGCTCAACATCCTGCTGAAGCTTTGCAAAAGGAACTGTTCTGGCCTGTTCAAGAATTTTCTGTTCATCAAGTTCATCGAGAAGAGTCATCTGATTTTCAGAAAGAACATAGTTTATAATCTGGCGTTTGAAAATCTGCGGATTCTGTGTATTGCGGAAAAAAGTCTGTGCCGAAGAAACTGCTTTGTACAAATCAAACATCAATTTTCCGAAAGGTCCCAGCATTTCGCCTGTAGAAGGACGATAATAGGCATGGTATTTTGTCTTGGAAATTGTTTTAGCAAGATTCTTTAAGCGGCGTTTTTTCTCTGCTTCCGGATTAGAGGATTTAAATAATGAAGAAAGCAGCGACTGAAAGAAACTTTCTTTTACAGCCGGTTTATTAGATGAAGCGCTTTCTGATTTATTTTTTGTACTGTCCATGTTTACTATAATATGGTAAAAACTACAATAATTCAAGGATATGTGCATAAAGAACAATAAATCAATGGTAACTTGCAGTCGCTTTGATTTATGAATATAATTAATTAAATTATTATAAAAACGTTGCTTTTGTGAAGCAGCGTTGTTTTTTTTGTGAATACTACTTGTGAAGGAGATTTTATGAAAAAACTATTATTCACGTTATTTGCAGCAGGCATGCTTTTGACAGCTGCATATTCTTACAATCCGCCGGCAGGAGGAGAGGACTTAAATATGCTTGCAAGTCCTGTAAATCTTTCTGGTGCTAATTCTGTTACAGGTGGTGCTTTGTTTGATGCAAATGCAGATTCAATTCTTGTGAATCCGGCACTTACTGCAAGAGAGCAGCGTGTAAACCTTACTGCAGGTTACACATTCCTTTATTCAGCAAATGATATAAATGCTAAACATATAGGTCATGCTTTCCAGTCTGGAATACTTATTCCTTTTAAGCGATTTATATTCAGCGGACATGTAGACGGTACTTTTGCTGAATTGTATGAACTTCCTCTTGGAAAATCTATCAATTTCAGAGCTGGTCTTTCAAAAGAAATCACAGACCAGCTTAGCGTTGGACTTAATGCAGGAGGCGGATTTATCTGGGATCCGGATAATGACTGGTCTGTGTATGCAGATGCAGGTGCTCTTTATACCCTTGGAAATCTTGGACCTTTCAGCGATTTCCGTATTGCTGCTTCTGTACTTAATCTTGGAAAGATGTATACAAATATCGCAACTTGGGGTGTTGATGAAGAAGAGGAAAACACACCATTCCCGACACTTGCAACACTAAAGTTTGGAGCCGCAGGAACAATTCTTGATACAGAAATTGCAAAAATCGGTTTAGGTCTTGATTTTTCAGTTCCATGCTTCCAGAATCTTATAATAGATTTCAACGCACAGGTTGCATTTAAGAATGCTTTTTATATAAGCCTTGGAGAGAAGTTTAATCTGAAAGAAGCCGTAAATGGCAAAAACAGCTATATTCCTTCTGTGTCTTTCCTCTATAAGTTCTCATTCAACGTAAAAAATAATCAGTATCTTGAAGATAATGGCTGGAGCCAGAGCGAAATGGCAGTTTCAGCCGGTTATAAGAATTTTGACGAAACTCTTCATGCAATTTCTGGTGGAGTAGACATTGACCTGGGTATGGCAGACAATGAAGCTCCTAAGATTCTTGTATGGGATGAAAAAGAATAGCCGGTAGGAAGGAGATGATGATGAATAAGAAGATTTTAATTTCTGGCCTTCTTCTGGCCTCAGTTACAATTTTTGCTGCTGCTGAACCAAAATATATTTCACCAAACAGCGATGGTATTCAGGATGAACTTGTAATACCAATGAAAATTTCGGACAAGCGTTATGTACAGGGCTGGAGTCTTGTAATTATGGATTCTAACCACAATGTTGTCCGCACAATTGAAAATAAAATTGCTCGTCCTGCAAAGCTTACATTTAAGGCTTTCTTTAAGCAGCTTTTTTCAAAAAAGCAGGGTGTAACAGTTCCAGAGTCTGTTATCTGGAATGGTGCAATGAATAATGGTGAAACTGCTCCGGACGGAAGTTATTTTTATTACATAACTGCAACTGATGATAACGGTAACACAGGTAAAACAAAGGAATATGAGGTTGTAGTTGATACTCTTGCTCCTGATGTAGAGCTTTCTCAGCCTTCTGACAAGATTTTTGGTGAAGGTGCAAAATCTGCCCTCAGAATCAAACAGACAGGTTCTGTTGAAGATGAATGGGTTGGACTTTTCAAGAGCGCCGATGGAAATGTTGTTAAAACTGTAAAATGGGTAAATGCTGAACCTGCTGAATTCCAGTGGAAGGGTACAAACGACCAGGATTCTCAGGTATTTGACGGCGTTTATTCATACGAGATTTCTGCAACAGACCGTGCAGGAAACACTTCTGCACCAGCTTCAATCACAAACATCATTTATTCTGCAGAAAAGCCTGCTACAAACCTTTATGTAAAGGGTTCCCGCTATTTCTCTCCTAAGACAGAAAGCAAGAATGGAGTTGTTACTCTTGATGTAACTATTCCTGTTCCGGAAGAAAAATCTGGTAATAAGCTTGTTGAATGGGCGGTTACAGTAAAAGACAATGGCGGAAAGGTTGTTCGAACTTACAATCAGAATAACAGTGGGGCTGTGCCTCCTGCACAGATTGTTTTTGACGGAAACGATGAAAGCGGCAAGCAGCTTAAGGATGGAAAGTATCAGGCTGTAGTTACTGCTAAATATCTGAATGGATACGAGCCGGCTCCAATTTCTTCTCCGGTTCTCGTTCTTGATACAGAAAAGCCGGCTGCTCAGATTGTCGCTTCTGAAAAGGTATTTGGTGCCGGTTCTAAAGACACTGTTACCTTTAAGATTACACCGGTTCCTTCTGATGGAGCTACAGTTCCTTCATGGAAGGGTGAAATCCAGAATGCAGCAGGTAAGGCTGTTAATTCTTACGACTTTGGAGAATATCCTCCAAGTGAAGTTGTATGGAACGGTATTGCCTCTGACGGTTCAATTGCAGACAAAGGTCAGTACCGCTTTGTTTTGATTGGAACAGACCTTGCGGGAAATACAGGTGTGAGCCAGACAACAGAAGCCGTAACCTTTGATACAACAGAAGCTCAGCTGCTTCTTGCTATGTCAGACAAGGCTTTCTCTCCAAACGGTAATAAAGTAAAGGATACAATTACCTTTACACCGGTAACTGCAACAAAGGATGTTGCTTCATTTGAATTTATCATCCGCGATAAAAAAGGAAATACAGTTTATTCTGTAAAGGAAAACAAAAAGCTTCCTGTAAACTTTGTATGGGATGGAAAAGACAGTGCAAAAATGCTTTGTGCAGACGGAGTTTATTCTGCTCAGCTTTCTGTTCTTGCTGTAAACGGTTCTACAGCTTCTGCTTCAACACAGGACTTTGAACTGGATACAGCTGCTCCAAAGCTTGCTGCTGAAATTCCATGGTCTTCATTCTCTCCAAACGGAAACGGTGCTCAGAAAAATATTCCTGTAAGCATCAAGGAAAGCACTGCAGAAAAGCTCTGGAATGCAGAGGTTCGCGATGCTAAGGATAAGGCTGTCCGCAAGTTCTCATGGAACGGAAGTAAAGATAACTTTACCTGGGATGGTACTGATGAAGCAGGTAATATGGCAGCTGATGGAAAATACAATATCGTAATTTTCTCAACTGATGATGCCGGAAACAGCTTCTCTACAGAACTCAAGGGAATTACTCTTGATAACCGCGAAACAAAGGCTTACATCACTGCTGAATATGAAGGAATCTCTCCTAATAACGATGGCTACCTCGACCTGCAGAAGTTTGAAGTTCGCACTTCTGTAGCTGATAATATCAAGTCATGGAACTTTGATGTTCGCAAGGAAGACGGTACAAGTGTTTATTCTCTCTCAGAAAAGGATAGTGCAAATCTTCCTGCAAGCATCAACTGGAACGGAGCCGGCAAAGACGGGCTTGCCTGCGAAGGAACCTTTACAGGAACTCTTGAAATTGTTTATGTAACAGGAAATAAGGTAAGTGCAGTTTCTGCTCCATTTATCTGTACAGCAACTGCTCCAAAACTCAGCGTTAAGACTGCTCCAGAATACTTCAGTCCGGATAATGATGGTGTAGATGATGATTTGTATATCAAGCTTTCTGGTTCTACAAAGGCAAAAATCAAGAGCTGGTCATTTACAATTAAAGATCCTAAGGGTAAGGATTTCTGGAAGACTTCTGGAAAGAGTCAGATTACAGAAAGAATCATCTGGGACGGTTTGAGTAATGTTCAGAAGGACGCAAAGGGAAATGCTGAACGTGTTCAGTCTGCTATGGATTATCCATATGTATTTACAGTAACAGACAACCTTGGAATGACTTCTACTGTAAATGGTGTAATTCCTGTGGATGTTCTTGTAATTCGCGACGGAAACCTTTTGAAGATGGCTGTACCTTCTATCATCTTCGAGTCTGACGCTGCAAACTTCCAGACTGCAAATGCTAAGCTTGATTCTGCTAAGGTAGATAACAATATTAAGGTATTGAACCGTATTGCAGATATTCTTAAGAAGTTCAAGGATTACAAGGTTACTATCGTAGGACATGCTAACAAGATTACCGACAATCCTAACGAAGAGACTGTAGATAATCCTCAGGAATGGGGACGTGCTTCTATGCCTCTTTCTAAGGAACGTGCAGATGCAATTAAGGCTTACCTTACTAAGAAGGGTGTAAGTGCCTCAAGTCTTTCTACAGATGGAAAGGGTGGTACACAGCCTGTTGCAAATCCAAAGGATAAGGATAACAACTGGAAGAACAGACGTGTAGAGTTTATTCTGCAGAAGTAAAAACGTTATCCATCATAATATCATCCGGTGTTGTGGGAAGTTCAGGGAGCAGCTGCTCACTGAAGCACACGCCGGATTTTTTTATGTCAAAAATCTGGGGCAGGCTTGAAAGGTAGATGTCGTAAAAGCCTTTTCCGCGGCCAATGCGTTTGCCGCTTTTTGTAAAGGCGCGGCCGGGCACCAGAATCAATATGTGCTCTGCAGCTTGTGAAGGCTCCGGAATATCTACATAGTTAGAAGAGTGGGCTGCCGGTGAATATTCATTTATAGACATTTTTTCGAGAAAGCGGGAAAAACTTTTTGCATCATCGGGGGCGGGTTCCTGTATTCCAAAACTGCCTGCCGAGGTCTTAGTGTCGGCCTCGTAGCGGTAAAATTCCATTTTGTTTGAGTCCGGAAAAACCCGGGGTAAAAACACTTTTTTGCCTTTTTTCAGGGCATCTGTAATTACGGGTAAAATATCAACCTCGTCTGCAAGGGGCATGTAGGCCAGAAGAGTAGTGCAGGAAGTATAACGGCTTGAAGATAAAATAAGCTCGCAGATTTTTCTTGATTGAGAAGGAAGCCCTGCTTTTATAGTCGTTAGAGTTTCTTTGATTTGTTTTCGAACTTCGGCTTTGGTCATGTTTTGATTATAACATAAATATTTAAAAAAATGCACAAAAAATCTATTCTGACCTATTGACAGAAAGGTGTGTTTTCAATATATTAATATTCACGTTCAGCAATGAGCTGATGGTTCCTTAGCTCAGTCGGTAGAGCAATGGACTGTTAATCCATGTGTCGCTGGTTCAAGCCCAGCAGGAGCCGCCTAAAGCCTTCTTGAGAAATCGAGAAGGCTTTTTTTTATACTTTCTGTTTTCTTTGTTTTCCTTTATACTGTTTCTTCAGCGAGGTTTATATGAAAAAGAATTTTGGAAAACAGACTTATCTTTACCCTATGCCGGTTTTGATCATTGCAACTTATGATGAAAATGGAAATCCGGATGCCATGAATGCAGCCTGGGGTGGAATTCACGATACAAATCAGATTGGAATCTGTCTTGATAAAAGCCATAAGACTACAAAAAACATTGCGGCACGTAAGGCCTTTACCGTAAGCATTGCAGACGCAGCTCACGTAAAGGAATGTGACTATCTTGGAATTGTAAGCGGTAATAAAGAGCCTGATAAAATCAAGAAGGCTGGTTTTTCAGTTACTAAGTCTGAGTTTGTTGATGCACCTGTTCTTAATGAGCTTCCTATGGTGCTTGAGTGCGAAGTTGCTCAGATGAGCGAAGACAGCGATTACATTGTCGGTAATATCATAAATGTTAGTGCAGATGAGTCTGTGCTTACTGATGGTAAAATTGATGCTGCTAAGCTCAAACCAATATGCTATGACCCGGTAAGCCATAATTACAATGTTCTGGGCGAGATAGCAGGCAAGGCTTTCTCTGACGGTAAGGCAATTAAATAACACTCTTGTAATTTAATACGGTAATTAACTGATGACATTCTCTTTATAACGTGCTAAAATATATTTAACTAGAATACTAGTATATTACACAAGGCAATAAGAGGCATTTATGAACGATACATTAAAGCAGATTGGCGCAACCGGGATTGTACCGGTTGTTGTTTTGAATAAGGTGGCTGATGCTGAGCCACTCGCTGAAGCCCTGATTAAAGGTGGGCTTCCCTGCGCAGAAGTTACCTTCCGTACTGATGCGGCTGAAGAAAGCATCCGCGCTATTTCTAAAAAGTTTCCGGATATGTTTGTTGGTGCCGGTACTGTTCTTACAACAGAGCAGGTTGATCGTGCGATTGGAGCAGGCGCTAAGTTTATTGTTTCGCCTGGCTTGAACCCTAAAGTTGTTGAATACTGTATTAAAAAGGGATACCCAATCACACCGGGAATTATGACTCCTACTGAGCTCGAGGTTGCGCTTGGCTTTGGTCTTGATGTTGTAAAATTTTTCCCGGCAGAAAATGCGGGCGGCCTTAAGATGATAAAGGCTATGAGCGCTCCATACACAATGATGAAGTTTATGCCGACCGGCGGAATTAACGCAACAAATGTTCGTGACTATCTTGCCTGCGACAAGATTCTTGCCTGCGGTGGCAGCTGGATGGTGAAGGGCGACCTGATTAACGCAGGTAATTTTGCAGAAATTGAGAGATTGACTAAAGAAGCTGCAGGAATCGTAAAGGAAGCAAGAGGATAACCACACGGATTGGATTTTGCTAACGCAAAATCTTAAAAAATATGGAATTACGTTAGTAATTCCGAATCCGTGTGGCAATTATAATATGAGGAGAAATACTATGAAAGTTGTTACATTTGGAGAAATTATGTTAAGGCTCGAGCCAGAAGGATATTTTAGGTTCGTGCAGGTTGATAAAATGACTTCTACCTTTGGAGGCGGTGAGGCTAACGTTGCCGTTTCTCTTGCAAACTACGGACTCGACGCTTATTACGTAACAAAGCTTCCAAAGCACGAAATTGGTCAGGCCGCAATCAACAGCCTCCGCCGCTATGGTGTAAACACATCTTATATTGCCCGCGGCGGCGACCGTGTTGGTATTTACTACAATGAACGCGGTGCAAGCCAGCGCGGTTCAAAGTGTATTTACGACCGCGCACACAGCTCTATTGCAGAAGCAAAACCGGAAGACTTCAACTGGCCTGAGATTTTCAAGGACTGTAAATGGTTCCACCTTACAGGAATTACTCCGGCTCTGGGCGGAAACCTGGTTCAGATTTGTATAGAAGCATGTAAGGCTGCAAAGGCTGCCGGTGCTACAGTAAGCTGCGACCTCAACTACCGCGGTAAGCTCTGGACCCGTGAACAGGCCCGCGAAGCTATGACTCAGATTTGCCAGTATGTAGACGTTTGTATTTCTAACGAGGAAGATGCAAAGGATGTATTCGGAATCGAAGCAGAAAACACAGATATTACAGGCGGAAAGCTCAACAAGGAAGGCTATAAATCAGTTGCAAAACAGCTGGCAGACAAGTTTGGCTTCCAGAAGGTAGCAATTACTCTCCGTACTTCTATCAACGCAAACCGCAACAACTGGGCAGCCCTTCTTTATGATGGAAAAGATTACTGCTTCAGCAAGGAATACGAAATGTACATCGTAGACCGCGTTGGTGGCGGCGACAGCTTTGGCGGCGGACTCATTTACGCCCTCCTCAACGGCAAGTCAACTCAGGATGCCGTAGAGTTTGCCGTTGCTGCAAGCTGTCTCAAGCACACAATTGAAGGCGACTACAACATGGTAAGTGTAGACGAAGTAGAAAAGCTCGCTGCCGGCAACGGATCAGGCCGTATACAGCGATAAATTTACTTTTACTTTTCATAAATCATCGTGTATAATTAACGTTATGTTAGATGTACTTACCGATGCCGACTATGAATTATTCCGCAAAGTAATTTACGATGAAAGCGGAATTACTTTTTCGGCTACAAACAGATCTATTCTCGACAGCCGTATTAAGGAAATGCTTCGTAAGAAGAACCTTACTACGCCACAGGAATACTATGAACTGATTTCTAAAGATCCTGAAGAAATGAAGATTATGCTGGATGCGGTTACAACAAACCTTACCCGCTTCTTTAGAAATCAGCCTCATTTTGATTCATTCATCAATTATGTAATTCCACATGTAATTGAACATAAAAAGGCAGGTGGCGACCGTACAATTAAAATCTGGAGTGCCGGCTGTTCTACAGGTGAAGAGCCTTACACAATTGCGATGATAATGAAAGAAATCTGTCCGCCAGATTTTAACTTTCATATTACAGCTTCTGATATTTCGCTTAAGTCTCTTATGACTGCTCAGCAGGGTTTTTATCCTGAAGCGAGGGTTGATGGAGTTCCGGAAAATTATCTGAACAAGTATTTTACAAAGGTTGATGGTGGATATCAGATTAAGGATGATATTAAGAAAACAATCCATTTTGACTATCATAATCTTAAAAACGATTCGGGTGCTCGAAATCTGGATGTTGTTTTCTGTCGTAATGTACTTATCTATTTTGATGAACCGGCTCAGCTCGCTGTAATTAATCATTTCTATGATTCTATGGGACCACAGTCATATCTTTATATTGGTCATTCTGAATCATTGTTTGGAATGAAAACTAATTTTGAATTTATCAAAACCGAGTGGGCATGTTTCTACGGTAAGAACATTAATAAATAATTAATTGACACACGGGGAAAATTTACAATGGATGATATTTCAGTAATGATATGCGATGATTCTGCCTTGATGCGGAATCTAATCGGTAGGATTGTTGATGAAACTACTGGTCTTTCAGTATGCGGAAAAGCAGAAAATGGACAGGACCTTATTGAAAAATTAAAAACTGCAAAACCGGATGTAATTCTTCTTGATATTGAAATGCCTGTTATGACAGGTCTTCAGTTCCTTAAAAAACGTAATGAGCTTCATCTGGATGTTCCGGTAATTATTCTTTCAAGTGTTGCTACAGAAGGTGCTGCAGTAACTATTGAATGTCTTGAACTTGGTGCTTCAGACTTCATTACAAAACCGGGGTCTTCTGTAACCCTCAAAATCGGTGATGTAACAAACGAAATTATTGAATATATAGCTTCTTACGGTGGTGCCTATGCAATTATGCATGGCAAGCAGATTCCGGATCCGGAATTCTTTACTCATCAGATTAAGCTTAAGGAAGCAGAACGCTTTGTAATCAAAAAGAAGGGTGAAGAAACTGCAAAAGCTGTATCAATTACAAAGAACGACGTTGTTCCTTCTACCTGGTTCCAGCCAAAGGTAAAAGAGCCTGTTGTAATTAAACCTGAGCGAGAGGGTGGTAAGATTGATATTATTGCCATTGGTATTTCTACCGGTGGACCAAACGCTCTCCGCGACGTTTTCAAAGATATTGATCCTAACTTAAAACAGCCGATTCTTGTTGTTCAGCATATGCCTGCAGGCTTTACTGCAGAATTTGCAAACAGTCTGAATAATATCTGTCCTCTTGAAGTTACAGAAGCAAAAGACGGTGAGCCTATTCTCGGTGGACATATTTATATTGCGCCTGGAAGCTTCCATATGTTTGTAGAGCACAAGCCTCTTGGAAACTTTATTAAGCTTTCACAGACTGAGCCTCGTAACGGACACAGACCTTCCTGCGACGTTCTTTTTGAATCTGTAGCAAATATCTATAAGAACCATGCCCTTGGCGTTATTATGACCGGTATGGGCCGTGATGGTGCTGCTCAGATAACAGAAATGCGTAAGAAAGGTGCCTGGACACTGGGACAGAACAAGGAATCAAGTATTGTTTACGGAATGCCAAAGGTTGCCTTTGAAATGGGTGGTGTCCAGAAACAGGTTGCCCTTGCTGATATGGCAAAGGAAATCAGTACGCTCGCAAAAGAGCATCAGATGGTTTAAGTGGTTTCGATACGCCGCTTCGCGGCACTCAACCACCGCTTTATTCCTGATTTCTACTGAAAATCCCGATCTTCATGATCGGGTTTATTTTTCTTGTTTTAATAAAAACAAAGATAACTGAAAGAATAAAAAGCAGGGCAGAGCAGGCGAAACGGAATATTTCCGGAACCTGCTCTTCTTTTTTTGTTATAAGAGTCCAGAGTGGGGCAGCAAGGAAACATCCGCTAAAGGCAAGTGCAATTGGAACAAAGAGATATAAGGTGTCTATGAGACGGCGCAGATTTGTTCTGTGAATGTTTTTTTCTACTATTGTGATGTTGTTTTCCGGGGCTTCCTGTATATCCTTCTTATTCATTATTTTTCTATCTCCTTAAGACGGGCATCGCAGGCTGCTTCTCCTTTTTTATTTCCAAGTACAGAATAGGTGTCGCGCAGGTTGTAGATTGCATCTGTATAATAAGGATTAATGGATACTGCCTGTTCAAAATAACTGGAAGCTTCTTCGTAATTTTCTGACTGGAAATCTGAAACGCCCAGAAGATTCCACATATGAGGGTTAAGAGGATTAAGATCTAGGGAGTCCATGCAAATCTGCTGTACCTTTGACAGTTTTTTCTGCATAAGGCAGATAGTTGCAAAGGTTTCGGCAACATCTTCTTTTTCTGGTGCCATACGGAAGGCTGTTTCCAGGGCGTTTTCTGCTTCGCAAAGGTCTCCTGCGTCGCGGTAAGTAACACCAAGATTATACCAGAGAAGATAGTTTTCCTTGTCTATTACAATAGCACGCTTAAAGCAGGCGATTGCTTCGGTGTAGGCACCGTCTGAAGCGAGGATTATAGCCTGATTATTAAGTGTATCTGATCTTTCTATCATCTGAAATTCTCCGGTATCATAGAAATAAAGAGATCCTGTATTTCTTTTGAATTAAAGCGCTCACAACTTTGCTGAATGAGATTTTTTCCCTGTTCTGCTGCCTTTTCAATGCAGTTGCTTTCTTTTAACAGTGCAATGCATTCTTCTACGGCTGGGGAATCAATTCCGTTAGAGGCAGCTGTCTTCATGTATTCTGCAATTTTGGCCTTATCAGCAGGGCGGAGGGAAGAATGAATAAGGACAGGAAGGCTTTTTTTGCCTTCTACAATGTCGTCTCCGCGCTTTTTTCCTGGATTTCCTGTTGTAAGATTAATTACATCATCAATAATCTGAAAGCCAATTCCTATATCTGCGGCAATACTACCGAAATTTTCGGCTTCCGCAGCTGAAAGTCCGCCTGCTATGCAGCCAAGTTTTGCAGCGAGACTTGCCAGAGTTCCAGTCTTGCATTTTACCATTGCAAGGTATTCTTCTTGAGGAGGGAATACATCCGGATTACGGTGCCAGAAAATATCCATTGCCTGACCAAGGTGAAGGCGGCGCAGTTCATTAGTATAGGTTTTGTAGAGTTCAAGCTTGAGGCTGTCCGGGGCATTTAACTGATTAATGCAAACAGGTGCTTCAAAATAGAGCCAGGAGCCTGCATTAAGGGCTGTATCAAGTCCATAAGTGATGTGGGCTGCAGGTTTACCGCGGCGAAGGTCTGCATTATCTTCAATATCATCATGAATGAGACTTGCGGTATGAACAAACTCTACGAGAGGAGTTATGCTGTAGGTTTCTTCTTCTGAGAGGGCAGGAGAGCCGCCTTTAGAGGCAGATTTTTCCTTTGCCATTTTATAGCAGAGCATCATAAGAAGGGGACGCCAGCGTTTACCACCAAGGCTTACAAGAGCCCGGTTAGGTTCAATGAGTTTGTTTATATATTCTGCAGTGGCACCAGCTGGCAGGCTGCCAAAGGAATCTGGTGTCCAGCCTTCTGATGTGGCTGTCTGCGGAAGTGCCTTATTGAGAGATTTTTCTATATTTTCGAGTATCTGTTTAAAGTCCTTATTCATATCTATATTAAAGTATATAGAAGAATCAGAAAAAAGACAAATAAAAGAAATAACCTGGAAACCCACAGTACATAACATTTTACCCACAAGTTACCCACAATTTAAAAATCTTTGTGGGTCAAAATGACATGTCAATAGGGTTTTTAAAAAAAATTACGAAATTTTACGAAAATTTATAAAACCTTTGTAATTTCTTGTAATACAAGGAATTACATTGTGTAATAAAATTTGACTTTGTTTTTTACTTGTTATTTAATTAAAAAAACTTAAATTTTAGATGGAAATTAACAGAATAAATGACAATTTATCCACAGTTTATCCACATCCTAAAATCGAAGAATCGTTAAAAAAAAAGGACTGGCTTAAAAACCAGTCCTTTGTAAATCACTGTTATACAGTACTTTAGCCCAGAGAAACTTCTCCGTTCTCGTTAATAGCGAGAATTGAACGACAGCCTGAACAGCGGAATCGGCCAGACTTGGTAGCTCGAAGCTTTTTATTGCATACAAGGCATGAAATAACGAGAGGGAATACAGAATTGCTTGATGTAGTTCCACCATTGTTAAAGTATGCAATAGCTTCATCTGCAGTACTCTTAATGTTGAAGAACTGAGAGAAGCCAAGCAGCTGGAATACTTCGTATACCTTTGGCTGAATTTCAAGAAGAATTACGTCTCCACCCTTTGGTTTTACAACCTTAAGAAAAACGGTAAAAGAACCAATTCCAGTTGATGATACATAGTTCAATGATGAACAGTTAAAAATTAAGTTGATAAACCCAGCATCCATTACTTTTTGAATCTGCTTCTGGAAAAAGCTTGAATTGTAGGTATCAATGTATCCACTAAGATAGATAAACATTCCGTGTGGTACACCTTCAGCTTTTCTCAAAGAGATTGTAAGACTGTCGTCCTTATCGTTGTCGAATCCTGGAATAATTGCATTATTATCCATATTTAGTCCTATTACTATATTATATCTAAGAAATGTCTTTTATGTCAAACTTATTATCGGCATATAATCATTTTTTCTGCAAACTTTTTATATAGTAAAAAATATTATTTTTTTGCCGATAATATAGTGTATAATAACGCTGTAAAGGACAAATATGAAAAAAGCATTAAAATTAGCCTTAATTTATTTGATTGTACTTATAGTGGGAACAATTGCGGGAACTATATTATATTCATTTTATTTAAATCTGCTTGGATTCATTGCGGGCAGAGATATTATTTTCTTTAAGGATGAAGAGTTATTTAAGTCGCTTTTTTATGTATTGTTCTGTATGCAGGTTTTCATCCTTCCTTTGATTTCTTACTATAGGATACGAAGACCCGGCGGAACGCTGCAGCTGATTGTATATATCATTCTCTGTCTTTTGACCTGGGCTGTTCTTATGCCGGCTTCAATAAAGCTAAGAGACTTCTGTAATAAAAAGATTTCTTTTGAAAATAAAACAGAATATCTTTCACCGGATTATTTCCGTAAGGTAGATAACGACGTTTATTATTTTACAAGAGACTTTAATGTAAATGTTTCGGAAAGGGCTGCAGAAGCACCTGCTGTCATTATTGATACTTCAGAAAATGGTGGAGTGGAGTATAAGCCTGTTGCAGATTATCCAAGTCTTGCCCTTAACAGAAAAGCAGCTCCTTTCCGTGAGATTCAGTTGAAGAATATCTTTGGAGAAGATGAAAGTCCTGTTCCTATAGATTTTAAACTTCTTTATTCTATGATCAGCGGGGCATATTTTGGTGGTCTTGCTCATCTGCTTACATTGATTTCATTTATACTTCTTTTATGTTCTGTATATGGAATTACTAATTTCTTTGAATGGCGACTTTTAAATGCGGTTATGCTTTTTATTACAACTGCTTTAATTTTGTGTCTTAATTCTTTGTATTTTGCTCCTCAGTTTGATGCAATAAAAGCACGAATTATGAGTAACGGATTTTTCAGAGCCTTTGGTGGAATAGTAAGTGAACCAGTTCTTTTTATACTCAACTGTCTTATTGCTGTAATTTTTATTACCAGTGGTATTATTAAATACGTGGTTCGTAATCATGTTAAAAAAGGCTAACAGGGGAAGGGGTATATGAAAAAAATAATCGGTATTCTTTCAATATTTATAGCAATAGGTTTAGTAGTAAGCCTTGTTGTCGGCTTTATGAGTAATATTCCTTCTGAGGTTCCTGAGGCTTCTGTTTTTGTTTATAAACTTATGACAAGTCTGCAGAACTTTGGCAGATATATTCCAGGAGTCGCTATTACTGGATTTGTCGTAAGCTGCTCGGTTCACTTTGGCCGTAATGCAGAAGGAAGTACAGAGCGTTTTTCTAAAGCAATGATGGATCGTTTTAAGATTGTAATGATTATAGCAATTGCTTTAGCCTTCCTTCTTACAATCTGTACAGAAGTAATGGTTCTCCTGACCGCAAACAAAAAAGCTTCAATCATAAACCGCCCTAAGATTGTTAATGATTATATAAATGTTGGTAACAAGCTTTTTGATAACGGCTACTATGAGCGTGCAATGAATTATGCAGATGCAGCTCTTAAATTGAGTCCTAACGAGAAAAAGGCTCTTAACTTACGCGACAGGGCAGATGTTGAGATTAACCGTGCCCGTACATCAAATCTCCGTTTTAAGCTTTATGAATCAGTAGAAGAAGCAGAGAAAGTTGACAGGGTAGTTATAGACGCAGCTCAGATTAACGAGGTATATCAGCTCTATCTTAAAGCCCAGGAAGCTTTTGAAAAAAAAGAATGGTTTAATGCTCACTATTATTCTGAGCTGGGTATCAAGCTTGCGACTCCTAAGGATCCTAATCTGGAAGAACTGAAAAAGATGTCGACAGCAGCCTGGAATAATCTTACTGAATATCATAATCTTGCAAAAACAGAGGGACAGTTGACTTTTGAAAGAAAGTATGAAGGTTATCTTGCCCTGGTTCAGAAGGATGATCTTAAGGCCTATTATATTTTCCGCGAGCTTTATCAGTCGTCCCGCGAAATGCAGTCGGACCCTGATGTAGTTTTTTATCTTGAGATTGCTGAAAACAGAATTAATGAACGCAGTTTCTTTGTTGATGAGACTTTTGAACTTAAGAGCTTTGAAAGCGCAAATGATGTTTATTTCGCTTACGAATATGCAGACGGCTCCCGCGATATAGTTTACTTTAAGGGAATGGCAACTGTTGCTTCTACCGGAAATTCAATTCAGTATCTTCGTGCCCTTACAATTCTTTCTGTGAGCCGGGCAGGGGAAGTTTTCAGAACCATGACTGTTCCTTACGCAAAGGTTCTTCCTGTTTCTGTTAAAACCCTTACACCTACAACTAAACAGCTTATGGGAATTGATGACAGCATTGATTGTGTTCCTTACATCATGCTTAAGTCTGTGGGCCGGGATTCACCGGATATTCATCATGAGCCGCTTTATACCTACCAGAATGGTGAAACTGCAACTACCCCTGAGTATATGCTGCTTTCTATTCCTTATGATGATTTTCTCCTGCTGGAAAAATCAACTTCTACACCGGAATCCATGCCTTTACCTTCTTTGATTAAGCTTGTACGCATGGCAGCAAATTACGGCTTCTGTACCGAGGTATACGGACAGGCCTTAATGAACAGACTTTATTATCCTTTATGGATTTTAGTACTCTTTGTACTACTTGCATGCTTTGGCTGGAATAACAGAATTGGAGCAACTCAGTACTTTAAGTTTTCATGGGCCTTTGCCTTTATTCCATTCATTCTTATTTCAATGCTTTTTTATAAGATGATTATGTTCCTCTTCCGTCTCATAAATTACGTTATGTTAGGTGGACTTGGAATTTCGGGCGGTATGATAACAGGTCTTGTGATTTACATTGTTGCCTTGATTGCTGCTTCAGTTTTGTTTGTTTCGAGAAAGTCCACGATATAATGGATTGCCACGCCTTCGGCTCGCAATGATGGGGTACATTGAATGTCATTGCGAGGAGCGTCAGCGACGTGGCAATCTATTTGTTATTAATAATCTCAAGTGGTATTTTTGTTTTCTGATACTCTTTCAGCAGATTGCGCTGGGCGTGGAAGCGGCGGAGAATCTGTCTTAGAGGCAGATGGTCGCGGCGGCGGGCACGGCGCAGGCGGGTGAGCAGGGGCGCCGTTACAAAAATGATTTTTTCGCAGCGGGCTAAAAGCTCAGGTGTTTTATAGAGAACCGTTGCGTTGATAATTGTTTTATCGTGGCCGTCTATAAAGTTTTCTATCTGTTTTGTGATAATCGGGTAAACAATTGATTCCTGAATTGCCAGGAGCTCCGGAAAAGAGAAGAGCAGACTTCCCAGAGCCTTGCGGTCAATACTACCGTCCGGGTGTGTCAGTTTGATATTCTGGGACTCTGCGTAGGGGATAAAGGTTTTGAGGATTTTATCTTTTACCAGCTCAATTGCGTCGTGAACGAGGATGTCTGCATCTACGGCAGCCCAGCCTTCTTCCTTGAGTTGATTACAGATGTAGTTTTTGCCGGCTGCCATGGGGCCGACAACTGCGATGATACTCATTAATGGAATTCTCCCCAGTTTTTACCGTATTCAATGCTTACACGCAGAGGAACATTGAGTTTTACTGCGTTTTCCATTTTATCTTTGATGAGGGCGATTGTTGCGTCGATTGTTGACTGGTCGTCCGGGCATTCGAAAATAAGTTCGTCGTGAACCTGGAGCAGGAGGCGGGCAGGAGATTTTTTCTTTGCCAGGGCCTCGCTTACTGAAAGCATTGCAGTTTTTACTATGTCTGCGGCAGAGCCCTGAACAGGAGTGTTTACGGCAATGCGTTCGGCTGCGGCTTTTTCCAGCTTGTTGCGGCTGTTGATGTTCATGATAGGGCGGCGACGGCCGAAGAGGGTTTCTACCCAGCCGGTCTCTTCTGCCTTTTTGATTGTGTCTTTGATAAAGGCGTCTACGTTTGCGTACTGCGCAAAGTAGTTTTCGATGAACTGAGATGCCTGTGTGCGGCTTATGCCGAGGTCGCGGGCCAGTCGGAAGGCAGACATTCCGTAGATTACGCCGAAGTTGATTGTTTTTGCTGTGCGGCGCATTTCAGGTGTGACGTCATCCGGGCTAACTCCGTAGATGAGGGCGGCGGTGGCCTTGTGTACGTCTGTGCCGTCTATGAAGGACTGGCTCATATTTTTGTCGGCAGAAAGGTGGGCAAGAACAACAAGTTCAATCTGAGAATAGTCTGCTGAAATGAGGACTTTTCCTTCCGGCGCGGTAAAGGCTGAGCGGATGCGGCGGCCGGCTTCGTTTCGGACAGGGATGTTCTGCAGGTTTGGGTCGCGGCAGGAAAGGCGGCCGGTAGCGGTTCCGGTCTGTACGAAATCTGTGTGGATGCGGCCCTGGTCGTCTGTAAGCTTTGGCAGAGTTTCTACATAGGTTGATTTAAGCTTTGCCATTTCGCGGTAGTCGAGAATCATGCGGGGAACAGGATCTTCGAAGGCAAGTTCTTCGAGGACGCTTGTGTCGGTTGAGTAGCCGGTTTTTGTTTTTTTGCCTGCTTTGAGGCCACGTTCTTCAAAGAGAACTGTCTGCAGCTGCTTTGGAGAAGAGATATTGAATTCGTGGCCGACTTCCTTGTAGATGGCCTGCTCCGCCGCGGCGATGCCTTCTGTGAGCTCCTTGTTGTAAGCGTGGAGGGTGGCAGTGTCCAGGTGGATTCCGGTAAGCTCCATGCGGGTAAGGATTGGAAGGACCTTCATTTCAAGAGAAAAAAGATTTTCGAGGGGTGGTCTCGATACACCGCTATCGCGGCACTCGACCACCGGCGATACACCGCTGTCGCGGCACTCGACCACCGGTGGTTGAGTAGGCGAAGCCGTATCGAAACCACATTTTTGCTGAGCCTGTGCCAGTTTTAGTGTAAAGTCTGCGTCTTCGGCGCCGTATGGGGCTGCTTTTTCCAGAGGTACGTCTGCAAAGGTCTGGCCTTTTTCTACAATGTCAGAAAACTCAATGCCTTTGAGGCCGAGAAGCTGTTCGGCGAGTGATTCAAGCGAGTAGCTGTTTTTGCCGGTGCGCTCCGGATTCTGAAGCCAGGCGTAAATCATTGTATCGTAAATAGAAGATTCTAAGATTTTGTCTGTAAGCTCGGCATTTTTGAAGCCTGCTTTTTTGATGTTTGTGGCAAGGACTTTGAGGTCGAACTTTGCGTTGTGCATTATAACTGTTACGTCTTTTGCCTGGAAAAGGCGGAGCAGCTGTGTGAGGGCATCTTTTAGCAATATGCCTGTGCTGTCTGCAAAAAGGTCACCGGACTCGCGGGCGATTGGTATGTATACGGCTTTGCCCTCTTCGTAACAGAGGGAGAAGCCGAGAATGTTTGCAGTGATTGTGTCGAGGCCGTCTGTTTCGCTGTCGTAGGCTACCTGTGGGGATTTGAGGGCGGCGTCGATGTAAGAAGTGAGCTCGGACAGAGTTGTGAGGGCACGGTAGTTTGAAGTGTCGTTTTGGGTGAGTGTAAGAGGGGTGGTTGAGTAAGCCGAAGGCTGTATCGAAACCACACCAGATGTGTTTTCGGTGGTTTCGATACGCTCGCTTTGCTCGCACTCAACCACCGTACTTTTCGACATCTTTTCAACTCCAAGACTTGCATACTGCTTGGCAACGGCAGGAACTCCGTACTTCATAAGGATGTCGGCTGCGGCGGCGTAATTGAAGGTGTAATTGTCGCGGGAAATGGCGGCGTCTATGTCCGGGCAGGGAACGGTGTCGCAGAGGCGGACCAGGTCGCGGCTAAAGTAGGCATCCTTTTTACCCTCGGCCAGCTTTTTCTGCATGGCACCTTTGATTTCGTCTATGTGGGCGTAAATGCCGTCGAGGTCGAAATAGTCGCCGATGAGCTTGGCTGCGGTTTTTACACCAACTCCGTGAACGCCCGGAATATTGTCGGCTGAGTCACCAAAGAGGGCAAGAAGGTCGAGGAGCTGAGGAGGCTTTACGCCCCATTCGGCTTCTACTCCTTCGATTCCTGTTACCTTCCAGGTTTCGCCGCCTGTTACTGGTTTTAAGATTTGAGTAGATTCGTCTACCAGCTGCATGAGGTCTTTGTCTCCGCTGAGGATGCGGCAGGTGCGGCCAGATTCGCGGCACTTGCGGGAAACGGTTGCGATGATGTCGTCTGCCTCGTAGCCGTCGCACTGAAGGACGGGGATGCCGAGAGCCTCGAGAACTTCACAGATCCATGGCACCTGGGCGTGCAGGTCTTCCGGAGTTTTAGGGCGGTTGGCCTTGTACTGATCGTACATTTCGTGGCGGAAGGTTTTTGTTTTACTATCCATAGCGGCTACAATATAGCCGGGTTTGTAATGCTGAAGTATATAATGGAAGTTTCTGAAAAAGCCGAAGAGGGCCGAAATGTTCTCGCCCCGCTGGTTTGTAAGTGGGCGGCTGATGAAAGCAAAGTAACAGCGGAAAATCAATCCATAGCTGTCCAGAATGTATACAGTTTTATCATCGAATTCGTTTGTTGACATGAGGATATTTTAGACGAAATAAGGTACGCGTGCAAGTTCGGAAGGAAGGTAATTGTAGAATTATTATGATAAAAAATCTAAGTGGCGGAGCAGGTGCGGGGTACAAACTGCCTCTTGAGTTTTTTGGCGCTTAGCCATAAAAAGAATCCGAGGACTTTCGGAACGAAAGCCGCAGGATTCTTACACAAAAAAAGGAAAGCGAGCAGTTTTGTGCTCCAGCACCAGCGGGAGCCACTTAGATTTTTTTATGAGCCGGTATTTTTACAATTACCTTATTTACGGCACCTGTTAAGCGCATCAGTAATATTGTCAAAAATATTCTCACGTCCAAGCTTATCTGCCATGCCTGTCTTTTCCAGCAGCAGATAAGGCTGTGTGTGAATACCGCTGATTACGATTGTGATTCCCTTGCGGTCGCAGGCTGCCTTACACTGTTCCAGCGCTTTGATTCCGCCGGCGTCGAGGTAAATTGTGTTTCTCATGCGAAGAACAAGATACTTGCAGTCTGACTGGGCGCGTTCTGTTGCGAGTTCAAACTTACGTACTGTTCCAAAGAAGAGAGGTCCTTCAATTTCGTAAACAAAAGTATTTGCCGGAATATCCAGATTTTCAGCAGGCTGATCTTTTCTGATACCGCCGGTAATAGTTTCTCTCTGATTCTGAACTTCAGACAAATCAATCATTTTCTTGATGAAGAAGAAGGCAGCAAAGCCAAGACCAACTTCAATGGCAACTGTCAAATCAACAAAAACAGTAATAAGGAAAGTTACCGCAAAAACACAGATATCAGATTTCTGACCTTTAAGAAGTGCACGGATTGCAGGGAAGCCTGCCATGTTCCAGGCAACGTTGATAAGCACTGCGGCAAGAGCGGCCATTGGAATGTAGGCTGCGTATTTTCCTGCAAAGAGGAGAATTATGAGCAGTGTGATTGCGTGGATGATTCCGGCAACCGGAGTTTTGCCTCCGTTTTTAATGTTTGTTGCTGTGCGGGCAATTGCGCCTGTAGCAGGTATTCCGCCGAAGAGAGGGCTTGCGATGTTTGCAATTCCCTGTGCAATAAGCTCAGTGTTTGAATCATGCTTTGTACCAATCATACCGTCTGCAACTACAGCAGAAAGAAGTGACTCGATTGCGGCCAGTACTGCGATTGAAATTGCAGTAGGGAAAAGTGTTGTGATTGTCTTGATGCTGAGGGCCGGCAGCTGTGGCTTTGGAAGTGTATTTGGAATTACAAAGTGCTGTGAGCCGTCGGCAAACTTTCCGATTGTGTCTGTATGGAGGCCAGCTGTTTTTTCAAGAATGATACTTACGACTGTTGCAAGAATGATTACAACGAAGCTTCCAGGAATCTTCTTTATAAACTTAGACCAGATAAAAATGAAGGCAAGGCAGACTGCAGCCATGATTGTTGAGTAAAGGTTGAAGCTTGACGCCGAGCGGATGTACACGATGATTTTTGGAAGGAAGTCGCCAGGCATTTTGCTGTATTCTTCACCAAGGATCATCATCGGCTGAGAGAAGTCCGGGCGGAGTCCGAAGAAGTCTCCGAGCTGGCCTGCAGCGATTGTTACTGCGATTCCGGCTGTAAAGCCTGTTACGATAGTATAAGGAATGAACTTTACAAGGCCGCCCATCTTAAAGGCGCCGAGGAGAATCAGCATGATTCCGGCCATAACGGTTGCTGTTGCGAGTCCTGAAAGTCCGTACTGGGCAACAACGCCGTAAACGATTACTGCAAAGGCACCTGTAGGGCCGCCAATCTGAACGCGGCTGCCGCCGAAGGCAGAAATACAAAAGCCTGCGATAATTGCGGTAAAAAGTCCCGCTGCAGGATTAACGCCTGAAGCAATGGCAAATGCGATTGCAAGGGGGAGGGCGACGATTCCGACGATAAGGCCGGCAATGAGGTCGCTGATAAAGGTTTTCGTGTTGTAAGTTTTGATTGAATTAATGAGTTCTGGTTTAAACATAGTGAAAATGATTATAACGAGTTTGCGGGTTTGTGTCATTTGGTGTATAATTTTTGTATGAGCAAATCACAGTTTAAGAAAAGAGGAAGCGGCGTTCTCATGCATATTTCGTCGCTGCCTGGACCTTTTGGAATCGGTACCCTTGGTAAAAATGCATATAAGTTTATAGATTTCCTTGCAAAAGCGGGGCAGTCTTACTGGCAGATTCTGCCGGTTTGTCCTACAGGTTACGGTAACTCGCCTTATCAGAGCTTTTCGACCTTTGCAGGAAATCCTTATTTTATTGATTTTGATTTATTGAAAAAAGACGGCCTGCTGGCGAAAAAAGACTATGACGGAATCGACTGGGGAAAGGACCCGACCTCTGCAGACTTTGGTCTTCTTTATGTAAAGCGCAATGAGCTTTTTGAAAAGCTGCAGAATAATTTTGAAAAGAAAGTTCCAGCAGATTATAAAGCCTTCTGCCGCAAGAATAAATTCTGGCTGGAGGATTTTGCCCTCTTTATGGCTGTAAAGGATGCACATAACGGTGCTTCATTTATGGACTGGGAAAAAGATATAAGACTGCGAGAAGACAAGGCATTGGCTGACTGGAAAAAGAAGTGTGCTCGTCGCATCGAATACTACAAGATGCTGCAGTACCTCTTTTTTAAGCAGTGGAAAGAGCTTCGTGCCTATGCGGCATCTAAGGATATTAAGATAATCGGTGATATTCCGATTTACGTTTCTGCAGACTCCGCCGACGTCTGGACTCATCCGGAAAACTTTTTGCTGAGCAAGAAGGGAGTTCCGCTTGAGGTTGCAGGTTGCCCTCCTGATGCCTTTACCGACAAGGGCCAGCTCTGGGGTAATCCGGTTTATAACTGGAAGGCTCTGAAAGAAGACGGTTACGGCTGGTGGAAGCAGAGAATTAAGTCCAGCCTTGAGATTTATGATATTTTAAGAATCGATCACTTCCGTGGCTTTGAATCCTTCTATTGTATTAAGTACGGGGCAGAAGATGCTAAAAACGGAAAATGGCGCAAGGGACCTGGAGTTGACTTATTTAAGGAAGTTGAAAAGGCCCTGGGTAAGGTTCCGATTATTGCTGAGGATCTGGGCTACCTAACTCCCCGTGTTCACAAAATGCTGCGTGATTGCGGTTTCCCTGGAATGAAGGTGATTCAGTTTGCCTTTGGAGGAGATGATACAAATACTTATCTGCCTCACAACATTCCTGAAAACAGCATTGTATATACCGGCTCACACGACAACGACCCGATCAACGGCTGGGTTGAGTCGGCTAGCCCGGCTGAACTCGACCACGCAATGAAATACTTTAAACTCACCGATAAAGCCCAGATGCGCGAGACCATGATGAAGGCGGCGCTTGAGTCTAAGGCTTTTGTCTGCATCCTTACAATGCAGGATCTTATTGGTCTTGGCCACGAAGCAAGAATGAACTTCCCGTCATCAGTTGGAGAAAACTGGAAGTGGCGTGCGACTGAGGAACAGATTACTGCGGACCAGGCTAAGTGGCTGAAGCAGGCAAGTAAAGCTGCGGGGCGGAACGAATAGATCCCTGCCCCTTCGCAGCACAGCTGCTCGGAGACTCGCTCAAAATGCTCCACTGGAGCATTTTGCCGGCTTACAGCCGTCGCTCCCTAAGTTCGGGATGACAGTCGCTGGTCGTCATGCTGAACTTGTTTCAGCATCTATAAGTGAATCTGTGTGTCACGCTGGATTACTGTCGAACGTGCGGCTTCCAGCGTGTCGTAATCTGCATAAATATAAGTTGCTCCCTCGGTTCGTGTAATTGCGGTATAAGCAATCTGTCGGTTCAAGAGGGGATGGCCCGGCTGGTCTGGCAGAAGTACCAGAATTGCCTTGTAGCCGGAGCCCTGCGATTTATGAATTGTGATGGCATATGCAGTTTCAATAGATTCTTTTGGCAGCAGGTGAAGAGGGTAGAAAAGATAACTCCCCTTCTGGAAAATGCCCTGCTGTGCTAACGAACGGTCGTTAGTGGTTGCTGCATTTTGCAGGTCTGAAATATTTTTTATTTCTTTTTTAACCATCAGATATTTTAAGCCATTCTTTTCTACTACAATCCCTGAGTCTCCGTTGTAAAGACAGAAGATAGACTGATTCTTTGTGAGCATGAGAAGCTGACCGGTGAAATAGTCCTCATTAGCAGCCTGTGGAGTTTTTTTCAAACTGTTGCAGATTTGATTATTGATTGACTCAACACCCTGAAGTCCTTTGCGTTCTGCACAGAGAATGCGGGCTTTGCTTGCGGACTGCCAGAGAGAGTCGAGTTTATTCTTTTCAAAATCCTGGGAAGCGGCAAGAGCCTGGGAAGTCAGATTTTCATAAAAAGCCTGGTTCCACGTATTTATTATTTCTTCAAGCTGGACTGTTCTGTCAGAATATTTCTTTTCCGGTACAAAGCTCGTAACAGGGAATGCTCCCTGTGGAATATCAGAAAAATTATGAGTCAACTTCCAGTTATCCCATTGGGTAAAGAAGGCAAGCTCTTTATCCAGAGCTTTTTCTTCTTGCATTGCTTTTTTCAAGCGACCGACATCAGAATTATCATTAAAGCGGCTTGACTGCTTGAGCTCTGCAACGCTGTTAGTTTTCTTTGCAAGAAGCTCACCAAGCACCGCACCTGCCTGAACAGAAGGCAGCTGGTCTTTATCACCAAGAATGAAAACTCGTGCTCCTTCAGGAATTGCTTCGAGCAGAGCACTAAAAAGTGTGATATCTATCATACTTGCTTCATCAATTACAAAAATAGACTTTTCATCAAACTGATTTTCCGCGTTGTAGCGGAAGCCGTTGGTCGAAGGATTAAAGCTGAGAAGACGGTGAATCGTAGAAGACTGGGCGCTGTTAAGTTTAGCAAAAACCGCCTGAGCTTTGTCACGCTCCTGACTGGTTGGAATAGCATTAAGATTTAGTCGGGCAAGAGTTTCGGAAATACTTTCCTTCATTCGGTCAGCAGCTTTTCCACTTGGGGCTGCAAGATAGAGAGAATAATCCATGACATCTTTTGTGAGGAAAAGTTTCCACAAAAGATAGCAGACTACAGTCGTTTTTCCGGTTCCAGGACCGCCGGTAATAATCAGATTTTCGTCCAGTCCTCGGAGGAGGGCTTCAAGCTGTTCGTCCTTAAGAGTCATTGGAGAGTGGCCTTCGAAGCCTGTGAGGTTTTTGAAGTATTCAAGTGTTGCCAGCTTTTCTTCCTCAAGAGGCTTAATCGTATTGTGCTTCATTATCAGCTTGATTCTGGTTTCTATACTGATTTTTGCCTTGTAGTATTTTGTTGCAAAAAGCCAGCCGGCATCTATTATAAAGGGTTTGAAAAAGTTTCCCTCGGCTATGAGGTTTGGAAGCTGTGTTGAAGAAATCTGTGGCAGGCCTTTGTTGATTATATCTGCAAAATATTTATCATCATCAGCTTTCTGGGCCAGGAGGCCTTCCTGCAAAAGAAGTCCTTCCCATTTTTTCTGCCACTTATCTATGAGTTTTCCTTGGCTTACAGGAATACAGATATTGCCGTCATCAAGGAGTGAAAAATAAATGCAGATTACGGCAAGCGCTTCAAAGCTGACATCGGGTTCAAGCTGAATAAGTACCTCAAGAACCTTTTCCCAGACGGGGGTGATGCAGTTCATGTCGGAGAGTTTTTTGAAAAAATCTGTAAGTTGTTTTTTATCTGCTTTCATGTTCTGCTCCCATTATTTTTCTGTATGCGGCTTCCAGCTCCTGCCAGTTTTTCCAGGTTCGTGCATATATTCCGCTGCAGGTGTTTGCATGACAGCCGCGGACGTAAGCATAATAAATTCCGCCAAAATGGTTTTCAAAAACCTGTGCTTCGGTTTTATCTCTATAGAATGAAGCAAGCCATTTTATGAGACTGTAAGAATATAAAACACGCTGAATTGAATAGCGGTCATCGGTGTGAGTCTTGAGAATATTGCCGTCTGAATATTCGTCTGTTTCGAAGGTATCACTTTTCCAGTCGAGAATGGAATAAATGTCTCTGCCTTCGATATTGCGTTTGAAGACGAGGTCGATAAAGCCGTTGCAATAATTTTTTAGGATGGCGGAGGTCTCCGAGCTGGCCGGGGCGCCCGCGATTATGTCGGCATTCATGTTGAACTCGGCTTCGCTGATCCGGTCTTCGGTTGCAAGCTCGCTGAGCTTAAAATAGCGGCCTGTCTCTGTGCAGCCGGTAATTTCCGGGAGTTTTGCGTTGAGAGTATTCCAGAGGAGGGTGGCTGTGTATGTGAGCCAGTGATCTGGATCGTCCCCGGGGATACTTAAGGTCTGCTTTTCGAAGCAGGTCGTTATGAGACGGCGAAGACCTTCATCACTTTCACTAACTCCAAAATCAACTTTTTCAAAAACTTCATGAAGCGCAATACCAAACTTGGTTCCCTTAGGATAGTTGTAAGGAGCTGCAGGGGCCGGCGGGCAAATCTCGTCTGAGCCAGGGATAGCAACATAAGAAACAGGATTTGTTGACAGGTCAAAGCCTGCAAGAGAATACTTCTGTTCTTCGGCGCCTTCTTTATCTGCGCGTCCGCCGTTGGCTGTCATTTCTTCTGTAACAGCTTTCTTGTGTGAAAGGGAAGAATAGGAATGTTTGTGTATAGAAAGAGACGGTATCCTGGAAGAGAGAGCTCTTGTCGCATCAAGCTGTTCTTCTTCGCTGATATCCTGTTTAGTTATGCGTTCTGCATTTTCTTCATCTTTGATTTTTTTGAATTCCTGAAGTATAGTCAGTGCATCAGCCTTTAATTCATCATAACTTTTTGTGCTTTCTGAAATACTTCTTGTAAGAGGATTTCCTTCTTTATCTATTTTATCAGAAAGAGCTGTAATGTTGTCATTTAAGAAATTATAAATACCGTCTTTAGCATCCTTATCTTCTTCAGATTCCCATACATCATAAACAGGAAGCATAAGAATGGATGAGGCGCGTGTGTAAGCAACATAGAAAAGTCTTTCTCTTTCATAATCTTCTTCTGTCTGATATTTCTTTTTTCCGTAATCACAGAAGCTCAGTTTTGCATTTCTATCTTCATCATGATAAAGCCATGCCCGGGCTCCCTGTTCATTTCTATTTCTTAAGCCGGCCGGTACAATAACAACAGGGAACTCAAGTCCCTTTGACGCATGGATTGTCATAAGTTGAACACAGTCAAAATCAGTTCCTTTTTCAACAATATCACCTTCATCTATAGAAGTATCAGATGAGGTTGAAAGACGCAGAAGGTGTTTGCTCAAATCTTCAATAGAACTATCGCTTTTATAAAGATAATCAACCGCGTATTTACCAATCTGACGGATTTTAGAAAGTGACTGCATTTGACCTAAATCAGAAAGACGGTTTTCTATATTTGTAACTTCAAAAATATTCTCAAGAAGCTTTGCCCATTTTCTCTGACGTGCAATCTCCTGCCATTGAATTATAATCTGTCTTTGCTGACAGGAAGGATTGTCAAATTCTTCACTTTCAACTGATTCAAGTGGAATACAGAAAAAATCTGTAAAAAGAGCTTCACTTAAAATTGCTCTTTTTTGTCCTGTAAAATCTTTTGCGGTTATTGCATTAAAAAGAGCAAGCCATTGTGTGCATTCTTTTCCTGCAAAAAGGTTTGCGTCCTTATAACGCAGAGACGGAATACCGGCTTTTTTTAGAGCCCGCTCAATTTCTGCATATTCAGAAGATGAACGAACTAAAATGGCAAAATCATGAAAGCTTACATTGCGGAGTTCAGAACAGTTACCGGTAGCATCTTCCTTATCTTTATCGAAAACCTGAAGCTTTGTTTTTCCCTTTACAAAAGAACAGCAGTCTATAATCTGCTGAACGGCAATTGTGGCAAAGCTTTCTTCTGTTGTCCTGTGTTCAGAGTTTCCGGCTATCCATACCGGCTCTATGATTTTTTCGCAGTATTGTGCAGGGGCTTTTTTATGAGAAGGCTTTGAGTCAGAAAATGTAATTCCGGATTTCTGACTGAAAAAAGGCGTACAGTTATTTTTATTCCGGAATAAATCATTACATCTTTCTACCATGGAGTCAGTTGAACGGAAGTTTGTGGCAAGATAGTATTCTCCACCTCCATTTGCAGCAATTGACTGAATGGCATTTTCATAAACGTTTACATCAGCTCCCTGAAAGGAATAAATGGACTGTTTAGGGTCACCTACAACAATAATTACGTGGTCTGAGTCTTTCATAAATACTGTTTTGAAAATGTCCCACTGCTTCTGATTTGTGTCCTGGAACTCATCGATAATTGCGTATTTATATTTTTTCTGAAGCTGCTTTTTTAGTGCCGATTCCGGCAGACAGACTGCTTCCCGTACACTTCTGAGCATATCATCGTAGCTCTGCATTTTATTGTTTTCTTTTTCCTGCTGCCAGGCAATGTAAAGATTTTTGAGCTGCGAGATATAGAATTTCTTAAGTGCCAGAGTAGATCTTTTTTCAAGAAGCTTTTTATATGGATCTTTAAGATTCTTAAAGTAGAGGAATACTTGGGTGATTTCTTCTCCAATCCATCTCTCCTGTATGCTTCTTCCATCAAAACCAAAAGTGTGATTTTGACTGATGTTTGATAAAATCGAGTTCCTTAAATCTTCAGCCTTTTTTGCATAGAGATTATCATTCAGTTCTGTCCAGGCCTCTTCAAAGCCCTGGATAATAAAAAGATCTTCTATTCTTTGAGGGGCTGTAACCTGTTCAAAGTCAGCAAAAGAGAGTGGCCTATCTTCAATGAAAATAAAGTTGTCTTCATCAAGCTTTACAATGCTTTCAACTTCATTATTCTGATAATCAAGATAATATTTTGAGAGCGCCTGTTTGAAATCTCTTTTTAGATTGTTTATGAATGTTGATTGTTTTTCTGCATCTACAAATAGCTGCCTGAAATCAGAATTGTTTTTCAGTACATCTCGAATCCAGCGGTCAATAAAATCATCAATTGCATCATCAGCAACAAGAGAAAGCGATGCACACTGATTTGCTGTAAATGAGAATTCGCTGAGGGTCTTTTGACAGAAGGAGTGGATTGTAAAAATTGCTGCATTATCAACATCCTCTTCTGGACATTTTGCCCTGATACGGTCGCGTAATTCTCCAGCTGCTTTTTCGGTGTAGGTAACCACAAGAATCTCTTCAAGCCTGACTTTTTTATCAATGAGTTTTTTAACAATGCCGGTAATGTTATAAGTTTTTCCTGTTCCTGCAGAGGCTTGAATATACATTGATTTTGTAATGTCAGAATAATTATCTAAATTAAATTCTTTAAGTGCCATTCTATTTTCCCCTGCCTGTAGTATTCGAAGCACTTTGTGCTATGTATTGAATAAGTTCGGTCTGATGAGCTTTTGAAGCCTGCCACTCTTCTGCAAAATTTTCATGAGTATAGCCGATGTCTTTGTCTAAATCAAAAAGCTTACGTTTTGAAAAATACTGCCATTCACTTTTTCCAAAGGTGTCATTCAGATTTTTCTTAAAAGTCTGGAAGGAAATCTGATCATCAATATTTTTCTTAAAATCATCTTTTACAAGTTTAGCAGGAGCACTCTTAGAAAATCGTGAAATAAACATTGCATTATAGATTTTGTTGAGAATAGTACGTGCGAACTGTGGCGTTGTCTTATATTTCTGATATTTAATTCTTGCCTGTCCATCCGAGAGAAGGACTGCATTCAAGGTTATGCTGTATTCGCTGGTGTCACTTTCTGGTTGAGATGCAAGCAGAAGAAGGGAGCTTATATAACCTGTAAGGACGTTTTCTGAATTCGAAAGCTCCAGCGTATTAATAATTTTTGTCTGATTAAAGTCGCTGTTATACCAGGCAAGCTCTCCGGAAATAAACCAGTCTTTTGGCGTGATTCCTGGAAGCTGTTTAATCAGCAGCATAGTGTTTTCATTAAATACAAGATTTCCGGCGAAAGGACAGGCCTGTATTATTTCAAGAATTGTCTTACTGTTTTCCAAAACAATTTCGGCTGCTTTTTCTCCAAAGAAGTCATCAGGAAGTGCATTCTGAATATTCAGTTCAAAAGAAATGCTTTCAGCTGTAATTGTATTTTCATTCTGGAGTTTTGATTGAATATAAGCTTTTCTGATGTCAGAGCTGATTTTTGCATTCAGGGACAGGGGTTCAAATTCCAGCTGCTCTTTTTCTTCATCATCATAATTATTATTCAGCTTCTGATAAACCATGAAGATAAAAGGTTCCTGCAAAAATACTTTCATCTGACCTATTGTTATTCTGTCTGGAAGGGCAGAAACTGTGTCTGATGCAGTAGAGGATTCTTGTGAAGCTTCGACGTGCTGTGTCAACTTTTCAGTTTGAGCCGTTTCGCTTTCCTGAAGCTTTATAAAGTTTTTCTTATTTCGGAATTCACGCTGAGTGTACAGTTCACTCCAGAAACGATCTTCATCAATATTTATCTGAGTCTCGTAAAGCTGCTTTTTTATTTTTTTATTTAATGGATAAATTGTCTCGAATAAATCCTTAAGAACAGAAGACATAAAAAAGTCCTCGTCCTTCTGAAGATTTTTATTTACGTAGCTGATAAAAAGACCTTCGCGTGCAGCCATGAGCTGGCAGAGGAAAGCATTTTTATTTTTAAGCGGAATTGATTCATCTCCGGGCTGACGGTCTCCGTTTAGTTTTCTGAGATCAAGCTCCTTGTCGTTGTCTACGCCAGGGAAGCTTTTTGAATCAAGCCCCATAAAGAAAATATACTTTGCTGAGAGGACACGGTTTGATTCAAAGTTAGCGAAGGTAATGCCCTTTGTTAAAATATTTGCACTGTGAAGGGTTACTGCTGCGGAACGATCAAAAAGCGCATTCGCAAAACAGTCTGCAAAAACTTCTGTGTCAGCAGTAATACGCTGGCGTTCTATTTCTTCAACGACATTCTGGAATACAAGACTTTCATTGTAAAGCCCGTCTGGAATATTGTCCTCAAGAAGAAGCCAGTTTTTCAAAAGTTCTTCAAGACGATTTATGTCATTTACATTAAACTTGTCTTTAGTTGAATATTCTGCCCATTCTTCAAGTTCATCAATTACCTGAATAAATTTGTAGAGGGAGTCACTGTCTGCGGTCGACATGGATTCAAACGGAAGAAACTTACTTTCGGTAGTTTCAACAAGGTCACTTGTGAGACGTGCCAGCAGTAACCGGTTTTTTGCCTTCTGCCATTCTTTATGCTTTTCGCGGTCCCTGTAGATATTCAGTTTTGATGCCCAGTCTGCCCAATTCGAAACTTCTTCATCTGAGATGCCACGGACAGTCTGAACCAGATAATTATGAAGAAGTTCAAAAACATCTGAACGGCTAAGATAACCTTTTTTCAAAATTCCAAAAAGAATATGCAGGGCTTCTGCGGTAAGGGAACGCTCGCCGGAAAAATCTGCGATTGTATATGGAATATATGGGAAAGCAGAATCTGCGTTAAACTGTTCTGTCTGATCAATCTGGTCAAATACCTGTTCGATTGCAGTTTTATATTCTTGAATTTGTGGAGCAAGAACGAGAATATCTCCAAGCTGAGTCCCGTCATTTTGCGCAAGCAGTTTACAGATTTTAGAATGTACAGCTTCAACTTCACGAAGACGGGTAGGAGCACCTGTGAGTGTAAGAGAATTATCTTTTTCGGAATATTGTTCTGTTATTAGTGCAGAGTTTTCTGCAATTGACTTTTGAACACGGTGAAGAATTGTATCGGTTTTAGAATATGAGTCGGAAGAGGTCAGGTTGTGAGCAGAGGTGTCTTTTGTCCAAAGCTGAAGATGCTCCTGACCAAATTCTGCCCATTTTTTAAGCAGCTGATTTTCTGCCTTTCCATAATCAGAAGTCTGAAGAAAAACTTCGAGTGTATGTTCCTTTGAAAAAGCATTCAGAATATTACGGTAAATCTGACCAAGGCCGGAAAAGCCAAAAATGAAAACAGGTCGTTCTGCCGGCCAGTTAAAAGTCAGCGAATTATTGTTTGTTTTTTTATTCAGCTCTTCAAGCTGGAAGAGGGTAAGATAACTTATGTTATTGATTTTTATTTCATCTTTCTGATTCAAATCTGAATAGAGTTTTTTCTGCCAGTGTGATTTTTCAAAAACTTCATTAAGAGTATCTGGTCTGACATCTTCATAATCCATAAAAAGACTGGCAATTGTTTCAGAAAAATCATAAAGATGATTTGCATTGATTGATGTAGAGCCGCCTGTAATGTAAGCTTCTACCTCTGCAGCGCCGAGTGTCTGAAAATAATACTTTTCTGAGTCGTCTTTTTCTGTGAGCTTTGAAATTATAACATCACGCAGAAGTTCAACAGAAAGTTTTTCAATATTATTGGCTTCAGGACTTTTTGAACTTACTAAATCAAAAAGAAACTGCTGGATGCGGAGAGTTTTGAGATTCATCAGAATAGAATTACCGGTAGCCTTGCTTTTGAGCCAGTGCAACTTAAACCACTGCTCGGTTTTCGGATCGGTAAAGACAACTGCCGGCGAAGAAAAAGGAGTTTTCCAGTTCTCGATGATTTTTTCAATCATTTTGTCGGCAAGAAGATCAAGATTCCAGGAAGTGTAAACGTTTTTCATCAAAAGTCTCCTGATATAGTATAGCATGTTTTATCTCATTTCGTGATAGTTACTTTATTTTTTTGGATGGAATTTATATATTTTATGTATGAAGAAAAATAGTAAAAGATTTTTTGTGTTTGTTATTGCGGCTCTTTTGTGTGCTGCCGCTTATTTTGCCTGGGATTATTTTGACGGGCGGGAAGAAAAGCTTTCCTATATTGATTTCTGGAACTGTGTTGAGGCCGGAGATGTTGCTTCCGTAAAGTTTGACGGAGATGTAATTCATTTTTCAACAAAAGCCAGCCCAGTAAAATTTAAGACTCAGAATCCAAATTCGCCTTTGCTCCAGGAAGAGCTGATGAAGAGGGCAATTGAGGTGACGGTTGCGAAGGATGATGCAGAAATTATCTCTCTGATTTTCGATGCAATTTTCTATCTCTTTTTCTTTGGAGTAATTATCATTGCCTTCAGGAAGTTTATCAGCCCTAACACCTTTAAGGTTGTTCATAAGACTGGCGTTAAGTTTGATGATGTAGTCGGCATGGATAAGCTCAAGCGCGATATGGTGCAGGTTATGGAAATTATGAAAAAGCCTGCCGAGTTTGCTAAGAAGGGGATCCGTATGCCAAAGGGAATTCTTCTTGAGGGCGATCCGGGAAACGGAAAAACTCTTTTTGCCAAGGCGCTGGCCGGGGAGGCGAAAATCAATTTTATTCCTGCCAAGGCAACAGATTTTGAAAGTATGTTTATGGCGATTGGTCCTCTTAAGGTAAAGCTTCTTTTTAAGAAGGCCCGCCGCCGCGCTCCCTGTATTGTTTTTATTGATGAGTTTGATGGAATTGGTACAATCAGAAATTACAATGGTTCTGCCCTGGAGACTGAAAATACACGAATTGTAACGGCGCTGTTGAATGAACTTGACGGCTTTGAAGCTTCGAAGGGTGTGCTTGTGATAGCCGCGACTAACTCGATTAAGGCTCTGGACCCGGCTTTGATAAGACCCGGCCGTTTTGACGCAAAGCTTACTGTTCCTTATCCGGATGAGGCTGCAAGACGCCAGCTTGTTGAAATGTATAGCCGTGGAAAACAGCCGGCAGCAGAGTGCAGTCCAGAAAATCTCGCCCACGAGTTCCAGGGCTTCTCCTGCGCAAAAATCGAAAGCGTGCTGAACAGCGCTGCCTTGCTTGCGGGCCAGGCGGGAAGGGAAGAGTTTACGTTAGAAGATGTAAAAGCTGCCTGTTCGGAGGTTGAGTAGGCCGAAGGCCGTATCGAAACCTTAAGCCCGCTCCGCCAGTTCTTCCCAGCGCGGATATTTTTCTGCCAGCAGAGCGTCAATTTCCTTGTAGCGGTCTCCGGCGGCGCGAACCTCGTCAAAGTTGCTTGAGGCCATTTTTTCTTCAAGGGCTTTCTGTTCAGCCTCCAGCGCCGGGATTTCTTCGTTTAATTGTTCGAACTCTTTTTGTTCTTTGAAGGAAAGTTTTTTCTTTGCTGCGGTGGTTGAGTTAGCCGAAGGCTGTATCGAAACCACCTCAGAACTCTGAGACTTATTATTTGATGCGGTGTTTTTTGTGGTTTCGGTGGTTTCGATACACCCGCTTCTCGGGCACTCAACCACCGTATTTTTTTTGAGTTCTTCGCGATACTCAATATACTCCGAACACTTGCCTACAAAGCCGCTTATGTCTCCGTTTTCTTCCATAATAAAAAGACTGTCCACGGTTTTGTCCATAAAGTAACGGTCGTGGCTTACAAGCAGGAGACAGCCCTCGTACTGTTCAAGGAACTGTTCGAGTATATTCATTGTAAAAATATCAAAGTCGTTGGTAGGTTCGTCTAACACAAGAAAGTTAGGATTCTCTAACAAAAGTCTTACGAGGTAAAGTCTCTTACGTTCACCGCCACTGAGGGTACTTACAGGGGAGTGCTGAATCTTTCCTTCAAAACCGAACTCTTCGAGAAACTTTGTTGCGCTTACTTCTTTCTTACCCTTATTGAGAGTCATGTGTTCTGCGGTTTCTTTTATGTATTCAAGAACAGTTAAGTTAGTATCGGCAAACACAGGATTTTGTGTGTAGTAGCCGAACTTTGTGTTTTCGCCCACGACTACACTACCGCTGTCCGGGGCCAGCTGGCATGTGATTATATTGAGGAAGGTTGATTTGCCGGAACCGTTGTCGCCGAAGATTCCGATTTTCTGACCCTTGGTAAAGACGTAGGAGAAGTTTTTGATAACCGGAACATACCCCTCTGTCATCCCGAACTTGTTTCGGGATCTATTATCAGGAGATGCTGAAACAAGTTCAGCATGACAGTCATCTGTTCCAACATATCCCTTAGGATAATTCTTTGAAATATTATGGAGCTCGAGAACCTTGCCGCCCAGACGCTTTCCTTTAACCTCAAAAGTAAAGCCCTTGTCGGCCTGAAACTTTTCACGGTTTATAAGCTGTTCGTCGCGCTGAATGCGGGCCTTGATTTTTGTACCACGGGCGCAGGGACCTCGCAGCAGCCACTGGCGTTCAAAGCGGAGAACAGACTCTATGCGGCGTTCGGTGTTTGCTTCTATTTCGGCCTCGGTTTCTTTTTTTTCAAGGTACTGGCTGTAGTTGCCCTCGTAGAGCTTGAGGCGGTTGCGGGCCAGTTCATAAATATTTGTACAAACGGCGTCGAGGAACCAGCGGTCATGAGTTACCATAAGAACAGAACGTTTTGTGTCGTGAAGATAATTCTGCAGCCAGTAAATTGTCGTAATGTCCAGATGGTTGGTAGGCTCGTCTAACAGGAGAAGTTTTGTGTCTTCAACCAGAACCTGGGCCAGAGCAACCTTTTTACACATTCCGCCGGAGAGTGTTCCCATGCGGCGGGTCATATCTGTAATGCCGAGTGTGCTGAGAATTGAACTGATCTGTGCTTCGTAATTCCAGAGGTCGCCGGTATCCATTTTGTGCATGATATCTTCGTAACGGTGCTGGAGTCCGGATGAAATAGTGGTGCCTGCAGTACCTGTGTCTGACGAAGTCCCGCCCGCATTTGCCATCTCTTCGCAGATTTCTTCGTATTCGCGGATTACGGCCAGCTTTGGAGAATCGTTCTTAAAAATATGTTCGCGGATTGTATCGTTTTCGTTGAAAGAAGGTGTCTGTGGCAGGTAGCTCACACCGGCCTCGCGGTTAATTACCACGGTTCCTTCATCGGGTTGCAGAACGCCCGCAATTGTTGCAAGAAGGGTAGACTTACCGGTTCCGTTACGACCGATGAGGGCTGCTTTTTCGCCCTCCTGAATGCCAAAAGTAACTCCGGTAAAAAGCGGCTTTTCCCGCCCGATTTTAGAAAGATTATTAATAGAAAGAATGTTCACAAAATTGATTATAACGATTTACTGAGAGTGTGAAAATTGGGGGCGAATATGATGAAGAGGGCGGGGAGGTGATTTTTCCGACAAAATGGGGGTAAGCGAGTGGTATTGTCGGAAAAATACAATGTTATTTTTAGCTGATGAAGTTGTTTTTTCCGACAAAAGTTAGGGTTGAGTATTGTTTTGTCGGAAAAGTTGACGATTATTTGGTGCAAGAGAATTGATTTTTCCGATAAAACGACAGTTGTGGGGTGATTTTGTAGGAAAATTGCAGATTTTCAACATTCTTGATTTCTGAATATTCCGACAAAACGACTATCTGTGTGGGCTTTTGTCGGAAAATACCCTGGTTGTAAAAATTATGATTATAGATATTTCCGACAAAAAGTGTTGGAAATATGAGTTTTGTCGGAAATGTCATTATCTCATTCAGTTTTTGTGATATAATAGCTGATTATGGGTGGAAAAAAGAAGTCTAAGAAAAATCAGAAATCAAAAGTAATATATGTTTTGCTGGGCCTTGTGCTGCTGCTTGCTGCCGGAGCCTGGTATCTTTACGGCAAACCGACTTTTGTAGTAGACGAGGACGGCTTAGCGCTCGTGCAGACTGAGCCGCCGCTGATTAATGAAATTAAGGCGGAGCTTTCGGCGGCTGCAGAAAATCTGGGGGGAGCCGGAGACAACAGCTCCGTAACGCCAGCTGCCACTACTACCGGAAATGCCGGAGAAAACACTGGCGCCTCTGACGCCGCCAATGCAACAAACGCCACCGGCACCTCCGGCTCCAATCCGGCCCTTGACCAGGGCCACGCAGAGAACTCTCCTCTCTTCTGGGGAAATCCTTCTGACTCAATAGCCGACACTGCCGCCTCAAAAAACTACCTCATGGAAAAGCCGCAATTCACAATCTGCTACAACAGCGAAACTCTGAATCCCAACTGGGTGGCCTGGCATCTTGCCACTTCTGACCTGGGAGAAGCCGACCGGGCAGACACCTTCCGCCCGGACACTGAGCTGCCCGCCGGCTGGTACGCAGTCCGCAAAAACGACTATAAGTTTACCTATTACGGCTTTGACCGCGGCCACATCTGTCCGTCGGCCGACCGCACTGCCAACACCGAAGACAACAGCATGACCTTCCTAATGACGAACATGGTACCTCAGGCTCCGGATAATAACCGCATTGTCTGGGTAGCCCTGGAAAAGTTTGAGCGAGAACAGGTGCTTGCCGGTAAAGAAGCCTACATTTTTGCAGGTCCTTACGGTAAGGGCGGCAGTGGCGACAAGGGCTATTTTGAAGAAATTCCGATTACGCTCAAGGACGGCAGAGAGCTTTCGATTACGGTTCCTTCTCACACCTGGAAAATCATCCTCTTTATGCCGGAAGGGGAGAATGATTTTGAACGCGCCACCCGCAGCGGTCAGACAGAAATTATTGCCGTAAACGTTCCTAATGAAAAAGGCTGCGGCAAAAACGGCAGCTGGGAGCAATACCTTTGCTCTGTTAATTATATAGAAGAAATCACCGGTTACGACTTTTTCGAACTGCTCCCCGACGATGTAGAAGAAGAAATTGAATCTTCTGTTATGTCGTGGTAAGATTTGATAATAATTTTATTTACGATAATTGTGAATTGTGGCAGCGGGACGCAGGCAAAATGAAAAAGGGGGTCCCATGCTTCTCAATTTTGCGCAGCAAAATTGAGAAGCATGGGACCCTGGGGGATTACTTTTTCAGTTTTGCCGTCACTGGGACCCGATGTCACAATTCAAAAATCTCTCATTTTAAGGATAAATAATGAATAATAAGATTAAAGATTTATTATCAAAACTCACCCTCGAAGAAAAGGCCGGCCTTTGTTCCGGCAAAGATTTCTGGCGTACAAAGCCTGTAGAAAGACTTGGTATTCCTTCCGTTATGGTAAGCGACGGACCAAGTGGCCTGCGTACCCAGTTTGATAACGGTGTAGACGAAAACGATTCCCGCCCGGCCGTAAGCTTCCCGTCCGGCTGTGCAACCGCTTCCAGCTTTGACCGCTCACTTCTGCGCCACCTTGGCGAGATTCTCGGCGAAGAAGCAAATAACTATAATGTTTCAACAGTACTTGGCCCTGCAATCAATATCAAGCGTTCTCCCCTTTGCGGACGAAACTTCGAATACCTTAGCGAGGATCCTTATGTTTCCGGAGAACTCGGTGCTGCTTATATCAGCGGAGTTCAGTCAAAGAATGTAGGAACTTCGGTAAAGCATTTTGCCGCAAACAATCAGGAAACAAACCGCTTTTCTGTCAGCGAAGAAGTCGACGAGCGAACTCTGCGCGAGATTTATCTTCCGGGTTTCGAGACCTGTGTAAAAAAATCAGCTCCTACTACAATCATGTGTTCATATAACGCAATCAACGGCGAGCTTTCAAGCCAGAACAAGTGGCTTCTTAAAGATCTCCTCCGCGATGAGTGGGGCTATAAGGGAATGGTCGTTTCTGACTGGGGCGCTGTTTATAACCGCGTAAAGGGAATTAAAGCCGACCTCAGCCTTGAGATGCCATATTCAGGCGGTCATACAGATAATGATATTGTGGAAGCAGTTAAGTCCGGCGAACTCACTATGGAAGAACTCGACGAGGCAGTTTCTCATGTGCTCGAAATGGTTTTGAATTATACAGAACATAAGCAGTCAGGTGTCTTTGATATGGAAAAAGATCACGCTGCCTCTGCAAAAATTGCGGAGGAATCCTGCGTACTGCTAAAAAATGAAAACTGTCTTCTTCCTCTCAAAGCGCCAGCTGAGAAAATCCTCTTCACCGGCTGCTTTGCAGAAAACCCGCGCTATGGTGGTGGTGGAAGCTCTAAAATCAAATGCTACAAAATGACAAGCGCTATAGACGCAGCCCGCGAAGCCGGCCTCAATGTAAAATACGTAAAAGGTTATAACGACGACTTTGTAACAACAAGCCCAGCCCTCACTGCAGAAGCCGAGCAGGCAGCCCGCGAAGCCGACACTGTAGTAGTTTTTGCAGGACTTCCTGAAAGCTTTGAGTCAGAAGGTGCAGACCGCACAAGTCTTGATATGCCTCAGGTTCAGAATGAACTGATTGAAAAACTCGCTGCCGTGAACCCACACATTGTTGTAGTTCTTCACAACGGTGCTCCTGTAACAATGCCTTGGGTAGACAAGGTTGCCGCAATTCTTGAGTGCTACTTAGGCGGAGAAAATATCGGAACTGCACAAATCAATATCTTGTTTGGTAAGACTAACCCAAGTGGTAAGCTTGCAGAAACTTTCCCTCTTCGTCTGGAAGATACACCTTGTTATCTGACCTATCCTGGAAACGGCCGCACCTGTCATTACACAGAAGGAATCTTTGTAGGTTACCGCTGGTACGACAGCCGCAAAATGCCGGTTCTTTTCCCATTTGGTCATGGGCTCAGCTACACAAGCTTTGAATATTCAGACCTCAAACTTTCAAAAACTGCCTTCGAAGACAGTGAAGGGGTGGATGTAAGTGTAACTGTAAAAAATACCGGCGACCTTGAAGGAAAAGAAATAATCCAGCTTTATGTCTCTGACAAAACCGGTGTAGAAATCCGCCCGGAAAAAGAGCTTAAGGGCTTTGAAAAAATCAGCCTCAAGCCGGGTGAGTCAAAGAAAGTAACTTTCAAGCTGGACCAGCGTTCTTTTGCCTACTGGAATACCGATACTAAAGAGTGGTACGCTCCAAGCGGAAATTACATCATCAGCATTGGTGCTTCAAGCCGCGACATCCGCCTTACCGCAGAAGTTGATGTAACCTCATCAGGTAAAAAAGCCTTTACAATCACACCTCAGACAACAATGGGCGACATGCTCCGCAACCGCGAAATGGCAGCTCTTATTCATGATGATTATATGAAGGCACGAAAGTTCCTTGATGATATGACTGATGAAGAGTTTGAGGCCAAGTTCCCATTCCCTAAGGAAGGAATGCTTGGCATGATTTTGAGTAATCCATTCCGAAGCAACCGCGGTCGCGACGGAAAAACTATGGAAGATATTCTGAAGCAAGTAGAAGACTATAATAAAGCACTGGAAAAATAACTATACTTCCACATGCACCATAGTGGCAACTGCCTGTGCCTGTACGTTAGCGTAGACACTGCGGTTTGCCTTATATGGATTCTTAAAGCCCGCGATCTGCGATTTAAGCTGTTCAATGTGAACGCGGAGCAGGTCGCGGTTGATAGCATTCTGTTTAAGCACTCTGTCCTGCAGATCAGACAAATCATTTTGAAGTTTTGCGATTTCAGCATCTTCTGCGGCAGAGACAGCGGCACTGGCAGTACCATTTCCGGCATGATACATCTTTGCCATTGGCACAATCACTTTCTGAAGACTTGCGATGTTCTTTACAACCTGCTGCTCAAGCTCTGTATGTGCAAGGAGATTTTCCGGATTTTCAGAGGTGATTGAATCCTGCTGTTTTTCAAGAACTGTAAGATATTCGCGGAATTTACCCCTCTGTTCTTCCAAAAGACTTCTAAAACGGCGCAAGATTGCAACGCGTTCGTTTAATTCTTCCTGTGTGATTTCTGCCATATTTTCCCCCTGGACGGTCCCCACCGTTACCCCACAATATTCAAAGTATTTGCAACCTTTGCAGCCGGAGCATTTGCCGTAGAATTAGCAATTGTTCTCCATGCATCAGCAAGTTCATCAACCTTACTTAATACAAACTCAATTTTCTGCTTATTATGGCTGATTGTTGCATCCATCAATTCTTCATTAAAATAAACATACAAAGACATAAGATTGCGCGAAATATCTCCGCCTTTTTCCATATCAAGCGAAACCTGAAGTTCAGTAATGATGGCCTGTGTCTTCTGCAGATGAATACCAAACTGTTCGATATCTCCGGCCTTTATTTTGCCATTTGCATCAAACAGATTAAGTGCTGCCTTAAGATGCTTTACAGCACCCTCATAAAGTAAAACAACCAGTCTTCCCTGACTTGCAGTGTTTACATTAGTTTTCTGATATGCAGCATAAGCGTTCTGGTAACCCATTGGCTTTCCTCCTTGAATTCCGAATTTCCGCGTAAAATGCGGGTATTCTTATCTGATTTTCGGATTTCTAAAATTTTACTTTAGAACTTTTTTCGTTTTTTAGTGGAAAAAATTACATATCTTTACTATATTTAATAGTAACAAACGATTTTTACTCAGGAAACATACTATGGCAGAAAATCAGAACGACGAAAACAAACCACAGAACGATGAGGACGATCCATATAAGTTCTTCAAATTCCCTGGTCCGCAGGATAACGACGATAAAGACAAAGATAAAAATAAAAAGAATAAGAACGGAAAGAAAAAGCTCCCTTTCTGGCCTGTTTTGCTGCTTACTCTTTTTGTTGTTGCCATGGCAGAATACTTCATCTTCCCTAAAAATGATGATTTAATAGACTATTCTGATTTTAAGGCCAAAATTGAGCGTGGTGAAATCAAATCTGTAGTAATCAGCGACTCTTATTTCATTGGTTATGGAACTGTTATAGAAACTGATGTTGGAAACGGCAAGGGGCTTAAGCTCTTTAATGTACCTTCTGCTAAGGCTGCAATTCAGTACAAAACTTCTGCAGTTCTTACCCAGAGCTTCCTTGATTTCCTGGAAGAGAACAATATTCACTATAAATTTGCCGCAAAACAGAATAACTGGTTCATCCAGCTGCTTTTGAACCTGATTGTGCCATTCGGCCTGATTTTCCTTATGTACTTCTTCCTCTTCAGAAAGATGGGAGGCGGAAACGGCGGTGGAATAGGCTCTATTTTCAGTGTAGGTAATTCCCGGGCAAAGGTTGTAGAAGAGGGTAAAATCAAAACCCGCTTTACAGATGTTGCCGGTGTAGACGAGGCTAAGGAAGAGCTTGTTGAAGTAGTTGATTTTCTTAAGAATCCTAAAAAATATACAGAAATCGGTGGTAAAATTCCTAAGGGAGTTCTTCTTGTTGGTGACCCTGGAACCGGTAAAACTTTGCTTGCCCGCGCTGTTGCAGGTGAGGCCGGTGTACCATTCTTCAGCATTTCCGGTTCAGACTTCGTAGAAATGTTTGTCGGTGTTGGTGCTTCCCGCGTCCGTGACCTCTTTAAGCAGGCCCGCGAAAAAGCTCCTTGTATTGTTTTTATTGATGAAATTGATGCCCTTGCCAAGAGCCGTGCAAATGGCTTCAGTTCAAACGATGAGCGTGAACAGACTCTCAACCAGCTCCTCGTAGAAATGGATGGTTTTGATAATGAAAAGGGCTTGATTGTACTTGCCGCAACCAACCGTGTAGACGTTCTTGACCCTGCAATCCTTCGTCCTGGCCGCTTTGACCGTCAGGTTCCGGTTGAAAAGCCTGATGTAAAGGGCCGCGAAGAGATTCTTCGCATTCACGCAAAAAATGTTAAACTTGATAGTGATGTTGATTTTGAGTCCATTGCTCACGGAACTACAGGCTTTGCCGGTGCAGACCTTGCAAACGTAGTAAATGAGGCAGCCCTTCTTGCAGTTCGTAACGGCCGCAAGAAAGTAACTATGGAAGATTTCAACGACGCTATAGATAAGGTAAGCATTGGTCTTAAAAAGAAGAGCCGCAAGGACAATAAAAAGCAGATGCGCCTTGTTTCAGTTCACGAAACAGGACACGCCCTTGTTGCAGCCTTTAATCCTGACCACGAGCCTGTAAATAAGATTACAGTTGTTCCTCGCAGCCATGGAGTAGGCGGCTTTACCCAGTACCGCGAAGAAGGTGAAGAAAAGTTCAACATGACCCGCAAGGACATGATGGACGAGATCGACAGTCTGCTTGGTGGCCGTGCCGCAGAAGAGGTAATTCTTGGAGATATTTCTACCGGCGCTTCAAACGATATTGCCCGCGCAACAGAAATTGTAAAGCGCATGATTACAGACTTCGGTATGTCAGACAAGTTCAAGAACATGACACTTGGTAAGGGTGTGCTCGGCAGCCGTGGCGGAGATGCAAACCTTATCCGCGAGTTCTCAGAACAGACTCAGAATTATATTGATGAAGAAATTGCTCGAATCATGGACGAGCGTTACAAGTACGTTGTAAAACTGCTCAAGCAGCATAAAGAACTTCTTGAATACATAGCAAACCGCCTGGTAGAAGTAGAAACCATGGACGGCAAAGAGTTCTATGAAATTGTGAAGGGCGAACAGCACTGCAAAGAGCTTGCAGAAAAGGCTGGTAAAAAAACAGAGAATTCTGATTCTGAAGTAACGACAGAAAAGAAAACTCGTAAGCCACGTGCTAAGAAAACAGAAAACTAATAATACGAGACGGGCTCATGCCCGTCTTTTTTAATATTTTACAATAACTTTTCAAACAGATAAAAAATCACTATAATTGCAAAATATTCTCATTTTACATTTGTGTCATCTTCGGGCTTGACCCGGGGATCTGTACTGTAAGGACAATATCATGGCAACGACAAACTTGGAAAAAATGCGCAACATAGGAATCATGGCGCATATTGATGCTGGAAAAACCACAACAACAGAACGTATTCTCTATTATACAGGTAAAATTCATAAGATTGGCGAAATTGACGACGGCCAGGCTACTATGGACTGGATGGCTCAGGAGCAGGAGCGTGGAATTACAATCTGCTCAGCTGCTACAACAACTTACTGGAAAGACCATCAGATAAATATTATTGATACTCCGGGCCACGTAGACTTTACTGCCGAGGTTGAGCGTTCGCTTCGTGTACTCGACGGCGCGGTTGCAGTAATTTGTGCCGTTGATGGAGTTCAGCCACAGACAGAAACTGTATGGAAGCAGGCAGATGAGTTTGCTGTTCCTCGTCTCTGCTTTATGAACAAGATGGACCGCATTGGTGCAGACTTCTTTGGTTCAATGGCTGACGTTGCCGAAAAATTTGGAGTTGAAACACTGGCGTTGCAGATTCCAATCGGCGAAGGCCAGGACTTTGAAGGTGTAATTGACCTTCTTAATATGAAAGAAATCCGCTGGCACGAAGATGACGAAGGCGAAACCTTTGATGTAACTGATGTTGATTCTTCGCGCCTGGCACAGGCTCAGGAATGGCGCGAAAAGCTGGTAGAAACAGTTGCCGGCAGCGATGATGCCCTTATGGAAATCTACCTTGAAGGCGGCGAAATTACTGTAGATCAGCTTAAAAAAGCAATCAGAGCTGGAACAATCAGCCGTGCCTTTGTGCCATTTGTAATGGGTTCTGCCCGCCACAATCAGGGTGTTCAGCCGCTTATTGATGCTGTAATTGATTATCTTCCATCTCCTCTGGATATTCCTCCTGCAAAGGGAATCCGCATTAAGAAGGATACAGAAGAAGAGGTTGATGTTCCAACTGATGTTTCAAAAATGCCTCTTGGTCTCGTATTTAAAATTCAGTATGACCGCGAAATGGGACCTCTCTGCTATGTCCGCATGTATTCAGGAAAAATTCAGGCCGGAACTCAAATCTTCAATATAAATAAGAAAAAACGCGAGCGGGTAAACCGCATTCTTCGTATGCACGCAAATAAGAGTGAGCCTTGCGATTCAGTTAGCGCAGGTGATATCGCAGTATTTATCGGTCTTAAGCTTGCTCAGACTGGTGACTCTATCGGAACTGAAGCCTTCCCGATTTTGCTTGAACAGCCAAAGTTCCCTCAGCCTGTAATTTCTGTTGCCCTTGAGCCAGAAAGCATGAGCGAAAAGGACAAAATGAACGAAACTCTCGAGATTTTGAGCCGCGAAGACCCAACCTTTACAAGCCACGAGGATGCAGAAACAGGTCAGCTGATTATCAGCGGAATGGGTGAACTTCACCTGGACGTTCTTGTTACCCGTATGCGCGATGATTTTGGCGTAAAGTGTAATGTAGGTGCTCCTCAGGTAACTTACCGCGAGTCTGTAAGCGGAAGCGCCGAGGCTACAGAAGACTTTAGCCGCGTACTTGCCGGAAAAGAAAATACAGCCGGCCTCACAATCACAGTTGAGCAGCGCGAGCAGGGTAGTGGTAACTCCTTTGAAATTACCTGCCGACATGCCGAAGTTCCGGATGAAATTATTGAAGCAATTAAGAGTGGCTTTATGTCTGCCCTTAATTCAGGTATCCGCTACGGTTACCCATGTACAGACGTTGGTGTTAAGGTTACTGCAATCAAGTATGATGAGCTTACTTCAAGCACTTTCGCCTTTGAGGCTTGTGCTGCTCAGGTTTTTGACAAGGCCTGTACAGCCGCTAACCCTGTAATTCTTGAGCCTGTTATGAACGTAGATATTTCATGTCCTAAGGAATTTGTGGGCCCGGCCTCAAGCCAGCTCAGCCAGCGCGGCGGAAACATCATGGGCCAGGATTCCAAGACAACCGGCGAAATTATTCACGCCCAGGCTCCAATGGCAAACATGTTCGGCTTTACAACAAACCTGCGTTCAGCAACCCAGGGCCGCGCAAGCTTCTCAATGGAGTTCAGCCACTTCCAGCTTAAGGTTGGCGGGTTGGGATAATATTTTTTTACTGGCGGACTGGGATAATATTTTTTTTACTTGACTTCTGAATGCTTGTATCTTATATTATAAGCAGTTGGGAGCGTTCCTGCCCTTAAAGTGGAAGATATAATTCTAGGTGCACTTCTACCTTTAAAATGAAGGATATAATTCTAGGCGCACTTCCGCCTTTAAAGTGAAGAATATAACGGGCGGCATAAATTGCCGCCTTATTTTTTGCCGGAAAAATATGTTTTATACGATTACAGATGAATATATTGATTATTTGAGCAAAGAAAATCCTCATGTTATGTCTAATAAGCAGGAAACAAGAACTTATCATAGAAAATACATAGGTCTTGTAACAGAATTAAACGGACATAAATACTTTGTTCCTATGTCATCTCCAAAAGATGTTGATTATCTTCCAAATGGTGATATTAAGAAAGACAGTCTTATTAAGATTTATATGCGCAATAAAAAAGTCCTTTATGGAACAATTAGATTCAATTATATGATTCCAGTTCCTGCATCTGAGCTTGAAGAAGTTACTGTTAATGATGAAGGCGACTTTAAGTATAAGATTCTTATGCAGAGTGAATATTTCTTTATCAATTCAAACCGAGATAAAATTGAAAAAACGGCCGTAAGGCTTCATAAAATGCGTACAACTTATAATCCAGAACGGAATAAAAACAAGCTTATGGAAATAACATTGGATTTTGTAAGTTTGGAAAAGATGTGTGATGCATATAAGAAAAAGTAGTACATAATGCTGATTTTTATTTTCCCTTGTCATTAAATGACTACTTATATTCACTATAATAGCATTGCAGAAATAGGATTTTAGGATTAAAATTAAAACTATGTTATTGACAAAAGTTTTGCCTCAGTTCAGACTCGACAACTCGACAACTCGACAACTCGACAACTCGACAACTCGACAACTCGACAACTCGACAACTATAGGCGAACTATGTTCTAGCAGAAAAATCAATATAATTTATATACAACAAAAGGACAGGTCTGTCGCACATGCGGCAGACCTGTCTTTTTGTTTTTAACGAAATAGGAGGTAATTTATGGATACAGATGTTTATTTGTTATGTCCATTTTGTAAAAAAGTAACAAAAGCTGTTTGCAGTGGAGATGGTATCGATAATGTACATTGCAATGAATGTGGAAACTCATTTAAAGCTTCTCGAACAATTGATCATTATCAAGAGTTTAGTTTGTCATGTCCAACAGGAACGCTTCGTCATAATGATTCATATTTATATGTTCCTGTGAATATAAAAATGATTTAGAAGTTTATAATTGTGAAAAAAAAATGTAGAGGTGAAAAAATGAAAATTTTTAAGTTTATTGGAAAATTAATTGGAATTGTACTGGCACTCTTTGTTGTGGTTATAATAATTGGCGTTGTTGTAGATGATGATGATAGTAAATCTAATACAACAACAAAAACTGTAAAAACAAAGAAATCTAAAGGGCCTGTATATACTCTGGATAATCCAAATCCAATTTCTGATTTTAGATATGAGTTTACAGAAGATCAGAAAGCTATTGTTATTAAATATTATGTAGGTGACTCCAGTACAGTAGTGTTTCCTGAGAGTATAGAAGGTTATCCTGTCAGACGAATAGATGACATACCATCTTCTGAATATCATGGAATTTATAAAAATATAATAGTTCCAAAAAGTGTAAAAGAACTTGGCCGAGGTGCTTTTTATAATGTCAAAGGAAATATAAATATAGATTTAACAAATCTACAATATATAGGAGAGGGTGCTTTTTCCAGTTCAGATTTAACTGGTACCGTAATTATTTCCAAAAATTGTATTTATGATGTAGATTGGAGTGAACATCTTAAAACTTTCGCAGTTGGGTGGGGAGATCGTAATTCTCATTGTTTTGCATATTCAAAAGTAACATCTGTTATAATTGAAGAGGGGGTAACAATTCTTCCTGATGCTATGTTTTATAGCTGCACTGAATTAAAATCTGTGAAAATTCCTTCTTCTTTGAAGTATATAGGGGATGATGCATTTAGTTGTTGTAATTCGCTAACTGAAGTTATATTTGCAGATGGTCAAAAAATAAAATATGAAAATGACCATGTATTTGAAGGGTGTGATTCTTTATCTTTGGCAACTCGCACAAAACTAATTCAAAGTGGATATGATGGAAGATTTACTGTCTTTTAATAATCTTTTGAATGTAAAAAAAGTGTCTCATCAGTTGTCTCCAAAAGACAAAGCTATGCTATGAAAAAACTTTTGATATTGCTTATTTTTACGCTGTCATCAACCTTATTTGCGAATCCATGGGATTGTTATTGTGATGATCCCGGTTTACGAAAAAGGTTTGACAGCATAAATAAACAGTATTTTAATTCTGAATTAAAAGTTGATTATATCAACTTCAATAATGAACTGCCGGATGACAGTTTTGCAATTACCTATCATTGGTCTCCCTATACCGCCTTTCCCGACAGAGAAGTTATAGCTGTAAATCCTAAATTAATGGAAAAAGAAGAAAGTGTTATTATGTCGGTTATTGCCCACGAATGCTGCCATGTGTATGTAGATCAGAATGATCCTGATGTAAGATATAATGGATATACTTGTGACGGGCATGATCACGAGATGTTTCATGCAATTATGAAAAAATTACATGATGCGGGATGCACTTTATGGATTCCACTGGGCTGGGAATTCTAGATGATTTTACACCTTTTGATTATGAAGGAGGCTAATTAATTTTCATGAAAAACTTGCAAAAAATTATCTGTATCTTGTTTATTACGTTCATTACTACAGCAGTGTATGCAGCGTCTCCAACTAAGCGTGATGGATACGGTGTATTGTGTAATCCTGAAACAACAGTTGTTACCTGCAATGTTGATGTAACTTCTGCTATATGGGGGGAGGAGCCTCATGATGGAGAGTACTATGCAATGGTTTATAGATCACCTGGATCTGACTCATGTTCGATGTTGCTGCGGGATGCGGATTTCTCGGAAAGTTATGATATTGATTTCTGTGATGGAAATTATTCACAGGACTTGTTAAAAGCATTAGATGTATTCACATTTCAGTGGAATACAGGTATGTATAGAACAGCTCTTATTGTAACAGTAAAAGATTTACATATCGTGAAGATTCATTCTGATGATGAAGCCTGGGATTCATATGCTCGTTGGGTAAATAAAACATTTTATGGTAAAGAGGGATATGCACTCATTAACTGAGTTTTGTAAAAAAATAAAAAAAATCGAAAAATCATCGTTTTAGATGTTGACACAAAATGATGATTTCGATATATTAAACATCACATTCCGCGGGGGTGGTGGAATTGGTAGACACGCAAGCTTGAGGTGCTTGTGGCGCAAGTCGTGGCCGTTCAAGTCGGCTCCTCCGCATAAGGGCTTCCAGATTGGAAGCTCTTTTTTTTTTGCCCGGGCTTTCCGGGGAGTTGAGGTAAAAATGTTAGCAGTATTTGTAAATTGCGGCGCGGTAATTCTTGGTTCAATAATCGGTCTTTTGTTTGCCAAAAAGTTTACAGAAGAGCTTTCTGATATGATTCAGACTGCCTGTGGTGTAATTACTCTGGTTCTGGGAACTCAGATGGCCTTTAAGCACAACAATATTGTTTACCTTGCTCTTTCTTTGATTTTGGGTGCAATTGTCGGCTACGCTCTTGATATTGACGGTGCAATCCTAAAGCTTGGCGGCAAACTCGAAAAGCTTACAAAAAAAGGGGAGGCTTCCGGCTCTTCTAACTTTGCCTACGCCTTTTTGAACTCTTCGGTGCTTTTCTGTGTTGGGGCTATGTCAATTGTGGGCTCCTTTGAGGCCGGTGTAAATCATAACTATACAACAATCTTTACAAAATCAATTCTCGACGGCTTTATGGCAATCAGCTTTACGGCCGCAATGGGAATTGGAACTGTTTTTTCTGTAATTGCAATTCTGATTTATCAGGGCGGGCTCACTCTGCTTTCGGAGTTCCTGCAGCCTTATGTATCTGAACTTTTAATTCAGGAACTTTCTGCCTGCGGCGGTGCGCTCATCATAATGATTGCGATTAACCTTCTGGGACTCAAAAAAATCAAAACTGCAAACTTTCTGCCGGCCCTGGTGTTTGAGATTTTGTTTGTAATACTTGTGCCGCTTGTTTTGAAACTGTTCTCGTAAAACCGGGGGTTTTAGGGGGTGCCCCCCTAGGAGAAGGGGTAGCGTAAGACCGCTTGCGGGCTGAAGCGAGGGGGAGACTTCCCCCTCCTGAATGCCCGAAAAAATCACACTTATAAGAAATTTCTCTGTTGACTTCTGCCTTAGATGTGCTAGAATAGGTATAATAATATAACCCTTAAGGAGGCCACATAAAATGGCAAAGGTAGAACTTAAAGGTATTGGTAAGGTTTACGACGGCGGTGTTCGTGCTGTAAACAATGCTAATATCACTATTGAAGACAAGGAATTCTGCGTATTCGTAGGTCCTTCTGGATGCGGTAAGTCAACAACTCTCCGTATGATTGCTGGTTTGGAAGATATTACTGAAGGTAAGCTCTTCATTGATGGCGTTGAAATGAACGACGTTCCTCCAAAGGATCGTGATATCGCCATGGTATTCCAGAACTACGCTCTTTATCCACATATGACTGTTTATGATAACATGGCATTCGGATTGAAGATTCGTAAGATGGACAAGGCTGAAATTGACCGCCGTGTTCGCGATGCTGCTAAACAGCTCGACCTTACTCAGTATCTCGATCGTAAGCCAAAGGCCCTCTCTGGTGGACAGAGACAGCGTGTTGCTGTAGGTCGTGCTATCGTTCGTAATCCTAAGGTATTCTTGTTCGATGAACCTCTTTCTAACCTCGATGCTAAGCTTCGTGTAACAATGCGTTCTGAATTGGCTGCTCTTCACAACAGACTTCAGGCTACTATGATCTACGTAACACACGACCAGATCGAAGCTATGACACTTGGTACAAAGATCGTTGTAATGAAGGACGGAGTTATCCAGCAGATTGGTGCTCCACTTTACCTCTACAACAACCCAATCAACAAGTTCGTTGCAGGCTTCATTGGTACACCTCCAATGAACTTCCTCACTGTAAAGGTTCTTGAGAAGAACGGAAAAATCGTTTGTGATGAAGGTTCTTTCGAAATCAACCCTACAGACGAGCAGGCTAAGAGCTTGAAAGACTATGTTGGTAAGGAAGTATCTTTCGGTATTCGTCCTGAAGACCTCACATACGTTGACAAGCCAGCTGCAAAAGATGATATGCAGATGAAGATTACTAACAAGGAACCACTTGGTGCTGAAACTCACCTTTACCTTGTTTCTAACAAAGGTCAGTCTATCATTGCTAAGACAACTGCAAATGCTGAATTCCGCCTTGGTGATTCAGTAAACGTTGTTCCTAACATGGAAAAGGCTAAGTTCTTCGCTCTCGACGAAGGCGAATTGAACATCTGCGATACTATTGAAAAGAAGTGGTAAGCCATTACGGTGGTTGAGTAGACACGAAGTGTCGTATCGAAACCACCCGGTTTGACCCGTCGCTGAAAAATCACTAATATAAAAAGCGTGGTACTCTTGAGTGCCGCGCTTTTTTTTTGGAGGATTCTTTTATGAAAAAGATTATTGCTCTTGCAGCAGCTGTTCTGCTTATTTCAGCTTCTGTTTCTGCACAGGTACTTAGCAAACAGGGTGTAAAAAATACTTTATCAACTTCTTTTGGCATGCCTTATGACAAGGCTGGTAATTCTGACAGGAGTGGAGTTCGTCTTTACGGACTTCTGGAAACGCTTCAGGTTCGCCTTGATGTGAGTAAGTTTACTGCAGAAGGCATGCTCAACTGGGGTGCTTTAACCTGGTGGGATGCCAGAGGTGGTTTTGACAGCATAACATTTGAAAATACCGGAATTACACCTTTCTTCTATACAAACAATAATAATGAAGGCGGCTGGTGGACTAATCCTTATATCAAAGGTTATTACGTTAATTTTCTCTGGCATGCAACAGATGGTCTTGATTTTGGTATGGGAACAAGATTGAACTGGGTAATAGGTCCGGCTCCTTCTTCTCTGGATAATTACTGGAGCTATAAAGCTCATGTTACTCAGGGCGGACTTGAAGATGCTGCCCCTGGTGCGGCTGATGTTGCGGGTTATACTTATTATGCTAACTGCTATACATCACTTTATGAACTTAATACAAAGTCGGCTATTGGTGTACGTTATAGATATGAAGATTTTATTGAAGCAGGTATAACCATTCCTTCTGGTGTTACTACATCGACACCTTTGTTTAATGCTGCTTTTAAAATCCATCCGGCAAAAGTCTTTACAGCAAGCATTGCTTACGAAGGAATTCTTCGTTCAAATGGAAATCTTTATACAGGACTCACTCTTGATTTTGATTATATAATTCTCGATGCTTACCTTGCAATTAATTTCAGAAATACAAGACTTATTGCAGATTCTTCTCCTGATCAGTGGGGAAGTCATTGGGGAACCGGTGCTGCAATCACCATCAGTATTCCTAAAATTAATATGATTCTGCGTCCGGAAACCGGTTTTTCTTTCTATAATGATTCTAATTACACAATGGCCTGGTATGTTGGTGGAAGACTGGATTTTGCCTTTGCTGATAATTTTGTTCTGGGTGCCTGGTCTTCATTTGCTCTGGGGGCTTCTGATAAGCGCTGGCATGATAAAGGAAGTGCTTTATATAATCCGGATTATACCGGAGGAAATGTGTTCGATATCAGACCTGAACTTACCTGGAACATGAATAAGAACAATGCTCTTACAGTATATTTTGATTTCCAGAATCGTCTGAAGTTTACAAATCAGAATTATAATGCCTGGGCATCTGGCCTTTACTGGACATATAGCTCAAACTAAATACGGATAACTATGAATAAAAACTCTCTTGTGCTTTATAAAAATCAGTGTGCTCTTGTAACAGACCGCGACGGCGATAAATATCTGATTCGCTTTTGCAGTCAGCCGGCAACTCCCGGCGGTAAAAAAGCGGTGTATGGTGAGCAGAAAGTTCGCGAAAAGGATGTTGTGCTCTTGCATGAAGGTCCGGTTTCTTCGCTGGAGAATGTGCTTGCTTTTTCTGATGATAAGATTTCTGCCCAGCTGGAAGAAACTCATGAACTTTTACTGAGCGATGAGTCTACTGCAGGTGAAGCAATTTCGCTCTCTGATTTAGCTGAGTATGCAAGAGGAGCTTTTGCTGCAGATGAAGCCTGGGCTTTTTATTCTGCTGTAGGTTCTTCCGTGCTTTTTGCAGCGGATGCAGAAGCCTTGAAAAATGGAAAAATTCAGTTTATTCCAAGAAGTTCTGAAGAGGTTGAAGCTCTGAATAAAAAGCAGTATGAAAAAGAGCATGAAGCTGAAATAAGGGCGGCTTTTATAAAGCGTGTGAGGGAGCGAAAACTTGATCTTCCTGATGATGCAAAATTTATGGGTGAGGTGGAAGCCTTTGCTCTCTGTAAAACTGATAAGTGCCGTGTTCTTGTCGATGCTGGAGTTGCTCAGACTATTGAAGCGGCTCATCGTCTTTTGATTGATACGGGTATCTGGGATTTTACAAAGAATCCTTATCCGACTCGTTATGGTTTTTCTTTTGATTCTGCTAAAGATCAGCTGGGGGCTATGCCTTCTGAGGAGAGACTTGATGTGCCGGGCGTAGCCTACGCAATAGACAGTGAGCATTCTGCCGACCCTGATGATGCGGTTGCTTTTGACGGCGAATATCTCTGGGTTCACATTGCAGACCCGGCTTCTTCTGTAGAGCCTGATTCTAAAATTGATATTGCAGCGCGAGACCGCGGTACCACCTTATATATTCCTGAGGGAACTTCGCGTATGCTTTGCGAAAGCTGCCTTGAAGATTATGCACTTGGTCTTAAGGAAGACAGTCATGCTCTTTCTTTCAGAATTAAGCTTGATGGTGAAAGCCAGATTGAGGAGTGTCAGGTTTTCAAGACCAATGTTAAGGTAAAGCGTCTTACTTATAAATATGCCGAAGAGCATAAGGAAGACGCGGAGTTGAAGCCGCTTTTTGAAATTGCCCGCAAGAATAAGGCTCGCCGCGAAAAGAATGGTGCCGTAACAATTCAGATGCCTGAGGTTGATATTTCTGTAGATAAGGAAACTAAGAAAGTTACGATTGAACCTGAGGCTCGTCTTGAATCTAACGAAATGATTGCAGAACTGATGATTCTGGCCGGGGAGGGTGCTGCCCGCTTTGCTTTTAAGAATCAGATTCCTTTTATGTATATAAGTCAGGAAGCTCCGGATTTTCCCGGAAATCTTCCGGATGGCTGGGCTGGCCAGTTTGCCCGCATTAAGTGCATGAGAAAGCGTTCTGTTGGAATAACTCCTGCTCCTCATGCGGGGCTTGGAGTATCTTTCTACAGTCAGGTTACATCACCTTTGCGCCGTTACGGTGATTTGATTTCTCACGAACAGCTTCGTGCCTTTATTGACGGCCGCCACCTTATTGCAAAAGATGATATGTTGGAGAGGGTAGCTGCCGGTGACGCCGCATCAATTGCCGCAAAAAAAGCCAGTCGCCAGAGCGATACTCACTGGAAGCTTGTTTATCTTCTTCAAAATCCGGATGCTGAATACGAGGCCTTCTGTATCGACCGCCGCGGAAACGATGCCCTCTTTTTGATTCCGTCTCTTGATATGCAGGCTACCTTGCGCAACTGCAGCGACGTAAATCTGAATGATGCCGCTGTTCTCAAAATGTCAAAGGTTGATATTCCGGAACAGAAAGTGGACTTCAGCCGAATAAGATAACGCCGGTGGTTGAGTAGCCCGAAGGGCGTATCGAAACCACAGGTAACTAAAGTCACCCTATAAGATAACCTCCGTTACCCCAAAAGTAACAAGTGTTACCCCAAATGTAACCATTGTCACTCTTGTTTTCTCACCAGATAGACCGTATATTCAAGGTGTCATGCCGAACTTGTTTCGGCATCTCAGGAGGTAGACATGGATAGTATTATTTCAGTTTTAGCTGATAATCTTCCCTGGGTTTGGGTTGCGGTGACAATCATCTGTGTTGTGATTGAATCGCTTACTCTTTCCCTTACTACCATTTGGTTTGGAATCAGTGGTTTTCTGATGGTTTTTCTTGCCTTTACGCCACTTCCATTTCCAGCTCAGTTATTCATATTTGTAGCTGTGGCTCTGCTGCTTTTGATCTTTACAAGACCAATCGTAAAGCAGAAGTTGAGTCAGAAAAAAATCGCTACGAATTATGAGCGGATAATTGGACAGATCGCCGTAGTGACAAAGAAAATCACAGCACTCGACAAGGGGGCTGTAAAAATCAATGGTATGGAATGGACTGCTGCAGTTCGCGAAGACATTGTTCTCGAAGAGGGCAGCAAGTGCATTATCGAAGAAATTGCCGGTGTTACGGCATATGTAAAACATGTGTAAGCCCGCTGGCGGGCGGTGTTAAATGGGAAACCGTTAAAAAAAATGCGAAAGCATTTTTTAGGTTGTCCTTATTGAAAAGGAGGATTTAGAAATGATTTACGTAATTATCGCAGTTGCAGTTTTGATTATGATTCTGATTATCACAAACATCAGAATTGTTTCTCAGTCAAATGCTTTTGTTATTGAGCGCCTTGGAGCTTATCAGGGAACCTGGAATGTAGGACTTCATGTTAAGATGCCTTTTCTTGATCGCATTGCCAAAAAGGTTTCTCTGAAGGAAAAGGTTTTTGACTTTCCGCCACAGCCGGTTATCACCCGCGATAACGTAACAATGATGATTGATACTGTAGTTTATTTCCAGATTACAGATCCAAAACTCTACACTTACGGTGTAGAAAAACCAATCAATGCTCTGGAAAATCTTTCGGCTACTACACTTCGTAACATCATTGGTGAACTGGAGCTTGATGAGTCTCTTACAAGCCGTGACGTTATCAATACAAAAATGCGTTCTATCCTGGATGAAGCAACAGACCCTTGGGGAATCAAGGTAAACCGTGTAGAGGTTAAGAATATTGAGCCTCCACAGGCTATCCGCGATGCAATGGAAAAGCAGATGAAGGCTGAACGCGAACGCCGCGAACAGATTCTTATTGCAGAAGGTCACAAGCAGTCTGCAATTCTCGAAGCAGAAGGACAGAAACAGGCTTTGATTCTGCAGGCAGAAGCTCAGAAGGAGTCTGCAATTCAGAAGGCAAAGGGTGAAGCAGAAGCTATCCGTGAGGTTCAGCAGGCTAAAGCCGAAGGTCTTAAGATGCTCCGTGATGCCGGAATGGACGACAAAGTTTTGAAGCTCCGCAGCCTCGAAGCCTTTGAAAAAGCCGCTGATGGTCAGGCAACAAAGATTATTGTTCCGTCTGATTTGCAGAGCCTTGCCGGTGTTGTTACAAGCGTTGCTGAAATTGCAAAGAAATAGATTGCCACGTCGCTTCGCTCCTCGCAATGACGATTAATTACCGTCATTGCGAGCGCAGCGAAGCAATCCATATCATGGAGAATCTGTATATGAAAAAAAACTATTTAATAATATTAATTTTGCTCACTTTTTGTATTACATCTTGTAACAAATCAAAAAATAAAAATTCTACGCCGGCTTGTTATTATGATGTACTGAAGGTTAAGGCTGATTTAGCTGCTTCTTCCATGAATTCAATGTATGATCCTTCCGCCTTTGATCAGCTGGAAGAAGATATTCTTGCCGGAAAAGTCAGCAGTACTGACTGTTATTATAGAATTGCAAAAATTCTTAGTACTTATCACGTTGCTCATGTTTACATTACAAGAAATGAACCGGATCCTTTTGTACTTCCTTTTGACTTTTATAATTTTGGAAAGGAAATCCATATCAACAAAGCAACAAGAAAATATAAAAAGTATCTTGGCTGGAAAGTAACTAAAATCGGTGGTTTGGAAATTGATGAAGCCGTCGATAAAATTACAGATTTTTATTCTTATGAAACAGTTATAAGTAAAAGATATTATCTGGAATTCCGGAATCCTTTTAATGATTATAAGTATGCTGGCCTGCTCGACAAAAAAGGAAAATTACACCTGACTCTCGAATCGCCCGAAGGAAAATCTGAAGAGCTTGTCTTAAAAGCAGTCGACATAAGAAAAAATGCATATATTACAAATATGCCAGAAATAAAAAACGAGTATCTTCCTCATTTTGTGACGGAAAAATATTCTTTCAAGCCCTGTCCTGAAAAACGCACTTTATATGTGCCATATCGTTCATGTACAGCAAGGGAAGATTATCCAGCAGATGTCTGGTTTTCAGATATCATAAAAGAATTAAACAGCGGCTTGTATGATACTCTTGTATTTGATTTAAGATATAATCGCGGCGGCTATAATCTTACCTGGGGCTTTCCTGAAAAATATCAGGATGAGTTGAATAAAGTAAATATAGCCCTTGTCGCTGGCGGAAGAACTTTTTCCGCAAGCACAATTTTTATGGAATCAATTTTGAAGGTCTGCCCGAATGCAAAAATCTTTGGAGAAGAAACCGGTCAGGCAATCTATAATTATACAGGTACAGTAAACGAAGTCTTGAAAAGTATGAATTGCAGAATTTATATTCCAAGATTCCTTGATGAAATAACTCCTCTTCCAGAACTTAAAAAGAGAACAGATTCATACTATCGCGGCATCATGCCCGATGTTGAAGTTTACGAAAACTATGAAGATTTCATGAAGGGTGAAGACACTATCTACAATGCTATTTATGAATACTTTAATAAATAACGTACGTCATTGCGAGCGAAGCGAAGCAATCTAATTGTCGCAATGCCAGAAAATGTGTGGTATAATAGAATTATGAATTACAAAAAGTTTCTGGACAAACCTTTTCGACTCATGGCTTTGATTGGCTGTATCTATCTGATTGCCATGCTGCTGCTGAATATATTTACAGATTTTTCTTACGAGCTGAGTATCATGCCTTTTTCGAGAGTTGTTTCCTATTCAACTCAGGGAGTGGCGCTGCTCCTTTGTATTCTTTCCTTTTTCTTGTATACACACCACAGTATTTATTATATTGCACTTGAAACTCTGACCATTTCTTATCTCTATACAGGCCGCATTTATACAGCACTTTTTTTGACTGCAATTTTATTTGTCCTTCTTTTGCTGGAAAATAGACTTGCTTCCAGATTGCGGCTAGGAATATATCTTGCTCTGGAAGTTGTAAAGCTTGCTCTGGTTATTCCTTATGGAGTTAGAAGCTTTTTTGAGTATCTTGGAATTTCTCTTTTTGCCCTTGCAACAATCGGCTGTATAAATCTTTTGTTCCGCCATGCCTATGAAAGAAAGGGGAGTGGGGCAATTAATCTTGATGATTATAAATTTACAGATCGGCAGCTGGACTGCATTAAAGAAACTGTTGTAAATAATACGACAATTAAAGCGCTTGCAATTACTCACAATGTAAGTGAAAGTGCAATTAAAAAAGATCTGGCTCATATTTATAGTGTTTTGGGAATTACTGGAAAAGCTGATTTAAAGGCTTTGTTTATCGGATATCAGTTTTAATTTTTTTTTCAAAAAAAAATTAAAAAAAAGCATAAAATTCACGTATCAGCTATTGACGAAAAGTTTAGAAAGAAGTATATTCATTTTCACCGTCGCAACACAGCGGCGCTGCTCTTTGACAGATCAGGGAAGGAAATAACTGACTAAATAATTTTTTAGTGTTTTTACCATAAAAACACAACCCGCGAAACAGACACGCAAGGTGTCATTCCGAACTTGTTTCGGAAATCTAAGTTTCGATTGTAAATCAATTCAGCAAATATTCAGCTGGTTTTGAACTAATTTATGAAGATCATTACCCTTCGGGGTATTGAAATAATCATGGAGAGTTTGATCCTGGCTCAGAACGAACGCTGGCGGCGCGTCTTAAGCATGCAAGTCGAGCGGTAAGATTGGTGCTTGCACTAATCCTAGAGCGGCGGACTGGTGAGTAACGCGTGGGTGACGTACCTCTGTGACGGGGACAGCTCCTAGAAATAGGAGATAATACCGGATACGCTGCATGTTGTCAGAGGACATGCAGGAAAGGATCTTTTGATTCGCACAGAGAGCGGCCCGCGTACTATTAGCTAGTTGGTGGGGTAACGGCCCACCAAGGCGACGATAGTTACCCGGCCTAAGAGGGTGATCGGGCACATTGGGACTGAGATACGGCCCAGACTCCTACGGGAGGCAGCAGCTAAGAATATTCCGCAATGGACGAAAGTCTGAC
>NZ_ATWV01000006.1 GCF_000421345.1 Treponema bryantii NK4A124
CCAATACGCTGATTCATTCGGATCAGGGAAATACTTATAAAGCGTCAGAGTACAGAAAACTGCTGGAAGAGAAAGGTTTTATCCAGAGCATGAGTCGAGTTGGTAACTGCTGGGACAATGCCTGCATGGAACACTTTTTCGGTACGCTGAAAGCAGAGTCTGGATATTACAATGTTAGTAGACATGGCCTGCTTTCATATCAAATGATGGAAGAACTGATAACAGATTTTATTCAGTTCTATAACAAGGACCGCATACAGAAAAAATTAGGCTGGAAATCTCCAAAGACTTTCAGCCTAAAATGTGCGTAATAACTGTCTAAAAAAATGGGGGCAGTTCAGAAGTGCGGGCGAGGGGGAGACTTCCCCCTCATAAATAAAAAAAATCTATCGGCAATTTATAACTGCATTTTTGAGTGAAAAATCCCTTTATATTTTGCCGATAGTGAGGAAAGAAAATGGCCGATTCATTCAACAAACTATACGAAGTAATAAAAACTCTCATTGCACCTGATGGCTGTCCGTGGGATTCGGTGCAGACGCCGGAGAGCATGAAGCGTTATCTTGTGGAAGAAACTTTCGAGGCCCTCGAAGCAATCAATGAGAAAGATGATGAGCATGCAAAGGAAGAGCTGGGCGATGTGATTATGAACGCGGTTGAGATTGCGGCTCTTTATGAAAAGCAGGGCAAGTTTTCTGTGGATGATGTTCTGGATGGAGCTGCGGAAAAACTGATCCGCCGGCATCCGCATGTTTTTGAAAAGAAAGAGATGACTCTGGACCAGCTCAATGTTCAGTGGGATAAAATCAAAAAATCAGAAGGCAAAAAAGAAAAGCTTTCGCATGAAGAGAAATTTAAGAAGATGCAGAAGCTGCTGGATTCTCTTGCTCCGGAATATGGAGTACAATAGTGTCATTCCCTGGCACTCCTGTATGTTAGGATGTGATTGTGAGGTAAATATGAAAAACACTTTAATTTTGATTTTTTCTTTATTAATTATAAGTACATTCGCCGGCTGTTCCAGCAAGCAGAAAAACGCGGAGCAGCAGTCTGAAAAAAAACAGCTGATTGGTATGGAAAAGACAGTTACTGTTGTATATAAAAATGTTTCAATGGCAGAAGGTCTGAGAATCGCAGAAGAGAATCCGGATGCAATTATTCTTGATGTCCGCCGTGACGATGAATACAAAGCCGGCCACATTCCCGGAGCCCGTTTGCTTACCATGGAAACAATCACAGCAGAAAGCGCCGCAAAAGTCCTGCCAGATAAAAATCAGTTGATCCTGATTTATTGCCGTAGCGGCCGCCGAAGCAAAATCGCCGCCCAAAGCCTGCTGGATTTAGGCTACACAAATCTGATAGAATTCGGCGGCATTCTGGATTACAAGGGTAAGCTGGAGAAGTAAAATGACTATCAATAATCTGCAGAACGGCGACTTACTTTTTATGCGCGACAACTCAGAATTCTCTAAAGCGATTATTGAAACTACAAAAGAATACAGCCATGTGGGAATCTTTTTTGATGGTATGATTTATCATGCATCGAGAAAATATGGAGTTGTAAAACAGAAGCTTGAAGATTTTTTAAGAGAAGGAAACTGGGATGTTGATATTTTTCGATACCCGGAAATTGACTGCGAGATTGTTCAGGAACGTGCTGAAAAATATTTAGGCTGCAAATATAATCATAGCTTTTACCCAGATAACGGCTGCTTTTACTGTTCTCAATACATTGCAGAAATTCTTCCGATTTTTGATTCTGTTCCCATGAAGTTTAATGATGAAGAAAAAGATGTTTCTGATTACTGGAAAAAGTACTACGATGAACTTGGTCTGGATATTCCTGTAGGAGTGCCTGGTACAAATCCGAGTCAGATTTCTACATGCGAGAAAATTAATTTGGTTGGGAAATTGCAAAGGATATAAAATGACCATTAGAGAATTTGTAAAAAAGAGTTTTGAATACGACCACTACCGCAAATACGGGACCTGGGGAAAGTACACTGTGTATCATGTCTGGAATAAAAGTGGGAAGGGGCGAAAATCGGTTTTCCTCATTTTGCTCTTGTGGATGGCGAGAATATCAGGATTGCAAATCCTGATGAAACTATGAAGATTATGGGATTGAAATAAATCTTGTCTGTAATGATAAACTTATGATAAGTAATTAAAAGATGAGGTGAACAATATGACAGAGATTAGACCGGTATCTGATTTAAGAAATAAATTCTCTGAAATTGAAACTCTGGTAGCTGAACGCCAGACTCCTGTATTCCTTACAAAAAATGGATATGGTTCAATGGTTGTAATGAGTATTGATATGTATGACAAACTTACTGATAACATTGAATCTAAACTTGATGAAGCTGATTTACAGGCTAAGACAGATCCTACTCGTTATACTCATGAAGAAGTATTTTCCTCTATTCGTAATCAGATAAGGGCAAGATAATGGATTATACTTTACGTTATCTACCAATTGCAAAGCAGGACGTAACGAAGAAAACTTTTTGAAATAAAAAATTATATAAGTAATGACGGACCTTATTCCAAAATCTCACCATCCCGACTAATTACAATGACACGCCAGGGAAGGAATTTTCCGCTTGCTTTAAGGGCGTCTGTTGCAGCACGTTCAAGTCCTCCGCAGCAGGGAACTTCCATTCTCACAATAGTAAGACTCTTTATGTTGTTCTGACTTATAATCGCGGTAAGCTTTTCTGTGTAGTCGCCTTCATCTAGTTTTGGACAACCGACGAGCGTAATGTGATTCTTGATAAAATCCCTATGGAAAGCAGCGTATGCATAAGCTGTACAATCAGCGGCAATCAGAAGATTTGCATTTTCATAAAAAGGAGCCTGAACAGGAAGCAGTTTGATTTGAACCGGCCACTGCATCAGTTCGCTTTTTACTGCTGTTTTCGCTGAAGATTCATTTTCTGAGTCACATGAGGTCTGAGCTCGATTAAACGTATGCATTGCACTTCCAGGGCATCCGCCTGTGTGAGGATGAGCCATGGGAGCACCCGATGCCTGCTGAGCGAGAATCTGTTTTCTCATTTCAACAGCAGCCGGATTATATTCTGCACTTTCCCTCTCTTCAATTGTAATTGCACCTGCAGGGCAGGCTGGAAGACAGTCACCAAATCCATCACAAAAATCATCACGTAAAAGATGAGCCTTTCCATTTTCCATAACAATCGCATTTTCGTGGCAGGCAGAAGCACATAAACCACAACCAGTGCATTTTTCTTCATCAATCTTAACAATCTTTCTAATCATAATTAACCTCGATTTAATCTTTTTTACAGTTTTAATTTATCAGCAGGGAATGAAAAAGAATGTTGTTAAAACAACAAAAATCAAATAAACTAGAAATATGAATATCCTTGAACTGATTAAACATCCTCTTTTTACAGGCCTTGATGAAAAAAGCCTGCCAGAGGCATTAAAGCTTTTTGAAAGTTCAGAAAAGGCTCTAAAGAAAGGGGAGTGTATTTTTAATTCAGGAAGCATAACAGAAGCAATGGGCTTTGTACTTGAAGGACGAATTCAAATAGAAAGCACAGATTATTGGGGAAATAAAACTATTATTGATAATCTTGGAAGCGGAAAGGTTTTCGGAGAGACTTATGCCTTAACAGGCAAACCTTTGATGGTAGATGTTGTTGCTGTTGAAGATTCTAAGATTATGATGATAAAACCTAGGAACATTTTTCTTCACAGCAACAATAAAATTAATTCAGTTCTGATTAAAAATATTCTGCAGATTAGCATGAATAAGAATCTTCATCTTTCACAGCGTATATTTCATACAAATGCAAAGACAATCAGAGGAAGACTTCTGGCATATCTTTCATCCTGCCTTCCTGCAAAAAGCCCTCATGCAGAATTTGATATTCCTTATGACAGGCAACAACTTGCAGATTATTTACAGGTAGACCGTTCTGCTTTAAGTGCCGAACTCAGCAAAATGAAAGCTGACGGCCTGATTGATTACTGGAAAAATCATTTTAGACTTTTACATCTGGATTAGATTCACCAAATTTTTCCATAAGACTATCTCACCCCCGGCACTACAAGAATATCCGTTGTAACACAGGGACTCAAAAACTCCCGCTTCATCTGCCAGCCGTCAACAGTCCAGGATTTTGCCAGAGTGATGGAGTGGCGGCCGTAGACCTTTGTGATTTCATCTACAGCGTCCATGAGGCGCTTCTTTTTTATGTCTTCCATGGGGTCTATCCAGAGCCAGCCCTGATACTGAGCAGGCATAATTTCCAAAAGCGTAATCATCACTACCTTGTAGCCGTAGCCCTGGCGGAAGATATAGGGTAGGGCAAGGCGGGCAGCGTTTACTATATCGGGTGTGTAAGAGGTGAGGCGGGGCAGCTGGACGATTGCGGCGTTGGAGTACTGGCTGTCTGTATCATCGCTGTAATAGTTGCAGGTAGAAATTGTGACCTGAACTGCCTGGCATTCTGACTTCTGCTTTCGGAGTCGCTCAACTGCAATTTCCGCATATTCCACCATAGCACATTCAATCGTTGCCATATCATAGACCTTGATAGAAAACTGTCGGCTGGAAGTGATTATGTCCTTCTTTTCCCGGGTCACTTTTTCTACTGAGCGGATTCCGTTGAGCTCCTGAACGGTTGCAAAGCCCTGTATTGTAAGCAGTCTTTTTGCATCGCAGAGGGGCATGTGCTTTAGCATGAGGGCATTTTTGATTCCGTGAAGCTGCAGCTTTTTCGCACGGGCAGGGCCGATTCCCCAGATGGTACCGCAGTCAACAGATTCCAGCAGGGCATCTACTTCACGCGGATTATATACAAAAACTCCGCCGTGTTCCTTGGCTTTTTTGTTGTAGAGCTTTGCAAGTGTCTTAGTAGGAGCTGCTCCCACGCAGATAGGGATTCCCACTTCCTTTGCAATGCGACGCTTGAGGTCAAAGCCGATTTCCTCGTAATCCTTTATGGACCAGTTGCAGTCATCAAAAAAGAGAAAGGATTCATCAATCGAATATTCTTCAATATCCGGAGCGTATTCCATGTAGATGGAAGTAATTCGCCGGCTGATATCAGCATAAAGAGTATAGTTGCTGGAAAAAATTGTGATTCCCTTCCAGTCACAGATATCACGTACTTTGAAATAGGGGTCACCGCGTTTGATTCCACAGGCTTTGGCTTCCTTATTTAAGGCGATGATGATTCCGTCATTATTTGAAAGAACTGCAACAGGCTTGCCTCGTAAATCAGGACGGTAAATCTGTTCGCAGGACGCGTAAAAAGAATTTCCGTCGGCGTGGAGGACCATATAATTACATTTCCTTCACCGTATGAATAATGTGTGTAACAGAACCGGTGATGATAGTATCTTCCAAAGTCTTCTTAATTTTATAAACTCTGCCCAGAACAAAATGCCCCTCAGATTCATAAACAACAAGACTATTGGGCCTAATCTTTTTTGCCCGGTCAATAATCAGGATGTCGCCGTTATAAATCCCCATATTCATATAGCTGGAACTTTCAATCTGCATAAAAACAGTAGCAGAAGGATGCCTGATGAGAACGCTGTTTAAGTCTATTCCTTTACTTTCGTAGCCCTGAGCGGGGCTTGGGAATCCTGTAATCATGATTTTATGATAATTCTTGTTTGGTGAATTGTCAATATAAAAAATCACTAAATAGTGATTTGATTATTTTAAATATCATTGTATACTTGTAGGCATGGATGCAGAAATTTTTTGGAATAAAGTAAAGGCGATTCTCTCAGAGCAGGGCAAAAATCAGGAATGGCTTTGCGAGCAGACCGGTATTGTTATCGGCACGCTGCGAAACTGGATTTATTATAAGCGTCTCCCGAACATTGATGACGGGACTAGAATTATCGAATCTTTTGGAATGACGATGGAACAGTTCAAGGTTTATCCTGACCATCTGACGGAAGATGTAATCAATATCCCCGTTTACGAGCAGGCCTTTTCTGCAGGTCGTGGTCAGGAGCTTCCTGATTCAGCTGATATAATTGATTACGTTGCACTTCCATCACATTTGAGAAAATACCGTGAAAACATGTGTGCATCCTATGTCCGCGGTGACTCCATGGAGCCGACACTTTTTGACAACGACATCATTCTTTATGATAACTTCGGCTACGACGGTACAGACGGAATCTACGCCATCAACTACAGGGGAGCAGCTTTTGTAAAACGTCTTCAGCGGGATAAAGACTGCGTTCGAATCATTTCTGATAATTCAAAGTACAAAGAAATGCTGGAGACCGGCGAGAGCCAGGACTTCCGCGTTATTGGAAAAATCCGTTACGTTATGCATAAGGTGCAGGGGTAACTGATACCCAATGGAAATAACCTTCGTAATCCAGAAATCCCGACGACGCTCAATGAGTATCCAGGTGGCAGATGACAGAAAAATCATCGTAAAAGTGCCGCTGGGAACGCCGACTTTTATTGCAGAAAACTTTATCCGCGAAAAGAAAGAATGGATTACAAACGTTGCAACAAGTGGCTCAAGCAGAACGGTGGAGCATATTTTAAGTCGGCACTCCAGCTAACCAGGAGACTCAAAACACCGGCAATCAGTGAAACTGTAATAACAATCGGCAAATAAATGAACTTATTGATCACCGAAATCCCGATTATCAGAGTTGAAAAAAATGGCATGCAGAAAGTCAGAATATCATTAAACTTATTTGACGCAGAAGAGTCTGTAGAATAATAAGTCAGATAAATAGATAAACTGATAACAGCCAAAAAGATTAAAACAGTAATTACGCTTTCCATAAAAGCCTCCTGATAGGTTTGTTACTTTATGGCTTTTATTATAAAATGCAAGAGTGCCAAGGAGTGGCACTGTAAAAATATCTTCGAAAAATTTTACAGTGTCATTATTTGACATTGATGTGTGCTATAATATAAGCACAATAAGGAGCCCATGAATGAAAGTTTTTTATAATCCTTCGTATGATGGTTTTGTTTATTATGATTTTTCAAAAACGAACATTGCATTTGATACTATCGTTTGTAATACTAAGTCACTGGTAGATTTAATTGAACTTCATGCAGGACTTCATATTCCTGTTGCTTCTGATTTAGAGCGAACTCTGGATTATTACACTGCAATCAGAAATTATAGTAAAACAAATCCGGGCCACCTTTTTGCAAAATCTTTTGAACGCGACGGAATTAATACTGCGAAAGAATGTCTTAAGTGGCGTGATGCCATGCTTCTTGCAGGCTGGGTTCCTGGGAAGAATGATTCTTCTGAACGTATGAAGACTCTGTCTGCCATTGAGAAAAACTTTAAATCTCCTTCTTTTGGTGAAAAACTTTTGCAGATTACAAAGGCTGTGAAAGAGGGCTGCGCTCTACCTGAGGATTTAGAAATCATCATTCCGTTTGATTATCACTGCTTCCAGCCAGCAGAGGTTGAACTTTTAAAAGCAATTGGCGAAGAGCATGTTCATGTAAATTCAGAGCTCCCTGCAAACAAAAACTTCCTTCGCAAGATGTCGGAAGTTTTGAAAGATAACAAATCAGATAAACTTACTCTAGAAGAAAATGATGGCTCTGTTGAACTTTTTGAATTTGAAAACACAAACGACTCGCTCCAGTATTTGAGTCAGCTTCCAGTTGATCAATATTCAGTATGGATTAATCGTGATAACCGCGCTTTTGACAGCTGGCTTAGTTATCTTAATAAGCCGACCTGCGGTGCAAGTGACAAAGGTGTGAGTCAGATTTCTGAACTGCCTTTGATTGGACTTGGCATATTTTCTCGTCCTTTGAATCTTACATCTCTTATTAGTTGGCTATCTGTTCCATTTAGTCCGCTCAGTTTTAAATTCCGAGATGACTTAATAAATACTATAGTAGGGGAGGGTGGTTATTTTAATGAAGCCTGCAGAATGCTCCTCGATAAAGCAGAAGATTATGATAAAGATAAAATCAAATATTTCCTTCCGGATATAACCAAACCGAAAGAAGCAATCAGTCAGAATGAAAAAATTAAAAAGACTACAATTGTTGAATATGTTGCAGAGCTTTCAAAATGGATTTTCAATAAGACTCAAGATGAAAAACTGAATGATGCACATATAGTACAATTACAGGGAGCACTAGCTACATGTGCTGCAATGAAGAAAATTCTTGATATTTTTGATGAAGAAGAAATTTTCTTCGAAGATTTGATTTTAGTTTTTGATTCTCTTTCTACAGAAATTGAAATGGAAATAAGTGAGGCAAACAAAGGCTGTCAGAATCTTATTAAATCAAGTGCAAATTATGCAAGTCCAGCAAAGTCTACAATCTGGTGTGACTTTTATAATCCAGATGAAAGAGAACTTACTTATTCTTTCCTGTCACCTGCAGAAAAGGCGGCTCTTAATGATGGTCTTTGGCAGGAAGATAATGAACGTGAATATATTCGTTTGAATAAATATCTTCCATTATTTTACACAGAAGAAAAGCTTACTCTTGTAACTGTAAAAAAGAGTGGAACAAAAGATTCAGTAAAAGAGCCGCTTATAATACGGCTCGAAAAGAATATGGGTAAAGATGAGAAGGGCAAGGATATTATAGAGCGCTATATCAAGCATGTATCTCTTGCTGATATTCCTGGAGTGAAGACAGAAGAGCTTCCTCAGATAAATAACCGTCATCAGGCAGTGGATGGAACAATCACTTTTAAGCGTACAGACCTGGTTCATTTCCGTGAAGTTGAAAGCTTTAGCGCAATTTCAAATCTTATAGATTATCCTTTTGATTATGTCTTTGACAAAATCATTAATCTGCAGAAGAAAGGAGCTGCGGCTCTTTCTGCAGTTTACACAACAAAGGGAACTGTAGCCCATGCAATTATTGAAGAACTCTTTAATCCAAAGCATGGTGGCTGCCCAGAAGATATTGCAAATCAGATAAAGAACAACTACGAAGAAGTGTTCAGTCAGAAAGTACTGGAATCAGGAGGCATCCTTTTACAGTCTGAAAATCTTTCTGAAACTGCAATTTTTAAAGAGCAGATGGGGGAGTGTGTAAAAGCTCTCTTAAAACTTATTCAGGAAAACGGACTCAAAGTTATAGCTTGTGAACAAAAGCATGAAAAAGTGGACCTGCCAGAATTTTCAAAACACAAAATAACTTTCAGCGGAAGCATAGACATGGTACTGGAAGATTCTGCAGGCCAGCCTGTAATCTTTGATTTTAAGTTCTCCCCATCAGAAGCAAAGTATCAGGATTGGATAAGAGAAAACCGCTCAATGCAGCTGGCTTTGTATAGAGGATTAGTCTTCAAAGCAACTGAGAAACATGCAAAAGCAGCCGCTTATGTTCTTCTTCCTGATGTAAAGGTTATTACCGCAGATGACTTACAGGGAGCAATCTTCAAAACTTATGTTGATGTAAACAGGAACGGTAATCTGCTTAAAGAAATGAGTAACTCTTATTCCTTTAGAAAAAAGCAGATTTTGCAGGGTTTTATTGAGGATGGAGAAGGTGTGGAATATCCATTTATTAATGGAAAACCTGTTTCTCCTTCTATAGATTATGCAGATTCGACAGAAGATCAGGCTCTTGTTCCGATGGATATGGAAACGCATTCGCGGAATAAAACCTGGAACAAGAAACAAAACAAATACAGTAATTACAATACTTTCAAGGCAGGTAAATAATGAATCACGTTACATATATAAGTGCCGGTGCCGGTAGTGGAAAGACTTTTACATTAACTTCAATTCTCGCAGATTTGATCATAAAAGAAAAAGCAGCTCCAGAGCAGTTTATCCTTACAACTTTTACCGAGGCTGCAGCTGCTGAGTTCAAAGAAAAAGCAAAAGCAAAAATCTATGAACAGCAGCAGACATCGCGCTATGCAGAATATGCAGAACGTCTGGACCAGGCAATGATTGGAACTGTAGACAGTATTGCCTATGCCTTTGTTCAAAAATACTGGTATCTTCTTGGAATCAGCCCTAACTTAAAGATGATAGATGATGAACAGAAGAAGTTCTTCGTTGGTCAGATTCTGTCTTCAATTGCAACTCAGAATGAGACTGCCTTTTTAAAGGATTTTTGCGAACAGTTTGGAATCGGTTATGAATGGAGCGAAAACAAGTTTGGTCTCAATTATGACTTTTGGAAAGATGATGTAAAAGAAATCTTTGAAAAAGCTAAAAGCTATAATGTAAAAGACTTGAAAGGTAGCCGCGAGAAATCTCTGGCCTTTGCAAAGGAGCTTTCTGGTTTCTGGACTCTTAATTATGATGTCGAATTGTTCAGGGATTTGATGGAAGAAATTAAGAGCATAGATGCCGGACAAAGCCGAAAATCAGCAGCACGAACGGCAGACATTAAAAAGTATTCTTTTATTCTTTCGAAGAAACTTACTATAAAAGACCTTGCTGGATTCAGAACTTTCATAGATGGATTACCTCAGGCTTTTCAGAACTCTCAGCTTCGTCAGGCAGCTTTGGACAGTCTCAATCATCTTTATACAAATACGACAGTTAGCGAACTTATCCTCAAATATATCAATTTGATTTTTGATTATGTAGAAAAAGCTCAGACTGCTTTTGAAGAATATAAAGACAAGCAACATCTTATAGATTTCACAGATATGGAGGCCCGCTTTGTAGAGCTTCTGGATAAAAAAGAAGTTCAGAACGATATCCGTAATACTTATAAATATGTATTTGTAGATGAGTTTCAGGATAGTTCTCCGATTCAGGTTCAGATTTTTGATAAACTTTCAGAGATTGTAGGTTCAGATGAATGTGATGATTTAATTGTACCAGTAGGAGAGGGGAAAGATATTCGCAATTTCCATACTCACAACAGTATCTGGGTTGGAGATTTTAAGCAGGCTATCTACGGTTTCCGTGGAGCCGATACAGATTTAACAAAAGCTGTTGCAGACATTATTGCAAAAAAGCAGGTAACAAATCCCAAACAGTTTAAGATTCACTCTCTCGAAAAGAGTTATCGTTCTCTGGAGGATATTGTTAGTTTTACAAATGATGTATTCGTTCCGGCTTTTGCCGATGTGCTTGCAAAAGAGCAGGTTGAATTAACATCTCATCGTGGAAATCCAGATATAATTCAGAGCCTTAGATGCTGGAAACAAAATGGAACAAACTCAGATGGAAGAACAGAAAGTCTTGCAGCTCAGATTGCAAAGCGAATCAAAGATGGTGAAGATCCATCAGATTACGCAGTTCTTGCAAGAGGAAATTCTGAGTTGGATAAGCTTTCTGAAAAACTTAAGGAACGAAACATTCCGGTTTGCCGCGAACTTGCAATAGACGAGAATAGAGATGAACTTACATTACTTTCTGCATTCCTCAATCTTGTTATAAATGATAAGGACAATTATTCCAGAGCTCTTGTGGCCTTCCTTTCTGAAGAAGGTTTTGATGCTGGAAAAGTTGTAGATACAAAGCTTGAGTTTAATAAGATTTTCAAAGAAGCAAAAGAAAAAGCCGAGGCTGCAGGTGAATCAAATCCAGTCTTACCGAATTATCTTGCAAATAATCAATTGATAAAAAAGTTCATGGAAAATATATCTTTCTATAAGGTTCAGACAATTCATAATCTGGTAGAAAGTTTGATCATAAGCTTGGATTTGTATTCTGTAGGTCGCAGCTGGAAAGATGTTGCCGGAACTGACGAAGCATTTAATGCCCTTATAGAAGCTTCTTATGATTATGAAGAGCGTTGTATTCAGGCAGGTCTGCCGCCAACTATCAATGGCTATATTGATTTCTGTAAAGAAAATGCAAAATCATCTGGTTCAAAAAATGGAGTTACCCTTACGACTTTCCATGGTTCAAAAGGTCTGGAATGGAAAAAGGTAATTCTCTTAGGATTGGACAAAGATGCAGAAGATGAGAAGAACATTTTCAAATACGATGTATTTGGAGTACAGAAGTATCACGAAACAGTTCCTTCGGAAACAGATTTATATCCGCCAATGATAATCAATCTTATGCCAACACTGTTTACAGGAAATACAAATGTAGCAGATGATATGGCAGAAAAGATAAAGGATGCACAGCGTTATAAATCAATCTGTGCCACTTCAAAATCAGAAACAATCCGACTTCTTTATGTTGCAATTACCCGTGCTAAAGATCAACTCATTCTAACAACAGAAGGAAAAGATAAAGCCCTAAGCATTTTCAAGTGTCTGGGATGTAATGTTGCAGATAATTACAATTTCGAAACGGATAAAACAATTGATTTATTCAATAATAAACATCCTTTCTTGTATGAAGAAAAACAGCTGGCTGACGGGGAAAGCATAGAAGCCCGTGCAAATCTAAGATATGTTTTGAACTCAAACCCAGAAACTGCAAAAGAAAATCGCGACATGCAGCCTAGCAAGGCTCCTGCAAATAAATTTGTAAAGGCAAAAGAACTCTTCTGTTCTGGAAAAAGAATCACCATAAAGGCTGGGGCAGGAGAGTATGATAAAGTAGGAACCTGCATTCACGATGTATTTGCATCCCTAGAAAATAACAAAACAATAGAATACGTTTCTTCCATTATAAAGAACTCAGGAATGGAAGCAAAAATCCCTAATCCGGCAGAAATACTTGAAGCATGGAATAATCTGGAAGAATTCCTGACCAAAACATACGGTAAAGGAAAGACATCCCACGAAGTTCCTTTCAAACATTATGATAACGGCCAGATTTACACCGGAAGCATCGACTTAATATGGGAAACAAGTGATGGGGTAGTGCTGGTAGATTTTAAATCATTCCCGGGAACAAAAGATGATGTACTTGATCCAGAAAACCTTCATTATGCTGGAATCTATTCCGGCCAGTTTGAATGTTACGAACGAGCTTTAAAGGCGGCCGGAAAGAAAGTTCTCGCGAAAGTGATTTACTATCACGTGCTTGGAACAGGAGTAGAACTTTTTTATGAATAATATCATTAAATGATATTCTAAGGGGTTATATTGTACCTCAGAACAGGAGGTGCTTTATGATTAAGTTCTTAGTTATTGTTTTTCTTGTAGTATTCGTAATTCCATCTATGATTTTTTCTTTATGGTCATATTTTGATCAGAAGAAGAAAGCAAAAAATCCAAAGGCTCAACCTCGCCCGCAAAATCTCACCCATGCCCAGATGATGGCTCTGCTTGAACCAGATGGGCTTCAGTCAATTCATCGACAGGAAGCTGAGGCTCAGTCCGTAAGTCAGCCGGTCACAGAACCTGTTCCGCAACCAGCTCCACACCGAGTAGAAGAGCAGGCTGAAGTTAAAAGTGCACCTCATGAAGTTCAGACAATTGTTCTTAAAAGAGAGATTTATTACTGAAGGAATGGTAATTTATTCAAAATGGCCTCGTTATATTTTATAGCCACCCGAATCACAGTGCCGTTCATTGGCACCCTTGCATTTTATAATGTAAATCAGAAAGCTGAAAAAGGGGGCCTTTTATGAGAAAAGACGACATTCTGGATGTATCAAATGCTTATTCCTATAAACTTGATTTAAGTAAAATTAAGCAGGATCTGCCGAAAGCTTCTAAGAAGCACAAGACACCTGCCAAACGCTATGTATGCATCGACCTGGAAATGACAGAATTTACGGCATCACAGAGAAGCTGCGTTCCGGGAGCAAACGGCGAAGTTATTCAGTTTGGGGCAGTATTGCTGGACGAAAACTATAATCTACTCAGCGAGTTTTCTTCTTATGTAAAGCCTGTTTACAGTTCAGTTAATCAGCGGATTAATCAGCTTACCGGCATTTCAAATCAGAAGCTCGAAAAGGCAGATGATTTTATAACTGTTTTCGACAAGTTCTGTTATTGGCGTGGGGAAGGGGATATTACAACCTTCTGCTGGAGCAAGTCTGATTTTAATCAGCTTTGGAGCGAGCTTGAGGCAAAGGGAAAGCATCGTTACGACCTTTTTGCTACCTTACAGGATTTTGTAGATTTGCAGAATATCTTTGGAAAGCTTATTTCATCAAAGACATCAGTTGGCCTGGAATCTGCAATGAGACTTCTTCAAATGGAGTACAAAGGCCAGGTACACACAGCCTTGAGCGATTCTTACAACACAGCCCGCATTCTTCATAAGCTTTTCTGCACAGAGAGTCTCGAAGTTGATTTTGAATACATCAATCCATCAAAAGAAACACCAGTAAATCAAAAGGGAGAGGAAGAATATAATTGCTCATTAGCAAGCTTCCTTTCGCCAGAGCTTTTGTCACAGTTTGGTTATACAGGAGCCTCACAGGAAGAAGAAGCAGAAGAAAAATCCATTGATAATATCGCTGAAGATTTGCAGCTTTTGGAAGTATCTCCGCTTGCCGGCCTTATTAATAATGAAGAAATTGCTAACCTTTGTTCAAAATACAATATCGAGGTTCAGAGCTGGCTTAAGCTGGCAACTGAAGTTATGAATACTCAGGAAATGCAGGTTGCATAAGAGGAGAAGGATATGGGAGTTTTCATTCTTTTTATATTATTTGTTGTTATCGTTGTGATTCTCGGTAAGGCAGGTAGTAGCGGGAAAAGCGGCTATTATGGAGGATATTCCCGCGCATATGATTATGAGGATGATTTTGATGAATATTCCGATTCTGAAACTAGAGCTGCACGAGGGGAGAGAGAATATTTTTCTGATGATCCATCAGATGATTACAATTCGTATTATGCCCAGGTTGCAGATGATACAATGATGGGAGACCGCGATGCTATGGACGAAATGTACGGGGAGTTTGGGGAAGGGGAGTGGTAACTAATATTTGTATTAAGAAGTTATAGTTACGCAAAATTTATACGAGCTTAGTATATTATACAATGATCTGGTTCTTTTTATTGATTCCTGGTAAGCTGTAATACAAAATTGGTAAAGAGGAAAAATAATGAGACAGATTTTTGAGACTATTTTTAATAATTTTATTAGAGATCTTAAATCAAATAAGAGCCCTAAAAAAAATCTAGAGTCTGTAAAAGCAATTGAAAAAGATTCTATTGAGGCCATTAAAAAAACAGGTTTATTACATAAGAATTCAAAGGATATAGATACATATAAATTCTGTGTGGAAGGAAATTGTGAACAAATAGAAGAATGTAAATACTTAGTTGAAGGAAGTTGTGGAACAGGGGGATGGACATATACTCCGTGGATAGCAATTTTTAGGAAAACAGAAACAGAAAGTGCACAACGTGGCATTTATGTTGTTTATCTGTTTAACAAAGAATGTAATAAAGTATATTTGACATTGAACCAAGGAAGTACCAGTATAGGGAAAGTATATAAACCTCAAGAAGCAACAAACATATTAATTAAGAATGCAGAATTATGGAGAAATCTTTTAGCTAAATACAATAATAATTATTTCGTTGCAAATAATGATATAAACCTTGATGAAGATTCAAATCCAACCGCAAAAGCATACAAAGACGGAACAATTTTCTATAAGGAATATGAGAAAGGCAAACTACCAAGCAATGAGACAATTATTTCAGACCTGGCGAAAATGCTTGAGATATATGAGAAATTTGTTGATATTAGATTACATTTATATGACAAAATAAATTTAGACACATCAGAGAATAATCCACCAAAAGTACATTTTGAGGTTTCTTCAAAAAATAAGCCTTTTAATATGAAAAAGTTTTCAACTCCCTATGCGGAACGTTATGTAAAATCTTTACTTGCAAAACAATTCGTAATACTTACTGGTAATTCTGGTACAGGAAAAACAAATATTGCAAAGAATTTTGCAAAGTGGCTTGAAAAGAAAGATGATAAAGGAAATACAAACTATCTTATAAAGGCCGTAGGTGCAGATTGGACTGACAATACAAAAGTCCTTGGTTATTTTAATCCGATTGCTAATAATGGAAGAGGGGAATATGTTTCCACAGATATACTTAATCTCATTATCAATGCGAATAATAATCCTGATATTCCTTTCTTTTTAATACTTGATGAGATGAATCTGAGTCACGTTGAAAGATATTTTTCAGATTTCCTAAGTGCAATGGAATCAAAAGAAGATATTATTCTATACAAAAAACCAAGGGGCTGTCTTTCTGTAATAGATGAAAAGATTTCTATACCAGATAATTTATTTATTACGGGAACTGTTAATATTGATGAAACAACATATATGTTTAGTCCAAAGGTTCTGGATAGAGCAAATGTAATAGAGTTTATTCCTGATGAGAAATCAATTTTCAGAGCACTCGAAGATACTTCCGAAATTAATAAATCTTTTACAATAGAACCAGATAATAGTGGAATGGCAGAAGCCTTTTTAGCTCTTAGTAAAGATATAAAAAATAAACAGCAAACCTCATTAAATAAAGATTATGGAGATGTTCTTAAAAAATTTAATCAAACCTTAAAAGCAGCAAATTTTGATTTTGCATATAGAACTGTAAAAGAAATTGTATATTATTATTTTGCATCTAAGGAAGTTAATCCAAAAATTACTGATGACGAAATAATTGATGAACAGATAGTTCAAAAAATTCTTCCAAAGATCCATGGTAATAAAAAGCAGCTTGGAAACCTCCTTGATAATCTTGAGAAATTATGCATAAAAAGCGGTGATAAAAAAGGAGACATTGTAGGTACTGGTTGGAATCTTGGAAAAGACCTATCTTTAACAAAGATTGCGTTAATGAAAAAAAGATTAGAAACAATGCAATATACAAGTTTTATTTAATACATGAATAACATCGTAGCTATTTCTAAAATATTAGATGATTCTCATATTGTCTGGCTTTATCCTTTTGAACATGCAAAATTCGATAAAACTAATAAAGAACAAATAAATGAATCGACATTTTATTATTCAAATTCAGAGTTGAAGAAACAATATTTTGAATATAAAGAATTAGCAAATGACACTTTTTATAATATCAATTCACTAAGATTAAAAGAAACTGTTAGGTATACCTGTAGAATTGAAAATACAAAAGGGGAAAAAATAAAAGAAGAAGTAATTAAAAAATATTTTCCAAAAATAAATAATCAAGATAATAATAATAAACTTGTAAAGGTCGTTAATGATAATGATCGTATTACTTTTCAATTCATTAATTATCTAGGTAAGACATTTATTTATTTTGGTGATAATAAAAGTCAGCGAATAGATTTTGAAATTGTTCCGGATAAAATTGATTATGAAGCTGATTATATTCAATTAACTGAAGATATAGCTAAAAAATGTGCAGCTTTATTATTAGACTATTCTAGTTCAACAAATTTAACATTTGTCCATGATTCCTCTAGAGAATCCAAATTACTAGAACAATTTATTTTCTTACGAACATTTTGTTATTCAGAAAATATTGAAACCCTATTTGCTTCAATAAAGAGAAATCCAGACAGAATATTGATAAAGGAAGACGAACTGAAACCCATTGGTCAAGGAATCCCTTCTTCAAAATATTTTACAAATCCTTTTTCTAATTCATGCGGGTGGACTAAAACAAAGAGTGGAGAGTACTTCCCATTAGAAATAGCTGTAACTCATAAATATGATAGTTATGACACAGTTGCAAATAGATTTATAAAATTTGCATTAATAACATTTTCTGAAATATGTGAGAATGTGTACAAGAAAATAAATGCAGAAAAAGGTGGTAAGGTTTATTCTCAACTTGCACAGGAAATGTATAACAAGATTTATGAAATCTTAAATGATTCCTTTTTTGATGATGTTGGTGAACTAGAAGTGATGCCAATAAGTAACCAAGTGCTTGAAAAACGAGAAGGTTACAGTCAAATCTTTAATGCTTTTTCTATGATTGACTTAGCATTACAACTTGACTGGAAAGAAAAGGAAGATGTATTTCTTGGTGAATCAAAGAATACTGCTTTATTATATGAATATTGGTTATTTTTTGAATTACGCGATATTTTGAAAGAATTGAATGGTGAGAAGGAAACAGTAGATAATTCATATACAGAATTTATTGAAGATAAGAACGGCTTAACAATTACATTAATTCAGGGAAAAACTTCAAGAGAAACTTTTTTATTTGAGAATGGAATAACAGTAAATCTATATTATAACAGAACCTTTGCTGCTACAGAGTTTAAAAACTCAATTTATTGGGGTTCTTATTCAAGGCCATTTAGACCGGACTATACAATTGCAGTATTCCCCTCAACATTTAATACAGAAGATGCTGCAATTATTGCAGGTGAAGTTTCATATATTCATTTTGATGCTAAATATAGAATAGAAGATATAAAGCAATTTGTAAAACCAGATAGAATAATAGATGATGAAAAATTGGATAATATAGAAACCGAAACTGATGAAAAATTAATTGAAGAATTAAATGATGAGAAAAATGACGAAATTGTAAATACGTATAAACGTGGTGATTTGCTAAAAATGCATACGTATAATGATGCAATACGTAGAACTATAGGAAGTTATGTTTTATATCCAGGAACATCAGATAACAAAAATGAAAATAATAAAAGTAAGATTTATGATGAAATACTTCCTGGAGTTGGTGCTTTTGCAATTCGACCAGGGGATAGTGAAAAAGGACATGAAGCGATAAAAGACTTTATAAATGGAATAATAGAATTCAAGGCAGATACAAGTCGAAAAATATCTCAAATGGATACTTATGAAAATATGCTGCTCAAAGGGGTTGATATTGAGATTAACGATAAAAATCAACCTTCAGTAATTGATAATGGAGAAACTCTATTTGGTTATATTGATAAGAATTATTTGGAACATCTAATAGTTTTAAATTGGTTGCCTATAGAACGAAATAATAAACCAAATAAAAGTTTTTCCAAAAACTTTGAAGAAAATAGATTTTTTTTATATTATTATCCTGTCATAAAAGGTGGAAAGGTTGTTACTTTGCAAAAGGATTTTTCAAAAGTCAAATATTTCAGGGGATGGACAGATTCCTTTCCAAAAGGTCTTAATTTCAAAGTAAAGGTAGATACCTTGAATCCAGAGTTGCTCAGCCAAGCAGAATTACGAAATAGATTAATAAATTCTGAGAATATGCCGGACCTTACAAATGGTGATTTCTTTTATGTTTTAAAATTATTTATAAATGACATTATTGAGTAGATCAATTGATTTTAGATAAGATTGATGAGATTTTTAAAAATCTATCCATGATTAACATCGGGTGGAAAATTCACCAAGAAAAATCTTCAAGAAAATAATTATAACTATAGAAATTCACAATGCCGTTCATTGGCACCCTTGCGTTTTATAATGTAAATCAGAAAGCTGAAAAAGGGGACCTTTTATGAAGACAAAACCTGAGTTTAGAAAGGTTGTTTTTGAATATGACTGTATGTGCTTTTTTGGAAGCAGTTATAAACTAATCCTTTTGGAAGATGGCCGGTTAATCCGGGAAGACTATAATATTTCTATGCCGATCATAAAGAATTGCCTTACAGATGATTTTGAAGACCTTGTAATCAACAGCCCGGATTTAGTAAATGTAATCAAGCAGCTTATAAATGAAAACAAAGAGGAATTAAAGAGCTTATTGTCAAAGTATATTGGAAATCCTGGCGTTTGTGATGGAGCAAGCGAGACTTTCAGATTTGGAAGAATGAAGATTGAAGGTTCAAATATCCTTACCGTATCAATGGAAGGCTATGAAGAAGCTCTTAAAAAATATAATTCAGTTGAAATGGGATGGGAAAAAGATCTTTTACAGTTTCAGAATAAGTTCCATAAATATGTGGAAGAACCACTTTTTAATGGAGAAGAAACAGAGGAAGAGGAGGAATAAAATTATGATGATGGCACCAGAACAGTATGTAGAACAGTTTGAAAATGCATCGTATCAAGAAATCTTAAAAGTAAAGAATGAATTGATTTCTGAGATTTCAAAGTTTGAACACGATTATGACATGGTAGATTCTGATTGGAATATCTGTCCAAAACCGGATGCTCGTTATCAGTGGAATTTGGAAGCTCTTGGATTGATTGCTTCGATATTATCAAAAGCATTTAACAGAGAGTATGAGTGGGGGGAGAAGGCTATGGAGGAGTATGGTGGGGAAATGAGGAATTTTTATGGAAATAATGAAGTTTGAATGAAAAATATTTTGTGAAATCGTGATTTTTTTCACCTTTAACCCCTTAAGGCGTGGTATAATCTACAATAATATGCAAGTTGATTATACAAAGCTTTGGGCTCGTTATAAAGAAATGGGTTATAAGAATAAAACAGACCTTATTGAGATGGCAGGAATCTCAACGAACATTCTTGCTAAACTGACTAAGGGTGATTTTATTTCCATGGATAGTATCCAGCGCATTTGTAAAGCCCTGAATTGTGATGTGGGCGATATATGTGTAATTAACAAAGTAGAAGGAAATAATTAAAAAATGTTACCTGAAAAAAGTATTGATATAAAAGAAAATGACCTTCTCAAAATTGATCCAGAACTTCTCTCAATTCTTTTAAAAGATAAAACAACTGGCAATAACATCATATGGGCAACTGATAATTACTCCAAATATGGTTTTTCTTATTCTGCTGAGAAAGAAATTAAAATTGAATTAATTACCTCACGGCATGGCGGAATTATAAAGCCTCGAATTGAAAAATCAAAAACAGAGCAACAGCAGAGAGTTCGACAGAAAGCTGAAGTGTTTACGCCTAGCTGGATTTGCAACAAGCAAAACAATAAGGTCGATGAAGAGTGGTTTGGTCGAAAAGATGTTTTTAATTTAGAAAAAGAAAATTCTTGGGAAGTAACAAAAGAAAAAATTATATTCTCTGATTCTGAAAAAAAAAGTTGGAAAGATTATGCTCTTTCTAAAAGACTTGAAATGAGTTGCGGTGAGGCTCCGTATATAACAAGCCGCTATGATGCGGTAACTGGTGACAATATAGAAGTTTCAAATAGAATTGGAATTTTAGATAGGAAACTTAGAATTGTTAGTGAAAATACTGAAACACGAGAAGATTGGATAAAGTGGGCTTATAGTGCAGTTCAAAATGTTTATGTTTTTGACTGGCAAGGTGATAATGTTCTTATTGCGAGAGAAAATCTTTTATTTACTATTGCTGAACATTATGAAGCAAAATTTAATGAAAAGCTTGAAACTCAGGATTTAATTGGTTTCGCAAAAGTAATAGCTTGGAATATCTGGCAGATGGATGGAATAAAATATGTTATTCCAAATTCTTGCTGTACAAAAGAAATTATAGATGAAGATTTATTTGAAAGAAGAATAATTGCAAAGCCCTGTGTTGGATGTACAAAAGGTGACAACCGAAAACACAATGGTATTTACTGCATTATTAAAGATTGGGAAACTCATAGAAATATTCGTTTTGTGGATATGGTATTCGGAGGCGGAAAATAATGGCACAGATTTTTAATCAAGCATTTGAGCAAAAATTGATTTATGTTTATCGCATTAACGATACAGCCCATGAAGGTTTTCTTAAAATTGGTGAAGCCTCTTGTAATGCAGGAATGGCTTATTTTGCTTTTGAGACACAAGTTGAAGCCGAAAATTGCATGAAGTATATAAAAACAAAATTCGCCCGTGCAATGCTTGGTACCCTAAAAGTAACACAAGATAATCCTCGTGAAACTTGGCTCAATGTACCTATTCAAGACTTCACCGCAACCAGCGACATCAACTGGAACAAATCTATTCCCGAAATCGACAAACAGCTGTACAAGAAATACGGACTTTCTGCAGATGAAGTTGAGTTTATTGAGAGCAAAGTAAGGGAGATGTAAGATATGATAACTGAGATTAAACTTGCAAACATCGCAACTTATAATTCTGTAACTTTTACAGGGTTACAACGAGAGAATTTTATTTATGGAACGAATGGTTCGGGAAAAACAACATTAAGTAATTATCTTTTGGATGTTTCAAATCCTTCATATAGTGATTGTTCTATCACTTGGGAAAATAATATTCCTCTTCAAGTATTAGTTTACAATAAAACTTTTAGAGAAAAGAATTTTAATTCGACAGGAAAAATTCCTGGTATTTTTACTATTGGCGAAAAAAGTAAAGAGACTACAGATCGAATAGATGAAATTAATAATCGATTAGATGAATTGAAAAAAAATACTATTGGGGATAATAATACAAAAGATAATAAAGCAAAAGAAAAAGAGGATCTATACGAAGCTTTCAAAAACTCAGTATGGAATCAACTTTATAAAAAAAATGAATCCGTATTCAAGGATGCCTTTGAAGGAGTAATGAGAAATAAAGATAATTTTGTTGCAAAGGTTATATCAGAATATGAAATTAATAAAAATGAAGACTCTCTTACATTTGAAGAATTAAAAGAATTATCTGATAAAATTTATAATTCACCACATCAGAAATTTGAGGAATTACCACCATTTCCAAATATTGATATAGAGCAAGATATAGAAAATTCGATTTTTTCAAAAAAAATCATAGGTAATAACGATGTAGATATTGCTGCCCTAATTAATAAACTAAACAACTCTGATTGGGTGAATACAGGAAGAACGTTTATAAATATAGATGATAAAGTCTGTCCTTTTTGTCAGCAAAAAACAATTTCAGATAAGTTCATTAAAGAGCTTAATGAGTTTTTTGATGAAACATATACGAATGATTTAAAAATGTTAAAAGACACTTCTGATTCATACAAAAGAAATTCTAAAGTATTATTGGAGTTTCTGGATAAAATAGAAAACTCTGAAACAACAAATGAGAATACTCAACTAGATTTAACACTTTTCTCCGCATATTTAAAAACTTTGCATAGTGAAGTATCTGAAAATTTAGGAATAATCGCAAATAAAGAAAATCAACCAAGTTCTTCATTTGAATTGAAATCCCATAAAGATATTATAACATCTATAATAAATCTCTTTGATAATGCGGTTCAAAAAATTAAAGAACATAATGATATTATCGACAGACTTTCTATAGAAAAAGAAAATTTAAAGAAGAAGATTTGGTGTTTTCTAGTAAAAGAAAACGAAAGCCTTATTTCTGACTTCAATAATAAAACTGAAATTTGTGAAAAAGTCATTTCAAAAATGGAAGAAAGAATAAAAGGGTATGACTCTGAAAAGGAAGCTTTAAATATAGAATTAAAAGAACTTAATAAGAAAGACATAACAATTCAAGCCGCAATTGATGCAATAAATGATATATTGAGAAATTATGGTTTTATGAATTTTGAGATTGTGACTGCACAAGAAGAGAATACTTATACCCTGAAGAGAAAAGATGGAAGTCTTGTGGAAGATAAGTTAAGTGAAGGAGAAACTACATTCATAACCTTTTTGTATTATATGCAATTAGTGCATGGTAGCTTAAATGATGATGGAGTTGAGAAAGAGAAAATATTAGTTATTGATGATCCAATCTCTAGCCTTGATAGTAATATATTGTTTGTTGTTAGTTCATTGATAAAAGAAGAACTTAAAAAACTAGGTAATAAAGATAATAAAATCAAGCAGATTATACTTCTCACTCATAATATCTATTTTTATAAAGAAGTTTCTTTTATAGATGGTCGTGAGAATGCTAGAAAAAATTTAACTTATTGGATTATTCGAAAAGAAGAGCTAACTTCTGAAATTCAAAAATATGAAAAGAATCCTATTATTAGTTCATACGATTTATATTGGAGAGAAATACGAGAGCATGAAAAAGATGGGAAATGCAATATTTATATTCAAAATACAATGAGAAGAATTATTGAGCATTACTTTAAGATTTTGGGAAAGTATTCGGATACGACATTATTAGACAAGTTTGAAAACCCAAATGAAAAAAATATTGCTCGTTCATTACTTTCATGGATAAATGATGGTTCACATTCTTTACCAGAAGATTTATTTATAGAAGAACCTGAACAGATTACAAATAATTATTTTGATATATTTAAAAAACTATTTATCAATGCTGGGCAAGAAGAACATTATAATATGATGATGGCTATACAAGATTAAAGAAACAAAATCTTGACCTGCTGAATGATAGAAAAAGCCCAATGCAAAGGAGAAAATACGATGAACCAAGAACTTATAACTGCGGTAGAAGCAATAAAAACAGCAATTTTACAGTCACAATATCAAGCCGCAAAAGAAACTACTCGTGTTCAACTCATTCTTTATTATGGAATTGGCCGCTATCTTTCCTCAAAAAAGGGCAAGAAAACATGGGGAACAAGTGTTCTTGAATCCATAAGTTCTCAACTAAGGAAGGAACTTCCTGGATTACGTGGGTTTTCAGCTTCAAATCTAAAAAATATGAGACTCTTTTATGAAAACTGGAGCTTCTTGGAAGATCAAAAATCGTCAGATATAACTGGCGAATTATCTGTATCTAATGCAAATTCGTCAGACGCGTCTGACGAATTAACAGCAATAATTCCAATTTCGGATTTTAAGCTTTCTGGAATAAATCTTGCAGACTTCCCTGTAGAAGACTTTTTTAAGGTTCCTTTTTCTCATCAGATAACCATTTTTAGCAAAGTCAAGAATCTTCAGGAACGCTACTATTACATACATCGTGTTGTAGAAGAAAACTTACAAGTAGATACTTTGGAAATCTTGATTAAAAAAGATGCTTACAAGCATCAGAAAGAACTTCCAAACAATTTTGATCGGACAATTACCCCAGCCTCTCTTGCTCGTAAAGCTGTTGAAATGTTCAAAGATGAATATCTCTTGGACTTTATAAATGTGGAAGAAATAGGCGAGCGCGATGCAGCTGATGTTGATGAACGAGTAGTAGAAAATGCAATTATTCATAACGTTAAAAACTTTATTATGACTTTTGGAAAGGATTTTGCATTTGTGGGTGATCAGTATCATCTTGAAGCTTTTAATGAAGAGTTCTTTTCTGACTTACTTTTCTTTAATCGCGAACTGAACTGCCTGGTTGTTGTTGAACTAAAGCGAGGAGAGTTTAAGCCCGCTTATCTTGGTCAGCTCAGTGCTTATTTGCGTATTGTTGACGATAAAATCAAAAAGCCTCATGAAAACCGCACAATTGGAATTGTTCTGTGTAAAAGTATGAACAAACAGTTTGCTGAATACGTTATTCAGGATTACGACAAACCAATGGGGGTAACAACTTACAAATCTCTTTCTGAAATGCCAGAAGATATGCAGAAAGTTCTGCCTGATTTGGATGATATTAAGAAGATTTTGTAAGAGAAATTGGATATGCAAACACTTGAATCAATACTTGAATCATACGCATTTGAAAAGATGCAAAATAACGGGCTACTCTTAATACCTCTTCCTACTGGTGCTGGAAAAAGTTATACCGTATTCAGTTTTATTCATAACGTGCTTGTTCAACAAAAGACGAATCAACAAATTCTATTTGTTACTTCATTAAAGAAGAATCTCCAGATAGGAGAGCTTGAAAAACATTTTACAACAGAAGTTGAAAAACAGATTTTCAAAGATAAAGTCATTCTTTTAAAATCAAATCTTGATTGTGTTCTTGATAATTTTTTAAATATAGATAAGAACATTCCTCTTCAAATTAAAGAAACTAGAGAGTACAAACAATTAAATGCAGCGATAAAATATTGTTTTGAAATGGAAAACAATGTACATTTCAGGACAAATTATCAGGTTATTGATACTGTAAAGAATAAAAAAGATGATATATATGATAAGTATGAACCAAATTTTAGACGAAAGATAAAAGCTATTATTAATGAGAAAGTTCCAATAAAATCAGGATATAAACAACGTCTAACTTTTGTAAAAGATAAAATGCCTTGGCTCTTGGAATTATATCCTCAGATATTATCGAATGAGAAACAAGTCTTTCTTATGAGCATGGATAAATTCTTATTAAGAAATGATACAATAGTTGATAAATCATATTTTGTTTATAAGAAACTTGCAAAAGACGCAATTGTATTTATTGATGAATTTGATGCAACAAAAGAAACAATCCTGAGTCGTTTGATTGATAATGCTACTGATTCAAGAATTGACTATGCGATTACTTATAAGATGATTCATGATACTCTTGAGCAGGGAATTTTTCCAAGAAACCTTACAACGCCATCTGAGATTACGAAGAAAAGATATGAACAAGGAGGATTGAGAAAAAGATTAGAAGATGTTATTCCAAACTTAAAAGAACGTTCTGATAAACTCTACAAGCAGTTTAACATGCAGTATTTCTTCAAGAACATTGAAACTGAAAATGAGGATGCTGCATTCTTATTTCAAGATATACATAGTATTGCAATTTCCAATAAAGATAACAAAAGTAGGATTGTTTTCAAAGAAAATGTATTATCAAATCTAAATGAAATATATTATTTAGACAGGAAAAGCCCGAGTGAATCTACAGACAATTCAAAAAGCTTTGTGTATATGGTTAAATCTGTTCGTGCATTTCTCCAAACGTTTAGTGCTTCAGTCCATATATTGGCACTTAATCTACAGCAATTACAAAATGAAAGCGGAATAGAAGATTATACATTAGAGGAAGCTATTCGTTCAGTTTTAGACATCTTTTTTTCAGGTGACTCTTTTACACGAATAAAAGAATACTTTGTAAAACAAATCCTACTTTATAGAAGTAATTTAGAAGAAAACAAGAAGAAGGAATTTGATGGTTCTTTTTTTGAAAATGGATTTTCTTACTATGTTATTGAAGATAATAACAATCATACTTTGCGTTCTGCAATTATGATGACTTCTTTGGAATCAACACCAGAAAGAATCCTGTTAGATGTATGCAAAAAAGCAAAAGTCTTTGGTATTTCTGCAACAGCCAACTACAATACCTTGATAGGTAATTATGCATTGGATGATTATATTATTCCAAAACTGAAGAAGCACTATTATCAATTAAATGAGTCTGAATATGAAGTTTTAGAGAAGCAATTTAATGAATCAATAAAACACTATGAAAAAGTGAAGATTCATACTTTACCTATAAATTCTGACTATAATTACAATCGAGATTCTTGGAAAACTGTTTTCAACAAGGATGAAGATTGCGAGGAAATATATAACATCCTAAATCAATCAATTCCAGCAACTTTTGACACAAATAATTACTTAAAAAACAGATATCTTAGAATTGCAAAAGTATTCAAAGTTTTTTTGGAAACAAAAGAAATCAAATCATTTTTATGTATGCTTACGAAGTTCCCTGATGATAAGAATGAACTAAATAAAGGAATACTCCAGAAACTATTTGAAAAACTATCTCATGGTTCAAAGCTTTTTGATGATACTGTTGTAATATTACGAAGTGGAAATGATTACGAAGTAACAAAGGAAGATTTATTAAATAAGTTAGCTCATGGAGAAAAAAAACTTGTTCTTTCTACGTATGCAACAATTGGGGCAGGTCAAAACCTACAATATAAAGTTTTGACGGATATAGAAACAGAGTTTATTAATGATTTTAAGCCATCAGAAGAAAAAGATTTTGATGCCATATATCTTGATAAACCAACAAACCTTATCAAACAACTCAGAGAATCAAATACAGAAGAAGACTTTACTGAATACCTTGCACAGTTGGAGTATTTGATGACTTCTGGTGAATTAAGTCGAAAACAAGTTTTTGGTTATGTAGAAGCTGGATTCAAATACCATTATTACAATTTAGAGAATAGAGTTATTGATGCTTCTAACATAGATAGTTCGACAAATCTTGCAGCAAAAGTGCTGGTACAGGCCGTTGGCCGATTATGCCGCACTAATAGAAAAAGTAAGAACATTTATATTTACTATGATGACGCAATCAAAGAGATTCTTAATGTAAATACTTGTAAAAAAAATCTCCTGAATCCTGAATTCCGGGAATTAATAAAAAACATAGGACAATCTCCAATACCTGATAAAACAATAGAAAGACTATCAGAAGAAGCTATTGAGAAATCTGAGGAAGCACTTTCTAGGATTATGAAGTATGTACAGGATGGCCGCAATGGGTGGAAGGATTATGCTATTGAACAATGGCAATTAATCCGCCATTGGGTTTTACAACATCCAACCTTATCACGAGAAGAATACAATAACTGTGATGATTTGTTCCAACCATTCTATATTGAATTACCAAAGAAAGGTAATAAGGTATGGTTCTCAAGAACAGGTGATTATAAGTCAATTAATGATATTTCTTTTGAACCTAAACCAAAGTACGAATGCGTATCGGCAGAATCAGCAAGATTAGAGAAGTTCTTGCATTTACCAGGAATTCTACAATTATTTGAAAATGAAGGTTTTGCAACTCAGTTCGTGGAGAAAGATTTTATTCTTTGCTCTCCAGTATTTACAAATATTTATAAAGGAGCACTTGGGGAATATACCGGTCGTGAAATATTGCGTTATCATGGAATCGAACTTGAAGAAATAACTAATCATGAATTCTTTGAGTTATTTGATTTTAAGATTCCTAATAAAGATATATATATTGATTTTAAACACTGGAATCATAATTCTGCATTTAGACCTTATGCAGGTGCATTAAGAGATCATATTTCAGAAAAATTAGACAGAGTGTCAGGGAAAAAAGCTATAATTATAAATTTATTTGCAAACAAAAAAGAGAGTCGTCCTTTTTTGACAAATGAAAGAATTATTGAAATTCCATTTCTTTTTGATGACATAACATTTAATGATAATACATTAGCTATTCAAAAATTGATTGACGATATCAAAAGGGAAATTTAATGATGAATGTAATTTTTAACAAAATTGATATAGATAACTCTTTTTTCAATTATGACAAAATAAACTCTCTTTATGATTTCTTTTTGATTGAAAATAAAGGCAATAGTTTTAAGCCTGATTCTGATATCCTATATGAACCATTAATCAGAACGAACGTTCTTGCCATTCAATACACAGCAGGGACAAGTTTTATTGTTCTTCTTAAAAAAGATAGACTAAATAAGTCATTTATCTTGGAAATACTTAATGAGTTTAATAAAGAAAATGACAACAATTTGACCCAGAAACAGTTATATGCACCATTTGAAAAATATCCTCATTCTATGTTGCAACTTTTCTTTAACTCGTTAGCAAAAAGTAGTTTTAATGAAAACTGCTTCAATATAGCTGGAAAACTGTATTACTTTTCGGAGATGTGTTCAAAACAAATCTATTGTATTGAATTCAAAATCAATTCTGATTATTCTTTTGAACTAAAATCAAAAACTTTTACAGAGGCTTTAGAAAAAAGCAAACAAAAAAGATTCATCCTTCAAGTGAATAACATTCTTGCACCGGCTAAAGAAAATACAAAGCAAAAAGCTTATGTGGAATTCCAATATAAGAATACCAAGCACTCGGTCTCATTTATAGAAACAAGAACCTTACAAGCTTTTGAAGCGTGTAAGACTGGAATTTTTGTAAGACTATTACAAAAGTTTGATAAATTATACGGAGATATAATTCAATTATATATAAAAACCGAAAGTGATTGGAATAAGCTAGATGTAAAATCTTCTTCAAGTCAAAAGGTTTCTCATATACGTTATCTAACGGGGCTAATTAAAGGAAATACACTTAATATCGTTGATAAAATTGGAAATAACGCTTCTAAATACTTTTGTGAACAGCTTAAGACATCATATGAAAACTTTTTCAATACTGCTGATTTAAAAATCAAACTATCTACAGAAGTTCAAAAAAATGCCTTGAATATCTGTGTTATACATAACAAAACTTATTATGAAATAAATACAGATGAAAAAGATACTTATGAAAACTCTTCAAAATATATAATACAGAATGTAACAATTGAAGATTTTGTAAAAGGGAAAAAACACGAAATATCAGAAGCTGCTTGTTTAGTTCTTATAAATGAACTAATCGTAAAGAAAGATTTAATTCAGAATCACAAAATCACAATAACAGATTGGTCATCTTTTGGCTTTAATAATGCCGTAGATTTTTGTTGGCATGAAAAAGAGATTATAAATGAGAAAACAAATGAAGGTATAAATCATTATTACTTCATGGAAATTAAGCCTGACGGTAGTTTTGAAATAGGTGAGAAATCGAAAGATTTATTCAATCAGGAAAAGTTTGAAAAAATAGAAGAAATTTTTGAGCTCAATAATATGAAGGCAGAAAGACATAACAAGTATAATGAAAAATACAAAGGTTGTGTTTTAAACGATAATGAAGAAATTAATATCATACAGGATACGCCTTTAATTATGATGCCGAATTCTTCAGAAATTTATGAAGATTTGAAGGTAGGCAAAATTAGCCGTAAAAAAGAAGATCTAATTAAATATTTTTTAGGCTGTTTGGATATCTATTATAAGGCAACTGAAGATAGCTTCTTATATTCAAGTGGGCAAATTGGAAGTGGAATGAATACTTCAATTGCAAGAGCTTCTCATATCCGAAAAATCATTCCTTACAAAGATTCACCTTTATTTTTTCAGAATTATTTAGAAACAATGAATGTAACATTTGTACGTAATGGACAGCTTACTGTTATTCCATTTCCTTTTAAATATCTAAGAGAATATGCAAAACTTTCTGGAAGAGGAATTAGATGACAACAATCGACACCCTATCATACTACAACACAAATACATCCTCTTTCGTTGAATCCACCCAGTCAGTTCAAATGACTGAAGCCTGGAACAGATTCACATCAATACTTGCATCTTCATCATTAATCTTAGACTTTGGTTGTGGCTCAGGCCGAGATACAAAGTACTTTCTTGAACATGGATACATAGTAGAAGCAATGGATGGCTCCGAAGAACTATGCAAAGCTGCAAGTAAATTTACTGGAATCACTGTAAAGCATCAGCTCTTTCAGGACTGGAAGTCAGAAGCAAAATACAACGGCATCTGGGCTTGTTCTTCAATTCTTCATCTGAATAAGAAGGAATTAAAACAGGTTATTGGTAATATAAAAGATGCGTTATTGCCTTCCGGAATCTTTTATACATCTTTCAAATATGGTAATTTTGAAGGAGAGCGCAATGGCCGCTACTTTACAGATTTGACTGAAGCATCTTTTGCAGAATTGATAAACGAAGTTACTGGTTTTGAAATTGTAGAAGAATGGATTACATCGGATGTAAGACCGGGTAGGGAAGAGGAAAAATGGCTGAATATAATACTCAAGAAAATATAGAACCATTAAACTCCATAACCGGGAACTGTAATCGGAGTAAACAGCTTTATTATCAGCTCAAAGAGGCTTTCAAAGATGCTGAACGCATAGATTTTATCGTTTCCTTTTTGATGGAATCTGGGATTAAAATGATTCTTCCGGATTTACGGGAAGCAGTTAATCGCGGTGTAAAAATCAGAATCCTTACTGGTAAATATCTTGGAATTACTCAGCCAACGGCTTTATATCTTTTGAAAAGTGAATTTGGTGATAAGATTGATTTGCGATTTTACTACACACAAAATGAACAGTCATTTCATCCAAAGGCATATTTCTTCCACAAGCAATATGGCAGCGATGTTTTTGTAGGCTCTTCAAATATCTCCCGAAGTGCTTTGACAAACGGGGTAGAGTGGAACTACAGATTGAACAGTAATCAGAATCAGGCTGACTTTGATGAGTTTTATAAAACATTTGAAAATTTGTTTAACAATCATTCTGTTGTAATTGATGATGAACAGCTTAAAGAATATGCAAAGAACTGGCATAAACCAGCAGTTGCAAAAGATTTGGATCGTTATAAAGATTCTACAGCAAAAACTATTTCTTATGGATACAGCGTTGCTGAGGCAACACCTTCTTATTCAGTTGTTGCTGAAAAATCAGTTGAATATAAAATAGGAAAAACAGATTATATAACCTGTGAACCACGTGGAGTTCAAATTGAAGCGCTTTATGCTTTGGAGCAGTCTCGTAAAGAAGGTGCAGATAGAGGCCTTATTCAGGCTGCAACAGGTATAGGAAAGACTTATCTTGCTGCTTTTGATTCAAAAAATTATAAGCACGTTTTATTCGTAGCTCATAGAGAAGAAATTATTAATCAGGCTGCTACATCTTTTGCAAATGTTCGTCGCAGTAATGACTACGGCTTTTTCAATGGTAAAGTTCATGATACTAACAAGGCTGTAATTTTTGCTTCTGTTGCTTCACTTGGAAAAGATGAATATCTGAATAATGAGTTCTTTACTCCAGATTATTTTGATTACATTGTGGTGGATGAATTCCATCATGCAGTAAATAAACAATACGAAAAAATCATTGAATACTTTAAGCCAAAATTTTTGCTTGGTCTTACAGCGACGCCAGAAAGAACTGATGGAAGAAGTATCTACGAAATATGCGATTACAATGTTCCCTATGAAATCAATTTATACCAGGCAATAAACCGTGGAATACTTGTTCCTTTCCATTATTATGGTATTTATGATGAAACTGATTATTCAGGATTGAAGTTTGTAAAAGGCGATTATCTTGAATCTGAATTGAATGTCACATATTTAAATAATAGTGTTCGTGACAATCTGATTTATAAACACTATCTGAAATATCATTCGCGAAAAGCATTGGGATTCTGCTGTTCTCGCATCCATGCTGAATATATGGCCGGCGTTTTTACCAAGAAAGGAATTCCTGCAGTTGCAGTTTACAGTAATGCAGATGGGGAGTATTCAGAAGATAGAGCCCAGGCAATTAAGATGTTGGAAGAGGGGAGAATCAAAATCATCTTCTGCGTTGATATGTTTAATGAAGGTGTTGATATTCCAGAAGTCGATATGGTTATGTTCCTGCGTCCAACCCAATCCGGAATTGTTTTTCTGCAGCAACTTGGCCGTGGGTTACGTACATCTAAGGGAAAAGAATACCTGAATGTTCTGGATTTTATTGGAAACTACAGATTTGCAGGCAAGAATATCTCTCTTCTTTCTGAACAGAAATATACAGGTAGTTTAAGTCAGTTATATGCAGAAACTCATTATCCTGATGGCTGCCTTGTTGATTTTGATATGGAATTGATTGATTTGTTTGAGCGAATGGAAAAACGTACACAATCTATTCATCAGACAATTCAGAATGAGTTTAACAGAATCAAAGAATTGCTTGATAAAGTTCCAACACGCATGGAGCTTTTTACTTACATGGATGAAGAAATCTACAATCTATGTCTTTCTAATGCAAAAGAAAATCCTTTCAGAGATTATCTTGGATTTTTGGAAAACGAAAGTCTTTTGACGGAAGAAGAAAAGTCTATCCATAATTCAATTGCTGGAGATTTCCTAATTGAACTTGAAAGAACTTCTATGACTCGTTCCTATAAGATGCCAGTTCTGTATTCTTTTATTGGAAAGGATTCTATCCGACAGGCAGTGACAGAAGAAGAGCTTTTGCAGAAGTGGAAAGAGTTCTTTGCAAAGAATAGAAACTGGAAAGATCTACCTAAAGTTGAATCATACCAGGATTATTTGAAAATCACAGATAAGGCTCATCTGGATAATATAAAAAAGAACCCAGTGAACTTTTTGAAGCAGTCTGCTCCGGATTTCTTTGTTTCAAATGATTCTGCATTAATTGCATTAAGTGATAAATTGACTCCTTTTCTGGCAAATCCAGTTTTTGCCGAACAAGTAAAAGATATTGTTGATTACAGAACAATTCATTATTACAGTAAGAAGTATAGAGATAGCATCAAAACTCCTATTGAGTATACAATATCCGATCCAGAATATTTGATGGTTGCTGACTCTGGAGAGAAGAAATAACATGAAACTTTTATTCAATGATAATGACACAATTATTAAAGAAGCGCTTCTGAAGGAAGCACATAATAAAGAAGTCTTAATTGCAACTGCATTTTTCTCTAATTCAAATCTTATTGAACAATTCATAAAGAATAATTGTAAAATTAAAATGATTATTCGACTCAACAAAGGGTCTTCTGCTACAGAACTTCCGTAGATGGAAAGAAGTTATATGAGCTCCCTTTAATGCAACCAGGAATAAAAAGAAATTATGATAACAAAGCCTGTGAATGGGTTGCAAGAGTTGAATGGATAAAGACAGTAAGTAGGGAAGATGCATTTTTCTATTCGGGTATCTTTGTCTCAAGAAATACAGTTTGTAAAATAGATAGAGAGAAATATAAAGAGACACTTGATTTCTTATTTGAGAAATTTGAAATTTAAAAACACAGTACCAAAGTCGAATAAATAGCCTAAAAACTTTTTATAGAAAATGTAAATACTTTAATAATCAATTACTTAATGGTAAAATATAATTTAGATAGAAACAATGCAGCTCGGATGGATAGATTTTTCTAAAACAGCAAGAAATAAAATATTATCTGTACTCTCTCTTCCTGAATTACAAGATACAGTTGATGAATTAGGAATTGGAACAATAAGAGATGGTTTCTCAAATACATTTTTCCCAGGTTCTTCAACCATCCAAACAAGGGCAAAATATTTTTTTATTGTTCCATATGCATTAATTGATTTAGAAAGAACATTGCCTAAAAGACAAGCGGATTTTTACAACCAGCTATATGATATTGAAAGAAAATGCGGAGAAAAACTTGTAAATGAACTACAAGTATCAGATGGTGTAATAGGTGTAAGATCTATAAAAAGAGGTGAATGGGTTCAAAGGAAGCCTTCTGATATTTATTGGGCAGGTCTAAGAGAATATAAAATATTTCTCGGTGATACTCTGTCAGAATATTGCGATTATCTATATGCTCAAGAAATTGAAATTAAGCAGCAAAAAGATTCATCTAACGTAAATGATGATAAAAATAATAAATTGTATAAGCGTTCCTTTTGGAATATACCAACATATACTAAAGATTGGTTTAATAAGCTTGATATTGATTTATCAAAAAAAGAAGCTGAATTTTTGAAAGATATGATAATATCTTCAAATAGAGATTCTATGCTTTCATATATTCTGCAAAAGAATATGAAAGAAATCTTAAAATGTAAGACTTTTGAAGAAATCAAGACTTTTATAACTCTATTTCCAGAAAAAATTCAATCTGATTTCCATCATGCAGTATCTTTCTCTCAATTTAACTATATTCTTAGGGTTTTATATAATGATATAATTTATAAGCATAATAACAATGAAGCAAACAATTTCTTGAATAACCATAAAAATAATCTAAATAAATTTGCTAAAATAGATATCAATGAAATTTTAGTTTCTGCAAATTTGTATAATAATGACGTTTTATTAAGTGATTTTTTACAAGATTGTAAAGATGCTATGTTAGAAAATAATATTGAAAAACTTGAAGCATTAATTGTGGAACGAGAAAGAGATATAAAAGGCGATAATAGAGCAAGAACAATCATAGGAGTAGAAGATAAATCACAAGATGATTCTGCACAAATCTGGTTTGGGGGAAGAGAATTAAACTATAGATTTACTGATAGAAATGTAAAATCTATATTAAACGATATTTTTACTGGTCTCGAAAAATAAACATGTTAGATCCTAAAACTGATAGACTTGATTATGGACAATTATTATCTCCCAAGAAAGATGAAATTTTTGATTTTGCTATTGGAACAACATATTCATTAGATTTAGCTGCACTTACAGGAATATGTATGTCGCTTGGCTTATCCCAGGAAACAGACAGTTCGCTTTTAGATAACCCTTTATTTACATTAGAGGCAATTAATGCAACTTGTGATAAAATGTGTGTTTTATGTGAAGCTGGACAAATATCATTAAAGCAAAAGGCCACTTCTTTATATACTTTATTACAAGATTCTATATTCCAGATTTCACTTCCTAAGAAAAATAAAGCTGGATATTATGCATTTCATCCAAAGTTTTGGCTCATAAGGTATAAGGTTTTAAATAATAATTTAAATAACAATTATTCCTATAGACTTGTTATTCTTAGTCGCAATATTACTTTTGATAGAAGTTGGGATCTTGCTGTTTGTTTTGAAAGTTCCCATGAGAGTAATAAAAAGCAGATTCAACCGATACAAGACTTTCTTAAGTATTTAAATACATTTATTCAAGAAGAAAATAATGACAAAGCATTAAAAGTAAATGAATTAATTTCTCAATTAGATGATATTAGCTTTGCATTAAACTCAGATATCTTTAAATATGTATCGTTTTATCCAACTGGTTTTGATAAAAATCATTCTGCTTCTAACTTAGGTTTATATACTAATAATTCTGATAATCTCTTAATTATGTCTCCCTTTATTTCACCTGATATAATTAAACATTTTAATAGTCAAATATGCAAAAAAAACGAAAATATTTTAATTACCCGTTTAGAAGAAATACATAAATTAAAGGCAATCAAAGATTTTGCTTTTGATGTATATGCGATGGACCATAAAATAGTTATGGGAGAATATTACTTATCTGAGGCAAAAAAAGGAAAAAATGAAGATTCCTACAATGAAACAGAAAACACTCTCAGTAAACAAGATATACACGCAAAATTATATTTTATTAAACAAGGAAATGACATAAATCTTTATATAGGTTCTCATAATGCCTCCACAAATGCTTTTGGAATAAGACAGCAGGATGAATTATATAGTAATATTGAATTCATGGTTTGTTTATCTACGACCACTGATTTGTTAAATTTTGATAATTTGAAACAATCCATTTTTGGCGAAGAAAAAGAGTGTCCATTCAAATTAATTACAAATTTTGATTTATATAAAGAAGATCTTCAAGAGAAAGATTCAAAGGAATTGAATAATGATATGAAACTATTTATTCGCAGTGAACACACTGCACAAGTTTCCTATGATCAGGAAACTTGTTTATATACGATAAGTCTAAATATCAATATTAAGGAACATTATAAAAACACGATTCAGATTACTCCTTTATTAATCCATAATTATAAAGAGATCAATAGCTTAATTGAGTATAAAGATATTCCCGTACTATACCTTTCAGAGCTTTTTCTTATAAAAATATCTAATACAAAAGAAAGTATCGAACGAATAATTAAAATTAAACTTTCTGGTGATGTTCCTAAAAATCAGAAATCCACAATAATGGCAAATATCATACAAGACAGGAAAACGCTATTTAGTTTAATTTCAATCATGTTGGATGATAATTATGTAAAAACAAAATATGAATTAAAAGATATTGAACATTTCAATCAAGTCAATGCTTTTGATAAAAAGATTATATATCCTGCACTTTATGAAAAACTACTAAAAGCAGTAGCAAATCCTAAGAAAAGACATATTATTAAACAAATTGATAACCTAATTGTAAAACTAACAAATGAAAATGATCTGATTGATAATGATTTTATCCAGTTCTATTCCATATTTAAGAGTGTTTTAAATGAAAGATACGAATAATTTGAATGATGATTTCGAAGATATAAAGAATGATATCTTTTCAGAATTAAAGAATTTTCAAATTGATACAATTAACGAAATAGAGAATAAATATGAGGTCGGAATTAGACGGGTATTGGTTTCTGATGAAGTAGGCTTGGGAAAAACTTTAGTTGCAAAAGGTGTTATTGTAAAACGAGCAATATTTTTAAGAGAGAAAGGGTATCCTCACATTAGTATTATTTATGTTTGTTCAAATAGTTCTATTTGTGGTCAGAATCTAAAAAAATTAAGAATATCAAATAACGTTTTAATAGATAATACACAATCCTCTAGATTATCTATGCAGCATTTACAAATCTTTAATAGAGAAATTAATATTAAAGAGAATAATAACTATATTAGTCTGATACCATTAACACCATCGACCTCTTTTAAAATTACAGGTTCAGGATTAAAAGAGGAGAGAGCATTAATATATGTACTATTAAAAGAATGGAGGAAAAAGAATACTTCACAAATATCTGAGCAGGAACTTGAAAGCTTAAAAAATAAAATGATGATTGCTGCTCGCTCTAATTGGGACTCAGCGATTAAAGAAGAGACTGAAGCAGTTAGAACTTGCAACAAAAAAACGAATGGAGAATATCTCTCTTATATGATTAATATGATTTCAAATCATATTAATACAATTCCACCAAAAACATTAATTAATGATGGCGATAAAACTTATTTACAATATATAAAAGAGTTATGTAATAATACGCGAGAAGATATAATAAAAATTACAAGTATACTCCGATATTTATTTGCCGACATTAGCTTAGAAAGACTCCGACCAGATTTAGTTATACTTGATGAATTTCAAAGATTTAATGATTTATTAGTACAAAACAAAAAATCAGAAACAACAGAAGAAGAAAAGGAAGCATCTGATTTACATCTATTATGTGAGAAATTCTTTAATGCATCTGAAACAAATGTTCTCTTACTATCTGCAACCCCATACAAAATGTATGCATCATTAGATGAAATTGAAGAGAATCAATTAGATGAACATTTTGAAGAATTCTATGAATTGATGTATTTCCTACGTGATAGTTCTGAATCTCAAATAGAATTTAAAAATATTTGGGATAATTATTCAAAATTACTTAAAGAAGGGCATTATTCAAACAAGGATTTTTTAATTGCTAAAGAAAAAGCACAAGAGGCATTGTTTAATAATATTTGTAGAACAGAAAGAATTTCTACAAAAAATGTTACAGATCTTATAGAATCAACTAATTATAAGAAACCATTCAAGATTACAAGAGAAGATGTAATAAGTTATATTGAAGCACAAAATACTTTAAATATATTACACATAGAATCAATCGTTCCTGTAGATTATTCAAAATCCTGTCCATTTTTACTTTCTTTTATGAAAGACTATAAAATGAAACAAAGTATAGAACAAAAAGCTACGCAAACTGTCAATCATGATGAAATAGATAATCTTTCGAATTCTCATCTATGGCTTAGTCATGAGGATATTAATGAATACAAAAAAATAAATTCTTATAATTCTAGATTTGAAAATCTAAAAACATCTGTATTTAAAAACGATTCTCATTTGTTATTATGGATTCCACCATCAATTCCATATTACGATTTTGGAGGAGTTTTTGCAAAACAAAAACATTTTTCAAAAACATTAATCTTTTCGGCATGGGAAATGGTTCCTCGAATGGCATCAAGTTTGTTATCTTACGAAGAAGACAGACTTACAGTACACGTAGTAGCCGAGAAAAATAAGACAAATAAAAAATCATATTTTTTAAATGATATAGCTGAAGAAGATGATGATGAAAAAAAACAAAAGAAGAGATACCCACCTCCTCGTTTAAATCTAAAAACAAAGAAGGAAAAAGAAAATAACAGAATCCAGGCAGTATCACTAACATTATTTACACACTTATACCCATCAGAAACTTTATGTAATCTGTATTCTCCATCAACATGGCTTAACAAAAACGTATCTGATCTAGAAGTAATAAAAACTTCAATTAAAACAACTCTTAGAACGAAAATGGAGAAATTAAGATTACCCCAAAAGAAAGGAAATGATAGAAAATGGTATTATTTGATACCAATGTTGTTGGATTCTAAAAGTTATGTTGATAAATGGTTTTGTGCTGTAGAACGATTGATACAAGAAGCGTCAAATAAAGAAAGAAAACCTCTAGAAATATACTTTAACGAATTACAGTATTGGTATAATTGTGCTTATGAAAAAAAATATCAGTTATTTGGCGGCATACCAGCTGATATAGATGAAATGCTATCCATTATGACATTAGCTTCCCCAGCAACATGTATAAGACGTTCATATCTTGTATACAAAACAGATTTCGATTTATCTTTCCCAACAGAGTTTGCAAAAGGTTTTCTTAATCGTATGGACAAACCAGAAGCATTATCTATAGTTGAATTATCTACTACAAATAAGAAAATAAAAGATGATGATCACTGGAGAAATCTTTTAAATTATTGTCTAGACGGAAATTTCCAGGCATTGTTAGATGAATATTGTCATGTTTTATCAAATAATGAAAATCTAAAAGATAAATTTTTTATTAATAATTTACATACTTCATTAATTGATTCATTGAGAATTCATACTGCAAGATACTCTTTTGATACCCATGAAGATTTTAAGAACAGATGTTTAAGTAAAAAAAGTAATAAAAAAGTTTCAAAGATAAGAACGCATTATGCAGTTTCTTTTACACAAGGAGATGGTAATGAAACAGATACCAATCGTAAAGAAAGTGTTAGAAAAGCATTTAATTCACCATTCTGGCCTTTTATTCTAATTTCCACATCAGTTGGACAAGAGGGATTAGATTTTCATAACTATTGTCGAAAAATTGTACATTGGAACTTACCAGGAAATCCAATTGATTTGGAACAAAGAGAAGGACGAATTAATCGCTATGAATGTTTAGCTATTAGACAAAATATTGCTCAAAGATATAGCTCATTTGCAAAGTATTCAAATGATATATGGAAATCTATTTTTGATATAGCAGCACAATTTGAAAATCCAGAAAAAAAATCTCAAATTATTCCACATTGGGGATTAACACATAAAGATAATATGATAAAAATTGAAAGAAGTGTGCTAATGTATCCATATAGTTTAGATGAAGAAAACTATAACAGACTCACTAGAATCTTGGCATTATATAGACTAACCTTAGGACAACCACGGCAAGAAGAATTAATAAATTTTTTATCTGAAAATTGTAAAGATTTAGAAGAATGTAAAAATATGGCAATGAATTTAAGTCCTTATGAAAGAAATCACAATTAAATTTTTTTTGCGACATTTATTTTTAAAGTGACACAATCGTTCCCTCAAACACCTTCTTCACAATATGAACGGGTAGGGGGAGTTCAAAGTCTATTTTTTGCAGGAGGCGCTGCTCTTCCAGGGAGTATTTGACTTTGTCTTCGGTGTACATAATGCCGGTGAAATTGTTGATTGCAATCTGCATGTTGAGAGATTCGACAAACTTGTAGGTCCAGCCGGGTTTTTGTTCCATAGTTTACTGCACGTTTTTCAACATCTTTTTGAGTTCGGCTTTGTAGGCTTCCTTTAGCTCTGGCGGATTCAGAATCTGGACTGCAGAGCCGAAGCGGAGAATCCAGTAAAGGGATTCCTGGAACTGATTTGACTCGAATCTGAGATAGACACTTCCATCCTCGTTCTGGCGGCAAACCTGATTTTTGTGCCAGGTGCGTTCGAGGATATAGGTATTAATTGATTTATCAAAAAGCAGTTCGATTTTGATAGCTTCGTTTTCGTTGTTCCAGATTCCAAAGTATGGGTCGATGTGAACCTTTTTTTCGTAATCGGGATCAGGAGTAAAAGCATCGCAAAGCACAATATTCTTCATGCGTGAAAGATTGTAGGTGCTGTATTTATTGTGTTTATGGCAGAAGCCGATAGCATACCAGTCGCCTTTCTGACAGTATATCTTGTAGGGATCAAGCGAGTGGGGTGTATGCTCGGTACTGCTGATAGAACGGTAGCCAAAGCTGATGGTTTTGTGTTGTTTGATAGCTTCGAAAATCTTATGGAAAACATCACTGTCGATATTTGGAATCGGGTCAGATATAAACTGAACTTCGTTGAGCAGGGAAGTCTGCACCTGGACCTGATTTGGAAGTATCTGAGAAATTGTGTCGTAAACTTTTGTGATAGTTTCCTTGAGTGGTGTATTGTCATAGCGCTCGAGTAGGGGAAGAATGCCAGCCATAGCCACAACTTCACCTTCGCTCACAAGAACGTTGCGCACAAAGAAGGTTTCGTCAGTAAAGTAATAGCCCTTGCGTAAACGGTCATATTCAATTGGAGCATTGTAATAAAGCTTGAGCTCATCGATGTCGCGAAGAATGGTTCGTCTTGAAACTTCGAGCTCCTTCATAAGACGTTCAACGCTCGGGTATGTCAGATTTTGAATTGCTTTTTCCAGCTGCAGGAGCCTGAGTGATTTTACGTGACTTTCTCTTTGTTTGTTTTTCATAATTGATTATTATAGCACACAAATTAAGAAAATCTTTGATAATTATTCAAAATCACTTGTAAAATCAAACTCAGGCGTGTTCTTTTAATCTACGAAGAGTGCAAGCTTTTCAACATTTGGATAAGTTACCGACAAGAAGCTCTTAGGTAGCTTCCAGGACTTCTTTGAGATTTCCTTCTTACCACAGAAATGCTGCCAGCCCATGAAATATTCCTTTGGAGAAAAAAGGGCAATTACATGGCCAGTCTTTTCGTCCTTTCTCATGGTCCTATTAAAAACCAGGTTTATGGCATCTTCAATATTACGAGGATCATCGTTAGATTCCGAAAGGATTTCTTCCTTGATTTCCTCTGATAATACTGCAGGCAAAAACTCCTTTTCCATATTGTTGTATACAAGCCAGTTCTGATAAAAGCTATCTATTACGCAAGCCTTAAGCTGGTCATGAGTATAATCTGGAATCTGAAAAACTCTTAATCGGTTTATGATTGGTGCAGGGACATTTTCAAGCGTATTTGCAGTAAAAATATAATTTACCCCAGAAGCATCAACATTTATTCCAATGAAATTATCAAAGAAACGGCGAGCTGTATTTTTTTCAAGAATGGAATAGAATACCGTCTCAATACTATAATCTTCATCTTGATGAATCTTATCAAGCTCATCAAAATGAATTATAGGATTCTTTAAGGGACCATGCTCCTCGTTCTTAAACATTGCTTCTATGAGAAGCCCATGTTTTGCATGGTTATAGCTAGGATCACTTCCTGTAACGGCAAAGTGAGGCATGCCATTTCCCAAATCGATTTTGACAGCCTTATGGCCAAGCAATATCATACAAAGCTCTGTTACAAAGCTGGTTTTACCACAGCCAGGCCCACCAACTAATACTATAGGACGAAAGACCAACTCTTTGTACTTTCTTAAACGAGAGGCCTCAAAACACTGTACAAGGTAATCAATTACCTCTGACATATTTGGATATTTATTTTTTAATTGGATTAACTGCTCTTTTTTCTCTGAGCTTACTGTTATATAACAAACCTTTCCTTGAAGCTTCTCTATATTAGCCCTTACCTCATCTTCTCTTGTATAACAATTTGCCAGATGAAGCTCAGCTTCGTGCTCATTAATAAGAGATTCTTCTGCATCTTCTTTTCCAAACCAGCCTGGTATCTTTGAATTATTTGAAAGGTATCTTATAGACTTTCCGTTGCAGAATGGACAGCTATCTTCACCTCTTTTTACCTTTTTACCAAAAGAAAACTTCTTACAAGCTTTGCAGTACTTTAAGGAAACATCAGAGTTATCCATAAATTTAAGAGTACCATCCTCAAAGATTCTTATCATATTGTGAGGGGCTTGCTCTGCAGTCTTCGAATTTGGGATTAAAGTTTCATCTTCATAAATAATAAAGGTTCCTTCTTCAATGGAAAAAACTCCATCTTTGTTATAATAGTTAGCCTTGATGTTGAGTTCATCAAGTACCTCTGCCAGTCTTCTTTGTACTTCTGTCTTATATTCCATATCATTTCTCCTCTGCCTGGATTTTAGTTTCCAAAGCCAATTTTATTTGATTCATAACTTCGCTTTTTATCGCGAACAATTTTACAAAGCTCTTCGGTGATATAAACCGAATTACGTTTTTCTGGAGCAAGGAAGCGCAGCTTTCCGTTTAAGGCAGCAAAGTCTCCGGGTGTTACTTCTCCTGAGTTATAGATTTTCGAAACCTGATTTTCATCAAGCTCGAAGGAAGAAAAATAACTTTTACATAAGAGGCTAACGCCTTCTTTTGTAAGAGCCTTAAAGCCAACCTTAAAGTTGAAACGGCGGTCCACAGCCTTATCCAGAATGTCTGGTAGGTTAGTGCTGCAAAAAAGGATTCCAGGATATCGCTCAATCTCAATGAGAAAGGAGTTTACCTTTGAGTCTTCAAAATGATTTACAGAATCTCCTCTGTTATGAAGGAAAGAATCTGCTTCATCTACAAGAAGAATTGAATGCTCTTTTGCTGCCTCCTTAAAAAGTCTTGAGATATTCTGTTCCGTCTCTCCAACCCATTTGCTCAGGACCTCTGAAGGACGTACTATTTTCAACGGCTTATTCATTTTTTTAGACACTTCTTCTGCGTATGCTGTTTTTCCACCACCAGAAATACCGTACAGAAGAATCTTAATTCCACTTTCCTCATCGTACTGGCCATGCTGATATTCATCTGCATTTTTAAGGGCATCCGTGACTTCGTTTATAGGTTCCGAAGTATTAAGCGCCTCAAGGCAGTAGTGGGAATTTTTACGAAGCCTATCGTTCTTGTTGCCGTTACTGAATTTATTTCTGAGAAGCTCAAGGGCTTCTTCCTTAGTGAGCTTTTGAACAGACTTAAGAAGCTTAGAAACGGCACTCCACTGATCTGGCGGTATTGCAAGCGAATCACATTCCAGGGCAACATCAACCAGGAGATTTACAGGAAGCTCCTCCTGCAGATAAAATACTCCAAAACGTTCTGCATAGTTTTGCTTTTCCGGCAGCTTCAACTGCATGGTATAGAGAACATCAATTCCATTCTCAAGGAAGTGCTCCCTGTCTTTCTCCGTAAAGTTTTCCATAGAAAGAATCACCGGACATTTGACATTTTCTAAGATGGAAGAGTAGCTCTGTTTTTTATGAAAAATTTGTGCAAGCGGATTTTCTGATTCCTCCTGCAGCAGGAGTTTACATAAGTCTTTATTAATAAAAAGAGCATGATGATTAATCTCTAATGAAAGCACATAAATATAAAACTCCAGTTCAGCTTTGCTTGTACCCTTATACATCTGTGTAAACTCATAAATCCCATCAAAGCAATCGTGATAATAATCAGCTAAAAAGTATTCGTTTCTGTAATCACTGTCACTGCAGATAACCATAAAGCCTTTCAGCTTTCGCATTATTTCCAGCTCTTTCTGATTTAATCTGCCAGTTTCTTTGTAATCATAAATATCACAACACTTTGGAGGTAGAACCATCCAGCAAATGAAGGCCGGATTTTCATTCATAAAATATGAATAAACATAGCTGCTGATTTTCCAGGGAGCAGAAAAAAGTCCCAGCTGAATAAGCAAACTATTAATCTTTCGGGAATAGGCAAGCTCATCCTTTTTATTTATCTCGCAAATATGACAGAAAAGGTGAGCTTTATATTCATCATTCTTATACTCGGGAAAAAGCCAGCCCCATTCTTCATTTGCAATAGCCAGGACAAAGAGAACTCGTTCAGAGTAAGACAGTTCAAGTCCATTAAAGAAATCCTTAAAATATTCTTTATCAAGAATTGCTTTTAAGGGATTTGTATCCGGATATTCTTTTTCATTTTTCTTGTCTAAAAGGTAAAGGATAATTCCATATTTCTGATAGTCCTCTTCAAGATCCTTACTTAAAGAAGTAACTACCTCATCCAGATCAAAACCATCACCATGCTTTAAGCCTTCATATTTTTCATGCTCAGAAGTTTTTAGAACTGAAAGATAAATATCGCTCAAGGCAATTATTGAGTCGTGATCTAGAACTCCTATAATAAAGTCCTTTGCCAGTTCTTTTTTTTCAAGGTTAATCTGCTGATAGTTTTTAATGTAAATGTAGGATGATAAAGCTTTATCCTGAAAATTGAGACAAGCATTATCTGTTTCTTTTTTCATAAGACCACTGTATGAATTACTAACTTCCATTTCATCACCTCGCTTCTTCAAAATCTATGCTTCAAACAATAATGCAGGTTTTGGAGTTTGTAATTAAAGCAAGACTTGAATCAAGCCAGACTTTAAAAACGTCATTTTCAAGCAACGCTTTAATTACAAAGCAGAGAAAAGCTCTTACACTAGGGCCAACTCAGCAGTTGCTGGAAATAAAAAAAATCCCTGGAGGATGATATGAAAAAAATCATTTTAATTACAATTTCGTGTGCTGTTCTTGCAAGCAGTCTTTTTGCAAAATCAAATAGTCTTCTCGGAAATATCGAGAAGCTTTCTAATAGTCTGGATAAAACAGAAATCAAGGGAGTAGAGGGAACAATCCCAGAAGGAAAGACTCTTCGTGGTGGAGTAAGACTTCTTCTCGACATTAAGCCGGATGCAAGTGACACAAAAGTGAAGGCAATTCTGCCGGATATTCAGTCAATTGACCTTTTAAATGATGTTTACAAAATCCATATGAAGGTGATTTCTAAGATTGCAATTGGACATTCCTGCGAAGAATCCTGGGCCGCAATTTCAAAATCAGAAAATGGCTTTCTTGTAAAAATCGAAAAGTACAAGACCTATGCCTGTAATCCAGATGGTTCTTCTGTTGGAGACATTCGCGATATGAGTGCAAAGTATTTTGACAAGCTTGCACAGTGGTATGTAGATTCACTCATCGAGCTTTGTACAAAAACTTCTGAAGAAGACTTTGCAGCAGCAGATACAAGTATGCTTACAAACCTGCCATATTATTGTGATGTAGCTCGAACTGCGGCTAATAAACTGAAGTCAAAGAAATGGTATAACGAGCATCCTATTGAAGGTTTCCCAATCTCTGGAAAATATTATTTCTGGGGAATTGATGAAAGTAAAACACCGGGCTTTGCTTACGAGCTTAAGTTCTCTTTCTTTGATAAGAACTTAAAGGCATATTTTTTCTCAGTTTTGAGCAACAACGATTCCTATATTGATTTGAAAGAAGACACGGCTGTGAACATTAATGGTGTAATCCGTTCTGTATCCTATTCTGATTTTGGAAATGATTATAAAGTTTCAGATATTGTAATTGAAGAACGATAGGGGAGTGTGTAATCTGCCAGGGCCTCGTTCTTAGAACTGGGGCTCTGGTTTCACAAACCAAGTTACAAAAATTCAAGTTGCGCTTTAATTTAAAAATAATTATTGACATATGGCATGACATAGTCTATTCTGAAGATGTTAGCACAAGTTGCTTTCATGCCATATCTAGTTTAGATATAAGTCCGTGGTGGCAATACGGAGTTTTGAAAAGATTAATTTCTTTTATTTTTGCATTCAGTTTGAATGCAGAAGGTGTGGCGTTGCTATGCCTAAATCAAAACTCCAGAGGTATTGTATGAAACAGACTTTTGATTCTAAGCATTTTTTAAATCCAGTAATTCTTCCATCAGAAACAGCAAATAATATTTCCAATTATATCAAGGCCAGTAATCTTAAGATTAAAGACCTTCAAAATCTTTTTGGTTTTGAACAGCCTCAGGCTATTTATAACTGGCGTGCAGGAAAAGATTTACCAAGCATAGATAATCTTGTAAAACTTGCTCATTTTCTTAATACTACAGTAGACGAGCTTATTGCCGTTGATCTGCGTGAAAATGAAGCTGTATATGATGTGCCTGATGAATTCCAAATCCGATAATTAAGAGAGATTTTTATGACCATATATTTTTCATTAGAAGGTGTTCTCGTTGATCATAAGTTGCAATGGCTTGCCGGCTCAAAAGAGTTTTTTGAAGGAGTTTCAGACTTTACAAAAAGCATAAACTGGGATGTAAAAGTTCTTGCAAAGTATAACAAGAAGAAGCCCGAAAGCAAGCAGGAAATAATTGACTGGTGTCTCAAAAATCTGGGACTGTCAAAATCAAAAATTAAGCCAGTCCCAAATAATGAAGACAAGCTCAAATATGCTAATCCTGAAGCTTTTTTAATAGATCCTAAGATAGAAATTGTAAACGGCTTTATGTATTCAGGAGGCACTGCAATTTTGTTTGATGGCCTTGCTTCCGGGGTAAAGAAGATTCTGTTTTTAATTGAAGCCATAAAGGAACTTGAAGCCGAAGCAACGATGAATAATTGGTCAAAGAGTTTGCTGTATCCGCCTGCAGTTTTACAAGCTCGCTTAAAATATCTGTTTAGAGAAAATGGATTCGATTCTGTCCAAGTCCAATATGATGCATGTCGTTGTACTGCTTATGATGAAGCAGAGTCATATTTTGGTTTTTGGGGTGATCTTTTGCTTGGACTCGAAGGACAGATTTGTCTGGGGCGAAAATTTGATACAGTCACTGCTTTGTATTTTGAGCAGCAAGAATTTTTGAAAAATCCCTGGTCTGTCTATACCATTGAAACACAACCTTTGTCTACTCTTCCCAAAAAGACAGATTTTGGTAGTGAACTAGAAAAGAAACTTTATGAGTACTACATGAAAGAGAACAGCTCTTTTATTAAACATTATGATAAAAGTCTTTTTACAAAAATACAGAAAAATATAGTGAAAAATCAGAATCTAAAAAACTTCACGTATCTCCATTATTTTGAACAACTTTCTATTTTTATGTTTGTTTATATGAATCTTGTAGCAAATATGCTGCAAGAGGAACTGGCTGGGAAAGTTGATTGATGCTAAAATGTAATCAGCACCAGAAGAAGTTCAGAATAAAGAAGCTGAAGTTGAAGGCGGAGTGATTTCCTCATAATAGGGCAGTAAGGTGAGAATTATTCCCTCATAAAATAGTGTTTTGCAGGGAATAATTCGCTCATAAAATAGTGAAATATTGCAAAAATTCGCTCATGTTTTAGGAAAGAGGATGATAAATATAAGGTTTATTTCCGCGATACAGGCCTTTTAGTTGCAAATCTTGATGAAGAAGCCCAGGAAGATCTTCGTGCCAATAAGAATATGAATGTTTACAAGGGTGCTTTATACGAAAATGTAATTGCAGAAGCTCTCTGTAAGCAGGGATATGGACTGTTTTATTATAAAAAAAACAATTCGACCCTTGAACAGGATTTCTTTGTCCGAACTAAAAAGTCTCTGGTGCCGGTAGAAGTAAAATCTACAAATGGACGTGCAAAATCGCTTGTTACACTTATTAAGAGCGATTCATATCCTGATATTACGACTGGAATTAAATTGATCCATGGAAATGTTGGATTTGAAAACAATATTCATACCTTCCCATATTTCTGTGCATTCTTGTTAAAACGTTATTTAGCAGATGTAGAATGGTAGAATAATAGATTGGTAGACAGAATCTCTATTATAGACACTACATATAGCGTGAGATTATTTATGATACGCTATATGTAGTGTCTAATATCATATAATAATTTTGTGCTAATCGAGTTCTTTGAACAAATCATTTAAGACAACCTGATTTGTAACACGACTGCTGTACATGTTCTTTTTAACACCATATGTAGTAACAAATGTAAGCTGAATTGTTTTCTTTGTACCAGAAACGTCTATAAAGCGACTAATTTTTCTACGAAGATTTTGCTCGTAATCCTTATCAATAGTAAACTCATCCTGTGAGAACTTCATTTCGCAAATATTTACAACATGATCTCTTCGATCTATCAGCATGTCAATTTGAGCTCCATCATTTTCTTCATCTGCTTTTACAAACCATGCAGATTCATTTGAAAGAACTCCAGAAATACCTAATTTCTTTTTAATCTGCTGGATATGATCCTTACACATCTGTTCAAAGGTAAATCCTCTCCAGGCATTTGTTGAAGAATTATCATAGGAATTTGCCCAGAAGTTTTCATCGTGTCCGGCGTTTTCACGTAAGAACTTAAAATAAAATAATGTATAGTAATCACAAAGTTGGAATAATGTCTGCTTTTTCTTATTTCCATAAAATGGATATGAACGTACAAATCCAGAGTATACAAGATTATCAAGTATTCTTGAAAGTTTACCGTTTGCTGCGAGTTTTGTTTTTTCTGATATTTCTTGTCTTGAATATCCGATTCGCTTCGTTGATAACAGCTCAACTACTTTTATATAAGCTTCACTGTTCGAAAAAAGAGTATGATATAAGTGTTCAAACTCATCCCATAATTCCCCTTTTTTCTTAAAGAAGATATTGTCAATATTCTGGCTCACAGAGAACTTTGGTTTAAGAAGATTAAGATAAAAAGGTATTCCACCCATAACCATATAACATTCGGCTATATCATAAGGAGACCAATCTATATTCTTGGTTAAGAGGAACTCTCTTGTTTCATTTAGATTAAACGGTTCAAGGTAAATCCTGCTATTCTGCCTGTTGAATAACCCGCCTTTATTATGATCAATATTATCAACCATCCAAGATGTCGCGGAACCGCATACAATACATAATAAATGATTCTGTGCACAGCCCCAATCATTCCAGAACCATTCAAAAGCCGGTAAAAAATCAGATTTCTGTGTATCTAACCATGGAAGTTCATCAAAAAAAAGAACAGATTTCTTTGATATATTTTTTTGTTCTGTAAGAGATCTTTTCAATATATCAAAAGCATCAAACCAGCTTGTTTGTACTTTGATATTTAAATTAAAATAAAAATTGAGAGCTTTCGTAAAAGCTTCTAGCTGAATTTCCTTTGGTTTATCAAATATACCTGTAACCTTAAACGAAAAATTATCATCAAAGAATTGATTTATAAGAAATGTTTTTCCAACCCTTCTTCTTCCATATACTATAATAAGTTGAGAAGTTTTGGATTCTAAACTTTCTTGGAGTGTTTCACATTCTTTCTTTCGAGCAATTATATTTTCTAACATAATAATATTATACCATATTATTAGTAAAAGTAAATTATTTTAGGTCTTTATCTGCATTTTTTTTAAGATTTAGACCCAAAATATTAAAGTTCATATAAAAAGTATTTTTTTATTCAGTTTTATTCATATTATTGAGTTATCTACAAATCTTCTCGTAGAAATCTACTGCCTTCTGGATATCATCTTCGTTCGGGCGGCCTTTGTTTAATCCGCCAATCAGCTTGAATGGGCCAAAGGTATCATAGGCCAGACATGAGTATGTAGCTACAAGTGTAGAATCCTTAGACTGAATCAGGTCTTTGATTTCCTTAAGATAAGCTGCTGAACGATCAGAACCGCAGGTATAGATTACAAAGGTTTTCTTATGAGCTGGAAGATTATCTGTAATAAAGCTCAACAAGGCCTTGTGAAACTTGCTGTAGAAGATTCCGGATGCAAAGCCTATCAGATCATAAGATGCCAGGTTTTTAAGGATTGTTTTTGCAGCGTCTATCAGCTCGACTTCGGGATGCTTTTCTGCTATTGCTTTCACAAGCTTTTCGGTGTTCTTATGGTGTACGCTGGCATAAACTATTGCTGTTTTCATAGAAAAACCTCCCTTTTTATTATATAAAGTATAGAAAAGTAGACACTTTCGCAATTTTTCTAATAAAATTTTCACTATTCTTGCGATTCTGTCTACCAAATCCCTCGTTATTTCCTGTATATTACCCTCTTTTATCTATTTAATCAAATCTAGGCACCGCAAAAGCCCATCCTGTGTTCCTGGCGGCTTTCCAGGCGTTCGGTATTACACATTTTTACCAGTTCATCATAACAAGGTTTCTCCCCTTTTATAATTTCATTCATCTGGCATTTGCGTACAATATTGTCTATTTCTCCACCTGAAAAATCAAACTGACCTGCAAGACGTTCTGCATCATGATTTTTGAGTTCCGGCAGTTTACTGAGCCAGATATTTGTACGTGCAGCGAGGCTTGGCTTATCGTATTTAATCTTGAACAAAAAGCGGCGTTCAAAGGCTGCATCCATGTTCTCACAGAGGTTTGTTGTTGCAATCATAATACCTTCCAGCTTTTCTAACTCTTCCAGAAGAATGTTCTGAATTGCGTTTTCTGTCTGTGCACAGTTTCCAGCGCTTACATCTTTTCGTTTAGAAATAAGGGCATCGGCCTCGTTGAAAAGTAGAATTGGAGTATTCTCCTTGTGTTTTTTGCACTCGTGGCAAAGTCTGGTATAATCTGTAAAAATCTTTTTAATGCGTTTCTCGCTCTCTCCAAACCACATAGATTTAGCTTCAGAAATATCTACATGCAGAACTTTTCTGTTTGTCTTTTTTGCAAGCTGATATACGGTTTCTGTTTTACCTGTTCCCGGAGCTCCATAGAGCAAAACTGCAATTCCTTTTGGAAGAGCCTTCTGCTCCAAACGTGCCTGCATTGATTCAAGTTTCTTTTGATCAAAGCTTTCTGTAAGCATATCTATCTGCTGCTGCACTTCATCTGAATAAAAAAGAGTCTTTTCCTTTAGTTTATCGGGCATAATGACATTCTTTGAGGCAGATGTCTTCTTATATAAGTCAGCATTATTTCCATAGAGTAAATCAATGGTCTTGTCCCCTAGCCCAATTTCTGTCTGCTCAATAACGTCGTTCTTTTCTATTTCCAGAAAGCCCTGTGTAAGAAGCGGATGCTTTTCATCCAGGAACATGCGAAGCTGTGAGAAATATCTGTCATCATGACTATAAAGATCATTCAAGGTACTGCAAAGGCTGGATTTGTGTCCTGATAAAAAGTCATTTGTACAGTCGTATAAAAAGAATCTGTTATTAGCATTTTTGATTGCACTCTGAATATTCTTAAAGAAAGATAGTTCCTGATTTTCTTCTTCCTCTTTTCTGAGTTGTTCAAGTTTGCGATTCTTCGATGTTCCGGTGCTTTCATAAATATCTGAGAGCATCGACAGAGCTGTAATCGTTTTATCGAGTTCTGTTTCACTTTTTGTTTCATCCAGATAAAGCTTGGCTTCAGGACCAAATAACTTTTTGATTCCATTTGCTGTTAATTTGAAAGATCTGTTCAAGAGCTTTTTGCCATGGAAATACTCATCTGTTTCGAGGTATGCAGCTTTAATATAGTCATTTATGATCAAAACATCATTTCGATCAATTGTCATTCCCTTCTTTCTGGAAATACGTTTGCCAGGCGCAAGAAGCATAAAAGCTTCTGTTTCGCAATATCCGTATCTTCTATGTGGTGCACAGGCCTCTGCTCCATTGATCAATGCAACACTGAAATAATATAGAAAGCTGCGAGAATCAAAATCGTTTGAGAATTGCTTTAAGGCATTTTGAATGAACTTATTTCTTCCATATTTTTTTTCAAGAGTGAGAATCTGGCGTTTGTATTCGAAATAATCCATAACGCCGCCTTCCATGTAATAATTTTGAACTTCCTGAATTTCGCCAAGGACTCTTTCGGTGGTCTCATCACCCCTTTCCAATTTTAAGATTGGCTCTCCATCAATCACATTATTCATAACGGTTCCGTTTATCTGGTAGCCGTTGTTTTCCGGATGTGGACTTACGTTCTTCTTATTCATCATAGAAATGAGGCCCATCTCTTCGAGGCTGCTGATGTTCTTGCGGTATTCAAGGATGTATAAGAATGAATAATCGAGAAACTCTGCGATGTCGTGCAGACTCACAGGCTGCTCTCTCTGATTCTGCAAAACAAAAATCACCGAGAAAAATATAGCTGTAATCTCATCGGTTCCAAGGTATTCACAAATTGCGGCCAACTCTGTTTTTGTCTTATTAAGAGCTTCTTCTTCCAGCTTGCTGCCTTCCAGGGTTTCTGTGAGGTAAATAATCTTTCCCAAAATAGTGTCTTTGTTGTGTCTCATCATAATTCATTCTCCTCTTCTGCTTTTCTCTTACAGCTTAAATATACACAAGCGGAATATCATTTAGTGATAGCGTCCTGCGCGAGAGCGCAGTTTTATATAAATTTCCTATCGCTAAACGCCGCTTAGCGGCGTATAGTTGGAATTTAGTTATCTATTTTTTTTAACAAATATTCCTTCCCCTGCTTCTCACAAAAATCAATAACTGATTTTGTACCTTCCGATTCTCCATCCCAAAAGATAAGAACATAATCTGCAGCAAGAACCATTTCTTTGTTGCGTACAATTCCGGCTCCCTTGCCATATTTTGCCCAGTCTGGCTTATGCTGTTCTATTGGAAGTTTACGGAATCTGCCCCACTCTTCTGCAATTGAATCCACACCTTTTGCGCCACCGGAAATGAGAATGAGATCTGGATGTGCTGCGTAGATCTTCTCCAGTTCATCAAAAATTATTTTCAGGTTCCTGATACTGCGTGATCCACTTATCATAAGTTTGAACGGTGTTTTGTTATTTGTCTGTTCTTCCATAAATACCACTCCTTCTAAAATCTGTTTTCAATAAAATATTAAAAGAAGGAAATATCATTTAGTGAGAATTGGAAAAATTTAATTCTCTTTTTTCCACATTTCGTAATATTGATTTCGCAAACCGTTTTCTAATTCCCATGTCTGTGGTTTGTGATACATACGGCAGCGATAACGCATTCTGGCTGAGCCTGAATATTTGTGAGCATTCACCAAATATACATAGGCTTCTTCATTTAATTTTGATGGAGTCTTCCATGAATATTTTTGAAAGAAACGCTTTGAAAGATCTGTGAAAGAATATTGAAACTGTAAATCAGGATTATATATCTTAAAAAATGACTGCAGAGAAGTTGGATCATTTATTCTAGGTTTTTGTTGAACGCTTGGTTCAAAAGCTTTGTTCTTTGCATTCCATTTTAGCAGTTTAATATCCAGGAAAAATAAATCTTTATCCATTGAATACTGCTTTTGAATATAAATAAAAGTCTTAATTTTACGTGTTCCAAAAAAATATTCTGCATCTTCTAATGTCAGATTCATAAAACAATAAATAATATTATTCTCTTTTGTGTGAATTTCTTCAAAAGCAAGGCCACCCCTTTTACATGAGGTTTCAAATTCTGTTTTATAATCTTCCGAAACATTATTCAAAATTCCAATAGCACAAGAAAGACACATATTGCTGTTGTCATCACCTACGAGAATTTCTTTTGGAGTTTTTGTAATACTTTGAAACGTCTTGCATTCAACTTTACTTTCAATCTTGATCTTATAAGGATTTTTTATAAACTCCATAAAGAATGATGGATCTTCTATAAAAGCTTTGTGATAAATACGAAGTTGAGCTAATACAATTATATTGCCACGTTTCCCATTGGGATTCTGCGGTAAATCGCGGTAAAAACTTTCTGCATCATTTGATGCCATAACACCTTTTTCTATTTCGGAGTTCTTATCCTCTTTATAGAATTGAATGAAAGTGCTTAAACAGGATGAATCAACTGTACATTTCAATCCAGATTTCTTAGCTTGTAATTCACATAAAGACTTTATAGACGCAGCTGCAATTTCACCATTTCTGTAATTAACAAAAATCTTTTTTCTCAGAGTACGTTTCTTCTCTATAAGACTTGCTGTATCAATCGCCAGATAATCTTGAATCCATTCTAATGCAGATTGCCATTCATAATAGAAAAATTGCTTTGTATGAAAATGAAGTTGTGATACTGCGATACTTCCTGTATCTTTCCCAATTTCCACATTAATCTGACTTGGTTTTATAGAGATATAATAATAGTCGCCTTGAGACAGAAAAGAACATACCAAATTATTCGAATGTGCAATCTCTCTTATTTCTTTACGTATTTTAAGAACAGCAGCTTCTGAAGTAATATTTGTGTCCACAATTTTATCCTTCTGCTTTTCTAGAAAACTTTCATTTTGAGATTCCCAGAAATCTTTGTCTAAGTCTTTAATTGCTTTTTTCAATTCAACTTCAGGCTTTTCTTCATCACGCCAAAAATGATAATTCCTATATGCTCTTTTCATTGCTTGAATATTCATAATAATCTCCTTTTAGCCAGTACAACGCCCCGGCAAGTTGGAATAAATCCGGCGGTATTTGATTGATGATCATCAATCATTTTTATTACTATAGTTTTTCTCTATCCATTCTTTTGCACTCTCACTACCAAGTTCAGCTGCTTTTTTCATTAACGCGTATACAGGCTCGTATGATTTCTCTACTCCTATGCCGTCATAATAATAGCAGGCTAATAGCTGATAGGCAGAGGCATCGTTGAATTCTTCTGCCAGGATTTTTGTACACAGAAAGGCTTGTTTTTTATCTTCATCCTTTTCTGAGTGCTCCAGATTATAAATCATATACCAGGCAGCATCAGACTGACAGTATTTGATCAAATCTGTATAAATCAGCTTTCTTGAGTGAAAGAAGTCTCCATCACCTATATCAGCAAAAGGTGCGGCCAAATCCTTGTAGAAATCCGCTGGCATTAAATCACCTTCTTTCACCTTTTCTTTAAGCTGCGTAACAAGGGCTTCATCTTCTATGCAAACTTCAGCGAAAGATTTGATTTTAGCCAGATTCTTGTCTGTCCATTCTGCAGCGTTATTATCTTTATAATCCTTTGCTTCATAGATAAACATTACAGAGGGCTCATCATACCAATTTTCGAACCAGAACAAGCCAACAGCAGAAGTCTTTGAATAGATAACTACATCACACTTCATTTTAGTCACCTATCGAAACGAATTATCTTTCGTGTTTTCCGTGTGGACTGTATGAGCAGGAACCAGTTGAAGTTGATCCACAGAACTTACACTTCTTTCCGTCGCTGCCATGCATATGTTTACCGAACGGACTGTAAGAACAAGAGCCATAAGATGATGAACCGCAGAATGCACATTGGCCTGAATCTGTAATATGTTCATGCTTTCCATGAGGGCTGTACGAGCAGCTTCCAAATGATGATGAACCACAAGATTTACACTTTGACATAAAGACCTCCTTCAGTCTGATTTTTTATCAGCTGATACTAAAAGGATAGCAAACGGATATATCATTTAATGATAATACAAATAAAAAAAATGAAATTTTGAATTATTCAAAATACTCTTTTTTATATGGGACTTCCTTGCAATCGAAATTCCATTTTCCTTTAATTCTTGGATTATTAATAAATTCTATAAAAACTGCTGGATTACGCTGAAATTCCTTGTATGTAATTCCTGCATTATACATCTTTCGATTCTTAGAATTTTGTAAACAATTAGGTTCATCAGCTTTCTGAAAGAACATTTCAAATGCTAGTTGATTATATCGATAATAGCATATTATCCCTTTTTCCTGATAAAGATTCTTCAATAATGATATTATTGAAGATGAGGCTATTTCATAGGTTTTCTTATTAACATTAAGTTCATCCAGCCAATGTTCCTTATGCTTTTTATTTATTTTCTTATTCACATATATCAACATCTCGACATATTCAGTAATTAAGTTTTTATCCTTTAAGTCCAAGTAATGAAATATACATTTATTGCCAACAAGAATTTTATGCTTCCTCTTGAGATAATAGATTCTAACCGGTATATCTAATAAGATTTTAGGATCATCTTTCTTTTCAGCTACTCTGTGAAGCGAATAACATTCGTTGAGACGGATATAATCGATTACAAGATTATTTCTTTTAGCTATTGTCTCAAGTGTTTTATACAAATCCTTAAATTTTCTTTTTCTGAGAAATAATTGCAGATAGTCATGTTTATTATTCTTGGCTTTTCTATATTCATTTTTCTTATTACGAAAGAATGCATAGGCTTCTTTCGTATAAAACTTTTTTTCACTTCCATACATATTGTATTGCATAGCGGTTTGTAATTGTTTACCGTAGGTTCTATATTTCTCCTTTTGTTCAAATAAAAATGCATCATTTAAATGCAAGGCATCTGATACTTCAGTGCCTGCTTCCTGTATGGAAAAGAATCTTTGATACAATACTTGTGTTTTACTGTTAACTAATCGAGTACATAAATTTAAATCAAAAATCACATGCTTAAAAAAAGGAAACAGTTCGCCCTTATAATTAAATAATAATATAGGAGGCTTATTTTTTTCTGAATAACAATAAAAACCTAGAAGTTGCTTTTTATGATAGTCCTCTAAAATAAAATTGCATTTTCGACCAATTGCATTAAGAATTTCATATTCTGTCATTTATATATGCCTCTGATTGCTTTCATAATGGCAGAGTGTTTTATCATTTAATGATAAAATTCTGAAATAATGCAAATAACTTGTTTTTTTCAATTTTTGGTGTTAATTTAAAGTAAATAATTCAGGAGGTGCTTATGTCTGATGCTGTTTTTTATGAAATGCTCTCGCAAATAGATGATTTTTCTTTGATGCAAAAGAAATCTCTTTTAAAAGCATTAAAACGTTCTCTTAATCCTTTCAGCAGAAAAACTCGTTCAAAAGATATGCACCTCACCGAAAGTCTCATTGGCATTGCCGGCGATAAAGATTATACAATCGAGCAAATAAAAGAGGAAAGACTGTCTGCTTTATGAGAGTATTCTATGATTCTAATGTTGTGCTTGATCTTCTTCTAAACAGACAACAATTTGTTGCAGATTCTTCAGCCGCGTTAAAATTATCTGAGACAAAAGTTGTTAAGGGCTATATTTCTGTTGTTTCCATTACAGATCTTTTTTATCTGATTAGGCAAAATCTAAAAGATGTAAATCAATCTATCCAGAAAATCCAGACTCTCATGGAAATTGTTTCGATTGCAAAAGCAGATAAAAAAGTTGCAAAGGCCGCTTTGAATTCTGGATGGCATGATTTTGAAGATGCTGTTCAGTACTATGTTGCCAGAAAGGCCCATTGCAAATGTATTGTCACAAGAAATAAAAAAGACTATAAGCAATCTACTATTCCTGTATACACGCCAACAGAATTCTTAAAATTGTTTTAATCAGAGAAACTTCTACACCTCTTTTTTTCCTACTCCACAACCTCAGTAATCTTAACTCCGAAACTCTCGTCCATAACTAAGATTTCTCCATAGGCGATTACCTTATTGTCTTTGATGACTTTTGCAGGTTCATTCCACCATTCTCGCAGTTCAAGGATTCGACCTTCGCCAAACTTTTCTTCTGCTTCTGTGCTGCAGCCACCAAAAATGATTTTTGTATTATAGAAAGTTTCTTCTTCTGGAGTTTCTACATTTTCTGTTACACGAACGCCCCTGTTATCATCAATTATAACTCCCTCGCCCAATGCAACGTGCTTTCCATTTTTGTAAATATCTAATGGGTCTCCTGCCAGCTTATTTAATTCGAAAATCATATTCTTTTTGATTTTGAAATTATCTTCCAGGCGGAAACGGCCCACTTCGATAATTGTATTTGGCTCCGGATATGTAAGCGGAATAATAATCTCTCCTTTCTTCTGGAAGAAATTTCGCTCAGAGAAAAAGCCGTTTTCTCTAAGAGCTTTCACTAAATCTTCAGTAAGAAACAGATTCATTTGTTTCTCTACATTATTCAGGCTCACCTCAAATACAACAAGAATACCCATCTCTGAAAAAGAATTATGCTTAATTAAAAATTGTGGATTATTAACAAATTCCTGCTCGGTAATTTCAGGCAACTCTTTGCCAGCAGTATTCGAAAATTCTTTATATAAGATTTCTTCAATGGGCTTGTATATATCTCTTGTAAAGAGATTCTTTTCCAGACCATTTAAATCACTAGCCTTCTCAAGGTGTGCTCCCATAAAGCCATCAAAAAAGACTTCCCTGTCCAATTCAAAAATTCCTTCGCTATCCATCCATGAAAAATTCATACAAGGAGTTGGCATTGGAATGCTTCTGAGGAATTCCTCGCAGGTAAGTTGATCAACACTCGCAACATGGAACTTTGGGAAGATTTCATACTTAGAGGCAAACAGTTTTGTAAGTTCCCGGGCAATAGTTTCTGAGACATTTGAGATTTCTCTAAGCTCTTCTTTTGAAAATCTGTCTGGTCGCTTAAAATCATAAATCTTGATTTTTTTTACACTCTCCTTTGGAGTTGACTCCACATCACCTGAAGCAATTGCTTCCAACAGAGTATCTATTTCTTCTTTACTTAATACTTTACCCATAACGTTACTCCTTCAAAAAATCATCAATCTGATTTCTCCAACCTATGTTGTTGAGATTCATTCCCCAACCTAGGGTATCTTTTACTGTGAGAAAATTACCGAAGCATTTTCCCATACCGCCGGCGACGCAGTTTTTGAGTTGAGTACAACATAAGATGTTGTTGTGATCGTAACACTGAACGGAAGTCTGGCCGCCGTAAAATCTGATTCGAACAGCACCGCGTTTAAGAACGGCCAGCACCAGATTGTCTCTCTGCACACTTGGTTCCGGGCAGAAAGTTGAATCTGCTGCCAGACCGTTCTTTACGCATAATGCTTCTTTTTCTTTCTGACTAAAACCGAGCAAATCAGGATGATTCAGAAAGAAGTTTACGTGGGTTGTTTTGACGTTGTAAAATATTCCGTCTTTATACCACATTGCGTCTGATGCCATATCCATAGCCTCCTGCATTTTCGTTTTCCATAAAAAACAATAGAGGATCAATGTCCAGGGCTTCCGCAAGAGCACAAATTCCCTGAAGGGAAAGATGCTCACCTGCTTTCAGACGATTTATAGTAGCAATAGACAGATTTGTTATATTGCTGAGATATTCAGCGGTAAAACCTGTTCTTGCAATATAATATTTTACATTTGCCGAAACAACGTCCTGTACTCTGAATTCAAGGAATTCAGAATAAGTTACATTTCTCGCTTTCATAAGATTCTCCTTTTAGCCGGTACAAAGCCCCGGCAAGTTGGAATAAATCCGGCTTCGATTTACAAGCTTAAGGCCTAGGATCCGTTAATACTTGTTTCAATAAGTTCTTTCTTTTTCTGCGAAAGAACTTCCAACTGATTCTTGAGCTGTTCCTGCTCAGACTCGATTTTGCTATACTTTTTTACTAATTCCTGCTGTACAGCCAGAGGCGGAACTGGAATAAGAAGATTATTAAGGAACTCTGCGCTGATAGTCCTTAAGGCCGTACCAACACTAAACTCCTTAAAAATCGTTCTTGCACTTTCTGATTCCAATAGAAGCTTAAAGAATACCGGTAATATTAAACTTGTATTTGGACGGATTACATACAAATTACTTGCGGGTAAAATCTTTTGCGCATCAAGATTTGATACAACCGCAACTTTTATATTGTCTGTAATTGCCAGTACCAGAAGAATGTCATCATTCTTTAATATTAGAGAAAGATCTTTTTCGGAAATCTCGCTCATATGCTGCAGATTCTTGCAAATACGGTTTTCCTGAATGTCCTTAGATGAGAAGTAATAAAAATCTGTATCCTCTTCTGTAAGCAGAGTATCGAGTACATTTGCTTTATACTGAACGCCGCGGTAAATCTTCTGTGTTACAAGGTCAGAAAGTTTCTTGTACTCAACAGATTCATCTGCGTAAGGCAGCTTTGCTTCCAGGAGGAAAGTATTTGGAAGAAGACAATATCCGTCTTTTCCAATCTTCTCAACTTTGATATCTACAGCATTGTGATTTTTCTTTTTAGACATTTCGTAAATAGCTTCTACATGCTCATCCATAAGGCAGCTTCCGCCATGACGTGATTTTCCATGAACTGAACTTGCATTTACGAATCTTACCTTGTCGTTGTTGTGGCTCAAAATCAAAAGAGCAACAGGAACATTTGTATTTACCAGAACTGAATCCGGCAGAGTAATTACTGCTTCGAGATATCTGTTCTTTACAAGATACTCGCGGAAGCTTGCCAGATTCTCTCTGAAAAGCAGGCCAGGTAAGATTGCAATAACAGCTTTTCCAGTCTCACTAAGTAAGTCTAGAGCTTTAAGGATAAAGGCAACTTCACCCTGTGTTGCAAAATCCTGTCCATTGATATTTTTTGACAAGACATAATCTTTGATATGCGGTGCTTCAATTCTCTGGTTGAATGAAGGGAAAGAAAAAAGTTTTTCAACAAACTTAAATTTTTCGAATGTGAAAACATCTTCATTCCAAACTTGAATATCCTGTTCGTTGATAGCAGCAAGAATGTTTGCAAAAACATAAACCGATTCATCAATTTCTATACCTGCTGCAGTTGTAACGCCGTAATTCTTCTTTGCATTGATAAGGAATGAGGAAATGCCAGAACCCAGATCAAGAAGTGTATCTGTTTTTTTAAGCTCAAGAAATTTTGCACTTAAATCATTCATCTGCTGAGGGAAATAAGTTGCATCGGTTCCGTCGTGGCTGTACAAAGTGCGGTTTTCAATTTTATGATTAATATATTCAATCATATCTTCCGGAGTAACTTTTTCAAAAGTTTCCAGAGTGCACTTCAAATAGCCCCTATTATTTTTTTCAAAGCAAGCTTTTATGAAAGATGGAGCTTTGCTTTGATCAAGGATTTCTGAAACGCTGAAGCTTACGTTAACAGAGGCTTTTTTTGCATAGTATGCAGTAAGTACTAAGAGTAAGTCAGAAACTTTGTCTCCAATGCGGAAATTAAACTTCTCTAATGCCTTGTCTACAAAATGGTGTTTAGCGAATGACATATATCCTCCAAAGCTTTCTTGATAAGCGTTTATCAAGTCTTCTTGATTATAATATACATCATAAAATCCTGCTTGTAAAGGAAATTCCTTGATAAACGTTTATCAAAATGACGAATTTCAGCAAATTTCTTTGAATTTCTCTGCAAATTCCGTGTTATAATATCTTTATGGCAAAAGAAGATAAGGATGATAACACCAGACAGTCGGGAAAAGAGATTCTCCGCCTCTTTCAGCTGGATGCTTTGTTTCAGGAAGACAAATATTATTCAATGGACGACCTCACCAAACGCCTTGAGGTTTCTGTTGCAACCTTAAACCGCGATATCCGACGCCTGCGTGATAACTATCATGCTCCTCTTGAATACAGCCGTGAGTATGATGGATACCACTACTCCAGCCATCTTTATAAGTTCCCTGCCATTTTTGTAACCGAAGAAGAAATGCCAGCCTACGGAATGGTAATGAAACTGTTTGAAATGTTTCAGGATACTCCGCTTTACGCTCCTCTTTTGAATATCTGCGAGAGCTTTGAATCGCCTGTAAAATCAGAAATGATTGATGTAAATCAGGTGAACTTTAAGAACTCTCATCTGCGCGAAAAGCAGTGGTTCGAAACCCGCATTGTAATGGCAAAGCGAGTTGTAGACAGCGTTGATGACACAGCCTGGGAAATCATTCTTTCTGCCCTTAAAGATAATTTTATGCTCGAGTTTGATTACGACTCGATTCACAATAATATGGCATCTTCTGGCCGCACTATTGAGCCATGGCAGCTGATTTATGATCGCGAGCAGTGGTACCTTACCGGCATGGTTAGTAAGTGGGACAATCCGAACGAAAAAGTACGCAGAACATTTGTTGTTCCAAGAATGAAAAATCTCCGCCTGGTAAAAACTCATTTTTCTCTCCCTTCCGAAGAAGAATGGATGCACGAAAAAAAGACGCTGGGAATCTTTGGTATTCAGACAAATGATGAAAAGAAACTCTGCGAATTCATCTTCCAGGGCTCGGCACTGTATTATTCAACTGCAGACTTCGGGGAAGACAAAACTGTAAAAGAATACAAAGGAAAGCTTCCTCACAAAGACGGGGCCCTCCATGTAAGCTTTACAAGCAACCAGTGGCCCGGCATCCTCCGCGACTTCTTCCCCTTCGGCGAAGACATCATCCCTCTAGCCCCAGAAGAACTCGTAACCGAATGAAAAAAGAAAGTCCAGGCAATGACAAAGTATTTGTAAGTTATTATTTTTCTTCCTCTTCCAGAAATTTATCTTCCTTTGAATCAAATTGGAAATATTTACATCTGCCTAATCCATACTCACTGCAACAAATCTCAAGCTCATATCGATTGGAACAAATACCCTTCTTCTCCGTTATATTCTGAAGTTGCAATACAATATCTGAATATGTATATACGAAACCTGTTTTTTGAACTAGAATTTCATTATCAATATTACCACCGAATATATCCCTAATATTCTCATAACAGAAATAATCAGTAATGATGGAAATATCTAACTCCACTGCCAGCATTTTCAATTTCTTAATAATATTCATTATTCGATTCTTTTGACTACCAAATTCTTTCTCAATTGGAATTGTATTCAAAGAATCAATGTAAATAACCCTTAAATCATACCGTTCAACAGATTCCCGAATAATATTGCATAATTCATCAAAAGAGAATGAACATACTCTTGGAATAACAACATTTGAAGTAAAAATAGTTTCTATTGCTTTCTGAATATTTTTAACTTCCTGTTCATTCATCATTCCTGTAACCATCTTAGAAACTGGAATCAACGTTTCTCGGTATAACATAGCCAAACCAAATTGCTGTTCATTCATAGTATAAGAAACAAACCCAAAACGACTCTTATCTTTTGTTATAATATTGTGAAGTAATTGCATTACAAAACAATTTTTGTAATAACATAAATTCGAACAAATAGTAATTAAGTTTCCTTTTTGAAATCCATGAGTAATCGCATCAATAGTTGGAAAACCAGACTTAACTCCGCTTATAGAATTAGAATCTTTATATCGTTTTTCAATATAATCAGCTAACTTCATCGCCAATTCTTGTGCTGTTACATCAGTATGATCACACATACAAAACCTCCTATAGTCTTTGAGTTTTGTATTTAGGGAGTTTAGCAGAGAAGTCTATCATTTAGTGAGATTTAGCTAAGAAATTTATCTATCATTTCTAAACTATTTATTGATTCTTTAATGAGTTCGGGCGCTTTCACGTAATTATCATCTTTGATTTCTATTTCCACCTTAGCTCCGTTTTCTTTTTGTATTTTAAGGATGAAAGAGGTTTTTAGATTAAGTAACTGCCATTTATAACCTAATGGTTCTAACAGTTTTTTCGAATATGCTTCAATTAGAGATTTTGCCATAGTATAAAGACGTATCTTTTTTTGATTTTCTAAACGCATTTGATTTAGAATATACAAGTCTATTATCAAATTATCTTTTATCTTTTCACAGACTTGAAAAATGGCTTTTATATCTTTTATATGTTCGTATCCTCCACATGCGTGATTAGAGTCGCAAATGTAAAAAACTAATTCTGCCTCAGACAAATTAGTTTTCCCAGCAACGCCAGAAATAACAATCATGATTTCATCTTGAAGTGGAATTTCTATTTGCCAGCAAAGATCAGATTCTATTCTGACTTTTTCATATTGCTGTTTTAACTCTCTATATAGATAATCTTCAATACACTCAGGTGACACATCTCTCAATTCTTTATAGTCTTCTTCTTTTGCTCTTAAATTATAAATTTCCTCAAAATATTCATGAATCAGCTTATGCCAATAATTCCATGTAAAATTAAAATCCAGCATCATTTTATTTTGCCTTTCTTTCCTCTTTCATCTTCTTTACATCACTCTCCCACTCTTCTTTGCGTTTCTGCATTGTTGTGTAGAGGAGAGATTTTTCGTCTGCGTAAGACTTCTTGATGTACTCCTGGACGATTTCCAGAAGATTGTCCGGCATTTCAGTTTGTTCCAATATAGTCTCCGCATTTTCTGTAAACCAGAATATTTCATAGTTCTTATCATCAATTTGATCATTTGTATTAGTTTGTACTTTAATCCACTCTGTCAAACCAAGCTCAAAAGAAACGCCATAAGTGATATTAATGATGTTAACCGGAAGGCCTGTTTCTGCTTTTAAAAGCCGTACTGGAGGTCTTTCAGGAGGATAAACAAAACTTCTCTGCACATCCTGCCATTTCATATTTTCAATTATTTCTGGAAGATTTTCTGGATTAATCATTGCTTATTCCTCCTGTTTCGTTTCTTCAGGGCATCAATAAATTCCATGCTGTCAATTTCATCTTTGTAATGCCGTTTTATGATGTCATGATTTTTGCGGACAAAGATTTTCAGCTGCTCAATCTGTTCGTCTAAAAGGTTGCATTTCTCACGGCCTTCAAGAATTTCCGGCTTGCTGCTGATTGTCATACAAAGAGGACGGATTTTGTTTTTATTGTAAAACCGAATAACTTTCTTATAGATGACCTGCCCATGTTCATCCACCACAGGCTCCAGAGGCCAGAATGGAAGACAACCGCAGGAACATTTCACCGGCACCCCTGGTACATCTCTCGGATGAACTGTTGTCGAAAAGAAACCGTATTCTTCATAGAAATATATCTGTTCAATCACCACGAAAAAATGAATCAGCATTCTTTTGAAATCTTCTGCATACAGCAGCTTCTTATCCACAAACCGTGCATACTTCTGGAGAGCAATTTTAATTTCCCAATAAGGCTTTAAAGGCCTGTAAAACTTTTCAATAATCGCAAAAGAATTAAAAAGCTCCCGCAATGATTTTGCAGATGGATAATAAGCCTCCGCAGACATTCCTTTTATAATGCCTGCAGTTAGTTTCTTGAGTTCATAAATAAATCTCTTTGCAAGTTTATCTTTTGATTCGTGTTTGTGTGACAATTGCATCCTCCATCATTGAAGTGTTTTTATCTTACCTAATGCGAATATCATTTTATGATATAGTTGAAACTTAATTAGAAGGAGTTTCCGTTCCCAATTCCGTAAAAGTCAGATTTATTATGTCGATAATTAGTTTTCCACGTGCTTCACAAAATTCTGGGAAGTTTTCTTCAGTCCAGAGTTCTTCGTTTTCAGGTATTACTGCTTTCTCACTATAAATTTTACGATTTGCTATACAAAAATTCATCCATTCAGAAAATCTTAGACACTCTTTTATTCTTAAATGCTGCGAATCGAAGATTCCTAAATTTCGTATATTGTTAATAGCCTCATCAGAATAATTATATTGCCTCAAAAAAAATGGAGACATTAAATGTCCTACAACTTCTATATGTTCTTTCAAGGTTGACCTTCTATCGGATAGTAAAAACAAAACAAATTCTTTATCAAACTTATCCAAATCATCAACTGTAAAAACAGAATAGTTTTGTAATTTATGTTCTTCAAAAATTTCTAATAAATCTTCGATTGGAGATGGTACATCCTTTATGTTTCTGAACTTACCGAAAAGAAGAGAATGATATAACCAGGTTTCAAATAAAACAAATTCCTTATGATTATTTTTCCAATAATATTCAAACTCAGAAATTTCAACTTGTTTATGAAAGAGATGATATGCAATACTTATTAGTGGTCTGATTGATTCTTTTGGATTGTCATAATAGGCATGCAGTTTTGCATCAAGAATAAAATTAAAGACTGTACATATGACTTCCCGTATTTTTTTTTGATTTGTAATAACAAAATCTGCATCTGCTTTATCAAAAGAAGAAATCTTCTTTGTAGGTGTATCTTTAAGAGCATATACAAGTCTTAGAATATTTCTCAATTCAGAACCCAAAAATGAATATTGAAGATCATTTAGGCATTGAATCATGCGAGGATCTATATCAAAAATTCTTCTGAGCGTTTCTGTTTTCATCTGATATCATTCCGTTTATCAGATTTCTTAGCGACACCCAGAATCTTCAATGAATACAACAGTTTCTGAAAATCTTTGTCCAAGCCAAATCTCTTTATTACTTTTTACTGTAATCTTTCCTGTTGGCATGGCCACACTGCCCTCTTCTTCTTCATCATAGTATTCCACTACAATGTCAGTATCATCTGAAAGATTTGCTGTCAATTTTCTAAAATCGCCTAATTTCATAATTGGTTCTCCTTAAGTTTTGATAAGGAGAGTATGACATAGGCGAATATCATTTAGTGATATTGCTACCTTACGTTTTTTCTTAAAGCTCACACATACCAGCAATGCGCTTCTCTTTAACAAGCTTCATGATGTTATCAATTTCTTTGCATTGATTTTCATAATACTCTGAGCCTTTTGTATAGCATGAAATTGGTGTAATGGACTGATGAATATCTTCAACTTCAATAAAATAAACGCGACCTTTCTTTAAATAGACATAACCAGTTTTTCCATTAGTTTCAGATTCAAAAACATGTATATCATGAGTAAGGGCAAAGCCATTGTATTCTTTGCCTTCAAGCATAAGATATGGAACCCCTCCCCTCAGATAGAAAAGTGCATTTCCGACGATTCGAGACTGTTCTCCATCGAACCTTGCCGATACCTGAAGTTCTTCTTCACTATTTTTAACGCACCAGGCAGATTGCTCATATAAAGGTTTACTAACATAAGCTATTGAACCATCTTTCAAAAACTTGACGTCACCATCTGGATGTATATGTATTCCATTGTAAACTATTTCACTTCCTACAGAAGTGTAATTGTCTCCCGTTAATAATTCGTATCCAAAAGGTTCCTCGGAATATGAAAGGTTTATACATTTTCCTTCAAAGAAGTCTGTCTTCTCTCCGTCAATCAGAATATATTTTTCCGGTAAATTATTTATGATTGCCCGGCCTTTTCTGTCATAAAAGAGTTGGCAATGAATTGGTTCCCAGCCTAAGAACGGGCCATACTCTTTTCCATCCAAATTGTAATAGAAATGTTTATCGCCTTTTGATTTGTAATAAACAAACTGAAAATGCGATTCATCTTTGTATGCTGTTCTTTGAATCTGATGATACGGCCCTAGTTTCTCTGAAGGTGTTACGAACCAGTCAAGATGCTCTTTGTTGTTACGAAGCACATGTTCTTTTTCATCATATTCTTCGTCAGGAGTTATTTCGGCTATTTCCTCACACATTTTATTTAAGAGAGCCATGGTCTCTTCCCATGTTGGAATTTTTTTCTTGCCGCAATTCTTGCCGCCTATGAAAATATACTCTTCGCCGTTAATTACACCTTCCCAGGCAAAAGTCTTGTAACTTTTACCTTTCAAGTCTGCAATATCTGGATTATCACTTTTTCCAACCTTTTCATACGGCCCATAAACTTTCTTGTTGCAGTTCACATAATACTTAACGAGGTTGTTTTTTCTGATTTCATAAAAGAATGCGAAAGTATCATCCTTAAAGTAAAAGAACTCAAGGATTGCGGTAGCATTTGTTCTACATAATTTCTTTGACTCCTTCATAACCTTACCTCCGTTTATGCCTTGAGTTTATTTGAATTGAATATCATTTAGTGATACTCAAGCAAAACTCTTTTTCCTCGTATTACAGACATCTTACTGCTCGTCTATATCATTAAATGATACTAAGCAACAATAAAATGAAAGTTATGAATAATGATGATGAATTGTTTTATAACTGGATTCACAGGGAATTTGAAAACTACATTCTTAATCCGCTGGCAAAATATTGGAAAAGTTTACTGAATAGTTTGATAAGCACAAACTCTGAATTGATGTCTGATTCACAGAAACAAGCTCAGCCCAAACTTTCAAAAAAAGCAATTCATAATAACTTTATAGATTTTCTCTCGGAGCAAAAGAAACATTACGATATTGGAATTAACTACGATTATCAGAAAAGTACAAGAAATTTCAATGTAAGTATCTCTTTAAAAAATCATTCAATTGCTGATGAAATAATTCTGATTACTTTTTACAAAGATGAAATCCATTTAGGTATCAGGCCTTGTGTGTCAATTAATTTTGAATTTGATTATTGTGATATTCAGCTTTTACAAAAAATCCTATTAGATATTTTTGAGATGTTTTTCTCCGGAAAACCAATGCAACAAGAACTCCTGTCCGAAATCGAAGAAATCAGAAAAAAGACTCATGGACTGACAAGAAAATCTATAGACATCACCACAAATGCTATTAAGTCCATTTATGATAATGAAAAAGCCAAAAATCCCCAGCTCGAGTTTTCAATTCAAAGCCACCTCTCATATACAGACATAGAAATCAATAAACGAAGCTTTACGATATTTCACAAAGATTTTATGGATAATCCCAAGAAGATTATAGAAGAACTGCACAAGCTGGAAGAGAAATGCAAAAATGACAGCAGGTAATTCCTACTGCCACTTCCTTATCTTTATGAAACAATGGTTAATCTGTCCACTCATCGCTCCAGACTAATTCATGACAAGAATAGAGATCTTCCATTACACGTAGAATCTTCTGGCGACATTCCTGAACCTGACGCTTCAATACTGGCCCCAGGTCATCAATGTAATCATTTAACCACTGTTCGGCGCGCTTGCTCATATTGCAACTAATCGCTTTTTTGAAGGTATCACTTGTGTTTTTAAGAGCAATCCCCAAATCATAATTAGAAATATCTCGCAGAATTTTTTGGATGCTTCTTCCATCAAAACGAACAATATCTTCAAAAGCCAGAAATGATTTATGAAATTCACGATTGAAACGTGTATATCCTTTTCTTTCTGCTAGTTTCTTTTCAATCTTATCACGTCCTTCATTTCCAAGTTTCTGAATGTCATTCATTACCCCACGTGGGAAACATTCCTTCTTATAAAAATTAAAAATGAAATTAGAAAAGTTACGAGCCAGTTCTCTTTCCATATAGTGCATTTTGTCATCTTCTGCATAACCACAAAACAGCTCTTTGCTATCATAGGTATTTCCATAAAATTCTTCCTGAGCTGCAACATCATCTATAATAGAGCGAAGAGTTTTACAGTCTTGCAAAATTGGTTCCTTAATTGTCTCATACAACTGTCTGCAAGCAGTTTCAAAGACCTTTCCAACACGCTCATCAAAATCTGTAAATGAATACTTTGCTTCTCCATTCTTACCATCTTTATGAAACTCAACCATATCGGGCCTCCTTAGAATTAACTTCTGAGGATAATGTACATAAATGATGTATCATTTAATGATATTTTAGGTATGAAAATTAAAAAACATTCCACTTTCATAATTGATTTCTTTACTGCTGAAATTCCACTGTGTTCTTTCATGCGGATTTTCAATAAAAGCTCTGAATGCTTCTGTATCACGAAGAAATTCGTTATATGTGATGTAAACTTGATAGGTCTTTTCTGGAACTCTGTTTCCATAATTTAAGCTTACTGGCTTTGTTAGATAGATTAAAGAATTGTCTCGATAATATTTTATTCCATGCAGTCTATAATTATTTTCCAATAGTGCTTTCATCGATGATTCTGCAATTTCGTAGGCCTTCTTATTTAATACGACTTCATCAGATACCTGAGGTGGGATATTTTCAAAGTCTTTCTTTGTCTTCTGAAATAATGTTTTTATAAAATTCATGATTTCTTTTCCTCATTAGAGTTCAAAAATCATATTTTAAAATATCAACATATCACTAAATGATATTCTCCCCTGCTATTATTTGTGGTATCAAGGAGGCTCGCTTATGGCAAACGAATTATCTGTTGAACGCCGCAAGGCTCAAATTATGGTTTCTTATGCAATGGACAATATTACAAAGGAAACACAGAAGGTTTTACAGGAATATTTGCAGGAAAAGCATTTTGAAAGTCTTGCAAAGATAATTGCTTATCTGGAGCTTGATTACACGAAAGCCGATGAGTTTCTGCAGGCTTATGATTACGATACCCGAGATAAAATCTTTGAGCTCTCCAGAAAATTTCATAAAACAGATGAAGCTGTTGTTGCTGAAGCAGACCATATTGTAAAAACTGCAGGAGTTTCCTGCGATGATGATTTTCAGATTATCAAAGAAAACCTCCCTGCCGGTGGAAGAGATTTTGCAAAAGATGCTGTTCATAATTTCCGAACAACAACACCTGTTTTAAAACAAAAACTTGATAAATGTCTTTTTGAAATTAAAGACATTGTTTACCTTCGCGACCTTGATATTCAGAAGCTTTTGCGTGATATGGATCAGCGACAAATTGCAACAATCCTTAGATATGAATCAGAAGAGGTCCAGAATAAAATATTCCGCAACATGTCAGAACGAGCTGCAAAAATGCTCAAAGACGATATTGAAATGATGGGTTTTATCTCTCAGAGCAGACTTGATGCCTGCCGTGCAAGAATGATCAATACCATTCTAAGACTCGAAGCTTCCGGAGATATTGAAATCTTTACAAAAGAAAATTTTGGTGAGTTGTAATCATATATGGATTTTTATGACATAACAAATAATGCAATTGCTACCGGTGGAACACAGCCGATTGGTACAAAAAAGGTAAAAACTGATAACGCCAAGAAAGCAAAGTCTTCCGGTGCAGCGTTTGTATCAAAACTCAGAGAAGAAATAGAAACTGAAGTTCGCGCAGAATATGAAAGCCGTCTGGCCGAAATCTTATTGAATGGTCAAATGCCTTCTCCACCTCCAGTATTATCCCGTGAGGAATACATATCCAAGCAACTTGAAATCATCAGGAAGCAATATAACCATATGCTTTGTCTTTGTGATACTTATCCAGAATTATCAGACATATTTACAGAATTGCCCGTTGCCAGAAGACTATATGAACAGTGATTGATTTTGTATAATCAGAGATGGGATATGTTTAAGAAAAAAACTTCCGAAAAGAAAACCTCCTCCCCCAAAAAGCCTGCCAGAACTAAAACTCAGACTAAGGAAATCGCAGACTATATAAAACAAAAACAGGCCACTGAACCTGAATACCAGTACATCGCAAATGAAGATCACTACGAGAAAGTAATAGAAAAAATCAAAGACTGTAAAAAGACTCTCTGGATTGGCACAGCCGATATAAAAGACCTTTACGTAAAAGATGGCCGTGGCACTAAACCTCTACTAGAAGTTCTTTCTAATCTTGCAAAACGAGGAGTTGCAATCCGCCTCATTCATGCAAAAGAACCGGGGCCTGCTTTCCGAGAAGACTTTGACAAATACCCTGCCCTAATCGAAGGCCTTGAAAGAGTTCTTTGTCCCCGTGTTCATTTTAAGATTATTATTTTTGATTTAAAAACAGCCTACGTTGGTTCTGCAAATCTCACCGGTGCCGGCCTCGGTATGAAAGGCGAAAATACCCGCAATTTCGAAGCCGGGGTTTTGAGCAGCAACAAAGATTTCATAAAAAATGCCGCTACCCAATTCGATGAAGTCTGGATGGGTGCCCACTGCAAAAGCTGCAAAAGAAAACAGTTCTGCAGCGATCCGATTGTATAAAAAATCCACATATTTATTAAATATTTTTTCAGCCTATCTCATCGTGATAGTCTGCCTGTCGTATATTAATCATATAAATACGAAGGAGGCTATACTTATGAAAAATGAATTATCTGCAGAACAGAAGGCTCAGACTATTGTTGAAACCACAATGGGAGATATTACCAGGGCAACCCGCAAAGTTCTTATGGATTATGTCAGTAAAATGTATGTTGTAAGCTTTGCAAAGGTTATTGCCTATCTCGGGCAAGAATCAGAAGAATCACTCGACCTTTTGAACAACATGGATGCCGATACCCGCCGCCAGGTAGAGGCCTTTGCAAAAGGCTATCAAAAATCAGATGCCAAGGTCATTTCAGAAGTTGAGCATATTGTCACTGCTAATGGAATGAACCTTGATGATGACTACAAAAAGTTGAAAGAAAACCTGATTCTTTCCGGCCAGCAGTTTACTGAAAAAGCAATACGCAATTTCCGCAGCGAGACTCCAATTTTCCAGAAAAAACTCAACAACTGCATTTTTGCATTTGAAGACATTATCAACCTCGATGACCGTGCAATTCAAAAGACTCTCCGCGACGTAGATCAGCAGGAATTAGCGAAAGCTCTCAGGGGAGCTTCACCCGATATCCAGGATAAGTTCTTCCGCAACCTGCCAGTCCGTTATGCAACAATGCTAAAAGAAGACATGGAATTTATGGGTCCTGTGATCATAACCGATGTCAAAAAAGCCCAGGCAAGAATCGTCCAGATTATCCTCCAGCTCGAAGCAAAAGGCGAGATTGTAATCATTGCAAAGCATGAAATTAGCAAACTGCTGGTTTAGTTATTAAAAAATTATGGTAATACAGGAACTTTTCATTGATCAATCTACCTACAATCCATTATTTTCTTCATCGGCAAAGGTAAATTTTCAAAGCAACCTGATTCAGGTATAAACCGCAGTTTAAATCCTCCTGTATCACCATAATTGTTTTTTACAATATCTAGATGTGCAAAATAAAATATTGGATTTTCACTATAATTTCTTTTTCTGTCTAAAAGAAGAATGACATCAGAATTATCAATTATACTAGAATGACAAATCCCCCTCATACTGATATGTTCAGGTGTTCTTGAGACTTGACAAGCTAACACAATTGGAATATTTAGTTCTCTAGCTAAGCCTTTAAGCTTAGTCATTACCTCAGTACAAAAATCCTCAATAGAAGGATTTTCCTCATTGATAGTAATTAAGCCCAAGTAATCTAAATATATTATTTCTATTCCTTCTTCTTTTACTAATTTCCTCGACATATTACAAATATCATTGATATTATTATTTTCAGTGTCATCAATAATAATTGGTAAATCTTCTACTTGCGATAAGAACATGTTATAAATTTTTAATTCTTCTTCTTCAAGTTTTTGCAGAAGAATTTTCCAAGTGGAAATACCAGATAAAGAAACTACAATACTCATTTGAAATAAGGGCTTTGGTATTTCAAGACTAAATAATAAACTTTTAATTCCTTTCTCTATTGTTACTTTCTTGATTAGAGTCCGTATTAATGAACTTTTTCCAATAGTCGGTCTTGATCCAATAAGCAATATTTCGCCAGGATATAATCCGCCAATAATTTTGTCTAAATCTGTGAGTTCTGTTTTAATTGGAGTTTCGTCCATTAAGTCCTCCGTCTATCTATAAGAATAGACGGAGCTGCTATCATGTAATGATATTGATCAAATTATGAATCCATTTCTTCTTCAAGATATTCTCTTAAGTTTATATCCGCTTTTGATTTTTCTGAGAAATGAACAGCATTATGTTGGCTTCTAGTTAATAAAACAAGATTATCTGGTCTACAGTCATAACCATCATTGATCTTATGATGCACATCATATCCATCATCTAATTTCTTTCCAAGAAATCCCATCGCAATTAATTTGTATACTTCAATATTATGATCAAGGTTATAATCTCCATTTGGATCCAACTTTAAATAACCATTGTTATTAAAGTCATCTTGGAAAATAATCGTATATTTTCCGTCAACTTTGAATGCAACACGTCCTAAGGAACTAACTGCATATTTGGTATAACCGGGATTCGAAAGACATCTCCATTCTTCTTCGTTTGTCGATTGTAATTTATCGAGTTTTTTTCCAGCCTCTAGATTATAGATTGCAGAAGCTTTTTCTTTTGAGAACTGATATTTTGTCTGTTCTTTTGAAATCTTATTGATATATTCTTCTTGAGTTTGTCCTCTATGCCAAGTTTCCTTCCATAGTTTTTCATAATCATCTATAAATTCTTCATTACTATATTTTGCTTTCCGATATTTCGGAAATTCTATATTTTCAAATTGTTCATTCAAACAATCTAATATGACAGGTTCAGCAAAGTCATAAATATTCTTCGTTTTCATCTGAATAAACAAACTGCTTTTCTCACCACGATGAATTGTCTCAATTTCCTGAACATTAAGAATAGGTGTGAAAACAATAAAGAATTGGATTTTTTCTTTTTTGAAGAATAAGTACTTCAATGCAAATTCATGTAGTTTTTTAGCAACTTCTATCTGATGTAATTTTGATTCTTCACTAAATACATCATAAAAAAGTTGATATACTAAAATTGGATGTTCTGTATCATAACAAGCAGAGGCTGTTCTATGAAGGAACTGATAAACAACATTTTTATTTATATCTGCTTCCATCCATTTAGAAGAATCACAATAATCTTTTATATATGAAAGCCAGCCTTTTAAAACATTTGGTTTTTGTGAATTTTCTGATCCATTTTTTAACCATTCAGAAATTGTTTCATATAAATCTTCAGTGAACTTACCTTCCACTGCTATTTGAAATCTATCACTTCGAATCATCAAATCTGTCATTGAAGGTTTCCCGACTTTTTTTTCTCCATTCTTGGAATAAACAGGATATTCGAATATTTTTTCGGCTTCTGTATATTCTTCTTCTGAAATACCAATTTTCTGAACTATACGCTTAATTAACTGCTTATTCTTTGGCATCCAAAATTCCGCCAAAGGAATTGATGATGTCTTACAAGAATGAACTTCGGTATTTGAGAAACAATCCAATACCTTTTCAAAAGTGCTTTCTTTAGATGTAAAATAATATTTTTCCATAATTTTAACTCCTATTTTAATTTACTCATCCCTCTAACATTCTTTTTCCACTCATCCACAAGCCACTCCGGCTCGAGAGGTTGCACGTACATGCCGTGGCTCAGGACCCAGCCAAGCAACGGATAATCCTGATTTGTGGTAAAAGTCATAATTGTGCTACCGTCACTCTGAGCTTCGAACTTCTGGTCTTCGGCCCAGTTGTAGGTTTTTATGTAATTGAGAGTTTGTTCCGAAGTGATTCTGAGCTTGCAGTTAAGTAACTTCGGCCCTATGTAACGGCGGAAGTTTCCTTTTGCTCGTTTGGTGTATTCAAAATCTGGAGGAAGTTCGAATGTGTTTTTCTTATCAATTTCCAGGTCGTGGATTCCCGGCAAATTGTAAAAACGGATTTCTTTGATATCCGGCATCTGGTTGTATGCATAAAGACTCCACATGCCTTCGCTGTAAATTAGTTGCCACGGCTGAACAACAAATACCCTTGCATAATTAAGATACTTAAAGCGTATGTAGTTATTCTTTGACATTGCCTCTTCAAGCTTAGTCCAGATTTCATCATCAACTTTTACCGGATCCATTCCAAGAAACAAAATACGGTTCGAAAGCTTCTTTGAATTGAGTTTTGAGTCTTCATCAATATTGTCAGAAAGAGAATTGAAAACTTCGATTGCTTTTTTATATACCGGCGTATTCTTTATGAGATTCAGAAGATTGGACATCAGTTGTGCTGCAACAATCTGTTTTTCAGATGTAAGCATTGCTGGAATTCTGAATGAAGGCTGTGTGTAATAAAACCCCTTTCTGATTCTGTCATAATGTAAGATATCATCCGCCCCAAACTTCAGGCGTAAATCCCGCAGGTCGCGATTTATTGTTGGAATGGAAGCTTCTGTTACTCTTGCAAAATCTTCTACACTCGGATATCCTCCTTGTGAAATCATTTGATCAATCTTCAAGATTCGTTCGAGTCCGTTCAAATACTGTTTCTTTACCTTTTCTTTTGCCATTTGCTGCTCCTATTTACAGCTACTATATTATACACCCAGACTATCAAGATTTGATAGTCTAATAATTATTTTTGAAATTTTTCCTCAAAGAATTCAGGCTTATATTTTCTCTCCCGACACCAGAAATTCCATTTTCTCTTCTTATATGGAGCCTTTATAAAATCTTTAAAAGCATTAGGATTTCTCAGAAATTCATTAAAGGATATAACAATATAAAACATTGATTTTTTTTGATTTTTTGTTGTTACAGAATCTGAGTCTTCTTTTTTTCTCAAATAAAGCTCAACCACAGTTGTATCAGATCTAAAACCATATTCCATTCCTATTTTCTGGTAATTCTTTTCTAACATGGTTTTCATTGAGGTATATGCAATTTCATAGAGCCGCAAATTGATTTCAAATTCCTTGCAATATATTTCACTGTCGCTTATCAATTCTTTGAAAATGGCCTTTATAAGCTCCCTCACTAAATTCAAAACCTTTTCTGCTTCATCTATTCTGAGGCTTTCAATTGATCCTGGAGTACATACATAAATTAATCCATCCTTTCTTGAAACAAAAATAAAGAAACAAAATTCTATGTTATATTTTCTTAATTCAGTCCCAAGATAATATTCTACAGTCTGGTATGACTCGTTATAAGATTTCTCAAATCTCATCTTCTTAAAATCGGGTATAACTGCAAATCCTTCTTCTAAAATTTTTTCTACATCAGCTGAATTATTCTTTAAGTATTTGAGTTCATTCTCTCTAAACCGTTTTAATGCCGTATTAAAAATAGTTCTTTTTAATTGATTAATTTTGAAATCTATATCATCTCTTAATCTTATTTGAAAAATCTTTTCTTTGCGCTTTTTAATTTTTTCCAAATTTGTATAAATTATTGCAACATAAGAATAATATTTTGTTGGAAGAAGTTCCCCTTTCTCTACGTTTTCAAACAAGTCTCGAGTAACAAGGCTATTATCTATACAGGGAATCTTCGCTGTTCCCAAATACTTATAAAGACAATTACTTAAAGTTGCAGCTTCTTTACATGTAATACAAGGTGCATCAACCTCCGATGAATCATAATGCAAACCTATAAATTGTTCTGTTCCATTTCGGAGAATAACATCACTTTTACTAAGTGTTGTAAGAAGATGATAAAAATAATATTCAGGAATATTAGGCTTTTGTTTCATCAAAGGAAAAATCTCCTTCTACTTTTATAGGATATGCATCTTTCAATGTATAAAGCTCCAAGTCAGAAATAACCCGCACTCCTGGCATGTTATGATGTAATGATTGTGCTAACAAGATTCTTGCAGATGAAGCACATACTAATACAGGATGAAGGTTCTTTTTTTGTATAAGCAGCATTGCTTCATTAAATGCCTTCGTAAATTTCTTGCTGCTAAGCTCATCCATTGTACAATAAGGTATTTCAACCCTAGAATCCGGATAATATGCATGATCTTCGATAAACTTATTCACACTTGGAGAAACTTTTATTAAATGTAGCGATTTATCTTCTTCCAAATAATTACTGATAATCGAAAGTGCTAACCTTTGCCGTATTTTTTCTGCAAGTTCATAGGGCTTTAGTTTTTCTGGAAGATAATCAGCAATTGTTTCCAGGATAGTATTCATGTCTCTTATAGAAACTTCTTCATCAAGGAGCTGATTCAGAACTAATTTAAAATCAGATACAAGAAAGAGTTTCATAAAAAAAACATCTGATACAACATCGGGATTTGTTTTTCGAACCTTTTCGACAAGTTTATTGACCATGCTCTGATCCAGAAACTTTGTAAGATTCTTTCTGATGATTTCATAAAGATGATTTTTTATAACAACATGCCATTCTGGAGTCACATATCCTTGAAAGTAAGCCTCCATGTGCTTTGATTCATGAATTATTACAGCGTCCAAGCCAAAAATAGGATCCTTTATCTTCTCGCCAGATATTTCTTCCGTAACATAGCCTGTATCCATACACATAACATAATGAGGATCACACTTTTTATAGCCACCAACTTCAACACCATGCAGAAAGATTTTATATTCATACGGTTCAAGACACATATTATCCCGCACATGTACACTTGGCAGAGGTAAGCCATATTCTCCATCAATTTGATTACGTACATATGTAATATCTTCCAACAAAGGCGCATTATTCCCCTCTTTATCAACTAAAGGAATTAATCCGTAACCAAGCTGTATTTCAAGCGGACTCGGTTGCTCTCCGAAATTAGTGTAACATCGTTCATCATAAATTTTAGGTTTTCTACGTCTTCCTGCCATCTCATTCTCCCCTTTATGCCAAGCCTCACCGGAGTTTATTCTTGTGGAACGAGAGGTCAAGGCACGCTCCGCTTAAAAGCCTTGACTCACTCGTTCCACAAGACTATCTGTTTTTCAGGCTTGGAATAAAAGTTGCTTTATTAAATCGCAAATCTTTAATCCAATGGTTTGCATTGTCATACTCAGCTTTACATGTAAGAATCCAGAGAATCTGCTTGTTCTTTTTGATTTTTGGTACAGCAGCATATCCATCCGTAAACATAATCAGGCCCTGGTATTCTTCATGATTTTCGTAATAGTCTATAACACTCTGGAAATCTGTCCCGCCGCGTCCTATAACTTTAATTGAGCGTCTGGCTTTTTTAAGTTCAAACTCCTGTTTGATTTCTGTATCAAATGCAAGAACCTTAATAGTCTCAACTCCGTAGCTGAAAAATCGGTTTATGATCGAAAAGAAATTCTGTAAATCTTCAGATTGAATTGAACCACTAACATCTACCGCAACAAGCAGATGTGTTTTTGGTTCAAACTGACTTCCCATGAACTCAAAGCCATATCGGCGGTTAGGCTTCATGCGGGTAAGTTTTCTGCGCTGGCTGATTATACTTGCACGAAACTGAGATAGGATCCGGCGGTAGTCCATCGGAATTTTTAGAGAGGCTGTAACTGTTTCCTGAAACTGTCCTGTTACACTACCCCACTGATTAGTCTTCTGGGCTTTCTCAATTTCCATATTTACTTTATCAGCCATCTCTTCGTCTTCATCCCAAAATTCAGAACAAGATGCTGCAGCCTCATATTCCCAGATTTCATCTTTTTTCAGAGACGGGCTGAGATGAATTTTTTGCTGAGAGTCTTCCCCTCCTTTACCACTTTTACAACCAGAGCTAGGCAAGTCTTTGTAATCTCCCTCTGGAGTAACATCCGGGCAAATCAAAGTAAGTTTTCTGTAATATTCTTCATAACTCAGCTGTCCCTCAAAATTATAATGAGCTGCATTATGGAGTTTTTCATTCTGAAAACAGTGCTCACGGATTGTAACGTCACTGGCTGTAGTAAGGGCTGACCTGTTCGGATAAGGAGGCACTCGCTGATAGGGATGCTTTAAAAGGATACGGGTAACTTCGGTTTTTAGCCCCATTTCAATTTCTTCGTCAGATGCTTTTTTTAGTAGAACAGGATTGTATTCAATGCGACGTTTCCCGGTTCGGAAAGGACACTTTATTTCTGTATTCTCTTCCAGTTTGTGAGTACAGTACACATTGAATAAAAGCGGTTCATACAAAAACCACTTGTCTACAACCCTACTGATTGTTTCCCTTACATCGGTCATTATTTAATCTCCGCTACAAACTTTGTCATCTTTGAATAAAGATCCGGACACTCGCTGATAATGAACACAAGCGCATTCGGATACATTGTTCCGCTGAACATATTTGCAAAATGTGCCATCGCTTCACGTAGTTTTTTCTGTTCGAGATAAGAAAAATAAGAAGCAAGATTTTCGGCCATTATTACCTTATCACCCTCTGCATATTTTTCACTTTCAAGATATACAAAGATTCCATCATTGATTGTTGCAAACTGAGGAGTCTTATAAGATTCAAGTTTGAGTCTGCTCATTTCAAAGTTATCGAGCAAAAGCTCTTTTGCAGTGAGAATGTGATTCTTATCCAGGAACTCAATGAAACGGTTTGCAGCAACTCCACCCACAATTCCAGCGATCATACTTTTGTGACTCTGCTTCAAAACAGGCTTGTCTTTTATGATTTCTGAAACACGCACCCAGCCACGACGGTCCGGAGTTTTTTCAAGATTATCAAGTTCTTCAATTGATGACTGATTATCCAGAGCTTTCGGATTTGCAGAAATGTAATCTATAATGCGATCATCAACGCCGTTCTTGTTAGCCCACAAAAGCCAGTCCTGAACGCTCGGAACAAACTCGTAAATGTTAAAGCGAGAAACAAGGGCCGGGTCCAGGTCTGTAAGCTGATATTCTTCACCATTGTTAACGGCAGAAATAATACGACTGCCTGCAGGGAGAGAACGGCCCGCAAGTTTACGATTCAAGGCAAGATCCATGATTGTCTGCAATACTTCCGGGCGTGCACGATTCAACTCATCAAGGAAGAGAACAACCGGTGTATCATCTGTTGGAAACCAGTAAGGAGGCATAAACTCTGTATGACCTGTCACTTCGTTTTTATGAGGAATACCGATAAGGTCGCCCGGGTCACTCATCTGGCCTAAAAACAATGACACAACCTTGCAGCCCTTTGCAGTATAAAACTTCTCCAATATCTGAGACTTTCCGATTCCGTGCTTTCCCATAAGCATAATATTCTGAGTACTTGGAGTTTCTTCCAATATCTCCAAAAGCAAATTACCATCAATTCTTACTGACATATTTCTAATCCTCCATTCATTTTCTATAATTTAATCACATGCAGATATCATTTAGTGATAGGCTTAAAATTGTTTTCAAATAAATTAGTTAATACTTCCGGATTCTCAAAAAAGTCTTTGTGATAAATCCGGACAACTTTTCCATTTTTCAAAAATGACGAATACAAAGCTTTCTGTACAAACGATGCATGGTCGCTTTTGTCATTTTGAAAATAAAGAGCCCGGATTGAAGACCTGGCTATCTCTATAGATTTTGAATTAATCTTTTTCGAACACTCTTCTATATGCTTTGTTTCTGTGGCTAAGGCTTCAAACTTTTCTTTTTCACTGTTGAAAATCACATCAAACAATTTCACAATGATATTTGTAACCAGCACATATTCTTCAAGCATGAATTGTTTTAATAGTGGATCATATGGAAAAATCCTCAGAGTAATATCCTTATTACAAATCACAATAGAAAGCTCATCTGCTTTCGTTTTCTTTTTTCGATCAAAAAAGATTCTTAAAATAAATTCTGTCCTGCTAGGTCCGTTTGTCTCTGTTACAGAAATTCCGTATTTTTTGCAAAGCTCTGAAAAATTTCTTCGACAGTAATCAGACACATCTCCCACACTAAGATTTACTGGAACCATAAAATATCCATATTGATAGGTGTAGTTCTTGAATAAAGCCTTAAACGTATTATTCCAGTATTCCCCATGAATGTGGTTTATGAGCTCTGTTTTCTCACGGTCTAAAATCGAGGCCAATTCTCTTTCGCTTTTCATTCCGTTTCCTTCCTGCAATAAAGTTTGTCTTCGATTTCCATTTCATGAGGAGTCTTAAAAAGCTTGAGTACGTCCGAGGAATCTATGCTGAAAGGCTTATGATAAATCTGGATGTGATACTTTTCGTCTTTCGAAATCCGGGCAATAATATCGCTCTTCAAACGATTCTGATTGATTTTATAATCCAGACATTTCTCTCTTAGTACTGAATTACATAGAGCCAGAATTGAAGCTTTTACGATGTCAGCGGTTTTTAGATTCAGATAAAACTTGTCACGGACTTCCTCTGTCTTTTCTATAAGAGGTTTTATATCAATGTTGATATAATCCTGTATCCATTTCAAACCTCGCTCCCAATCGGATGCAGCAAAACTTCTGGAATTGATATGAGGAACAGAAACTGTAAAATCATTCGTCTTCTTGTCTATTCCGACATAAATCGGAAAAGGAACAATCGAAATGTAATAGTGGTTGTTATGAGAGTATGCCGAATATTTAAGGCCGCTTTTCTTTGCAATAGATTTTATGCCTTTCTTCAACTGAGAAAGAACATCTGTAGAGGATTCATTCAGTGGCTTATATTCTTCCTGAAGAATACAAAGCTGAAAATAAGCCTGTTTCCAGAATTCACCCGAAATCTGATAAATTAATTCATTGAGTTCCGTGCATGGTTCATCGTTCTCATTCATGAGACCAATATAACTAGCCGGGCTATCATATAATGATATTTGCTAAAAAAAGTTTCGATAGTATCGCTCGGCAAGTTTTTCACCAAAGGCCGCTGCCAACTTTGACATAACGTTTTCTTTTGAATAATTGGTCTGTGTACCTTCCTGGGTTTTGATACTCAAAGAAAAAGGCTTCTCCCGATCTATCATCTCAGGAGAAGCCACAAGGCACCGGGCTTTTTTGTCAGATTTGCAAGTTAAGCCTCCATCAAACTTTTTCAAATCTATAGACAGGAGCGGGATACCCCCGCAGGCGCTACTCTGTCATGAGTTCGCATTTTCTGCTGCATGTGCCTTTTGTTATCAAGATGCAAATTAGCTCTCATAGATTACCAGTCTATTGCTTTAATTGCTGTACGCATCTTTATACAAGGTGCATCAGGGTTACCCCTAAGGTACAATTCCTTTTCAAAATTGCTGCCTGCACCTTTAATTTTTTAAGCTACTAATTTATCAAACTCGGCATATGGTTCAAGTATCTGAAGCATGAACTCGTATGGAGTTACAACCTTGAGGTCTCCGCTTACTACATCTGCAAAGATGTTTGCTGATGCACCACTTACCAGTTTTACGCCCTTTTCGTTCATAGTAACAGGAAGATGGGTATCGCGGGCTTCTACGTTCCAGAATACGATTTCCGGAAGTTCATAACCGGCAGCTTCAAACTCCTTTTTGTAGAATTCGAAGGTTGAAACACCTTCTGCACAGTAATCAAACTCCATATCAGAAATAATCAGAACACGCTCAATCATTTCCTCTTTTGGAACATTACCGCTCTTTGCTACATCAAGGATAAGGCGGTAAACCTTACCGATATCAGTGTTAGAACAGTCATTAAACTTTGAAATGAAGTTTAACTTCTTCTCCAAAGTGTCTGCGTTCTCAGGCACCTGAACAAGTCTTGGCTCTGAGCTGAAAGTGATAAAGCTGTTCTTATATGCACCATCAAGCTGTTCTGCAAAAAGCAGAGCTAAAGATGTAGCAATATTGATTGCGGCAAAATCTCCAGAACCATACATAGATCCAGAACCATCGCGAACAACAATGGTCTTAGAATCAAAGCTTCCACGGTCCAAAGCCTTCCAGCTTGCTTCCAAAGGAAGTGCTTTTTCGTCCGGAAGGCATCTAGCCCCAGACCAGCCATTCATAAATGGAGCAACAATCTGATAAGGATAAAGGGTCTTAGTATTAAGCTTTACCCTCTCCTCTTCAGGAATCTCTTCACCACGAGCAAGCTTTTCTGCCTGTTCAACTACCTTGTTCAAGAAGCTCTTATAGCGTTCCTCATCGTTACGCATAAAGGCCTTCTTGTAACGAAGCATAGCCTGGCTTGGCTGCTTAGAATAATCAAAGGTATAATCCTTGCGACGAAGGTTATCTTCAAGAATCTTGATTTCCTTACGAAGTGCAGAACACAACTTACGATATTCAACAGCCTTCATCCCAAGAGCTGCCATTATGATTTTTGCTCTGGCAACACTTTCCTTAGAAGAAGTATTGATAGAAGGAAGCCACTTTCCAAGCAAGCTTACTTCTCTTCCCTTCTCCATTGCTTTCTTATCCTTTTTAATCTGATTCTTAATCAGAGCGATTGCATCATCCTTTACCGGTGTATCAAGCAGAACAAGAAGGTCATCCCAACGACCGTATTCAGGAACAGCGTAAACAATCTGCTTGGCCATTTCAGGATAGAACTTAGCAAGCTCCTTCAAGAGCACACGGAAGCTGTTGCGTTCACCAAGACCACCACGGATATTACGCATGTAAAAAAGAATCTTAATTGCAACTACAGGATTCTCTGCGTAGGCCTTTGCAAAAAGCTTGTCCAAATCTTCAAGATTTCTTCTCATACCACCGCACAAAGAAAAGAAATCCAGACAAGCAGAACCTGTAGACTTATAAGCCAAATCACCATTCTCGGTACGAGCCACGTTCAACTGCATTTTCATTGCCTGTAATGCGTTCATTTTATTTCTCCTTGGAACAACGTTCCTTTTATCATTCAAAAAAATTGGCAGCTCTGAGACAGGGCTAATGGATAGCTGTCTGCAGATACAAGATACAAAATCGGCGAGAGTCGAACTCGCGTATCCAGATTGCAAATCTAGTGCTTTAACCTCTAAGCTACTGTTAAAGTTGCTGTATGTATCTAACTGCCAAAACAAGATGTGTGTTCTTTCGAACCTAACCAGACCACGGCTCTTCAATTTGAACTACGGTCACCATGTAAAACATGCAGTACACATCTTTAACAAGGCACCTTTCTCTTTTGCTCTACCGACTGAGCTAATCCCCCGCAAATTGGGGGATATAGGAGTTGAACCTATGACACAAAAAGTTTCCAGAACTCTTGCTGTACGTGCCTTTTAGCTGCCTGTAGGATTTGAACCCACAACCTGCTAATTACAAATCAGCTGCACTACCGTTGTGCTAAGACAGCAAACAACAAGACGCGAACTGCCTTAGCCTGGCAGTCTTAGGCATGTTGTAATTATTCCAATCTCAAAACTGTTGCTGCACGCGTCTTTCGAATTACAAACCAAGAAAGTCAATTGCCTCCAGTTACACAAATAACTGCTTTTGTGCAAGCTAACTTTTGGTAGGTTTGCAATTCATACCTTAAACATAACAACAAAAATCACATTTGTAATTAAAGTTGTAATTTATAAAGTTCTACTTTAATTCCTATTCCGCTGCTTTGAAATTAAAAATCGGTTTAATGATATTTACAACTTCTGCAGTTGGTTCGATATTAGCAACTATCTCACTCATATCCTTGTAAGCCATAGGTGCTTCATCGAGTGTGTCCTTACAAACGGTTGAACTCCAAATACCTTCCATCGATTTTTCAAAATCTTCAAGCTGTAATTTGTAACGAGCCTCCTTACGACCCATTACACGACCAGCTCCATGAGGTGCCGAATAGTTCCAGTCTTCATTCCCTTTTCCAACACAGACGAGACTTCCATCTCTCATATTGATTGGAATTAAAAGCTTTTCCCCCTTTCGAGCGCTAACACTTCCCTTTCTCAAAATCATTGCATCAGTATCAATGTAGTTATGAATCGTTGTAAACTGATCAATAACATCATGCTTATCAAGTCGAAGACCAACAGTAATTGTGTCAATCATTGCTTTTCGATTAAACATTGCAAAACTCTGAAGAATCTTCATATCATTTATATAGTCTTCAAAAAGCTGACCTTCTACATAAGCAAGCGGTTGAGGGATGTTTTTACAAACCGCCGCTTTAATGCCCGGCAGTAGAGACTGGATTTCTTCTTGTCGCCCTTCGGCTTTAAGCTTTGCAACCGCTGCACGAATATCAGCGTCTTCAGTATGATTCAACTGTTTCCATGCCATATCCTGATAGTAATTTGCAACTTCAAGTCCAAGATGGCGGCTTCCTGAATGAACAACAATGTAAAGATTTCCAGCCTCATCACGGTCAGCTTCAATAAAATGATTTCCACCCCCAAGTGTTCCAAGAGAGCGTCGGGCATTTCCAATATTGGCCTTCCGGCATCGAATCTTATCGAAATCAATCTCATCAACAAATTTATGGACATGACCCGCTCTGCGAATCTCGCGTCCCACAGGAATATTTCTACGAATGCACTTATCTAATTTTTCCGGATCAAACTTTTCACTCACAGGAGAATCCGCTTTAATGATAAGGGTTTCCATTCCGCAACCGATATCAACACCAACAAGATTCGGGCAAATTTTATCAGCAATAGTCATTGTTGTTCCAATTGTACAGCTAGCACCGGCATGTACATCTGGCATCATACGAATCTTGCTGTCAGCGGCATAAGGCTGATCACAAAGACGTTCAATCTGCTCTCGTCCTTTTTCTTCAAGATTATCTGTAAAGACTTTTGCGGTATTATACTTTCCTTTTACTTCCACCATAGATAACCTCCATAAACAAGGTTCGATTTACCAACACCTTTCGGCACGATAAAAGTTATCGTTACTTCTCTAATTAAATTGCTGTATGAACCTTTATGGCTTTACTATAGCAGAGGCTAATTCAATTATCACGGAAAATTTGGTGCGAAAATCTTTAATTATATTTAAGCTGTTCGAATTCTTTTTTAAGATCTGATACAAAATTCTCAAATTCTAGATTTTCAACAACCATTACAAAGGAAACTCCCGAATACCCCATATAAGAATCTGTATCCTTAAATTGATATGCATCAGGACTAATAATTATTGAATATACCCCTACTTCAACCTCTTCAAGATAAGGAAATGCTCTATCTGGAAAAATCGAAACTGACATATCAGGATCAGGATGAGATTCCCAAATCCTTGTTTTTTTATCTTTTATACAAGCGTTAAAATCATCAAGAAGGAGCAATTCATCCTGTTCGCTCGCAATAACTCCCCCTTCTTTCCCCATAGACCAAAAATTACCGTATCGTTTCATCACTTTTTCATTAAGAACAGGAATCCCTTTCCATTTCAAACAAACCTTAAAGCTCCACTCAGGCCAAGTACCCCAGTTAATAAATTTCATTGGAATAAACTCTAATTCTAAATCTTCATATTTCAATATAGCCATGTCTTTTCCTTCTACTTAAGATGTCATCTTGGAAATTAATTAGTTATTCATTAATTCAATCTGTTTAGAAATCCGTTCCTGTATAAGATTCCTAAAGCTTTCCGGTTCGAGAACCTTTACCATAGGACCAAAGCTTAATACGCGGACAACAAGTTCAGTTTCATCGAAGCTGTCATAATTTAGGGTAAGTCGATATACATCATCACTAATCTGTACAGCACTTTTTTCGAAGTGAGCAAAGGCAAGCATTACTCTTTCCATTGCTTTTCGCTCGTCATAGATTTCGAGAGTTACGCTAGTACGTCTGTTATCTGGTAAGTCGTCTTCGGAAAGGTCATCAACCTTTGAATTTTCTGTCAATTCACAGGAATTGATTCTTGCGATGTTTAATATTGAATGACGATTCCTAACCTTTGAGATAATACGGAATTTATCATCCTTTTCTGAGTATTCAATTTTATAAGGAGCACAGATAAATCTTTTTTGCTGACCAAAACGACCGGTATATTCTACGCTTATTGTTTTCTTCTGATGAATAGCTTCTAGAGCAGTTCGGAAGTTTTTGATGTAATCCGGATCGTCATAGGGGTCTCCATCAGAATATTTATCATAAAGATAATAGTCGTTCTCATTAAAAAGTACTTCCACATCCTGGAGCTGATTTTTAAGACACTCAAGAACCTCATCACTTACAAAAAGACGGATTCGCTTATCATTACACAAAGCTTTAAGCCATCTCTTCTGCAGAACTGAAAGAGGCATTGTGGGAATATTCTGAATATTTGTACTGTAATCTTTTTTTATTAGAGGCCACTTTCCAGTTTCTAAGGCGCTGCCAATTGTCATAAAGCTTTCAGGGAAGGCAGATTCTTTTACAATTTTGAAGAGCAAATCAGAATCCAGTTTTCCCTGCTGGCTGCAAGAGATTATTGAGGCAACGGTGTTGTAATAGGCACTGTAGATTTCACTGAAGAGCATCGTCTGCCTCCTCCGTGAGTTCTACATCTTCACCAGAATACAAGCGATACATTTTACGAATGTCTCCGTAAAAACGTCGTGCTATATATTTTTCAGAACAATCAAAAAAAGTAATCCTACAAATAAAGCTTCTTGCCCAGGGAATAATTTCCTGCGGGTCAAAAACATCTGCATCAAACTGAGCATTATTATCATCAAGCAGCTTTACAGTACCGCAACGTTTTTCGCGTAAAAGACGCTGATAAATGAATTTCTCTTCCTCTTCAAAATGAACGCGGAAGGTTACGTGCACAGTTGTTGTGTCGTTATGCTTTTTATTCTGCTTTAATGCCACTCCCCAGATGTGTTTTCGGAGTTCTTCAAACTCTGCCCTCTTCTGCTCAAAGCCAGCATACTCGCCGCCAGTCGTCATACCAATTATGTAATCAAATCTGAGAGCAAGAAAATATTTACCTCTTGGACGATATGCCATCAAATACATACGCCCACCCTGAGTACTCTGATAAATCATCAGCGGGATAACTTCATTCGGGAAAGTTCTGTCGTCCTCAGCACGCCGCTGTTCAATTGTAAGATAGCGGTGCTCCCGGATTGCTTCAAAAACCTGTTCTACAAAATCAGATTCAATTGAGGATGTAATGTAATGATGCTTAAATTGGAATACCTCGCTTTCCTTCTGAACATCACCAGGAAGTTTATCAAAGAGGAAGCTGCCCGTAACACCACACGGAGCAATCTCCGAAAAGAAAGCAAGTGCATCTTCCAATTCATCCAAGTCAGTCATTGGATTACGGAAATAGAGCATTGTCTTCCCATCTTTTTCTGACGAGATTAAACCTAACTCTTCATATTCCTTCAGCTTCTTTCTGAGGCTGGATTCTTCTGGCAATATTTCAGAAGAGAAATCATTAAGATAGGTATCATTAATTTCATCCAGCAACTGATTTAAGGTCTTCTTCGAACCGTCCGCCAGAATATCCATCAGCATAAAATGAAGCGAGATATCCATTGCTGTAAAAGATTTTGCCTTGAAGATTTTATACAGAGGATTGTGAGTAGTATGACGGCTGTCAATTGAAAGAAAAGTTACCTTACCGTTCTCATCCGGGCGGAAGGTCATATAGCCGTCCAGATAATTTTCCAGACGGCGTTTTTCATCATCATAAGTACGTGGACTCTTACCAAAAAACTGATCCCTCGTTTTAAATCCATAGATATAAAAACTGCGGATATAAGTTCTGAGAGTATCTAGATTTTTAATCAGCTCCGAGTATGCCATAAGATTATTATACTCGCCTTTTGTGCGATTTGTAATTAAAGTGTTGCTTGAATCACAATTGAAAAATTAGTGTGTATACCTGCCACGGATTTTCATTGCTTCCTCCCAGATATCATCAAGTAGTTCTCTTGGACCATCTGCAAGCTTGGGTTTGAATTTTTCCATGGCAAGTGATAAATACTTTTGCATGTGTTCCGCCAAATCATAATAACAAATCTCATATGGTTTTGAATATTTTTCGCAAAGTTGAATATCGTCAAAAGTTCCATATGATTTTCCATTCCATAACATAAGTGCAAAATCACAATTCCTTGTCATATCTTCATTTCTCTTATGACAAGCATTGTGAAGATAATGCTGTACATCAGGCGGATATTCTTTTACAGGAATGTCGTGAGCAAGAGCCCACTCCTTTGCAATTAAATCTACTCCACGTGCTTCACCTTCAAGAATGGTAACATTTGTGCAATTCTTTTCTGCTATACATTCTTCGATTTTTGAAAATATCCATTCTTTGTCTTTAATCTTTATACTTCCGCAAATAAATAAGTTCATGATAGTTACCTCGGTTTATGTAATGCTTTTCCACTTTATTCTCTTTATATCATTTTCTGAAAATCCGGTTTCTGCATTTATTATATAGACACCAGACTTATCAAAACCTTTATATTCAGTATCATCATCATCAATAATTACATAGAAATCCACATCATGAGTCGCCATATAGTTCAAGATTTCTTTCTGCCTGTTTCCAAGATCTTGAGTTCTACTGAATACTGAACAATCATATTTTGAAAGTTTCTCTTGAAGTTCTATAATTTGAGGCGTCTGATTTTCTCTGAGCAAAGACCAGCCTGTTTTCCAGGAAGATGTCAGAATTATTTTGGGAGAAACATTATCATGATTTACGAACGTACAGAAATTTTTAATACACGCATCGACAAGTGAAAATGGTTTCTTCCAGCTTGCCTTAGTATTGAGAACTCCATCTATATCTAAAAAAATGATGTATTGTTTAGTTTTCATATATCAATAATTTTACTCAAAATCCTCTTTATTCACTACTACCGGATAAGAGTCATACTGACGGCAGCCGGGAGTTGGAATAAGAGCCGAACGCTTTATGATGTTGTTTCCATCCTTACTTTTGTGGCTGGAATCGTTTGCTACAAACTCGTCTACATAATCTGAAAGATTTGGTTTATCAGCTTCCTCATAAACCACTTTAAGAAAGTTATTCGGATTGAAAGTGAGACATTCTTTTCGAACCAATGTATGATAACCGCCACTTGTTTTGACAATTGCAAAGTTACCAAGACCAAAAAGCTTTTCTCCTGCCCTGTGAAGTGCAGTATATGCTTCTTCGAAAACTTCGGAAGTTCGACATTCCTTTTTGATATCCATGTCAAAATCTAACCAGATACGGCGGCTTGTGTGAGAGGCATGACAGCTTTTCATGTGCTCAAAGACCTTAGGCATTTTTACCAGATGATCCTGAATCCCAGGCTTTGAACCGCGAAGAATTGCAGCAGTGAGATTTTTGCGCTCCTTGTTGTAATGCTCAAAGGTATCTTCAATGCAGTCAATTTCGTTTGTAGGATTCACAACAGAATAAACGACCATTGCATGTTCTGGATATGGAACACCGGCTGGAGTCAAAAGGGAACGTTTATCACAGTTGTAAGTATAAAAAGCTTGTCTATAGATATCGAAGTTCCAATCCTGTTTAAGACCACCCTTACAGCGAATCAATTCTTCACGCATCATTTCACCACGGGCACCTACCTTTGTGTATTCACGTTCTTCATCTGTAAGCTTCTTCCCACGACAAGCAAGCATAATCATATAAGTTTCATATTCGAGAGGCTTTTGAATGATATGATTAAAGAACCAATGGAGTTCTTCTTCATCTAAAATCATGTTGTAATATTCAGCCATTGTTTCCTCCTGCAATATCAAAAAATAATTGATTCAGTTCTTCGAAATCACCTTGCTTATCTTCCCAATCAGCAATTCCGTCTTTTATAATTGCAATCCGATTAGCAAAGAAGATTTCGTGAGCCATAATTCTTTTTCCTTTTGTACGTTCACTCTGAGTTCTCTTCTTCTCACATATATCATTCTCAATATCTGATTGGCAAAAATCATCTTCTAGTTCTGCCAGAAACTCTTCTTCCTCAGGACTTATTTCCGCTTCAACAAGCTTAGAATACTCAGTTGGAGCTGGGCTTTTCTGATAGAAAACATATGAGGCAGCAAGAACAGCCCGGTAAACATATGTATATTTTTTATAAACAATCTCAGTACCAACAAAATCTCGTTTTATTATGCTTTCAGCCAATCCAATATAATGATGAATCATGGCTTTAAGCTTTACATAATCATTCATCACTGCCCTAACCTTTTCCCAATCCTCTGAAGTCCTGTAAACTATCGGCGAATCAGCCCATTCAAAAATCACCGGATTCGATTTATAAAGCTGCTTACAAAACTTCTTCAAATCCCAGCCGTTGATGTCGTATATTTCATTAAGTTCAGCATCTATAAAGTCTGGAAGTTCTTTAACGCGTAGATAATCCTGTACCGGACGAACAAAAATAAAACGTACATCATAATCAGAATCAGGACTAGCAAAGCCCCATGCCCGGCTTCCACTTTCGCAGGCATAAATAATGCGGATATTCTCGCGTACTTCAATTTGAGATAGTTTTTCTTTTATAGAAAGAGTGATTTCATTTTCGTTCATTTTAGCCTCACCTCAACTATAACTTCTGCCTTTTTAAAAAGCATTAAAGTCATACTTGAATTTATCAATTGAAGGATGAGGAATCACGGAAAATTTGGTGCGAAACTCTTACCCCTCAAAACTCTTATTAAACTTTTCAAACTTCTTGTAGGTTTCAATTGCGAGTTTTTCTGCATCAGCAAAGCTTTCATGAAGAATCGCTTTTCCGTTGCAGTTGCGGACTTTGTACTTATCATCTTTTGTATGCTCAATCATAGGAACGTGCTCGTGATCACAAACTGAATACCACTTGCCGTTTATCTGTTCCTTATGCCACTTAAACTTATTTTTCATTGCACTACTCCATTCATGCTGTCTTTTCAGCGTTATAAATCTTGATTTCGATATTTGATGAAACAACTATTTCAGAAATGTTTACATCAAACAGATAAGAGAGGACAAGAAGATTATCGATTGTTGGAGCGTTCTTACCCTGCTCCCAGGCATAGATTGCCTGAGGATAATCAAAACCGAATATCACCTGCAGGTCGTGAACAGAGTATCCACGTAATTTTCTGAGTCGTTTGATTTGGGCACCAGTACCCTTTAAGTCTATAACTGGTCTTAAGAAAGTCTTGATAGTCTCCATTGGTTTAATCTCCTTATCACAAAAATTCTTTGGACATACATCTCTTTTGTAAATCCATTCTGATCGTCTGCTGTAGCTTTTCCATTTATGCCTGTAATTACTGGAAGCGCATATGTAGACAATGTCGTTCGGGTGGCTTTTGTATAATCGCCGCGAGTCAATGTTGTCATAATTGCAGATGAAACTTTTGCGTTATCAATGTAACTAGCGAACATATGCGTTCTCCTTCATTAAGATAAATGGATGCCAACGGCACCGTTTGAATTTTTGCGTCAGGCCTGTCATAACCAATAAGACGCGAAATTTGTGTTTTGTATTAAAATACTATCACAGAAATCAATTTAAAGCATTAAAGTTGTACTTTAATAATCTTCAGCCCAATAATCCTCTTCGAAATCTGAGTAAAAAGAGTTCAGAAAACCATTTGCATTATAATAATTAGGATAATATCCTTCTGCTCTACATTTTTAGTATCTGCTCAAAAATCCTGAAATTACTCTCATCACGTGGAGAACAATAAACTGCAAATTCTATGATTTCGAAAGCATTCTGAAATTCTCCCATTAACTGTTTATATGCTCCTGCAACCACTTCCGGTTTATTCATAAAAGCACCGCAACCAAATGCTCCTAAAATCACAACCTCGTTTTTATCTTTAGCAGCAGCTTCCAGAATCTTTCGACCACGTGTAATATGAATCTGCTCCAATTGTTTATCTGAAATTTTAATTGCCTTATTGCCATCACCAGAATTATAAGAATTACTTGGACGTTCTCTAAGATTTGGAGCAGCGCACGTTATTACATTTACCTTTTTCCATTTTTTCTCAGGCATAATAGTTGGATATGCTGTATCGGATTTGAAAATAACCACATCCGGCGTATAAATTAAATCATCATTATGAATAGGATTTGCAGCATGTCTGTGAGGAAGATAGAACTTTTTCCACATATCATCTTCTGTTAAATTGTAATAAAGTGTAGAGCAACGGCACAAACATTCTTCCTGAGCAGAAGAGCCATTCACTACCCCACCACCGGGATTACTTGCCGAAGCAAAATTCAAGACTGCAACTTTTTTATCTTCATACGCCATTGCAGCTTCAAAGGTTCTCTTCTTAGATACAACGATTTTAGCTGGCTGTTCATAAATATTTTTTTCAGCACTAATTTCTTCATTCTCTAAAATCAATTTCTGTTTTGAAGAGGAATCTTTCCAGGCTTTCAACAAAACAGGATTTGTCTTACATAATTTTTCTGTATCCCTGAATATTTCAATGTTTTCTTCTCTGCTCATTTTAGCCTCCGATAATATCAGATATTTTTCATATTATTTTAACATACCTATTTCATTTTGAAATTAAAGTATTAGTTTAATTTAATTTCACATGAGTTGTGCTAAAATAATCTGATAAGGGAGTCTTCTTTTGAAAGCTCTAGTTGTTCCAGATGTTCAATTATATTTCTGAGGAAGAGCAAGAGATGAATTTATCAGATCGAGCAGACTTACACCCAAAGAATCTGCGATTCTAACTAACTCTCGCCTCTATTCCAACCTTTACAGCAAAGAAAATAGACTGCAGAATGCATACATTAAAGTCTTGCTTGAATCTGTTAAAAATGATTTTTCCATGCTAAAATAATTGCATGGAAGATATATTTAACGAAGATGAATTTTGGAAAAGTCTTGAACAATGGATTTCCTTTTATGAAATACCATTAATGGTATGTGAACCTCTTGCTCCTTGGGGAGTAAGTGAGGAAGATAGGGAATACTATACATTAATACGAACGCTTACAGAGAAAAAGCACCATTTCCAAAATGAACTCGCAACATTAATGCGGGAAAAGAATATTACTAAAAATTCAGAACTTTACAACTCTGTAAATATGAGTTGTGCTTTATTTGGAAAAATTATTAAAGCCAAAGAAGGGTATGTTCCAGATAAAGAAACAGTTTTTAAATTGTGTATTGCATTACATTTGACAGTTAAAGAATCTGAAGAATTGCTATCGTACGCAGGCTATAGCTTTAATCCAGACTCGAAAAAAGACATTATAGTTAAATTTTTTATCGAAAATAAAAAATTCGATAAGGCTGCTCAAATGAAAATAGATGAGTTTTTAGACCGTTATAATGAAAGACCACTTTTTTCATGTAATTAAACGCAGCGTTTAACTTTAAACTTCAACTTGAATCTACACTTACCTTGTAATCAAAACTTTACGGAGGTAAGTGCTATGAATCGCTACATTGAAGAAAACAAGATTGTTATTCACCCTATGATCAACCTGGTAAAGACAGGTCAGAATATTAAGAGCATGAGGGAAGAAAAAGGTATGTCTGTTCAAAAGCTTGCAGATTTTATGGAGTTTGAAGCAGTCCAAGCCGTGTACAACTGGCAGAGTGGAAAAACCTTACCTTCCCTTGAAAATCTAAAAATCTTAAGCGAACTCTTTAACAAACCAATGGATGAGATTTTGATTTTTGAATAAGAACTGTAATTTCCCAAAATAATTCAAGCATAACTTTAATTACTTTTGAGAAAGATACTCTTATCATATAAGTATGGAAATCTTAGATAAAATTTTGGAAATTAATACTTATACTGAACTCGTCAGCTATTTTAAGGAAGTAATCAGTCAACTGGGAAAGACTCGTATAAAGGCTCTTTATCATACAAGTGGCATGAGTGATTTTATCGATGGAGAACTCTACATTGTTTTTGAAGATAATCGGGCTCTTGTTATTGCAAATAAACTTACAAGCTTTGGTTGTTATGAATTCCAGTCGAAATACAATATCTGGTATAATGCACATTTTCCAAAGCGTGAAAATGAATTTACTATAAAAGTGAAAGGAAAAGATATTGAAACTTTTCGCGCAATTCCATTCTCTGAAAGTTTTCGAACTCATCCAAGCATAGAGGAATACGCCCCAGATGGCGGAGATTATTATTCAAGAGCAGGATTATTTCTTAACACAGGAGATATTCTTTCCTTCTATGGATACAGTGCTGAAATGGACGGCTACATGGGATTAGACTATGCAGAAAGAAAACCAGTAATTCTAAGAATTAGTCCTGATTTCGATTCAACTTTTCATTCAAATTACAACGAACACTTTTCATATAATCAGGATGTTTTTATCAAATATAAAAACTACGGTAAGCTAATAGTGCCTGGTATGAAGGAACTCATAACTGAATACACAACCCTAAAACAAAATGTCTTGAATTCCGGAACAGATAATCCATACATGGATGAAGAAACCAGACAATACTTCAAAACCAAAAGCCGTGAAATCACAGAGCTTATTCAGCAAAAACTTCCCAAACGCTACAGAGTTATTCCTGATGACAATTGGGAAAGTTTCCTTTGATTCAATTAGTGTTCTAATTACAAAACCGTCGATGTTAAAAAAGTGTCGTCCTATTCCATTTTGGTTAAATGTGATTTATAATAATTGCATACCTGGGAACAACAGAGAAATCCGCTAACCTAGGTAAAAGCACAGCTCCCACAAGGGTGTATAAATCGAGAAACTCTTGTGTATATCCATACTTGGCGATGACCGCATTTATGGTTTCTGTTACTTGTAGGCTCGAAGCTATTCTGCCCTGGTATGTGCGGATGAACTGCTTCGAGCCTATTTTGTATAACTATCCTCCAAAAATTGCCACGTTTGTAGTATAGCTGTAGAACGTCTGACAATTTTGGAAGGTAGGTATTCACAGAAAAAGAAATACCTTATTTAAAAGAAAACGGGCTTGCCTCTACAGGCAAGCCATCGGCTGCGGAGAGGATACAACAAGGCATCCCCTCTACATCTATAAATTTAAGCAATAATAGAAAAATAGTCAATATAAGATAACACATGGTTTGCAAAGCAGACTCAAGGTCAAGCCGGTTTGCGGTTTAAATATTGTTATGTGGACGCTCGCACTGGGACGCTGATATGAAGGAAAAATGAAACAAAAATTATTAAATTTTATCTTGCCTTGTGCCCTGGCAATCATCAAAAACTAAGCAAATAATGCGACTTCTTTTGATTTCTAATTCATAATCTCCAGCGACACCGCTGCTTCCCAGCGGCTGCCCTTTCGTTCAAAAATGGTGATATTATTTACAGGGAATGTTTCAACAAGATTCAATTCGTTCATCACTTCTATTGCATCTTTTGTAACGCCTGCAGGAATGTCACGATTACTGACCGTCAGATGCGGAGTAAAGGGACGCTGATCTTTTTTTGTACAGGCAGGAGCGGCTTTTATTACTGCTGAATAAACAGCGTCACGCAAAGCTGTCCACTTTTCATCCTTTTCAACCTTTGCAAAAAGAGTTCGATCGCCAAATGCATCGAAATTATTAATTTTTGCAGAGAAGCTCAAACCGGCTGGTAATACATCTTGCTCAATTGCTTTTGCTAAGTCTTCTGTTGAGTATTCGTCTGGGAGGCGGAACGGCGGAATCAAGGTTACATGAATCGGAGTCAAATGCCCGGAACGACAGCCGTATGCTTCATTCATATAGCGGCGGCAGTCTTCAAGTGTAAGTGTAATGTCCTCTGGCGTAAGAACTCCAATAAAATGTGTCTGCTGTGGAAGATTTTGTTTTTTCATATTTTTTTAATTATAACATATTCTGAAGCTTTTGAACGTAAAGTTATCGTTTAATTCAAGAGTACTGCATCTACAGAATTCTTTGCACAAGTCTCAAGAACAGAAAAAAAGATTTCTGCGTTTTTCTGAGAACACCCTTTTAAAAGTGCAGAAAGTCTTTCTTCATTTGCAGAATTGACCATTTCATAGAGTTTTTTACCCTTAGCTGAAAGTTCCAGCCTTTTTTTTCGAGAATCGTTTTTATCTCTGCTAACTAGCACGAATCCGCACTCTTCCATTTTTTTTATTGATCTTGCTACAGCCGCCCTGTCTATATGCAAATTCAGAGCGATATCTTCCTGACTACAACCTGAATTTACAGCAATATTACATAAAAAAATGCTGTCTGCAAAAGTCAGCTGACTTTCTTTAAGAAGCTCATTTATAAACTGAACATATTCACGGTATATAATTCCAAAGTTGGTCAGATTAGAGCTTTTAAATATCATTTTATGCCTCCCAAAAAATCTATCACTGTCTTTGAAAAAAGTTCCGGAGCTTCAAGATTTGTTACATGACCGCAGTTAAATTTTACATACTGGCAGTCTGGAATCAGCTGACAGGCTTTTTCTGCCATTTCCTTTGACATTGCCCCATTCAAAGTTCCATCTTCAAGATAATCAAAATCTGCCTGAATTAAAAGAACCGGACATTGGATTTTCTGCAAATATTCTTCATGACTAAAATCCTTATTCCAGTCCCCTGTATAAAAAGCCCTTCCAAAAGCGGGGTTATACATATCAAGTCCGCGTAGCATTTCCTGAACAGAAGGTCCCTTTCCACTGAAATCCACAGGTTTATTTGGATGAAAAAATCTATACAGCTTTACGTAACTTTTTACCTTTTTCTGACCGTTCTTTCCAGCATAAGTTTCAAAAAACTGCTTACCATTATCAACCCAATACATAAGAAAATCATCTGTCTGATTATTTTCAACCGCATTATAACTCATGGTAAAAGCTTTATTTGCAACAGTTTTCTGCACCACCGGATATTCTGATGAAAACAAAGGAGGATCTTCAAGAACCGCACCTGCAATTAAATCCAGTCGATGAGAACACAGCCACATTGCCAGAAGTCCTCCAGAAGAATTTCCGGTTACAAAAATCTTTTGTTCTTTTCCACCGCAAACCTTTTCAATAAACAATGCAAGGTCTGAACCAATCTGATTTGCTGTCATTTCATAATCTGTAGGAAGAACTGTTTTACCATGCCCTGGGTAATCTACTGCTAAAACATGAAAATTCTTACTTAATTCAGGCAGAACAAGATGATAGGTATACCAATCTAAAAGTTGAGCATGAAGCATGAGAAGAACAGGGCCGTTATCAGGACCTTCTGCATAATTAAAAATGACATTTCCTACTGAAGCCTGTTTTTCAAATATTCCGTTTTTATTCAAAGCTTTAATTTGTTTTGAGGCAGAAGCCGAAAGTGAAAAAACAAAATTAAAAAAGATACAAAAAGTGATGATAATTTTCTTTGGTCTATTCATTAAAAATCTCCTCCTTTATTTTACTTGACTGAGTCAACATTTGTATAACATATATACTTGACAGAGTCAAGTATATATTAAATTTTAATCAGACTGATTACATTGCATTTATAATACTGAATAAATCCCCGATTAATGCTAAAATGCCGCGTAAGGAACTTTTATGGAAATCAGCAAAAAAGATATGAAAATCCTGTTCAAATCTCAGCAGGGAGAACTGGATGCCGTTCTCATGTACAACGCTCTGGCCGAAGTTGCAAAACACCAGAAGGACAAGGACACCTTCCGTCAACTTGCAAAGGAAGAAGGCCACCACGCATCAGTTTTTCATAAGCTGACACAAAGAGAACTTACACCAAAGCACACAAAAGAACTTCTCCTTCCCTTACTCTACAGAATCTTCCCAAGATGGATTTTGTATCCCGCAATCGCACAGGGCGAATATGTTGCCGTAAAGACTTATGCACCGGTAGCCGAAAAGTTCCCGGAAGTTGAAAGCGTAAAGAATGATGAAAAGCGGCATGGAGATACGGTGAAAGGATTATTAAACAAATAGTAGTATATAATGATCTGAATTAATTATTTTGGATAAAAGAATACATTTTATCTACATTGCCATCCAATTCAAAATCGCAGGCTTTGCAGAGATAATCATTTGTTTCTAAGAAAAGATTTGTACCAGTATCATTTAAAAGGCTATAAAACTCTGTTGCAGATAATTTAGCAAAAGCCTTATCTTGTGGAAGATTGAATTTATCCATTATATGGCGAGTGAGAGCTATTGTACTATTTCCTTTAGCTGTTTCAATCTGACTTTCTGGCATAAACTATAATTCCTTTATGGTAAGAATTAATTTATCTGCAACCTCTTGTTTTCCAATGTAATATTGAATTCCAAGATTTTCTACTTCAAGATTTTTGAGAAGCAATTCCTTGGCCTGAGATTTTTCTAATGCCATGTAGAAGCCTTTTCCAAAATCTTTATTACTTTTCCCCTTTGTCACATCAACAGAAGAAAAAAAATCTATCGTTCCATGATAAAGAGTATCACTGATTCGCGGCAATATATTCATCTATTTCCCTTGCCATTTCCGGCTTTGTCATGCTATCAAAAACATCGGGACAATCAGCAATATAACTTAAGATTCCGTATTTCTCATCAAGCTGCAAAAATTGCAAAGAGGTTATATTATGCTCGCGTTTATACTCTTCAGACGCAAGATACATGAGAAAAATCGAATTATTTAATCTCAAATCTGACATATAAAAACCTCCTTCAAAAACTAAGTTATTATAACACAACTGATTTTAATTCGCAATTTACGATTATATTTTACACTTATTGTTTCTACAAGATTTATGATTCGCATTTTTTTACCTTTCTCATCTGGCTTTCTTGGGTTTCTTTTCCGGAAGTTCATCATACATACCATCCAGAAGTTCCTGTATTAACGCATTATCATCAAAACTATCAAATACATGCATCAATGTCTTTGAACCTTCATACGGATAACGCAGTTCGGAATCTGCAAGCAGCCTATCCGATGTCGGAGTTCTCTTCAAAAACAGCTCATCACCGCAAACATCTCCTATCAGCTTTCCCTTAAAATATACAAGGTATCCGCCCATCATAGATTTTATGACAATATCGCCTGCTTCAGAAAAACATTCGCGAACATATTCATTAAATTCATTCATATTGATTATCCCCAGAAAGCACCGCTTTGATCTTCATCTACAAAACGGAAACACTTTCTATAAATGACATATTTTTCCTTTTCTGCATTATAGCAGAGATTTCCGTTCAAAACACTGAAATAAGTCTAGTTTCATGATAAAATACATCACATAGTAATCATTTTGATAATTTTGAAATATAAACGAGGTCCGAAATGAAACTCTTCGGTCGCAAAAAAGCCCAAGAACCAGCCGTACAATTCGATCCCGAAACTCAGTATGCCGTAATCCGCTCTTCAATCTGCACCGGAGAAAAAGTCGCAGGCTTTAAAAACAAAACAGACGGCCACTTCACCGAAGTAATGCTCATCCGCTCTGCCGCTGATGAAAAAGAATTCAAGGAAACCTACGGAGTGGATTCTTTGAAAGTTGAATACTAGCGGGGAATACAAGAATCGAACTGGTATTTTCTGATAGAAAGTCAGATGTGCTGACCATTGCACCAGCAGACCAGATATAGGGAGATACCTGAGATTCGAACTCAGAATGCCTGCTCCACGGGCAGGAGTGTTACCTTTACACTAGTAACTCCATAAGACTTCACGCACTCAATACTTCCCTACCCTCGTCTGCAATATCTACCTCAATCATTTTTGTAACTACGATTTCATCCATAGTTACGCCAAGTATCTGTGCAAGTACAACAAGGTTGTCGAGTGTGGGCATGTTCTTTCCCGCAAACCAGTTATAAATAGTCTGCACATAAGGAAAGTCCATGATGAGCTGCAACTGACGGGGAGTAACTCCTCTCAGCTTCATTATTGTTTTGATTTTTGTACCTGTAGCCTCTAAATCCAGCAAAGGTTTAAGATATGTAGTTTTCACGTTGATAACTCCTTTCAGTTCGGAGCTTCAACGCCTAAAAAGAAAGGTTACGCAGAAACTCCGCTTACAAAAATTGACTTACAGTTCGACGAACTGTTTTCATGACAGCTTTCATTCTCACACCAAGAATGTTCAGAGAAATGACATTCCGACCAGGAATGATTTCCACTATGTTTGAGACAATGAAGATTGAAATTGTAATTGTTCATAGCGTTCATCTCTGAACCTCCTTTAAGTGTAAGTCAGCACAAGCCAACTTTTGCGTCGTTTCAACGCTTTGTGATTTTAATATAGCATAATATTGTAAGACCGTCATTAGCGACGTTCTTTAATTTTTTCTTTCGTCTGTGTCCTATGTCCCAGGTTAGATCAAAGTCGGCATTCCAAACTGCATATCATTATTCCTTTATTTAATAAGTTCCAGTATTTCTTGGGTATTTGTGATTGTAAAATCCTGCCCGAGTTCCTGAGCTGGGCTGTCTTTACGATTTATCAAAATCGATTGGCAGCCGATATTTTTAGCTGCATTTACGTCCCGGTGAGTATCACCAATCATAACCATATTTTCTGGCGGAATTCCAAGCTGTTCAGAGATGTCGCGCAGGCCCTTAGGATTTGGCTTTTTATATCCGCAGGAAAGAGATGAAACATATAAATCAAAATAAGGCAGAAGCGGCGTTACATAGTTTTTGTGCATAAGGTCTGGCATGCCGGTAGCAACATCAGTCATGGCGGCAATTTTGAAGCCGGCTTTCTTCAGGGATTCCAGAGTCGGAATTGAATCATCATAAATCACAGGTTCAAGCTTAAGCGACTCAAAAAAGACCTCAATGATTTTCGCAACAGGAATCGTAGTTCCCCAGTCTTTGATGATATCACCAAAAATGATTTCCGGATTAATCTCCTTTTCTCGCGGATTCACGGCCGGGTTATAATCACAGAAAATCTGAATCGAATCTGCAATCTGCTGGTCGGAAAGCCCGATGCCCAGCTGAGAGTTCACATACTCAAAGGCACTCTTGTAATAACCCGTCCAGCTCAGATGCATCCCCTTATATTCCATAAGAGTTCCGCCGAGGTCGAAAACAAAGAGTTTTATGTTATTCAGCTTCATTTTTATCTCCATCTATCTTCTCTTTGCTTCCCGGTGGAAAAAGTAGCCGAGGTTTATTCGAACTTCCTGGCGGCCGATGTCATTGTTGGTGTAGCAGCAGGTATCAAAACCGATAAGTTCAAAGCCCTGATGAAGATAAAATCCGATTGCGTTTGTGTTGCAGGATTGTGTCTCCAGAATGATTGCACGGCGGCCCTGTGCAACAGCAACTTCCTTTGCTTTATCCATAAGACGCTTGCCCAAGCCCTGTCCTCTAAGTTCTTCTGTAATCCATAACTCTGTAACCATCAGTCTGTTAGACCACTCTTCCGGACATACTTCGATGCATGCAAGCATTTTTCCATCATCACTTACGACACCGTAAGCCTCTGCGTTTTCCCAATGATCCTGATACAAACCATCCGGGAAGTCATACTCTTCTGGAGAGTGCACAACTTGCTTTTCAAAAGGCTTTTTTATCAGATTGATTTTGCAGCCATCTTTATCTAATGGCGAAATTTCTAAATCATAATAAGAGTCTGTTTTAGTTACGAGCGGAATTGGAGTTCCCTTCCACTGCTCTTTTGGTAAAGGAATTATTTCGATGTTTTCTTTTGTCATAATCTTACACCCACGCACTAATAAACTTTTTTGTTATCATCATCTTTCCATTATTTAGCGAAATCCTTTTTTTCATCTGGCTGTGTTTCAGCTTCTACCCAAAATGGTCTAAAGCCACACTCGAGAGCTGTTTTCCAGGATGCAAGATTTGAAAGACTCGTGCCGTAATATGGGATTGCTCCGCGGCGGAAAGTCTCATTCCTTAAAAGAGTCACAAGAGTTTTTGCAACTCCGCGGCCCCGATATTCAGGCAGCACATCAATTCCAATCTGCCATAATTCCGGAGTGTCTGCAGAGCAGCCGGCCATTCCCATAATTTTATCGCCATCCATAGCAACTACGGCAAGCACATCCGGTCTCTCTGGCTTAAACTTGTCGCAAATTGCATTAGGGAAATTCTCGTTTCCATAAAAAGGAGCAATATCCTTCTGCTCAAGCCATTTGATATTAAGATCAGTTTTGATTTCAATCAGCTCTGGGACCGGCATAAACATATGATGAGTTAGCGCCATTTTATAGCCGTGTTTTCTAAGCTCGCATTCAAGCTCATAATAATTATGCTGTTCAAAAAGCCAGATTCCCTGCTTTCCCTTTACCCATTCAGTAAGCCAGGGATGTATAGAATCATCAGCTGAAATTACAGTGCTCTTTCCAAAAGTAGCCATCTGCAAAAAGAAAGGTTTATCAGAAAACTTTCTGCGCTTCTCGCTCTGGCAGGCAGTAGTTATCATATTTTCATTTTTATCAAAATCAGCTGGCGAGCAGTTATACTCTATCGCTATCTGATTTTTAATTTTATCTTCAATAACTTTTTTAGTTAGATTCATTTTATCCCTTTCACGCCTCAGCCTTTGGATGAATCGTGATACCAGAAAGATCTGCAATCTGAGCATTATTTATAATTTCAACGGCCTTATCATAGTCATCACAAAGAATATAAAGCTTGATTGCCACAACAGTAGTCATAGTGCCGGAAATGCCGCCGTAAATATTGTTCATATGTTCGCCTTCAACGTAAGAAGGAATCCCCTCAGAGAAAAGAAGACTACGCAGCATCAGACAATCCTGCTGAGAAGCAATCGACATCAAAAGCTGCGACTTCTCTCCCGCCTTTGTCCGCGCAAAGAAGAGTTTCTCAAAATCCATTTCATTCAGTTCTTTATCAGCGTCCGACTCAATCTTCTTGATCTCATCCTGCTTCCAAAATTTCTTATAAACAATAATCGCGAAGATTGCGACCAGAAACAAAATCATATAAAACATAGTGAGATAATTTTACACTGTATTGACGTGGTTGGTAAAGGTTTACATGATTCTAATCAAAATCATATAGATAATAGTTGCACCGAAAATACTCACGAGGGAATTCTTCTTCCAGAGGTAAGTTACAATTGTAAAAGTGATTGCAGAGATTTGAGGAATCCACTGCGCGAGGCTGGAAAATCTTACATCACGCAGGCTGTAAATCAGAAGGCCAATCATCACAAGCGGAGGAATGTAGCGCTCGAAAATGTGAATCAGGTTTCCGGGTTTTCGTTTTGAGAATACTGCAAAAGGAAAAAGACGTTCGCCAAAAACAATGAGACCAATCAGCAAAGAAACAAGGACTGCTTTAGTTACCGGCATGTTCGACCTTCCTTTCTTTTACAAATTTCTGAATCTGATCAATAGTCAAAACTGCAAACAAAGCCGTGAGTGCAAAATCAACACCAGTCATATCAAAAGGAATTATAGCTCCGGCAAGACCTCCAATCAGACTTCCTCCAACCCAGTAAGTTTGGTCTAACAGCGACACCATAAAATAATAATCCTCGGCCAGTACTCCCGCAGGCACTTCCGTCGTAGTCAGAAGAGAAAATGTTTCATCAGTTAGAGCATAAATCAGATAAGGCTTCGTCCGCTTGCAACCCTTGAATTGATTAATTAACGGCAACCCGTAAACAATGTGGCGAATATTCAAAAGCAGCTCTGTCGCAAGAATTGCAAGGACCGGAGTTCCTGCAGCAAAAAGCGGAATCGCAAGAAACTGCCCTGCCCCTGCAAAAATCAAAATGCCCATTGCAGGGGCAAGCCACCATGGATAGCCTGCATTCACCGTAACAAGTCCAAACGCAATTCCACAAGAAATATATCCCAGAAAAACCGGAATTGTTGTCCTGAGCGCAACCTTCAAACAGTGTGTGTTCATAATCTTTTTCTCAGGAAAAAGTGTAAAGGAAATAATCAGCATTGGGAAGTGAGGCGGAATTAATTTTCTGTTATTAAGATTTGAGGAGGGGGAAGTCCGCTCGAACCTCAGCATATTCATGCTGAGGGCGAATACCCCCTGGTTCGCACTTCGTTGCTCACCACCCTCTCAAGCGGGGGATACCCCCTGCCTAAAATCGAAGAGCCGTTAAAAAAAATGCACCGCATTTTTTAGGCTCATCGAAAGAACGGCTCGAAACAACTGGTTGTTTCGCAACGCCCCCGGTTGAAAGAATTCGGGTTTTACCAAACAACATTTACTGCGTACTGTGGAATTATAGTATCACTTGTAATGATACTCATATTATGTTTCAGTGCTTGTGAAATTATTAATCTGTCAAATGGGTCTTTGTGGATTTGCGGTAAAGATTTAATTCCCTCAATTTCATCTGAAAGAATAGGAATTATTTCAATACTTCTTTGTTTGCAGATTTTTTCGATATCAGGGATTGTTGAATTGATTGCTAGTTTTCCCAGAGACTGTTTGATTGCAATTTCCCAGAACGAAGCTATGCTAACGTATAATTCTTTTTCTGTAGTTATAATCTGACTGGCAATTTTTGTAAGTCCTGCAGGATTGCACAGGCTGTAAATAAGGGCATTTGTATCAAGGATATATTTCACATATACTCCTTAAAACATTCAGGAGTTTCGTCAAAGTCTGGTGCCATATAAAAACCTTCTTCCAGACCGCCAAGCTGACGTGTAAAACCTGATTCACTGGAATTTGTTTTTTGAGAAAGCAATGTCTTGACCTTTTCAAAGATCTGAGTCAATTCTGGGACTGCAAGTTTATCGAGTTCAGTATTAAAATAATCATATGCAAAATCGCTCATATCGCACCTCCTTCTTCTGTAATAATATAACACTTTTTTGAAGAATTTGCATTATTTTTCGATAATGATTATTTTTGACCCTGCTTTATTTTCTGCTACAGGGTATGCTGTAAAATAAAATTACAGCCTCCTAAAGGAGGTTGCAAGGAATCTGTCTTCCGTTATTTGCCTTTGTGAGTAACGGAAGACTTTTTGGAGGATGTAATTTTATGAAAAGAAAACCCATGCAGTGTATTAGTTCTAATTGTTGTTTATTGATTAGTATTCTGAACTTAATCAATGTTACTGGCACTGAAAAAAAATTGATACGTATATTAAATTTGATTACAGCTTTGCTTTTCTTTATTTCATATGCTTTGATGCAGTATAAGTGGGTTACGAAAGAATAAATTGGAATTAAATAGTAGTACTTCCATTACTTACCTCTTTGGCTTCCAATCTTTCTACGCCTTGCAAAGAACGGAAGCCGTTTTTACTGAAAAATATGATATAATTGTTTTTAATAAAGGACTTCAAAAATGAGAATCATATCTTATAATATCAGTTCATGTAGTCAGCATAAATTAGATGAATTATTCAAGCGAGAAGCAGAAGTCTATGTTATTCCTGAAATGGCCAGAGATGTAAAAATACCTGATGGCTATTTTATGAAATGGGCAGGGAAGTACTCTTCTAAAGGTCTTGGTATAATTTTCAATAATGCTTATGTTCCAGATTGTTATGATGAGTCTTTGCCTTATGCAATTCCTTTAAGATATGAAGATCTTTTTATTCTTGCTTTCTGGCCGACTAAGATTGATAAGACTGAATCTTATACTCAAATTGCAAAACAGATTTTGAATCATTATGCGCCTGAATTAAAAGTTCGAGATAGTATCGTTACTGGTGATTTTAATCTATATCATAAAATTGATAAGCCTAATAAAGATGCTGATATTCTGGAGATTGATGAGCTTTTAAAATCCTTCAGATTAAAGAGTGTTTATCATGAAAAATCTGGTAAGGCTTTTGGAGAAGAAGTTGAGAAAACTTATTTCCACCAGTACAAAGCTGATAATCTATTTTTCCTGGACTATACTTATTATTCCTATGAAAAATTAAAGATTACAAAATATGAGCTGCTCGATTGGGATACGAAATTCAGTGACCACAGAGGGCAGATTATTGAGTTTTAAAAATGTTCATTCAAATATTTTATATATTTAGGATTTTCTTTATCAAATAATTCCTTTTGTTCTTTTGATAGCCCATCTGGATAATCGAGCAGATTGTAATAATTTTTTTTATCAAATGTAAAATAAGTGGAAGCAACTTTATCGAGATCTCTTATCCACCAAATTGTATCACCATCATGTTTTTTATAAAAATCGCATAACATAGAACACCTTAAAATTAAGATAATTTCCGACTAATTTTACTAATAGCAAATTCTTTAGCTTCTTCTAATGTCGAAAAAGATTGATATGCAACCATATCCCCCTTCCCCGATGGATCTTCCATGTATACTTTTACACTGTATGAACCATCTTGTAAAAAGATATCAACGGAATACTCTTCATGGCATCTTGAAAGAATTTTATTCTCAAAGCGATGGTCTTCATGCCATACATCTTCAACTTTCAATTTTTCCCAACGTTCATCTATTTCTTTACATCTAATTATGAATGCTTCAATTGCTTCTATTATTTTCTTTGCATCACAATTATAGAAATCAGCACCACTGAAAGGATTCATTTCGACCAGATAAAACTTTCCATTACTGATACAAACATCAATTACATAGGCTATGTGATAATAACTATTGTCATCTGCAATTTTTTGAGCAAACAGGTAAGCAGGTTCTTTGTTCTCAATATTTATAGTACGACCACCTTTACGACCATCTGCAACATATTCACAACCAGTTACTATTTTGTGATCTACACATATAAAACGGAATTCTTTTTCAACCCTTTTTAACGGGGCAAGGACAATTGGAAGATTTATATTTTCATGATAAAAGCCATAATCAAAATGAACTGGAGTTAGACCTTCAGTAGGAATTATTCTTCCGCTGAATTCTTTCAGATGGCTGTCCGGACGAGCAAATAACTTATCTGTTTTTAACTGTTTTATGATTGATGGATTATTGAGTACCTCTGAAATTGTAGTAAAGATTACATCCTGATTTAATAAATCAGTCTTAAAGATTTCATAAATATCAGAATATCTAAAACCAACTTCATTACAAATTGAACCTGGAGAAAAATAATATAATTTTCTTATTCGTTCTGCATTGCAAAGACTTCCGTGGAAAATTGATTCTTTTGGGAAGTTTTTGTACTCTTCGGTATTCCAATAATTATCATCCCATAGAATATAGTCTTTTCCAAGCGATTTTAATGCTGGAAGTAAGATGTCCCCATTTGCAAAAGATTCATTTTCAATTATCCATGTCATAAATTGTTTTCCTCCAATGTACCATCCATATCAAGATAGATTTTTTGTTTCATAGAATTATTTCTCTCTTCTTCTTCAAATATAGGAATACCTATATCTAACATTTTCTTTGATACATTCACTCATAATTTTTCCTTATGTTCCTTAATACTTTCTATTCTATGGACAGAATGGGTCTATTTTATATTTCATTAATGAAAAGACATATTCACAGATTTCAATCATTTTATTTGTTTCAGGATTATTATCTTTCTTTTTCGGGCACCAGACTTCAATACTCAATGTTGTCAAACCAGTCCTTACAGTACAAATAAGAGACCACCCATCAAATCCTAATCCACAAGGTTGTTCTTTATAAATAAGTGAATAATCTATATTTTCAATTGTGTTTAAAATTTTATTAAATTCATCATCTGAAATTTTGATGGTTTTAATCTTTTTTATCTTTTTCATATTATCTTTGTAAAAAGTAATAGAAGAATCTTTTCCTCCTGAAGATAAAGAGAAAACATCTTTGTTCCAATTACAATCTTTTACTTCAATTGAAATCTGATCTTGCATATCCTTTTCTCCTCTCATTCTCCAAGCCAACTCCTGATAACCTTTGCTACATCATCAGGATTCTGGTTGGCCATGTCTTTGATTTTATCTGGCATCATCTGTTTTACACTCTTCTGAAATGTTTCAACTTTGGATTTTTTTGAAAGGATTCCTCTTCGTGCTCCGTAATCAAGAGCTTCCTGTAATACAGATGTTTCTTTGGTAATTTGTTCCATTCCTTTCTCATAAGAAGAAGCAAAAACCGGAGAATAACGACCTAGCTTCTTCATGGCTTTTCGAATCTTTTTTATTTCAGCAGTAGAAAGGTGCAAGGCTTCGAAAAGCTCATCATAATTTGAATTGAAGAATGGCCCAATTTCTGCCAGCAGTATCGCAACCTTTTCAGGTCCGGATAATGCCGACTTTGTTGTCATAATAAATTTTGCCATATTTTAGACTCCTGATATTATCCAACCACTAAAGATTTTTCTCTCTGGCAGAACACTGTGAAAGATTCAATGATTTTATCTATCAGCTTTTTATTTCTGATTGCAGCAATCCACTCCGAAGGAATCTCTCCGTAATAAAGCCCTGCAATGCTTCCGGCAACGCAGGCAACTGTGTCGGTGTCGTAGCCGAGATTCACGGCCTTCAAAACACAGTCGCGGTAATTATCAGTATTCAAGAAACACCAGAGGGCGGCTTCGAGAGTGTCTACAATGTAGCCGGAGCTTTTAATTTTATCCTCAGAAAGACTTGCAAAACTTATATGAGTAATTCTGTCATAGGTATTAAGTGCTGGTGCATAATGTGGATTATGTCTTACAAACTCCCCGACTTTTGGTAAAGCATTTTGCAAAACCTCGGCGTTTTTTGTTCCCTTCAAAATTTCAATCATTAGAGAACAATAGATATCACAACCAATAAGTGAAATATAATGAGCATGTGTTAGACGTGAAATGTTATGAATCAGTTCAAATGATTCTTCTTTTTTCATTGCATCCTCACCATACATCTGAAACAAATACAACGGAAGTGGAGCGATTCTCATAAGCGAACCATTACCATTATCACGCTCGGTCTTTAATCCGCAATCTAATGGATTTGTTCCCTGATGAAAATTGTTTATTGCGGCATGACAGGTTCGTCCAATGTCAAAGGCATTATGATCTGGAGTATATTTTCCATGTTTATACCAGTCCCAGAAATGCTTCATTATATCGTCATAATTAAGGCCTTCTTTTTTTGCGATACTATCAGCAAGACAAAGCATCATACTCGAATCATCTGACCAGCTGCCTTTTGGAAGATTGTAGGTGCCGTAACCTGTCATGTCGGTTACAGGATTTTGTTTGAGGTATTCGCGGTCTTTAAACTCTACGGGAACGCCGAGAGCATCTGCGACAATTGCGCCATAGAGGGTGTTGTAGATTTTATCTTTCATTAAAATCTCTACCTTCTTTCTTTTAATCTATGAAAGGTATATCCCAGCCATATTTCATAAAAATGCTGAGCATATCGCACTGTTTGTGTTCTGTTCCCTGAATGATAGGAAGCAGTTTGTCAAATAGTCTTTTTGCCGTAGCTTTATCTAATAATTCGCCGGAATGACCTTTGTGCCATCTGATTTTGTCAAAATCATTTTCAAAATTTTCTGCCCGGAACTCTTTGTCTGTTTCAGGATTAAAGGCATCAAAAATATCAATGAACACATAATGAGCTTTACTGCCGTCTTTTTTCCAGCTTTCATCGGCCTGAGGTTCTCCCTTTATTTTTCCAATCATGGCAATGCCGTCATTATCTGTTCCGACCTGTAGCAGAATCACCATGTCTCCATCTTTGACCTTCTGCCATTCGTAAACCGACCAGTCAAACTGATTCGGGAACTCCATTTCTCTGGCATGAGAAATAATGCCCAGATGATTTTCCATTTTGTATGATGAAATATTTGGATTCCAGCGAAGAATAAAAGTATTCATAAAAGACCTCCTAAAATTATTATACACCGCATTCTGCAAGCTGATGAAAAATGCGGTGTAAGGACTTAGACAGTAAACTGAACTACAATCTCACGGTAAGAAAGGCTGGCAAGCTTTGCCGTATATGACATCTTTGAAGTTTTAGCTTCCCGAATAATCTCTGCGGCGAGAGCACGGATGTGACCGGCTTTTTCAAGACCTGGATTACCGAAGAGCTTTGCGTCTACATTTTCAATACATACAAGAATTGAATTCTTGTCTACATGATTATATGGCTCAGCCTGTACTGACACATTAAGTGATTTATAAAAACCATGCTTTGCCTTGCGAATTGTTTCTGCTGCTCCAATTAAATCCTTAGCATCAAGATTATCTGTGAGTTTTGTCAGAGCCTCAGGTTCAATATCATCATTCCAGTGATAGAAGTTTGTACCTACAAGAGGGAGTGTTACTGTCACTGTATTTTTCTTGAAGTAACGCATAAAAGCCTGGTTGAGAGATTCACGAGAAGAATCAAATTCAAGCTTCTTTTTTGCGCTTTCAAAAATCAGTGGAATTTCATCAGGATTGATATTGTTCATCTTTCCGTATGACAGAGAAAAAAGAATCTCTACACAAAGCGGCTCCATGATGTACTGTGTAAGCTGAGCAAACTTTTCAAACACTTCACTTCGGCGAATAAAAAGTTCACCTGCAAGAAGAGAATCTTTTGCTTCTACTGCAGCAAGAAGTGGTCCGATGTGTACGAGGTAATCAAAGATGTCTTTATCTGAAACATCCACATCTGATGAAACATAAATTGTCGGATTACAATTCAAGGCTGTCTGAATGAATACATACCAGCTTGGAGAAAAGTATGTACTTGAAATGAATTGCTGATAATCTTCTACGTTTGGAAGATTGTTCTTTTCCCATTTACCAACGAAATCGAGCTGTCCTGTCTTGCTCTTTGAAAATTCAAACCAGTCATTGGCAGTTTTAATTAAAATCTGTGCGTTCATAAGCACCTCCTTTTCATCAGTTTACGTCTCTATTATATGACAGGGGGTGTAGCAAATAAGTGTGCACCCTCAAAAAAAGTGTGATATAATTTTTTATGATTCTGGAGGCTGTTTATGGCTCAAAAAAAGAAAAATGAACCCAAAAACAATTCTTTTCACACATTGAACTATCTGATGAAGATTGATCAATCAATTCGAAATGGCGAATATCCAAACGCAAATAAACTCAATAAGATTCTCGGAACTCAATTCAGCCGCAGTACTTTTGGAAGATATATCAGAACCTTGCAGGATGATTATGGTGCTCCTGTTGAATTTGATTTTAAGAAAAATGGATACTATTACACTGACAATACTTTCTTTATTCAGCAGGTGATGTTGAAGGAAGGCGAACTGCTGACTCTTTCCACTATCCTACCCCTCCTGGAACAGTATAAGAATACTCCGTTGGAAGAATCATACAGAAACCTGATGGCTAAGCTGATTGAAATGCTGCCGGAAAATATTACTGTAGATTCCGCCCTGATTAATAACGAAGTGCATTTTATTTCTGATCCGATTACAAAGCTGGAAGACGGTGTTTTTAAAAATGTTCTGAAAGCCACTAAGCTACACAAAACTCTGGAGATGGAATACAAGACTGCACAAAACAAAGATTACGAAATCCGCCGCTTCGATCCTTATCACATGATTTGTCAGAAAGGCAGCTGGTATGTTCTGGGATATTCTTATCACGCTGAATCTATCCGTCTTTATGCAATGCCTCGAATCCGCAACTGCAAAATTACAAATGACAAGTTTTCTATTCCAAAAGATTTTAAGCTTGAGAAGCATATTGATGTGCAGATGGGAGCCTGGGGCAACAGCGGTGAAAAGTTTAAGGTTGAGATTGAGTTTGTAAAAGGCCTGAAGACTTATGTAATGGAAAGAACCTGGCATAAGGGCCAGACCATAAAAGAAAACAAGGACGGTTCTGTTTATCTTTCTTTCGAAACAAATCAGTTGGAACAAGTTGTCGCATGGGTTATGTCGTTTACTGGTGGAGCTAAAGTTCTAAATCCACCAGAACTGAAGAAACGAGTTGCTGATGCAGCTAGGAAAATTTTGAAGAATAGTTAATATGAGATCTGTTTCCCTATTTCATCATATCCAAGGCGTCTTGAATCAGGTTCTCACTTAATCGGATATTACTTTGCTTCAAGAAATTCAGACATGTTTTAGCATCGGCTTTTGAAAGCATACCTTCATCATTTGCTTGTACTAAAATACCTACAGTTCCAGTAATTGTAATTCCTAACTGTTGAGCAACCTTTCTGCCTCTACGTTCATCTATAATTAATACATCAGATTGTTTTTCACCAGCAAGAACAATTGCTTCACTTTCACCATCATCCAGACCGCTTACAGCCTGTAATATCTGAATCGATTGTTTATTCTGTACAGGTGAAACTTTTAAGAATTTAGCTTTCTTTACTTCTTCAGCTTCAGCGGAAAAGCTTTGGTTTGTTGTAAGCTCTCGATAAACAGCATCAGGAATTAAAACTTCCTGAAATAATTCTTTAAGTAAATCGAGACGGTTAATTTTGATTAGAGAAATAATCGGAGTTGTATCTGATACAACTATCATACAGCCTTTCTCCGGAGTTCTTTCAAAACTGCAACATCGCTTTCTAATTCATCACTTGTCTGATCAAGATATGGAAGCCCAAGATTGCTATACAATGCGATTAAATCCATTTTATGAATTCCAAGAATCTGTGCTGCTTTACCATGAGAAATTGTATCGTTCTGAATATATGGAAACAAAATCATTGCATTACGTATAAGATTTGATTTCTCATCATTTGAAACTGTATACTCAGCCATCATCTGAGGAACACTGATAGAAACTTCTGTCATTGTCATAAAAGAACCTCCTTTTCGAAATTTATAATATTATAACACATACTTCCCAATTATTCACTATCAAATAAAATTCACAAATCTAAGTGCAACTGGATTAAGATATTGCATCTATAGTCTTCAAATCCTTCTCTCCACCGAAGAACTTCTCCAGCACTTTCCCGAATACTTCAAGCTCAGGAGCCGCCACCATAAAAAGTGTCATGCAGGATTTTAATTTCAGATCGTCAGGATAGCCCATAACTTCGCGGGCATCGGAAGAAGGCAGGCTCAAAAGTGCCTCGGAAATCTCCACCAGACGCCCTTTCAAAAGTTCATCAGCCATATAAGCCTTGGCCTCGGCGAGTCCGTCAATTCCGTAGAACTCGGCCATTGAACTAAAGCCCAGCCCCTTCAGCTGGGGGAAGATGTACCACATCCAGTGGCTTTCTTTGCGGCCGTTTTTGATTTCTGACAACGCTGTTGCATAATCACTGGCCTGCGCTTTTTTGAATCTGTCTAAATTAAAGTCGGGCATGTTTTTCCTCACCTTGGATTATATCAGTAAGCATGATATGATTTCTATATTGAAAGAAAGAGGAGGCCTACATGGCATACACAGATTTTTTGGATTTAGCGCAGGCTCGATTTTCGGTTCGGCAGTTTTTGGATAAGAAAGTTCCTAAAGATATCATAGAAAAGATTCTTAAAGCAGGAATGCTCGCTCCAACTGGCTGTAATAATCAGCCGCAGAGAATTATTGTTGTAGAAAGTGATGAAGGTATTGCTAAAATCAAGGAATGTACCCGCTGCCATTTTGATGCGCCTCTTGTTTTTATAATCAGCTATAACAAGGATGAATGCTGGACTCGCCCTTATGATGGAAAGCTCAGTGGCGACATCGACGCCAGCATCGTTACTACTCACATGATGCTCGAGGCCGCAAATCTAGGAATTGGTTCCTGCTGGGTTATGCATTATCGCCCGGAAGTCCTGAAAGAAAAATTCCAGCTTCCTGATAATCTTGAATCCACTGCCCTGCTCGTTGTGGGCTACCCTGCAGAAGATGCAAAGCCCGCCCCGGGCCACGAAAATTGCCGCCCGGACAGCGAGCTTATCAGCTGGGAGTAATTAAAACTATCGCACCTTATGCCCAGAAGCTGCTTCGAAATTGTACTTTACAATTCCCAAATCCAGCTGAGTCATAGGGCCGCGTTTTGTTGTGATAACTGCTTCATCCCCATCAAGAGAAACCTGGAACTTCTGCTGATTCAGCGCAGTCGGTGCCAGAATTGCGGCTTCGAGGCCTTCCTGGAACCAGGCCGGTGTAGCAGGCAAATCAGCTTCTGAAACCTTACAGAGCTTGCTAACCGGCTTTGACTTATGAGCCACGCCCTGACTTTCACCATATCCCAGAGCGATTACACAGACAATCTTTTCGCCGGCATTTTTATCTGCCTTGCATTTACCTTTACCGTAAGTGCCCGCAACCCAGCAGGTGTTGAGGCCCAGAGTCTGTGCCACAAGAACAAGTTTCTGTCCGTAATAGCCGCACTTTTGGTCAAGCTTATCAATGGACTTGCTGCCAATCATCGCGATATAGTTCTTTGCATTTTTGAATTTGCCGTAATGTGCAAGGAAGGTATCAAAACATTCAGGGTCATCAGTAACCAGCTGAATGTTTAAACCGCTTTCCGCATTGCACTCCTTAATCAGAACCTCAAGCTTTTCCTTATCTTCGCTTTTTACAGGAAGATCCTTAAACTGTCTCACCGAATGTCTTTCTTTAATTGCTTCTTTTATATCCATATATAAATAATAATACAAAAATTCCTGTCAGTATCATAAAATTATGTTATTCCCAATAAATTTTGTTAGTCTCAGTTGACAAAACTATAAAACGGTATTATATTTTACTCAATTACATTGTATACAATGTATATATAAACGGAGGCTTTTATGTCATTTGCTGTAAGATACTATACCAAAACTGGTAACACAAAACGACTTGCAGATGCAATTGCAAAGGAACTTGGAGTTGAGGCACTTCCAATCTCTGAGCCAGTAACAGAAAAGGTTGATATTCTTTTCCTCGGAAATTCATATTATGCCTTTAATATTGATCCGGAGGTTCGCAATTTCGTTGCATCTCTTTCTAAAGACAAGGTTGGAAAGATTGTAAACTTTGGTTCAGCAGCCCTTCTCAATTCTACTTACAAAAAAGTTAAAGCAGAAGCAGATAAGGTTGGCGTTCCAATGGATGAAAAAGAATTCCACTGCAAAGGTGAATTCAAGGGACTTCATAAGGGCAGACCAAATGAAGATGATATCAAGGCTGCTGTTGAATTTGTAAAGCAGTATAAATAGGTAAAGATAAAAGACACTGCCCGTTCTGTCCGGCGGGCTTAAACTGGAGGATTATTATGATTTATGATTACGAAGTAACAACAGGTAAAGGTGAAACATTAAAGCTTTCTGATTTGAAAGGAAAGGTAATTTTGATTGTAAATACAGCAACAGGCTGCGGCTTTACACCACAGTATGCACTTATTGAACAGCTGTATAAAGATTATCATGAAAAAGGACTCGAGATTCTCGATATTCCTTGCAATCAGTTTGGAGCACAGGCAACAGGCAGTGATGAAGAAATTCACAACTTCTGTACAACTCGTTACAACACTACATTCCCTCAGATGAAAAAGTCTGATGTAAATGGCGCAAATGAACTTCCACTCTACACATACCTTAAATCTCAGAAGGGCTTTGAAGGATTTGATGATAATCCATTAAAGTCTACACTGGAAAATATGTTCAATGCAGCAAATCCGGACTGGGCAAAAACTCCGGATATCAAATGGAACTTCACAAAGTTTGTAATTGACCGTAACGGAAATGTAGTTGCCCGCTTCGAGCCAACTGCAGATATGGCCAAGGTCGAAGAATGCATTAAAGCATTACTCTAGAGTGCCAAAGTTTGCCTGCAGAATCAGAATATTAAGGGAGAGGTCTCTCCCTGGTTCGTACTTCGTTGCTCACCACCCTCTCCAGCGGGGGACACCCCCTGCGATGTTTGCGTAGCAAACTCGGTTACAACGCCCCTAGGGTGTCCTTAATAATGCGGCGGCTTTCTATTAGGAATATCGCCTTCCATCTGATTGGACATTTCGCGGATTCTGTCCGACATCATTTTTATTTCCTTCTGCAGCTTATCAATAGTTTTGGCCTGATCAACTGCAACGTTCTGAATCTGGCTTACAAAATCTTCCATGTAGGCGAGTTTCATTTCGATTGCAGTCAGGCGATCTTCTGTTTCTTTTTCCATATATTTATTCCTTCATTTACTCAATCACTTCCAGAACTGCTTCGTTCCATTTGATGGATTTTACTTTCAGCTGAACATCTTTTGTAATATCCGGAAAGCGGCAAACGGTAATCACATCACCAGGGCGAACGAAGTATTCAAAAGTTTTTGGAATCTGATTTGATTTAGAATCAACGACGAGAGTGAGGCACCACAAATCCTTTTCAACATTTTTGATGCTGGAAACACAAGTCCAGCTGCCACGGATTCCCTTGGCAACCGGCGTAAAGTAATCTGTCATAGATGCGCCGAACACATCCCCAGTTTTCACTTTTACGTCTTCGGCAAAAACAAGTCCCGAAGCAATCAGCAAAATAAAGAAAAAAGCATGCAGTTTTTTCATTTGTCACCTCTTTAATCAGTAAGAGCTTTACTAGAGTGCAATCCACTAGAGTAGACTCTACTAGAGTGCAGTCTACTAGAGTTAACTCTACTAGACTGTACTCTAGTAACGCTATATAGATAAAGAATATTTGTCAAGGAAAAGAATCTCACTCACACAAACTATTTTCTCATATTCAAATATAAAATTCATGAAATTATAAAATAATAAAGGTATAATCTTTATAAAGAACGACGAATATACAAAAGAATGATTGATAATGTGAGGTCCAAAATGAAAAAAAGTATTGTTTTTCTTCTGGCATTAAGCCTTTTGATAATCAGCTGCAAAGGGAAAAATCAAAAATCAGAAAATACTTCAACCGTAATTCAGGAAAAAACAGTCGAAGTAACTGGCTCAAATAAAACAATTACTGTCCCAAATGACACTGAAAGCATCACAGTTACCGGCGATTTTGATTTTACAGTTTCTACAAATTCTTAAAGACCTTATCTACTGCAAGGTCTAAATCAAGATCGTGCAAGCCTTTGTATGACGCTTTCATAAAATCAACGGGAAGTAATTTTATGAGTTTTGCACTTGGAACATTTTCCTGCCATTGAGAGCGGGCATAGAATTGACCAATCCAATCTGGCGCAAAGCCTGTAAGCGTCTTGCCTTCTTTTGGAGAATAACCATCTACTTTGCAAAAGTAATCATATAATTCTTTTTCTGGAAGATTGCTTACATAAGCATCTGCTCTATCAAGATAAGTTCGTGTTTTGCTTGTCATATATTTTTCAATGAAATCGTCAAAATCAATATGAGGAGAATCGGCTACAAGCTCGAACATTTTTCCCTGAGTTTCAACAATTTCATCTACATAACATTCTGGATATGCTGTCATTGCTTTACCTCTATACCAGCGTGCTGAAAACTTTTTCAACCTTGTTCTTATCTGAATTAATCAATTCCTTCATTTTAATTCTAGCTTCAGCATCTCGCTGATTGTATTTTTGATTAAACTCATGATAATCAACAGGAATTATTTCTCCTGTCTTATGAATACTTGCGAAAGCTTTTTCAGACTTCAAACACCACTGGATTCCAAGTCCACCAAGCTGCATAAGTTCTTCAAGGATATCAATATCAACTTCATCACGAACAAAAGCTTTTGCAATATAGAAATATGAAGCATTTGCTCGCCAGCCTTTTATGACATCAGCTGAAATTGTATCTTTTCCATATTTTGCAATAAACTTTGGAACAAGAACTTTATATCGTTTTGAATCAGCAGCGTCTCTATGCTTCATCAATTCACTAAGCCAGCAAAGAATATTTTCTTTTTCATAATCAAAAACTGATAAATCGCTTGTATCCAAGTCAAAGGTATGAACATATCCACTTTCAGAATCCGGTTTACAAACCGCCCATTCTTTAGCAAGTTCCAGATCAGCAGTTAGATAAAAACCTTTACCGTAATCATGACGTTCTTCGCCAAGACCAAAGGTCGGAGTAACTATTTTGTCTGGACTTCCATGGTATAAAATCATATCTTTTTCCTTATTCGAATTATAACATTAAACAACAGAAATCGCTAGATTTTAGATTTTCTTCTTGGAACATATAAATTTTGCATAAACTTTTGCAACTTCGTTATAATCCTGACATCTGATTCTCTGCCCACTTGTATAATTATGGAAGAGCATTGCGGACAATGCTGACTTTTGATAAATACGTTTTCCGAGAGAAAAGGCTATTTGTTTCGCAACTGCCATTTCATGCCTTGAACAAACTATTGTAATTTCCGGTTCATGCATTGTTTTGGAATCATACCGAAGCCCTACAAGACGATGAATACAGCTGTCATCAGAGACTAGAAAATCTGATGATTTGATGCCATCCTGGAGTTTTTTAAAAGAGATTTTATTACTAAAATTATAAACCGCAAATGTATTCCAGATTTCTTTATCCATATTATCAGCTAGGTCTACCACATCGAATCCAATAATTTTTTCCTTAAACCAGGATTCTTTTCTTCTGCTTTTTTAGCATATATACCAATATTATTTACACTCTGCAACATATCCTTATATGCTTCTTTTTCAAATTGAATTGATTGCTCGGCAATTTTTAACAATTTTTTTGCAGAAGACTCTGTATTAGCTATTTGAATCCACATTTCTTGTTGACGATAGAAGATTTTAGCATTTAATAATTCATTTTGTTCTATAAATAATTCTATTCTTTTGTACTCAAGCGTAGATTTTTTTACTTCCATACTTACATCAGTACTAATTGCAATTGCAAAACGGCCAATACCTACAAAATTAACACGTAATATAATATCCTTTATAAATAATGGACTGCCAATTTGGCCTGCGTTTTTAACCGCAGAACGAATTGTTGCATCTGCAAGATCAAATGCAGTAAACGTACCGGTAGAAATAGTTAGCATTCTTATGATAGTGCGATTTTTAAAAGGAAGAATGTTTTTCCAGTCTAATTTATAAAAATCATTTTTTAATTTGTATTCAGCAATAAAATGTCTAATTGTATAAAAACCCCTAACTAAGGCTTCATTTATTACCACAGGAACAGCTTGCCTTTTAAGTTCATGTTTTAAGGCATTTTCAGTTCTAATATCAAATTTACTAGAGGCACCTTCAAATAAACTATTAAGAATCCCTAAATCAATTTGTTTTTTTCCTGTACCAATTCCATTTTGATAAACTTTTCTTAAATTTTCTGAAAAATTTGAATCTTTAAAACAAGGAAGTGCAGATAATTCTTTTAATAATGACATTACAGGACCAGGCAAGCCAGCACCACCATGTTTAGAAGTGCCAGAACCTGCTATATCGCTCATCCAATGTCCTTTAGCATTTGCAATAGTTTTTGCAACTGTAATAAACCAATTAATTATTCCACAAAAAAATTTTGTAACTAGTGTTGTACCTTGTAGTTGCCCATAATCATTAACTAATATTGGAATAGAATACTTTGTGCTCGAATTATTATAATAAATTGTTTCACCTTTAAACTGAACCAATAAACAACAAATTAAGCCTACAATATTGGGATGATGGCAAAAATCATCGATATGATGAGTATTTTTTGTTATTCCAGAACCTGCAAGTTGTTCAAACGCACCATCACCAGGTAATGGATATTTTTTCTCTAAATATTTTATCGCTAAATCAAGTCTTTCTCCATTGCCCTCATGTGGTTGCCATCCTTTTTTCTTTGCAAATGCCATTACTTTTCTATTAATTTCTTCATTACTAATGGCTTTAGCATGTTCAAAATTCCATTCACCAACGAAAATTGAATCAATTATTCCAGATAAAATGCCACTAGAAACTGCTACTATATAATCTAGACCATCTGCATGATTCGTTAATCGATCTATTTCAGAATTTAATTTTTCAATTTCAGTATCAATACTTGAAATACGTTGATCTAATGCGTAAATATCTGAATTTTGTTCCTTTTTTATATAAGGAACAATTTCATACTCTACAGAAAAATTATCATCAGGGATTTCTTGCTTAAATTCAACTATTGATTTTTGTTCCAAAATATCCATTTTTTATCTTTCTCCTTTTTATTGTCTTCTGCAACAGGTTTTTCTTGAATTGTATTAGATGTCTCATTCTTTTGAATTGTTTCTACAATATTATCTGCAGGTTCATCTTTTTGATTATTATCTGAAAAAGATTCAAGTTGTTTTTTTAGGATATCTAATTCCTTCTGGAATTGTTCTTGTTGCTTTTCTTGTTGTTTGCGAAGCTCATCAATTAATTGTTGTTGTCTTTCTACCTGTTCTTGCTGTGAATGAACAACTTCACTCAATTTATTATGTTTTGCCATCACATCCTGTTGATCATTCAGTTGTTGCATTACAGCTTGAAGCTCTTTTTGTGCAAAATCTGATAACTGCTCATCAGAAGCACCTTTTAGTTGTAATTCAAGTTGTCTATAAACAGAACGATTTGCCGCAATACTACTTGTACCTAGCAAAAAAAGAGCTTTTGTCGCTTCTATTATTTTTTCTTGTAATTTAGCTATTTTTGAAATTGCCTGAACACTTACATCATTAGCAATGGCCTGTTCTTTTTGTGCAGTCTGAAGAGCTTCGATAGCTCTTTTCTTTTTTCCAATTCCAGCTGATTTTTCAGCAGCTTTCTCTGCAGTTTCTAAGGCTTGCTCAGCACTTTGTTTTGCTTTGTTTGAAAGAGACAGAGTTTCTTTATATTCTCTATCAATAGCACAAACACAATTTATTTTTTCATCAACTTGAATTAAGAATGTTGAATCCAAAACAGTATTGTCATAATTTTCAATACTAGTCTGAATTTCTGAAATATTTCCAGACTCAGTTGTTTCAGATTGTTTTTTGTACTTGCTATGTATTCTATCTCTGTAGGATGATTCATTTAGTTCAGATTTTATATCAAATATCATTTTAGAACTCCTTTTATTCTTCATTATTAGAATCAGTAATTACATTCTCAGAAGAAATCATTTCTGAAGAATCAGTTCTTTCTTCTTCATTAATCAAAGTCTGTTTTTCAGGCGTTTTTTGTTTTACATCCAATGCATTTAATAAATCGCTTGATGAAAGTATTGTATTTGAAGTCAAATATTCTCTTATTGTTTTTTTATTAAAATCCTCATCATCTGTCTTTGCATCGGCAGCGATTAGAATATAGGCAACCTCTGGTTTATTGTATTTTTCTAATGCATACATCAATGCTGTTTTTCCATCTTTATCTTTTTCGTTAACATTGGCACCTTTCTCTATGAGTAATTTGATAACTGAAGAATCCTGTTGATTTTCACAGGCATACATAAGAGCTGTTTTCCCTGTATCTGTTTGAGAGTTTACTTCATTAATATAATTAAATAATGTTAAAAGAACACCTGGATTTGGATTACATGAACCTAGCATGGTTATTGTAAGACCAACAGAATTTGGAACTAAATCGGCACCACGTAATATTAAGTCTTCCATAACTGCAGGGTTCGGATTATAGCGTGCTGAATACATTAATGCGGTCCATTCATTGTTGTTTTTAATATTTAATTCTGCCCCTTTATCAAGTAAATATTTTACAGTACGAACATCAACATTGCATTGTGCAGCATACATTAATGAGGTTTTACCACTTTTATTAATATTGTTAATATTATTTGTATTATCGATTGCATGCTTAACAATTTCATAGTCATTACATTGAGTAATAATTTTTATAAAAGGCAGATTACCATCATTATCTGGAATGTTCCAATATGATTGGGGGAGTATTGATAAAACATAATTAAATGTAGATATGTTATTAGCTTTTATAGCATAATCTAAACAATCACATCCACTTCCATCTTTTTCTATATATGAAGCACCCTTTTCAAAAAATAATTTACAATTTTCAATATCACCATTCTTCAAAACAATTAAAAATGGAGTAGCGTTATCTTGTGTATTATCGATTACAGGAAAGTATTTATTTTTACTTACGAATTTTGAAAATGCATCAAGTCCGCCTTTATTATATTCAGTCTGAGCTTTTTCAAATGCTTTTTCATCATCAGTCTTTTTATTTCCACATGAACTTAAAATAATAGTAAGTATAAAAACTTCGGATAAAAGAAAAATGCGAATGTAACTTTTCATTTAAAAATCCCCCTCAGAAAATTTTTTTGCCAAATCGCCATACTTTTGTGCAATAGTAACTAGATTAATTTTTATTACATTATTTGTTTCTTGCTTAGCAAGATTTACTACCTGTTCGGATGTATTTTTGAGAGTCTGTGTATAAGTCAAAAGTAAATTTTGTATATCTTTTTTATTATTTTTAGAATAACAGGCCTCTGTAGCTGTTTCTGTATATTTATTTATATTCGAATAAAACTCATTACAAAGACCTTGCTTCATTTCCTCATCATCACCAGCACCATTCCAATTTGCAAAAATATTAGAAACATCTAAATCTGTAAATATTTTTTTGTATTCAGTAATAGAAGGAGTAGATTTCAATGTTTTATAAGTATTTTGAGCAATACCAATAGCTTTACGATGTAATTTTTTCAAGTCTTCTGGTTTAGTAGATTTATCAATTTCTTCTCTTATTGTTTCTGTTTTACCTCCATATTCTTTTATTTTTTCTAAATATGTATCTGTTAAATAATCAAGGATTTCCTTTTGATTCTTTTGCTTGGTGTTTGAAGTCTTTTTTTCAGCAATTATTTTCCTGATAATTTTGGTAATGAAATAAATAAGAAAAAGGATGGTAATTAGTAAAAATATTTTTAAGATATATGGCCAAACTATTTTCAATCGTTCAGTACGAATATGATTCTCTTCAAAGACTTCACGTTTCCATTCTTTCTTGTACTCAAATATTTCTTCATTCTTTTTTTCTTCAAATTCTGAAGTAAGTTCTGCTCTTACTTCGTTTTTATATTTTTCTGCAAGAACTTCATTTTCAAGTGAAATTTGAGATCTAAGTTCTTTATCAAAGTTTTCTTTTTGTTCGTTATAAACTTGTAAAGAAAGTTGTTCTTTTAAGGTTTCGATTTCTTGATTTTTCTTCTCCTCATACTTTGGGGCTAATTCTTTTTCAACATCAGACTTGAACTGAATTTTTAATTTTTCGTTTTCTAATGAAATTTGTTCTCGTAATTTTGATTCAAGTTCTTTGACTTCTTTATTCTTTTTTTCTTCGAATTTTGGAATCAACTCAGTTTCAACTTCAGACTTGTATTTAGTTTTTAGATTTTCATTTTCTAATGAAATTTGCTCTCGTAACTGCTTTTCAAGTTCTTTAATTTCTTTATTCTTTTTTTCTTCATAGAGAAGAGTAAATTTTTCATTCAATTCATTAGTTACTGCTGTGCGAATTTCTTCACTTAATAGTTCCCGTTCATTCGTTCTAACGGCTTCAATTTCATTTTCATAGATTTCTTTTCGCTGTTTTTCCAGAGCTTCCGCAATACCTGCTTGATACTTTTGAGATTCTTCTTCTTTTACAGATTTTACTTCATTCTGGCGAATTATTTTTTCGTCATTACGGATAGAATCTTCTGATCTTTTTATAGCAGTTTCATACTGTAAATAAATTTCCTGGAAGAATTGTTGATTAGTATTATATTGTATATTATTTATAGGAGCGTCATAATTAACATCATATAAATCATTGGATTCAGCAAAGACCATTACATTAAAAAGTAGAAATACAAGAAAAGCAACCTTTTTCATTATTGAGCTTCTCCTTTGAAATCAAGAAATAGTGTATCCATATTAGTTAATTTTGACTGTTTATCTTTTAATTCTTTGTCTTGCTTATCACGAAGCATTGCAAGAGTTCCCATTAATTCAGAATCTGCTTCTTTATCTTCTTGCTGTAAATCACGAATAGTTTTTTCTAATTCCCGAGATTCATTTAGATAATTTAATTTTTCCTGACCTTTAGCTTCTTTCGAAAGTTCGAGCAAATGTTTTTTTTCAGAACGAGCACTTTCTAGACTTGTAAGAAATTTTACTTTTCGTGTCTCATTAAAAGATATTAAGGCTTGAATTTCAGAAGCATGTGTCTCTGTTACAACCGATAAGTATGAATTAAACATATCTTTCATTGTTGTTAATGCTTCAACTTTGAATTGTCGTTCCTTTTCGGCTATTTCAACATCTCTCTTAGCATTTATTTCGACTTGTTTGGTTGCTTCTTTTGCCACCGCTTGCTCTGCTTCTGAACGCTCTTTAGTCTGTTTTATTTGACTTTCTTCTTGTATTTGAATTCTTCTTGTAGCTTCTATGTATTCATTTTTTTTAGCTTCCAAATCAGAGTTTTCCTTTATTCGAACACGCTCCGTTTCTGCTTTTTCTTCTATTTGGGTTTGTTTAATATTTGCTTCTTTTTCAAGTTGAAGACGAGTCGTCTCTTCTTTTTCTATAATTTCTTTTTGCTTTATGCTGGCATTCTTTTCAAGTTGAAGGCGATTTGTTTCTTCCTCTAAAGCTTTAGCTTCTGACTCTACCTGTTTTTGTGCTAATTCAATTTTTAGTTCATTTTCTTTATCGATTGCATATTTATCCATTTCAGCTGAAATTTGAGCTTCGGCAATTGCTTTTTCTTTATTAGTTTGTGCAATTTTTTCTTGCGATGCTCTATTCCTAGCAGCTTCTTGTTCTGCAGAACGTATTTTAGCTTGTTCACGTCGTTCCTGTGATTCTTGAGCTTTTTCTGCTAATCTTTCTTGTGAAGCTCTTTCTTCTGCTGCTTCTCTTGCTTTTGCTGCATTCTCTTCACGCTGCAAATTCAGTTCGTGTTCCCTATCTTTTTTTGTTTTAATACCAAATAACCCCATGCTTTTACTCCCTTTTTAAAGTCATATTAATTATTATATAGATTTTTGTCAGTTATATCTTTTCAGCGAACTTTTCAGTTCAGCTTTTATTTCCTCAACCAGTTCCTGTGGTCCCAGAACCTTTACTGTATGCCCCTGACCAAGTACCCAGCGAATAATTTCACGTTTCTGTGTTGTCTGGAACTTTACATAAATGCTGCCATCATCTCGTTCTTCAACTGTCTGTTCGCTGTGCCAGATACGATTAAGAGCATAAGTTCCGATTTCTTTATCCACCAGAAGTTCTACTGTTATCGGTGTCTTATCGCTTAACCAGACCCCCATTTCAACATCAAAATAATCTGATGGTTTGAAGTCCTTTGGAATTCCAAACTTTTTTTCTAGGATTTTGATGTTTTTCATTCTAGAAAATGAAAAAATGCGAACTTCATTACGGTCGTGGCATTTTCCCATTACATACCAGTTTCCTCTCTGGCAGACAACATGATAAGGATCTAACGTGCGTTCCATATATGATGTTTTCTGGAGTGGACGATACTCAAATGTGATTGTGCAGCAGTTTTTCAGAGAATCAAAAATCGTTTGGAAAAAAGATGGATCAATATTTTCTGTTCTATCCGGAATGAACGTTATTTTAGGATTTAAGAAAGATGTATCGACACTGATTCGTTCAGGGAGACATTCTGTAATCTTCTTGAAAACTGAGCGAAGCTGATTTTCTATAGGTGTATTGCGATATTGTTCTAGAAGTGGATTTAAGACGGCAACCGAAAATGCCTCTCCTTCTGTGAGAGGGATAGTTTTTATAAAAAAGTTAGGTTCTGTATAACGATAACCACGATAGTCACTTGCAATTGGAGCGTGTAAGGTATCCAGCATATATTCCAAATCACGCTGAATTGTTCTAATAGAATATTCTTTTTTACCATTATCGTGCGTACCAACTAGCTTTGCGAGTTGGGCAGCTGTGTAAGGTTTACCAGTTTGAAGGTAACTGTCTATTTCAAGAATACGCCAGGCAGTTAGTTTTGTTTGTTTTTCGGAATAAGCTTTTGATGTTTTTACCTTCATACTTTTCTCTCTTATTTAATGATTATATCACATAAATTTGATTTTAGGGGAAAAAAGACAATGCCGTGGGTGGGAGGGGAACTACGGCATTGCCAGGAACTCTGGATTATTTTAACAAGTCTCTGTTGCTATAGTGTTTTCTGTAGGAAGTTCTCCTGTAAAAACTCTTTTTGTAGCATCAAAAACTTCTTTGCAGTTTTCCGAAAAATCTTTTCCAGTTTTCTTAAGTTTGTCTTTTACATTTTTCAGTGCAGGTTTTGTTTCTGCATAATCTGAAACAAGCTTTCCTGTAACTGCAAGAACAGTGGCAGCTACACACGTACCAATAAATCTCTTTATCATATTATCTCCTCAGAACCTTTTATCAGGTTCTTATAAATCAATTATAAATTCTAGGGTATGACAAGAAATGTCGTAATCTCAAAAATTTTTGATTTTTTTATGCATCCATAACGGATATTATGCTGATTCCAGAATCAAGGTCTTTCTTGATTTTGCATTTAGAACCATCAGGCATTGTCTGAATTTCTGTAATATAATGTGAATTATCATTCTTTATGTTTGACTTTTTGTTATTATAAAAATTCCCATTATTAATGGATTCTGACATTTCATTATACCTGTCTAAAAGGTTATTATAGTCATCGACATTTTTGTCGTATTGTTTTCTTACTTCATTTACGACATACCCAACGAATGCGATTCCGCCTGTGATAAGAAGTTTTTTGAACATAAATAATCCCCCTGAATAATTAGTTTATATGCTAAGTATAATGTGGAGAGCATGACAAGAAATGTCATGGGATAAAATATTTTTAAAGAATATTTTTTTTTAAAAGACTGAATCAGACGTTGTGGCAGGGTTTACTTCGCAAATATCGTAAAACGGCATATTCTGGGGTTTTAGGGGCAAAGCCCCTAGGAGAAGGGGTGACGGAAGACCGCGAAGCGGGCTGGAGGCAGGGGAAGGCTTTCCCCTCCTTCCCATTGATTTTTTCCCCTATATCTTCATAATAGTGCGATATGAAACTTAAAGGCTTTTACTATTCTTTGTTTACGATCGCAATTCCAATTTCTCTTCAGGCGCTTTTGCAGAACTTTGTGAACATGCTCGACACCGTTATGATCGGGCGGCTTGGTAGTGTTGAGATTGCAGCAGTTGGACTTGGAAATCAGATTTTCTTTATCCTCAACATGATTCTTTTTGGAATCACTTCTGGCGGCGGTGTTTTTATTGCGCAGTTCTGGGGTAAAAAGGATATTCGCGGAATCAGAAAGTCTTTAGGTTTGATGACTTTGATTGCTGGTTTTGTTGCCGTAGTTTTCACAGTACTCGGGCTTTTTGTTCCTCATCAGCTTATAAGAATTTATTCTCCGGATCCTGAGGTTGTGCGCGTTGGCGGAGAATATCTTCGTCTTGCATGCTTGAGTTATATTCCTACTGCTATAAGTTTTTCTATCACCCTTGCTCTGCGAAGTACGGAACGGGTAAAGCTTCCGCTTGTTTGTACATCCATTTCGCTTTTGACAAATGCCGGTGCAAATTATCTTTTGATTTTTGTTGCGGGACTTGGAGTAAAGGGAGCCGCCATCGCAACTGTATTTTCACGCCTTGTTGAACTTGTAATTCTTTTGAGCTGGTCTTATTCTCACGGTTATGAAATCTGCGGAAAGCTTCGCGAACTGCTGGGCTTTGACTGGTCTTTTGTTTTTAAATATCTGAAGATTGCCTTCCCGGTTATTGTCAACGAAACCTTCTGGGGACTTGGAACTTCTGTTTATAACGGAATCTATGCTCATGCGGGAACTGATTCTTTTACCGCCTACAGCATCACCGGAACCATTAGCCAGCTAACCTGGGTATTCTGTATGGGCTTTGGAAACGGTATTGGAGTTTTGATTGGAAAACGTATCGGCGAAAAGAAGCTGGATGAAGCAAAAGGATATGCCCTGCGCTCCATGTGGTTTATGCCTTTAGTGGGAGCGGTGGTCGGAGTTCTGCTGCTGCCGCTTTCTAAACTGCTCCCCTTCCTCTTTAACGTTGAGCCCGAAATTATAAAGATGGCAACTCAGATTCTTATGATTTTGATTCTGCTCTATCCATTTAATTCCTTCTGCATGGACTGGGTTGTCGGTGTGTGCAGGGCAGGTGGAGATACAGTATTTTCTGCGGTTGGTGAACTGATTGTTTTGTGGGGAGTTGCAATTCCTCTTGGATATGTAGCGGCCTTTGTGCTCCATCTTCCCGCCCCAATGATTTTCTTATTCCTCTCAAGCGAATCAATTGTAAAGGCAATTGTCGGAGCCATAAGAGTTCTGAGCGGAAAGTGGCTGCATGAAGTTACGTGATTTTTTCTACACTCTACAGTAATCGCACTCCAAACCTTTTACATCGACCTTGCAGGTAAAGAGGCAGCCGTCGAGTTCGCCGGTCTGGCCGGTTGCTGCACTTGTGATAAAAAGGGTATCCAGCTTGTCGCCCATGAAGCAACAGGATGTTACGTTTTTGGCAGGCACGTTTACAACAGCAAGAAGTGAACCGTCTTTTGTGCTTCGCTCTTCTATGCGGCTGCCACCCCAGAAGGCTACCCAGAGATTGTCTTCTGAATCGATGCACATTCCGTCTGTCATACCACGGCCTTCTTCCGGCTTGAACAAAACCTTGCGGTTTGAAATCGCACCAGTTTCTAAATTATAATCATATTCAAAAACCGCATACTGCAGGGTATCTGAAAAATAAAACTTTTTGCGGTCCGAGCTCCAGGCAAGTCCATTCGAAATCTTTGTGTCAGCCTGCTTTACAGTCACCCGGCCTTTTTCCAGGCAGAAGAGATTTCCGCTCGCTTCGTGAATATCATCATCCACAGAAGAACCAAACCAGACACGGCCTTTAGGATCAGCCTTCACGTCATTTGAACGCTGCCAGGCCTTGTAGTATTCAGAAAGATTTTTGATAAGCAAAGGCTTAGAGCCATCAGCATTTTCAAGATAAAGCCCATCTGTTCCTGCAATCAGATAAGTGCCGGGCTTTTCAGCCGGAACCGCAGAACCGATTTTCTGCCCGTAAGAAAAAACTCGCTTGTTTCCGTCCTGGTCAAGAGTAAAAAATTTTCCTTCCGAAATATCAACCCAGGAAAGAGTCTTAGTGCGGGCATCATAAAAAGGCGACTCGCCGAGATTGTGTTTTTCTTTTATGAAAAGCTCTGCTGTATATGTTTTGATTTCCTTTGCCATAAAAATATTTTATCACTAAATGCCGCTTAATACATCGCTTTGAATATAGTTTTCTGTTATAATTTTTGAGATGAATATTTACGTTGATTTTGATGATTGCCTCTGCGAAACAGCCCGCTACTTTTCAGGGCTCGTAAAAGAAATGTTTAATCTTGATATTCCCTACGAGCAGATTCACTATTTTAACCTGCAGAAATCTTTTAACCTGACAGAAGAGCAATATGACCAAATGATGATAAAAGGCCATCAACCGGAAGTTCTTTTATCCTACGACGAAACTCCGGGCGCAAGCGAAACCATCAATAGCTGGCTGGCAAAAGGCCACGACATAAAAATCATTACCGGCCGCCCTGTCAGTACCTACGACGCATCCCGCGAATGGCTGAATCAGCATGGTCTGGAGAAAGTAAATTTGTACTGCCTGAACAAATACGGCCGCGACAATTTCTTAAAAGGCAGCAGCTTCAATCTGGAACTGGAAGATTATTACAAAATGCATTTTGATTTAGCAGTCGAAGATTCCCCTTCTGCTTTCAAGTTTTTCGACCACCTTCCAGACTTAAAAGTTATGGTATTCGACCGCCCCTGGAACCAGACCTACACCTTCCCCAACCAGAACTACAAAAGATGCACTGGCTGGGAGATGATAAATGACAAGGTAAAAAAATGACAGAAAAAGAAAAACTTCAAATAAAAGATTTTTTCCTCTTAGACAAATCTGAAAAAGAATTCTGGCTGACAAAAATCGGTGAATCTGACTGGAGGGCTGGAAAACATCTTTTTAAGATTCTTTCTGAAGGAAGCTTTAATCTGCAATATGGCGAAAAATCAAAAGTCTTTTTACTGACCCAGGGTAATAATCTGATTTCTTTTTGCAGCTTTTCGGAACGCGACGAAATTCCGGATACAGAGCTTACTCCCTGGATTGGCTTTGTTTACACCTTTCCTGCCTTCCGTGGAAAACGCCGCATTGGAAAACTGATAGAATATATTTATCGCCTTGCAAAAAATCAGGGCTTCAAACAGCTTTATATCTCAACAGACCAGAAAGGCCTTTACGAAAACTTTGGCTTTTCATTTTTGCAAACTATGACAGAACGCTGGGGTGGAAAAACACTGGTTTATCAAATGGAAATCGCCCACAAAGATTACAGCGACATCATAGGAAAAACCGTAAAGGGCACAATTGACCGCCCTCTTGGCTCTTCTCATCCTCGACACAAAGAAATGATTTATCCAATAAACTATGGCTATGTAGACGGCCTTCTTGCCGGTGACGGAGCAGAACAGGATGTTTACGTTTTTGGTACAAATCAGCCGCTAAAAACTTACGAAGGAAAAATCATCGGAGTTTATCACCGTTTGAATGATGTTGAAGACAAATGGATTGTTGCCCTGGATGACAGGCCTTACTCAGACCAGGAAATTCTTGAAGCCATTTCTTTTCAGGAACAATATTTCATGGGTGAACTCTACAGATAAAATCCAGAAAAGCAGACCAGACTACCCCCTTGCCTTCCATGCCGGATACCATTTTACAAACCAGCCGGTAAAAAGTCCCATTGCAAGAGGCACCAGATTGTTTACTACAAGAAGAATATTTCCAAAGCCTGCTCTTCTTAAGAAGAAGGTCCAGATTGCAGTAAAAATATAAAGACATCCCCAGCAGGCAGCCAGAATATAATTAGCATTCATAAAGAGTGGATTCTTGTCGGCCTTGCTTCCGCCATAGTTGTACTTTACATAAGAGGCACATAGAGGCTCCTTTGTAAAACAAGATGCAAGCCAGAAAAGTCCAAAAATCAGATAGCCCGCATTTGTTGCCACTTCTCCCTTGCCAGTAAAATGCGCAGCTGCAGATAAAAGTGCAACGGCCGCAACCGAAAGCTGATCCCAGATAATCAGCTTATGCTTTCTCATTATAAATGGAACAAGTGCACAAACTGCCATTGCAGCAATTGAGCCAACCAGCGGATTTATTGCAACTGCTACCCAGAAGGAAATCCATGGAAGCAGCATGCTTGTCATAGTAGGATTTTTCAGGCCTGCTTTTCCTGAACCAGCGCCTTCATCATCAAAAGCTTCCCCGCTTCCAACTGCATCGCTACCAAATATTTTATCCCAGTCCATCATCAAAGAAAAATCACCGGTTACGGAATAAAGCTTTTTCCCCAGGGCTTCAGCACCTTCCATTTCTCCACGAGAAATTGCCGCCCATACCTCAAAAGGAGTTTCAACTCTTGTTGTTACCTTTAGGCTTCCGTCTGTAAAAAGCTGGCTACCGTCTTTTGTAAGAAGAATCTGATAGGTGTGACCTGTGTCGGTATAACACATTTCAAGAACCCGGTTTTTACCCTTAAAAGAATTTTTGTTATAGAGGGCTGCCATCTGACGAGTAAAGGTAAGATCCTGCGCTTCTTTTTCACCGGTCTCTTTGTTGATTCCCCAGTCAGCATCTGCAAGCTTTTCAAAAACTTCTTTAGGATAAAGCAAAGTTCTCAGCTGATTTAAAACCTGCTCAGAGATTTTTCCATCAGCATATTCAGAACCGGCTTTCTTCACAATTTCCAGATACTGATTAATTCTGTCAGAAAGTTCATCTACTCTAAAGAGTTCTCCCTGACCACAGAAAATTGTCTGGTAATTTCCCTTGCCCAAAAAGTGATCGAACATATTTGTTACAGAATCATAATTTCCTTTTGCCGAATAAAAGCCGCAGGTAGAAATCAAAACATGATGGATATTTTTCATATCATATCTGACATCGTGCCCGCCACTTCCAGTTTCGTTTGTATTTTCACTCATAAAAGGCAGACTCATAGGCAGCTGACGGTCTATAAGATTTTTCAGAATGCCAGGAACATTAAAATAATAAAGAGGAAAGCTCCATACAACTAAATCAGCTTCAATTTCTTTTTCAATGATTGAAGCCATATCATCTTTAATGCAGCAGTGGCCCGGAGTATTTTTCCAGCAGGCAAAGCAGCCGCGGCAGGCAGAGATTTTTAATGAAGCAACTTCAACTTCATCTACAGTGACCAGGTCTCCCCTTCCTTCTGCCTTTGACTTTACGCCTTCTACAAAACTCGCTGCCAGTCTGAGGGAATTACTCTTCTTGCCTTTTGGGCTTCCGTTTATCAAAAGTATTTTCATATCAGCTGTCTCCTTTTCTGCTGCATTTAGTTTATGCTTTCATAATAAGGGCAGATGATTCTGAGCACAAGAGAGCTTTTGGTAAGATGCATTTTTGATGGGGTAAGAGTGGATTATGTAGGGGTGAAATTTGCAACTGACAGTCTCCCCCATTTCCGCTATAATCAAGCCATGTTCAATTACATCTGGCCGCTTTTAATCATTATTTTTTCAAACACACTTTATCAGATTTGCGCAAAGGGAATTCCTGAGCAGATGAACACCTATGCAAGCATGACAATCACTTATGCTGTAGCAACGTTCTTTTCGGCTCTTGCATTCTTTGTCACCTCCAAAGGTGGAAATATCCTCAAAGAATTTTCCCACACAAACTGGGCTACAATAGTTCTTGGAATTGTGATTACCGGCCTTGAAGTGGGCTTTATTTTTGCCTACAAGGCCGGCTGGAAAGTAAATACGCTTTCTGTTACGACAAACGCAATTCTTGCTATCGTACTTATTGTTGTAGGCCTTATCGGCTATCACGAAGTAATCAGCTGGAGCAAGGTCCTGGGTGTTGCAATATGCCTTGTGGGATTGTATTTTATTAATAGAAAGTAAAAGGTGATTATATGTTCAGACCAATGAGAAGATTTAAGCAACAGATTGCGGATAGCGAATGCAAAGAGATTTTGAAAAACGAAAAACGCGGAGTTCTTTCACTCCTGGGTGATGACGGATATCCTTATGGACTTCCACTCTCCCACTTCTATAGCGAAGAAGACAACAAGATTTATTTTCATGGCGCAAAGGAAGGCCATAAAATCGATGCCATCAAAAATTATGACAAGGCAAGCTTCTGTATTTATGATTCAGGCTACCGCAAGGAAGGCGAATGGGCTTTAAACATCAACAGTGTAATCGTCTTTGGAAAAATCCGCCTAGTGACAGACCCGGAACTGGCCCGCAAGATCTGCACAAAGCTGGTTCAGAAGTTTACAGACGACCAGGAATATCTTGAAAAAGAACTCAGAAATGCCCTTCCCCGTGTTCAGTGCCTGGAACTTGAAATTGAGCACATGACAGGCAAGCTTGTAAATGAGTCGTAAGGAGCAGATTTCACAGTTTCGATTTTAGTCTTTCCACTCAAGCCGCATTTTAATAAAGTCCTTCATGTCCTTGTAAAAGTCCATTGGCGGCGGAGTGATGTTGATTTGTTTGAGGGCTTCCTGAACAAGAGGATTTTTGTAGCAGCAGACTGCATTCGATGAAGCATAAAACAATATGTCCAGCTGGATTTTGTAAGCAGCATCCTGAGAGGTGCCCAGCATTTGTGCAAGTCTATCGCGGAAGGCATAGGCCAGGTCATAATATTTCTTTTTGAAAATAGCAAGACGCTCTACCGTTACATTTGTTTCAATCACCGGATTAAGATAGGAAACATAGCGCATATAATCCTGATTTGCATTTACAATTCCAGCCCATACTTCAGTAATCACGTCAGGCGTAAAATTGTTGCCATCTGGAAAAGCCGAAAGCAATGCATTGTAATAGGTAGCCATTTTTTCTGCGGAGATTTCCAGAAAGATTTCTTCTTTTGTTGTAACGTATTTATAGAGGTTGGCACGAGACCAGCCAAGTTTTTCAGCTATAGTAGTAAGCGTAATTTCAGAGTAAGGGCAAGTTGCAAAGAGTTCTGCAGTTGCCTCTTTTATTTGAGAAAGTCTTTCTTCTTTGTGTTCGTCGCTTCTTGCGCGGATATATTCTGCCATACCTAGAGAATAACACAGTAAACAATTTTTTGCAATAAGCAACTTTTTGTCACTAAAAACACATTTTAGTGTTGACAAGTCACCGATTATACCATACACTTTAGTTAAGTGACACAACGTTACTAAGGACACAAGGAGAATATTATGAATCCAAATCTCGCAAAAATAGACAGAACAAATGAACATTACACTTTTGAATTAGCCCAGGGAGTAAAACGGACAACCGTAACCTTCCGCAATCATTTTGGAATTGAACTGGCAGGAGACCTCTACAGCCCAGAGAATGCTGCATCTGCAGGAAATCCTGCCCTGGCAATCTCCGGACCTTTTGGTGCGGTAAAAGAACAGTCCTCCGGCTTCTACGCAAACCAGATGGCTTCCCGCGGTTACATCGCCCTGGCCTTTGACCCAAGCTACACAGGAGAATCTGGCGGTGAACCTCGTTACATGAACAGTCCCGACATCAACACCGAAGATTTTATGGCGGCAGTAGATTTTCTTTCAACCCGCGAAAACATCGACCCGGAAAAAATCGGCATCATAGGAATTTGTGGCTGGGGTGGAATGGCAATTAATACAGCAGCAATCGACACACGAATTAAAGCAACTGTTGCAAGTACAATGTACGATATGAGCCGTGTTACTGCCAACGGATATTTTGACAGCGCAAATAATGCAGAAGCCAGACACGAAGCCCGCAAGGCTCTTATGGCACAGCGCATCGAAGATTTTAAAGCAGTTCAGGCTGGCGGTACTTATAAGCTTGGCGGCGGAGTTGTAGATCCACTTCCCGAAGACGCTCCCTATTTTGTAAAGGATTATTACGACTACTACAAAACTCCACGAGGTTATCACGAGCGAAGTCTCAATTCAAATGGCGGCTGGAATGTTACTGCTGCAACTTCTCTTTTGAATACAAAACTCTTGGCTTATGCTGAAGAAATCCAAAGTGCTGTTATGGTTCTTCATGGCGAAAAGGCCCACTCCCGCTATTTTGGCGAAGATGCCTTTAAGCGTCTTAGCGGAGCCAACAAGGAGCTGGTAATTATTCCTGGTGCAAGTCACACCGATTTGTATGATGGCGGTAAAAACAATGCAATTCCTTTTGATAAACTTGCGGATTTTTTTGCAAAGTATTTGAAGTAGGATATTTTGGGCGTTCCCTGCTGCCAACAAGTTGTCAGCAGGTCGGGCTTTGCGGGGTTCCGCCTTTCGGCTCCATTCCTGCGTTCTGGTGGTTTCGACAGGCTCAACCACCGTCACTACGGAACGGCTTCGCCGCCCCTACAATCCCTAACGCAAAAGCATAAACAAAAGGAGTATCTGAACATGAAAAGAGTACTTGCGTTTTTAATTTCTGTTTTTCTTCTTGCTTCTACGGCCTGCGCTAATGGCAGCAGGGGAATAAAATCATCTGACAAAGGAGAACTTTCTGATATGAAAATCTCAATTCAAATTACAAGCGACAGTGGTAATCATAAACTTACCGCTACCCTAGCCGACAATTCTTCTGCAACAGCCTTTTACGAACTTTTGAAAAAAGGTCCGCTTACAGTTGATATGCACGATTACGGCAGCTTTGAAAAAGTTGGCCCGCTTGGAACAAAGCTTCCACGCAACGACACCCAGATTACTACCACTGCCGGCGACATCATTTTGTATCAAGGAAATCAGATTACGATTTACTATGACACTAATAGCTGGAACTTTACCCGCCTTGGAAAAGTGGTTTCGACAGGCTCAACCACCAGTATTACTCAGGCCGAGCTCAAAAAGATTCTGGGCAAAGGCGATGTGACTGCTGTCTTTTCTGTAATGGAATAGAAGGAAATGCTTTTGAAAAAACTATTTCTGATTTTTGCGGTATTGCTTATGACAGACTTAATAGCAGCAAAAGAAAACCAAACTGTAAAACTAAACTCTGGATATGAAATGCCTACTCTCGGTTTGGGCACCTGGACGCTTACAGGCGAGACTTGTGAAAATGCCGTTTATGCCGCGCTCAAATCTGGCTACCGTTTGATTGATACTGCAAAATATTATGGCAACGAGAGCGAAGTTGGAAACGCAATTCGTCGTGCTATAAAAGACGGAATCTGTAAGCGGGAAGAAATCTTTATAACTACAAAACTCGTTCCCTGGTCAAACAATCCGGATCGTGATATTGACGACTCACTCAAACAGCTTGGTCTTTCTTACATTGATCTTTGTCTGCTTCATCAGCACGGCTCGGCTTCGGGTGATGATGCAGTTTACAAAGCTATGATTCGTGCAGTTAAAGACGGAAAAATCCGTTCCATCGGAATCTCAAATTTTTACACCGAAAAAACTGTTTCGCATTTCATAAAGGACTTTGAAATCCCACCAGCAGTCATTCAAAACGAAAACCATCTGAAGTATCAGAATAATTCTTTGCGTGACTGGGCTGCAAAAAAAGGAATCTATATAGAAAGCTATTATCCATTCGGCGGTCGCGGCCACACAAAAGAGCATCTGCAAAATGGGACCGTGCTGGAAATCGCTCGGGCCCACGGCAAGTCGGCTGCTCAAATCATCGTCCGCTGGCACCTGCAGTCGGGCTACATCGCAATCCCCGGAAGTTCAAACCCGGCACACATTGCAGAGAACTTTGATGTCTGGGATTTTGAACTTACTGAGAATGAAATGAAAAAACTAAACGCACTCGATACAGGGCGACGTTATGAAAACTGGTAATAAATTTTAGGAGAAAATGCATGAAGAAAATACCATCACTTTTTATAGCAGCAATTTTGCTCTTTTTTACAGCTAACACAGTATTTGCAAAGGACAATCCAAAAGCTGCAAGCTACAAAACACACGAGGTTTCGACGAGCTCAACCGACGCCAGCGACAAATCAGTTCCAGTCGTTTACTTTATCCGCGACATCAGCCCGGAATCTCTGGTAAAAGTTTATCAGGCAACCGGCTACAAGACCAGCGGCAAAACAGGTGTAAAAGTGAGCACTGGCGAAAGCGAAAATTCAAATTACCTCCGTCCTGCCCTCATCAAAAATCTTGTAAAGGATGAATTGAATGCGACCATTGTAGAATGCAACACTGCTTATGGCGGAAACAGAAGCAACAACATTGATCACATGAAAATAGCCCGTGACCACGGTTTTCTGGATGTTGCAAACGGCTTTGACCTGCAGGACGCAGAGGGCTACATGACAATCCCTGTAAAAGGTGGTGTACGTCTCAAGGAAAATTATGTTGGAACTCATTTTAAGGATTACGACACCTATCTGATTCTTTCTCACTTCAAAGGTCACTCAATGGGTGGCTTTGGTGGGGCAATCAAAAATCTTTCAATTGGATTTGCTTCAGGAATGAGCTGCAAGAAATCCGGAAAGCTCAACATTCACTCTGCAGGCCGTAGTGTTACAAGATGGACCAGCTGTCCTCAGGATGAATTCCTTGAATCAATGGCAGAGGCAGCAAAATCAGTCTGCGATTACATGCAAGACGGAAAAGGCATTGTCTGCGTAAATGTGATGAACCGACTTTCTGTAGACTGCGACTGCGATTCAAATCCTGCAGAGCCAGACATGCACGACATCGGAATTCTTGCAAGCTTGGACCCGGTAGCTTTAGACCAAGCCTGCGTAGATCTGGTCTACAAAGCAAAAGACTCTGGCAGTTTAATTGAACGCATCGAAAGCAGAAACGGAATCCACACACTTGAACATGCAGAAAAAATCGGATTTGGCAGCAGAAATTACCGCCTGGTAGAAATCAAATAACTAAAAATATATTCAGGAGAAACAAAATGAAAAAACTTATTCTTATACTTTTACTCGGAGGCTTTATTATGACAGGTCTTTCGGCAAAAACAGCATTCGTTTACTTCAGCGCCACAGGAACAACAGAGCGCATGGCAAAAAATGCCGCTAAAGAAATGGGAGCTGATATTTTTGAAATCCAGCCGGTGCATAAATATACCGACGCTGACTTAGACTGGCACGACAAAAAATCACTTTCTTCGATTGAATGCAACGACCCGAAAAGCCGTCCTGCAATTAAGGCCGTGGTTTCGACAAGCTCAACCACCGCGTTTGACATCTCAGGCTACGACACAGTTGTGGTTTGTTACCCTATCTGGTGGGCTTATGCCCCAAAAATTGTATACACCTTTGTAGAAAGCCAGAACTGGTCGGGCAAAAAAATGATTACTCTTTGTACCAGTGGTGGCAGCGGTCTTGGTCGCAGCGGCACAGATTTGTCTAAGTTTGCAAAGAGCGTAGACTTCAAGGGCGGAAAAGATTTTACCCGCGGCTCTGCTGCAGACGTTAAGAAATATATCGAAGGCTTGTTGAAATAGAAAAAAATAGGAGCAAACTTATGACAAAACCCCAGCGCTTAAGAATGACTATCGACATTACTATGACCATCCTCTCCATCATTCTCATGGGCGGAAACTATTTATTCCCGGCAGACCTTATTCACGAAATCTTAGGCGTAGGTCTTTTTGTCTTATGGGGCGTTCACATCGCACTAAACCGCCGCTGGTACGGTGCAATCTTCAAAGGAAAATATAACCCATACCGCGTAATGCAAACCATCATCAATTGCTGTATTTTGATTTGCACAATCTTTTTGATGATAAGCGGAATCATCCTTTCAAATCACATCTTCACCTTTTTGAACATTCAGGGTGGCCTTGGCTTTGCCCGCATTACGCATCTGCTTGCCAGTCACTGGTATTATCTTTTTATGTCGCTGCACATCGGACTGCATATGGGGCGGCTCTTTCAGAATGTTACGGCAAAAATCATTCCGCGTATTATTCTTGCCCTGGTCTGCGCTTACGGCATTTATGCTTTTATCGCCCGCGGAGTGTGGAAATATCTTATTTTGCAGCAGCAGTTTTTCTTCTTTGATCTGGACCGCGGCTACATTCTTTTTGCAATCGATTATATTTCTATTATCATTTTGTTTGCTACACTCTCGCACCTTTTGGCAAAGAGTTTGAAAAAAGGTAAACTGTAATTCAGAGGTATTTTTGTGATTATCGAAAATCAGACTTTTGATGAAGAAAGAGCTTTGTACGGCCTTAAGGACCTTACTGTAAAAAACTGCCGCTTTGATGGTCCCGCTGACGGTGAATCCGCTTTTAAGGAATGCCGTAACATCGATGTGACCGGCTGCTTTATGAATCTCCGTTATCCTTTCTGGCATGTAGAAAAAGCAAAAATCACTGACTCAAACTTTACAGAAAACTGCCGGGCTGCCCTCTGGTATGATAAAGATATTTTGATTGAAAACAGCAGACTCGGCGGAATTAAGGCAATTCGTGAATGTGAAAATATCAGCCTTAAAAACTGCAGCGTTAATTCTCCAGAGTTTGCCTGGAAAAGTCAAAAACTGACAATTGAAAATGTCACAATCGAAGAATCTGAATATCCCTTTTTTGAAATCCGCGATGCAAAAATTACCGGCTTAAAAATGAAGGGAAAATATTCCTTTCAGTATGATGAAAACATCGAAATTACAAATTCAGAGCTGAATACAAAAGATGCCTTCTGGCACACAAAAAATGTCACCGTTAAAAACAGCATTGTAAAAAGCGAATACCTGGGCTGGTATTCAGAAAATCTCACTCTTATAAACTGCCGCATTATTGGAACTCAGCCTTTCTGCTACTGCAAAAATCTCGTGCTCAAAAACTGTACAATGGAAAAGTGCGATCTTTCTTTCGAACGCAGCACCATAGATGTAGAAGTCAGCGGAAAAATCGACAGTATAAAAAATCCTCTTGCAGGAAAAATCACGGCAGACTCTATCGGACAGATAATTCTGGAAGAAGAAATCTGCGACAAATCAAAAACGCAGATTATCTGCAGACAATAAAGAAACAGGAGAAGTAGAATGGCAATTACAGTAAATCTTCGTTATACAGGAAAAAAGGGTGCGGCTCAGGCCTTTGCACGCGAAATGATTTCAAGTGGAACCGTCGAAAAAATTCGTGCAGAGAAAGGAAATCTTCGCTATGAATACTATCTGCCTTTTGGAGAAGAAACAGCCGGCGGCGATGACACCAGTGAAACCATCCTCTTAATCGACTCCTGGGAAAATCAGCAAGCAATTGATTTGCACCATGCAACACCAATGATGAAAACAATTGCAGAGCTTCGCGAAAAATATGACCTTCATATGACAATTGAACGCTTTGTTTCTGATGATAAAATTCCTGAGCAGGATAAAGCTTTTATCAGAAAGTAAAAAATAAAAAACTCTCATTAGAGCAAACTTTCCCTTCCCGATATTTCAAAAAAATACTATTATATCAGCTATGAATAATAACTTGATTTTTGAAACTGAGCGGGAAATTTCTTCTGCATTTATTGATTCATCTGTTCGGATGGGAGTAGCTCAGTCTGTTTTACTTGTACAGGATAATCTTACTGAGAGTTTTAATGCAATGGACTGTGACGGTGTAATTTACCGCGAAAAGTTCAATGCCTTCTGGGTATTCACAAAGACAAAAGTTCATTTTGAACGTCGTCCAGACTGGCGGGAAATCATTAAAGCCCGAACATTCCCTATTGATAACCTTGGAATGCGTACTCATGTTAATACACAGTTTCTTGATAAAGAAGGCAAAACTCTTCTTGTTGCAAATCAGGAAGCCTGTGTTTTAAGTCTGGAAAATCATCGCCCGCTTAAAATCACAAATCTTCCATATCCGAAAGAAAATTTTCCTCAGGCAGTTTTTGAAGAACCTTTTGAACGTTTTCCATCTGATTTTTCTGACAATGAATTTGTATTTGAACAGCAGATTCGTTCATCACAGATTGATATGTCACACCACATGAATAATATAGAATATATCAAACTTGCCCTGTGCGTATTCTCGGATGATTTTCTTCAGTCACATGAAATTACAGATCTCGAAGTTCACTATACAGGAGAAAGCAAAGAGGGACAGATTCTTAGAGTTTACAAAAAAGAAGATGCAGAAGTCCCGGGCAAAGTCTATATTCACATCAAAGAAAGTGAACGCTGTGTTTTTGAATGCTGTGTGAAATTCGCAAAATGATTTGAGATGAATCGTCTTTCATAACAAATGGAAATATTTGTATAGATTTATTCTTTTTTTTAAACTGTTTTAATATTACCATTATATCATGGTTGAGTTTTTTAAATTATCTGCAGTTTCAAAAAAACGACATCGCGAATTAGTTGAAGAAAAATCTGATATTTATGATTCCCCTGAAGTCTACGGTTTGAACTATCAGGAAAAGATTCTCGGAGGAAACGGCTCATCAGCTTCTCCTTATAAAATTGAAGTAAGCATTCAAAATACCAGTGGAAAAGTTTTCGAAGGAATAATGCGCCTTGAAATTGAGTCAGACGGTAAAGCTGATTTTTATCTTCCGGGTTTTATGTACGGTTCAAACAGAGGAGACAAGCCCTGGAAAGTAGACTGTAAATTTCCCCGGCTTAATTCTGCTTTCACAAATCCTTCAGATTCTGATTGTCCGATTTCTTCATTTTATATGGTAAGGGGAGACAGACTTTCTCACCCATGTGCCTTGATATACATAAATGGAAACTCTCCAAAGATTCGTGGCTTTCACACTTCTCCATATTATTGCGAAAAAGATTTTGTACAGTATGGCGGCTTTACCTGTAATTCCAAAAGGCAAACTGTCGGCTATACCTTCGGTTATGAAAATGCACCCTGGCTTTTTATTCAGTCACATACAATTCTTCCAAGACAAACTTCGAAAAACTATTTTACTTTGCAGACAAATCAAAAAATTACACAAATCTTTTATGTTTATGATTTTGATGCGGCTTCGGTAACAGATATTCACAAGGTTATCAGAAATGTTTATGAGGCATATCACGAAGCTCCACGCCAATCGGCATCCATGGAAGAAGCAATAAAAGATTTATCACTGGCGGTCTGCGATTATGCTTGGATTCCTTCTCAAAAATGTTATTCGGGTTTTGTAAGAGAAGCCGGATTTGATCAGAAGGGCAAGGAAAGTTTTTCTTATAATGTAATTCCTTCTATTTCCTGGACCAATGGAATTGTTGTTGCCTACCCGCAGCTTGTTGCCTCTGCTCGTCTAAATAATCAGAAAATGAGGGAACAAGCTCTTGAATGTATTCAAAATATTGTTGATAACTCCCTGAACAAAGCTTCGTCGCTTCCGTATGAAACTTTCGACGGACAAAACTGGACCTGTCACGGCTGGTGGTATGGCGGAATGCACAGCGGAGGACACTCGGCTTATCTCGACGGTCAGTTTACTTATTATCTTTTGAAGGCTTACCAATTTGAAAAAGAAAATGGAAGGATTCACGATGACTGGCTCACCTTCTCTAAAACTGTAGTTCATGCTCTTGAACGAGAGATTAACCGTGTGGGTGAATATCCTTTTGTTTACTCCGAGACTGATGGAACTGGTATTGAATATGATTCTCTTGGAAGCTCATGGGCACTGGCCGCAAGCATTCTCTTTGCCTTGATTACAAATGAAACAAAGAATCTTCCTCTCTTTGAAAAATCTCTAACCCATTATTACGAGACTTTTATTGCAAAGCTTGAATGCTATGGAAGCCCACTTGATACAGACAAGGCTCCGGATAACGAAGGTGTACTTGCTTTTATAAGGGCAGCAAAACTTTTGCATCAGCTTACAGAAAATCAACTTTATCTTGATTATATGGAAATGGCCTTGTATCAGGAGTTCTCTTACAAGTTCTGTTATAACGGGCGTATCGAAGTTCCGCCTCTGAGTAAACTCAAGTGGAGTTCCTGTGGTGGCAGCATTACTTCAGTGTGTAATCCTCATATTCATCCTATGTCCTCATCAATTGTTAGTGAGATGGCTTACTTTATTGAGCATTCAAAAAAAGATTCCCGCACAATTGAATATATCAAGAATCGTATGCAAGATACAATTTTATGGGGCTGTCAGACATATAATCATTTTGACGGAGAATTTGATTACGGCAAAAAAGGCTGGATGTCGGAACGCTTTTGTTACAGCCAGGGCCTCGTTGTCGAAAAATATAAAGACGGAAATCCTTCTTCAACCTGGTTTGCTTTAATGCCATGGGCAAGCAGCAGCGTACTGGAAGGGTTACTGTATAAGCAGCTTTAGCAGTTGAAAGGCTCTTTCTCTTATTTTTTCACGCTGTCATCAAGATTGAGCTTATTTTCTGCATTTAGTGTATCCCTTCATCCCTTTTTCCAGAAGTGTCGTTGCAAGCTCAATCATTTCTTCCATAGGAATCTTACGGCCGTCGGCAACCCACTGGCGGTAAAGCAGAACTACGCAGTTATTAAAAGTCAAAAGGATGTTGCGCACGCTCTGGTCCAGACCTTTAAGCGGACGAGATTCCGCTGCCTGTTTTGTAACCCGGTTCTGCATTCTTTCGCGGATATAGTCAAAACGGCTGTCGCAGGTAATGCGTTTGAAAAAATCATCCTGAGCTTCCATGTATTCAAAAAAGGCCCGCACAAGTTTTCCGGTTTCCTTGAGCTGATCAATTCCCGAAACAATCGCGCTGTATTCGCTGGAATGCTTAGCCTGAATCTCCGCAAGCACATCGTCCACGCAATTATAATGGAGATAAAAAGTATTGCGGTTGATTCTGGCCGCCTCGGTAATTGCCTTTACTGTAATTTTTTCATAAGGCAGTTCACAGACCATCTGCTTAAAAACCGTCTGAATCGCTTCCTTTGTGCGGATAATGCGCGGATCGAGTTTTTCTTCTGACATAGTTCTACTCCGTTTTATCTTCTTTGTCTTCAATCTGCTGCTGCTCAAAATAATCTTTTGCATTTAGTGGAGATACAATTTTCTTGCCTGTTTCCAATTCTAGTTTTTCACGGGCTTCTTTTGCGATATTTCCACCTCGGCGGGCTGTGTCTGCGTGTTCTGTAAAATTCTTTGGATTACGAGCTTTTGAAATATCAGTTGTAGCCATTTCTGCAAGCATGTTCAGAACCAGTTCCTGATTCGTCATGTTGTCGCGTAAGTTTTCTTTTTTAAGACCTTTATATTCTTTGTACTGCTTTGCGGTTTTTCCTGCCCAGGCTTTATAGATAATGTCAGTAAGAGTTGCAAATTGAACGCCTTCTTTAAGCCCGTGTTTTTTCCACTCGTCGGTAAGGTCTTTTCGGATTTCAATTGATTTAAGACGCTGATTTATCCAGTTGTCAGAATATCCCAATGCCTTGTATTCTGCCAAAGCTCTGTGGATTCCCTGCTCAGGATCCTGCATTTCATCTAGCCGCTCTTTTGCAACCTGTGCCATCCAGAGTTTAAATGGTTCTGCTTTTGGAGAAGGAATTGACTGAATCAGACGAAAGACTCCTTCTGTATCAAGACAATCTGTTTTGTAGTTTTTACCGTCAGAAGCCGGTAATTTCAGTCCGTGACATTTTGTCACGACCTCACTACCTTCTGCCTTTAAACGCTGCTTTAATTTTCTCCAATATGCTCCAGGGTCTTTACTTGCTGATTCTGCAAGTACTTTACATACATCCACCACCGAAAAATACCATTCTTCTTCTTCGGCATTCCATATTGTACGAACTTTCTGTTCTTCAAAAAGTCTGATTTGTGTTTTTTGTTCAGCCATCTTTCCTCCGGAAAAACCTGTTTAATAGGCATATTTGCAACATCTGTCGTTTAAACAACATTATACCATATCTTGCCCATAGATAATAGACACATGTCGCTTATAATGTAGATGTAATTTGAAGGAGGATACTATGGACTACACCCCAGGCTATGTTTATGAACTTATGGAAAAAGGCGGACCGACAGATGTTCGCGAGCCGTATTTTAAGGAAGCAGTCAGTGAGATGATGCGTGCCAGGAAGCTCTGCGCAATTGCAAATGCAAAGATGCCCGATGACGAAAGTTATGTTTCTGATCTTGAAGAACTTTTTGGCCGCAAGCTGGATGATGTTCGCATTCTCACTCCCTTTATCTGCGACTTTGGAAACCGTGTGAAGTTCGGAAAAAATGTCTTCATCAATCATTCGGCAATTTTGTCGGCATCCGGTGGAATAGAGTTTGGCGACGGAGTTTGCATTGCGCCTGGTCTTCGCATTGCTACAATCAATCACGACTTTAATGAGCGTCACACAAAATACACCTACGGCAAAGTCACAATCAAAAAGAATGTCTGGCTTGGAATGAACGTTACAGTTTGTCCCGGCGTTACAATCGGCGAATATGCAGTGGTTGCAGCAGGAGCTGTAGTCACAAAAGATGTTCCGGATTTTGCGGTAGTCGGTGGGGTGCCTGCAAAAGTTATTAAAATGCTCAATCCTTCAGAACAGAAGGAATAGGAGGGACAGATGAATCTGAAAAAAACACTTATCGGCTTGGGAATAATAGCTTGCCTTGCAGGTTCGCTATTCGCACAAAACAAAACTTCAAACTCAAAGGAGACTAAAATGGGAAAATCACTGGTAGTTTATTTTTCGCTTGCAGGCGACCAGTATAACGTTGGAATTATAAAAGAAGGAAACACTTCAATCATCGCAAAGTTCATTGCAGAAGAAACAGGCTCAGAGCTTTTTGAACTTGAAACTCAAAAGCCTTATCCGACCGACAGCTACAGCCGCCTGACTCAGATTGCAAAGGACGAGCAGAACAAAAAGGCCCGCCCTGCCCTCAAAGCTGATATCGACATCACCGCATACGACGCAATCTTCATCGGTTATCCAAACTGGTGGGGAGACATGCCAATGCCGCTTTACACCTTCCTCGAAGCCCACGACTGGAAGGGAAAAACAATCATCCCGTTCTGCACACACGAAGGAAGCGGACTTAGCGGAACAGAAAGCCGCATCCGTTCAACCTGCAAAGGAGCCACAGTAGAAAAGGGCCTCGCCGTTCAAGGAAAGGTAGCACAGACTAACAGAAGTGCCGCTAAAAAAGCTGTTCAGGACTGGCTTGCAAAATTGGGAAAATAAGGAAGCTTGTATGAAAAACTGACCTTCACCCACATGAGCGGGAAAAAACAGACTCGCGACAGCTGGGCACAATTCCAAAGGGATTTAGAATGAAGGACGGACATTTTGAAAACATCTGTCCTTATTATCATGAATTGTAATCGACGTCCCGCCCTAAAGTAAAAGCCCCTGATAAATCTCCAGATCCTTATTTCCAAAGACATTGAAGACAACCTTCTTCACGCTGGAATCTGGATTTTCTGCCAGCCACTGTTCGACTGTCTCAACTGCAATCTGAGCGGCAAGGTCCTGAGGGAATCTGAAGACTCCGGTAGAAATGCAGCAGAAAGCGACCGATTCAAGCTGATTTTGTGCCGCAGTTTCAAGACAGTTTTTGTAGCAGTTTGCAAGAAGAAACTTTTCACGGGGCCCTACACTTGTGTAAATAATGGGGCCAACAGTATGAAGCACATAACGACTTGGAAGATTAAAGGCCGGAGTGATTTTGCAAAGTCCGGTTCCTTCTTCGTGCCCCTGCTTCTGCATCAGCTCGTTACAGGCAAGCCGTAGCTGAATACCTGCATAGGTGTGGATACAGTTGTCGATGCAGATATGAAGGGGCGCAAAGCAGCCAAGCAGGGCAGAGTTTGCAGCATTAACAATTGCATCAACTTTTAGAGTAGTGATGTCGCCCTGCCAGAGGTAAAGTCCCCTTGTCATTGTCGGGCTTGACCCGACAATCTCTTTTATACATTTCAAATCCGCAATATCCGTAATCCCCCGCTCTTTATTAACCTGCTGCAGGTATTCATCTTGTATTCTCAAAAAGTCTTCGCTAATGGAATATGGACCACGAATATTCATCAAAGCCCTCAGTATATCGCGCTGACTTTTTTCATCATCAGGAATTACAAAGCCGCCTTCATTTCCGGGCACAAGGCCCAGCTTAAAGCCTGCACTACCCTTATCTTCTTTGAGAAGTTCTGTTATTAAATATAGTCTGCGTTCTGCCTGTGTCATAAGCTTTTTAAAACCTCATAAATGTCATTATTTACGCAAATACTCTGTTTTTCAATCTCGCCGGGAACCTCTGCCTCACCCTTGTTTATGCAGACATAAACAGCTTTTGGATTAGCATAGGTCATCTTCCAGAAAGGATATTTGATGATCCCCGGAGTATTACCACCAACACCAAGCTCCAGATAAACAATCTTTCCGTCTTTATTTTCATTCAGAAAATCTTCATAACGGCCAGCTGCCTTATTCCAGCCTTCATCTTCCACAAAAGTATCGTCACAGCGCAGGTTCATTGTCATGGGCTTACCGCAAACAGGACAGTGAGGAACGAGCTCAGACGGAACTGTCATTTTGATTTCATTAAAGCCTGACTTGGGAAGTTCAAGGCCACCGTCACTCTGAATTACAAAGCCCTGTTCCCTAATCATTTTTTCAACAAACAGCTGGTTGTCGTAGGTTTTCTTGTGACATGGTTTTGAGCACTGCCAGAGTCCGTAATCACCCTGAGTGTAGAAAAGACGAGATTTATCAAAGCCCGCCTTTTGAAAGCAGTGGTCCACATTGGTCGTAAGGACAAAATAGTTTTTATCCTTAACAAGCTCCAGGAGTTTTTCATAGACAGGCAAAGGGGCTTTTACAAAACGGTTCAAATAAATCTGTCGGCTCCAGTAAGCCCAGTTTTCTTCCAGAGTTTTGTAAGGATAAAAGCCACCCGAATACATATCATGAAAGCCGTACTTCTTTTCAAAATCAGCAAAATATTTTTGGAAGCGAGGCCCGCTGTAGGTAAAGCCTGCAGAAGTAGAAAGTCCCGCTCCAGCACCGATGAGAATTGAGTCTGCATTTTGTAAGATTGATTTGATGTTTTCCATTCTCCACCTCTATAGATTAAAAACAACAGGCTTAGAAAAAGCTTTATTCTCTTCAAGTCCCTTAACATGACCAAGATTGTTCAGACTGCCAGAAATTTCAGAAAGATAGAAAACCTTGAACAAGGAATGATTTGCATCATTTTTGTACAGCTGGCGAACTATGGAAGATTTTTCCATAATCATTTTCTTAACCGTAAGATTTTCTTCAAAGACAACCCTTGCACACATGCGAATCCAGACTGTATCGATTTCATTCTCCATAAGACGGGAGCCACAAAGGTCAATATAAGGATTCACAGAAAGCTCCTTGAACATATCCTTCTGGCTGTTTGTGCAGAACCACAGCTTTTCATCATGGACTACCATGTACTGAACAGGCCTCACCTTTGGCTTCCCATCCAAACCGATTGTTGCCAGATACTGTAAGCCTACTTTATCAAGATATTCTGCAATTTCTGTAACTGTCATTCGTGGCTCCTTTTAACATCATCCAGATTTTTTATCTAGTTGTAATTTATCGTTTACAACTATGAATAATATAGCGTTGTAATTTATAAATGTCAAGTGATGTTCTTTATTTTTTACAACAAATCTGATATACTGAAACAAGGACAGGATTATGAAACTAAACACAAACCTTACCGTTGCCATTCACACTATTCTCTGCATCGCTTATTTTGAAAAGGATAACAAGGTCACTTCCGATTTCATTGCAGGAAGCACCGGAATGAACCCGGTAATTATCAGAAAGATTTTGGGGAAACTCCAGGCAGCAGAAATTGTAGAAACAAAAGCCGGGGTCGGAGGCTCTACCCTTTCAAAGAAAGCCGAAGAAATTTCCCTTTTGGATGTTTACAAAGCCGTAAGCGAAGAAAAGGAAAGCGAACGGTCCGTCTTTAATTTTCATGTAAATCCTAATCCAAAATGTCCCGTTGGCAGCAAAATCCATGCAGTTCTAGACCAGCCATTAGATAATGCCCAAAAGGCTTTGGAAGAAGAATTGAAAAAAACAACAATTAAGGATTTGATGGGAAAGCTATAATCTAGTGCCCTATCTGAATAATAGGTAAACAAGGATATTTAGATATATGATAAATGAAAAAGTTTTAGACTTCCTCAAATCTAAGGGATATGCAGACAGACTCACCGAACACAAAGAAACAATCGACAGCGTAGAACACGCAGCACAGCAGATTGGCTGTTCTGAGGCGGAGATTGCAAAGACGCTCTCATTTATTGTGGATGAAAAACCTGTTATCGTGGTAATGGCTGGTGATGGCCGTGTAAACTCGTCAAAGTTCAAAGCTCTCTTTCATACAAAACCAAGCATGATTCAGCGAGACCAGGTTGAAGCAATTACCGGCTTTGCTCCCGGCGGAGTCTGCCCTTTCAATGTTCCAAAAGAAATCCCCGTATGGCTCGATGTATCAATGAAGAGATTTGAATACGTTCATCCAGCAGGCGGAAACTCATTTACTTCGGTAAAACTAACTCCATCCGAACTGGAAGAAGTATCAGGCGCCACCGGCTGGTGTGATGTCTGTAAAGGCTGGGAAGAATAAAAAACAGTCAGATTTTACATCTCTGCAATCTTTCCCCGAGGTAAAGTGATGTATCTCACTTTTTACTCCTTATCCATTCCTTAAGGAACTTCATTTCTTCTTCAATTCTCTTAAAAGCTCTGATTAAATACTATCTTTAGAAAACTTGTATTCTAAAATTCAAAATAAAAAACAGAGCCTTTTTCAGGGTGACTTTCTACACGGATTTTTCCTTTGCAAATATCTGCCACCCTTGTGGCTAAGGCAAGCCCAAGCCCGTTCCCTTTTGTAGCGTGACTCGTATCACCCTGATAGAATTTTTCGAAAATGTGACTCATAGTTATTTCATCCATACCACAACCTGAATCCTGAACACTTACTTGTATTAGTTCTCCGAGCTTTTGCAGACGTACGATGATTTTTCCATTTTCAGGAGTGAACTTAATTGCATTGGAAATAAAATTATTCCAGATAAGACTCAAGAGCTGGCCATCTGTAGTAGTCATTATTCCATCTTCAATTTCAACTTCCAGCTCCAGATTTTTTGCAGACCATGCTTCTTCAAAACCAAGCAGGCATTCCCGCAGTTCTTCTCCTAAATCATAAGGAGGAACTTTTGGATAAATCTGCTGATTTTCAAGTTTATTTAATTTGAGGATATTAGTTATAAGAGAAGTAAGCTGCTGACAATTTTGCGAGATTGCCTTTGCATATTCCTGCCGATTTTCTTCCGTCAAATCAGAAGTCTGAAGAAGCCTTGCATAGTTTTGCATTACTGCCAGAGGAGTTTTTAGTTCATGAGAAACATTAGAAATAAAATCAGTACGAAGTGTTTCTATGCCATTTAAATCTTCAATCATCTTGTTTAAATCTAAAATCATATAATCAAGATAATCATATTTTTCGGGAGGATTTACTGTTGGAACCGAAACTGAAAAATCTCCCTTTGAAACTTTTTCTGTAGCCTTTGAAATTTCCTGAAGAGGAATCTCGTAGGTTTTGTGAATTTTATGTCTTATATACAGGACAATTAAGCCGGTCACAAGAATCCAATAGAGGATAACCAGATGAACAAAAAATATTTCATTCCAGTTATTCTTGAGTCCTAAAAGGATAATAGCAATATTTATACCGGCAGTCACCAGCAGCATACCAAGAACAATCCAATAAAGACCTATAGGAAAACGACTTTTTCTTTCAGACTCTTCCTTCATTTTACAACCGCCTTATAACCAAGTCCATGTACCGTTGCAATTTCAAAACCAGAACAGCCGGCCGCAGAAAGCTTATCGCGAATCTTTGTAATATAAACATCTACTGCACGCGGAGTCGCATTAGAGTCTGCATCCCAAAATTCATCCATAAGTTGAAGGCGGGTAAAGGTTTTATTTGGATAAGAAAGTAATTTATAAATCAGATTAAACTCGCGGGCTGTAAGCTGAATTTCCTTTCCATCGGAAACTGCTGAAATTGCATCTGCATCAAGCGTCAACGAACCAACCGTTAGTTTTTTGCTTTGAGAAATCTTGGCTCTTCTTAAAATGGCAGAAATGCGAAGAAGAAGCTCGTCCAGATCAACAGGCTTAACAAGATAATCATCTATACCGGCCGTAAACCCTTTTTGCTTAGCAGTAAAATCATCGCGCGCTGTCATAAAAATAATTGGAATTGTCTGATTGATTTTTCTTACTGTCTCTGCAAACTCAAAGCCATCAATCTGAGGCATCATTACATCTGAAATTATTAAATCAAAGAGATTATTGTACATGGCATTATAGGCATCGTTTGCATGCATGCATCCGGTAACCTCATAACCATTTTTTCTTAAAAAAGCACAAACGGTCATATTTAAGCCCGCATCATCTTCAACAACCAGAATCTTAATCATAAAAAAATTATAACATGCTTCTGCAATAAAAATGAAAAAATGAATCAAAAATCGTCTAAAAATGCAAATTTTTAATATTTCAGCAACATTTCGTAAACATTTTGGAAATATGGGGGGCTTATATTCAAATCATAAATTATGACAGACAGGCACAAAAATAAGTGCAAGGAGAAAACTATGGAAAATACAATGAACAAAACAATTTATCTAGTAACAGGAGCTGCAGGATTTTTAGGCGGAACAATCTGCCGTCAGCTTATTGAACGCGGGAACAAGGTTAGAGCCTTTGTACTTCCAAATGACCCGGCAGAAAAATACGTTCCGGGAGAAGCAGAAATTGTACGAGGAGACCTTACTGATATGTCTTCTCTTGAAAAGCTTTTTACAATACCAGCGGGTTATGAAAGCGTAGTAATGCACATTGCAAGCATTGTTACCGTTAATCCTGATTACAATCAGAAGGTTATGGATGTAAATGTTGGCGGAACAAAAAACATAATTGAACTTTGCAAAAAGCATGCTGAATGTAAAAAGCTTGTTTACTGTTCAAGTACAGGGGCAATTCCAGAACTTCCAAAAGGGAATAAAATTGATGAAGTAAATCATTTTGATGCTGACAAGGTTTTGGGCTGTTACAGTCAGTCAAAGGCACTTGCAACTCAGGCGGTTCTGGATGCAGCAGAAGAAGGCCTTAATGCCTGTGTAATTCATCCGAGTGGAATTCTTGGCCCGGAAGATTTTGCAGTTGGTGAAACAACTAAGGTTCTGATTCAAATAATCAATGGCGAAATGCCTGCCGGAATTGAAGGTTCTTTTAATCTTTGTGATGTCCGCGACCTTGCTCATGGAGCTATTCTTGCGGCAGATAAAGGACAGAAGGGAGAATGTTACATTCTTGGAAATGATGAGGTTTCTTTCCGTGATTTTGCCAATCTGTTAAGCGAAGAATCAGGCTGTAAAAAACTGAAAACTTTCATCCCTGTAAAATTTGCAAACTTTATTGCTAAGCTCATGGAAAAGCAGGCAAAGAAAAAAGGAAAGCGCCCTCTTATGACAACCTTTGCCGTATACAATCTTGCAAGAAATAATAATTTTGATTCAAGCAAGGCTCGTAAGGAACTGGGCTACACAACAAGAAGTTACCGTGAAACAATGCATGACGAAATTGAATGGCTTAAAGCAAGTGGAAAAATTGCTTAAGAAATATTGATATAATTTTGGGGAGGAACTCGTGGAAGCGGATTTTCTGCAATGAGCAATTTCCAGACAGCAGAAGCCAGAGAAAATCAGAAGAAGATGGTAACTTAAAAGTTGATATGAGTTGGTCTAGCGGACGATAAAACTGATAAGAATTATAATGATTTCGAGTGTGTGAAAGTTTTTCTGTAAATGAGATATCCTAAGATAATTACGAGCTGAATGGTGGTTAAATATCCATTGTTCAGCTCGTTTTGGCTATATATAATTCCGTGAATTTCGTCAAGAGTTATGTTAGAATGAATGCATACTATATTCCAGTTTTATAGACGATGACAAATCGGAATTTGAAGGAGTATCACTATGTGGTTTTTATTAGCGCTTGGTTCGGCAATCTTTGCCGCACTGACATCAATATTGGCAAAGATAGGAATTGAAGGTGTCGGATCGAATCTGGCTACTGCAATCCGTACGATGGTTGTTGTTATCATGGCATGGGGAATGGTATTTATTACTCATCAGCAAGCCGGAATAAAAGACATTAGCCCAAAATGCTGGATTTTCCTGATTCTGTCCGGCCTTGCTACTGGTGCCTCATGGCTTTGCTATTACAAGGCCTTGCAGATGGGAGACGCTTCAAAAGTCGTCCCGATTGATAAGTTGTCCGTTGTCATTACGCTGATACTGGCGTTTGTTTTTCTGCATGAAGAATTTACTCTTAAGTCAGTGATAGGGTGTATCCTGATTGGAGCCGGAACATTGCTGATGGTTCTGTGATACAAATTCCAGTTTCTCGACATGTTCCCCTGTACCAACGAGGGGTATGAGTTAGTGGTTTGGATAACGGCAGGTTGTGGCTGTGCTTTAGATGTCAGCGCGACAACTCGGTATTTATAAGGAGGCGATAAGATGGATGGCTATAACGAGGATTTTTGGAAAGCGTTAGATGAATTGGTAAGCAATTCAGAAATCGTGATCGACAGGCCCAGAGGCTCTGCTCATCCCAGATTTCCAAACTTCATCTATAAGGTTGACTATGGCTATTTGAAAGATACCGCCTCTATGGATGGCGGAGGAATTGATGTATGGGTCGGAAGCGGTGAGAAAAAGATCGATGCCATCATGTGTATCGTTGATTTAATGAAGAAAGATTCGGAGATCAAAATACTGGTGGGTTGTACGGAAGAAGAAAAACTGGAAGTATACAAAACGCATAACGAAACGCAGTATATGAAAGGCGTTTTGATACGTCGGTAAATCGGATTTGTAAAGAAGAAGTGTATGTTTTATTTTGTGCGGCTCGGGGAGACAGATTATGCAGTCTGCAGCCATTACGGTAAACGTCGCTGTCATAACGTTCTGACTTCTGATATCAAAGATGATCGTCCATTTCGGCTTCCATCATTTCTTTGATGGTACCACCTAAGAGATCCTTGAGAGCATCCTGTATGTCCTCTGCGGTCTCGATGTCATACTCCTGAAGGAGCTGTTGGATGATCTGACGCTTACCGTCTGTCATCTGGACTTTGTGTACGGGTTCCTTTCCGGGGGCATTTGCATGTCGGAATTAATCCACCATTTGATTGTTTCGCAAAAGCTCCCGGTAAACAATTGCAGTTTGAGTTGCAAGTGCCATCAAGGTCAAATACAAAAAGTTTAAGTTTTAGATCTATCAATTTTTCTTTAAATCTACTCTGTATAAATCTCTATAATTATTCTGTTCTTTTCCGGACAATCTACATTTTTTATGCGCCCTGTCAGCTTTTTAGAAAAAAGAGATTCCAGTTCATCATTATCACAAAGAATACAAGGACTAGTTTCTATAGAACCATCTTCATTAACAAAACCATTATTTTCAATGAAGAGAGATGTATCCCGCCCCTTACTATCTTTGCCTTTGATAATATATCTGGCACTTAATGTACCTGGCTTGCCTTTCTCGAACTTCTGGGTATCAACTCCACCCTCAATAATTTTTCCTGTAAAAAACGGAGCCTTACAATCTCCATCAAAAGTAATAAAATTCACTGTAGTCGAATCTGTCTTAACCTGATTAAAGCCGATAATTCTTACATTAATATCAAATAATTTTTCCATTTTCGGTTCCCTAAATAAAAATATCATAATTATTCTTATAAGAACATTCTAGTCTGCCTGATACGACAAAGGTTGAAATTGATGTAGAGTCAATTGTAGAATAGTAATCATGTTTGATTCTTCCCTGATTACCTATGCCGTGTCTCTTCATTTTTCGCAAAAGATAAATGATATTGTTATCTCAACCTTACAAGCCATTGCAGATGAAACCGGAAACCGCTTTATGATTGAAAATAAAATTCCACCGCATATTACAATCGGGGCTTTTCATGCAGCCAGGGAAGAAGAAGCAAAACTGCTGCAGCTTGTAGAAGACTTTGCGCGAGACCAGAAGGCTGGTTCTGTGCAATTCAGTGAAGTCGGCGACTTCAACGGCAAAGTACTTTTTTTGCAGCCAGAAAAGAATAACTTTCTTTCCGAAATTAACAAGAAACTTCATACACTACTGCTTCCAGAGTTTGAAAAAGCAGAAAACGGCTACTATCTGCCGGATATCTGGTTTCCACACACAACCCTTGCAACAAGATTGAATCAAAACCAGTTTTCCGCAGCAAAAGAAATCGCAAAAAAAATCTCGCTGCCACTAGAAGCTCCTATAGAAGAGCTTGCAGTTTACCAGTGCTCGCCGTTTTTGGAATTGAAGAAATTCGGATTGAGCAGATAATTAGTGCAAAGCCTTATTCACAGCGTTCTTTATTATTCCACTGGAAACTGTTGCTCCGCTGACTGCATCAACATCCCAGGTATTCTGCTTGAATTACTCCTTCTTCGGTCAAGAACAGCTGCAAATAACCCAAGTATAATAAAAATAACTGATTTTGAAATTAAAGCTGGTAATGGAATTTGAGCACCGGATGCAAATTGGACAGCAGATTGAGTAATCATCATTACGGCAACAACAATAATTGACTGCAACAAAATCGCATACAAAACTAGGCCCAAAGAATCCTTCTTTTTCATAAGAACCAAAGAAATAAAACATAATGGTGAGATGATGCCAAGATCTAACACATAAGTTGGCTCAGTCGTATAATTTTCTATCAGCTTCAAAGAAGTTCCCTTGAGGATAGTTGGAATTATATCCGGCCACCAGGCGACACAGAGTGAGATTCCGGAAAATATCAGAAAAACTGCATCAGATTTTTTCATTTCAAAAGAATAATTGTTGCGGCTTAAATTACGCATCCTCTTAATCAGAGTAAAAAAGAGCAGAGAAAAGAGAATTACATATAAAATAAAAATGCGATTGTATTTTACACCGATACACAAACTTACTGCATAATACAGACTTATAGCTTCGATTGAGACGAGGCGTAACTGTGTATTTTCAATACTGTTTCGTAAATCCTTTATTAATGAAATCACAAAAAGTGGCACAACGAAAAACAAAATACATAAATCAGTACCTATAAAAATCGGAGCTTTAAAATATGAATCATCTTTATAGATTCCGCTTCCAAAAAGTTTTACTTCATCACCATATTGATTTATGTATGAACAGGAATTTGAAAAATCCATAGAAAGGATTCCGCAAAGAGATACAATAATTAAAAGTAGAATAATCAGAATTTCCGGTATTTTTTTTTTCATTACCTCAACTCCGCAAGAATTGGTTCGATGTACTTTTTGTCAGAAATGTCGTAGGAATGAGAAATCATCTGGGCCATGTTCTTTTCAGCTTCGCTTGCATCTTTTTTGTTTGCTAACATTGTTGTAAACATTTTCATCATGAACTTAGAAAAGCCGCTCATTTTTTCGTAATTAAAACCACCAGGACAATAAAATGTTTTCAGGGAATTCCATTCTTCGTCGGTAAAGTTTCTGCGCATTGCAGCCGGGATATCTGGACTATCTGCAGGGCTTCCCCCAACTCCATAAACTATGATTTTTTTGCCCGCAGCTGAAAGGGATGGAAGCTGTTTTTTGAACCAGGCAAGATTTTTAATTCCACCCGCCATGAACCAGCCGCCGAAAATAATTGCATCAAAATCAGAAAGTTTGATTTTTTTAGCCTGCTTAAAATCTACGCATTCTGCCCCACTCGCCTCGCTGATCCATTCTGCGTATCTTTTTGTAAAGCCTGTCTGACTTGTGTAAATTACGATTGTTTTCATTTTGATTCCTCCAAATATAGAATTATGATTTTGAAAAATATTTTTCATCTAAGGAGCCATTACCCCATCAACGCTGCTGATTTTTCCATCAAAGTAAATAAAGTCCTGGTCCGGATATTTCCATACTGCACGGAAAACTGTCGGACGCTTGATGCCATCTGAATACAACTTGTATTCCCGGCACTGGGCTTCCCAGGGAATATTTTCGATACTTCCATCTGAAGAAGTTTGTCCACGCTCGTCTGTTGAAAAATAAATCATTTCATGAGCATCATTGAAGTGATAAATTCCACAAGCTTTCAGTCCCTTGTATTCAATGCGTGCTTCTACCCTATGAGAATCAAGCTGATTAAAATTCACAAAATCCTGCAGCAGGGCTTCGGGAAGAAAAATGATTTCTGCAAGATAAGTCACAAGGGCAGCCTTATCCATCTGTTCGTCAGTCTGATCAAAAAGCGGGAAGGACTTTGCAAGAACTCCCTTCATTCCGCCCTTCCCGTTCACAAAATAATCATAACCTTGAAATGGAACACCAAACATTTTACTGTCGATAAAAGCAAGCCTGACCGGAGCGTTTGCAAAATCAACCTGACTATAATCAATCTTAGGCTTTGGACGGTTCTGACCAAGAGCAAAATCAACCTTCTTATATTCCATTTGTAAAATTGATTTTCTCGGGCTGCCGATATAGCCGCACTCTTCAAGATAAGTCTGAATCAAAGGAGGAAGTGATTCAAAATCTTCTCTCGTATACACAGTTTTCGAAGATTCCCGTAAGAAGCTTTCCGAAAGCTGAATCTGTTTATTAAGGTCTTTTTTAAACTGATTTCTAAAAGGAGAATAGGGAATATTAAACCAGAAAATCACAAGCACTATGAGTGCGAAAATTATAAGCAGCAGAATCATTTTCTTTTTCCTCACGAGGCTACCTCAGTCTCTATAAGATTTTTCTCCATTTTTGAGATAATTTTGAAAACACTGCGTATTTCCTTTTCAGAAATGCCCTCATATAAAAGCTTCAAAAAATCCATCTCTTTATTCTGATATTTTTTTGCAAGCTTTTTTTGCTTTGAAGTAAAATAAATCCGCTGCTTGCGTTTATCATTATCATCCTGCTTCAGAACAAGGATTTCTTTTTTTACGAGAGCATTGAGAATCTCTTTTACGTTCTGTCTGGAACAACCCATTGTTTCGGCGAGCTCATTTGCGGTAGGAGCCTCTTTTGAATATAGCTTCATACAAGCCAGAAGAAACCACTGCTTGCAGGTAATCTCTTCATAAAAAGAATCCCCCGCTGCCTGCAGTCTGTTCATAAAGGCAAAGAGAAGCCCGAACAATCCAAACTGAGGCGGCATCATATTAAGAATCTGATCATTTGTTATCTGCATATATGCAATATATTGCATAATATTATAAATGTCAAATTCATAAAATTCCAAACAATATCAGTTTTAATTTTTCCAGATGGTTTTGATGATTTGCTCTTCTTTTCCCTGATAGTTTCCAGGGCCCTGATAGATTTGGGTGAATCCGCATTTTTCAAGGACACGCACAGAGGCAAGATTTTCTGCAAGGCAGATTCCGTAGACTTCTTTTAGATTGAGTTTTTGAGCCATGGCAGGAAGAAAGGCTTTTACTGCTTCTGTGGCGTAGCCTTTGCCGGTAAAGTTTTTTGCAATGTGATAGCCGATTTCCCAAGTTCCTTCGTCGAGTTTGCAAAGCTGAACATAGCCGATATTTTTTCCTTCGTTATTTGTGATTACAGGATATACAAATGGGCCGTCTGTGCTCTCGTATCGTGACATCAAAAACTCAATTGCCTCGCGGGCTTCTTCAACAGAGTTATAAACTTCATCTGGTACAAAACGTCTGGTATCGTCGTCCTGAGAGTTTTCATAGACGGTCTGGGCCATGTCTGGGGAGAAAGTTGTGATTGTAAGGTGTTCTGTTTTTATTTGCACGGGTTTTCCTTTTTACAGTATATTCATTATCCACTCCGCTCGCCGCGACATACACTTTTCGACAATCGAACTTTTTAAGGCTGTCTCATAGCCGTGGCAGGTGTCTTTCATATCATGAACTTCAACTGTCACACCCTGGGACTTTAACTTTTCTGCAAACTCAATTCCTTCGTCGTGGAGGCAGTCATATTCTGCAGCTTCAATATATGTTGGAGGGAAAAATCTCAAATCTTCAACTTCTGAAATTGAGGCGTATTTTGTCTGATTTTTATCCTGATCTTTCAAATACATATCCCAGAAAAGTTTATCACAATTTGAATCCCAGATTGGAGTATCGGTGAATCGCTTCATCGAAGCTGTAATCATTCTTTTATCAAGAACCGGATATATTAGCATTGCGCCTTTTGGAAGCAGCTGGCCTCTGTCGTACAGCATCGCAGTTACCGCAGCGGCAATATTTCCGCCGGCACTGTCTCCGGTAACGATGATTTTTTCTTTGTTGATTTTCATTGATTCTGCATTTTCCAAAACCCACATATAAGTGTTGTAACAGTCTTCAATCGCAATAGGATAGCGGTATTTTGGAAGAAGTCTATAATCTGGCATGACAACCTTACATTTCAATTCACGGGCATACCATTTTGCAATCTGATAATGAGCAGCAGATGCCCTCATCAAAAATCCGCCGCCATGGAAAAACATAATGCAGGGAAGCTCACCTTCATATTGACGCGGTTCGATTACCAAGGTTGAAAGCTTTGCTCCATCATAACCTGGAGTAGAGTATTTTTTCACCATTACATAATCATCCGATTTACATTTTATAAAACCGTAAGCAAAGTTCACCATCGGATATAAACGACCAACCATTGAGCCGCTGTAAATTGAGATGCTTTTTAATTCTTTAGATATTGGATATTTCATGATCTATTTTTTATATTTTAGCACAAACCTTCTTTTTCTGGAAACTCATGTCCTCACTCCGGCAACTTATGTGAATTATTATTCCTTTTGAGCTGAGTCTGTTTTATATTGGAGTCATCAAACAAACGGCACGGAAGTGTGACTACACAAAAAGTGTCAACGCACAAAAGTGCAAGGAGTAATAACATGAAATTGAAATCAAAGGCTTTCATCAACCTGGTATTTAAGGCTGTAGGACTTGCTATGGGAGTAGCTGTTACAGTGTTATGCATCATCAAAGAAATTGAACCAACAAGTGCTTTAATTATGACAGGCATCGGCTTGACATGTCTCGGGATTTCACAGTTTACTTTAAGTAATGAAAATAACGATTAATGTCGAACCATCAGCAGCTGAAACTTCTCTACTTGTAACCTGTAAAGAACTTACACCGCAGGTAGAGAAGCTTCTTGCTGCAATCAGGATTCTAGACAAACAGATTACCGCTAACAAAGACGACGCTGTTTGTCTGATTAATCTGGCTGATGTTTTTTATATAGAAGCTTTAGAACGCAAAACATTCATCTATACCGACAAAGAAGTTTTTGATTCAGAGATGAAACTTTACGAACTGGAAGCAGCTTTAGCTCAATACAATTTTGTCAGAGTAAGTAAAAACACAATCTGTTCACTTAGCAAAATCAAAACTCTAAAATCAGAAGTTGACCGCAAAATCAAAATCACAATGGAAAACGGCTACCAGATTATTGCCTCGCGCATGTATGCCGATGAACTCAGGAAAAAACTTGGAGTATAAAATGAAAATAATTCAGAAAATCATAAATGAAACTTTAATCACCTTTGGAATACTGACAGCGATTTTTGCAATCCTTACATTCTTTATCGGGGACCAAGCCGCCAGCGTTTCTACTCTTTTTACCTTCGGAAATCTCGCAATTCCGGTAAAATCAATTTTCCAGTTTTTTATTCTTTCTTTTCTGATTGCATTATTAAAGAATTTTATGTATTCAAACTATATGATTAAAAAACTGCCACGTGTATTACGGCAGATACTTTTATTTGTTCTATGTTTTATTCTTTTAGTGTTTATGATTTTAGTCTGCGGCTGGTTTTCAACTGATTCAAAACTGCCTTGGCTTTTAACAGCCCTTGCCTTCTTCTTAAGTTTTTCATGCACCATTATCATCACTACCCTTCTAGAAAAAAAGGATGATGACAAAATGAACAGCGCTTTGGAAAAGTTTAAATAAGATATTTTAATTAGTTCGTTCCAAATAGTTTCTTTCCCTTTTCATATGCAATCTGGAGATTTTTATGCCAGTCTCTTTCTCGTGTTTCACTTCCTTTAGACATGCCACCGAAAACTACAAAATCTGATTCTTTTACACGATTAAAAAGACGATCACCAAACATTACTTTTTCCATTGCATCAATGAGACCGAATTGTTCGAGCTTTTCTTTTTCATTGCCTGCGGTACAGAGAATCAACCCCTTATCTAAAAACTTCATAGTTTTGTTGCCATATGCAAAACCATAAGACCAAACTCTGTCAAACCACCCCACAAGTTTTGCAGGAGCTTCTGTCCAGAATACAGGATAAATAAAAACAATTGCATCACAATCATTTATCTTTTTCTGTTCCACAAGAACATCTTCTTCAAGATCTGGAGTATCCCTGTAATTCGAATCCCGTAGATATTCTTTTTCTGACATATCAGATTTAAAATTCATTTTATATAAATCAGAAATTAAATATTCATTTCCTGAATCAACAATTCCCCTGATAAATGAATCGCGGACATGACTTGTAAATGAATCTTCTGACGGATGACAGTAAACTATAAATGCTTTCATAAGTGTCCTCTTACTTCAATTCAAAATCCGTTCGGATATTCATCACAACATCAACTTCATTCAAAATTTTAATAAGACGTTCATCAAGGTCTGAATTGTTGTCACGGTAATCAATTTCTGCATATTCTTCGCGAGCTGGAAATGCGAGTTTTTCTTCTTCAAGGCTGAACTGGGCATGAACGGTTGCCTTGTTTCCACGGGCATCCAGACGAATCCATTTTTGCAATTCTGGAATATATACAGTGTTCAGGGCATGGATGATATAACCGTCGCTGGCATCATCAGCGCGTGTTAGTTTTTGATAACTGATTCCCGAAGGAATTCCATTTCCACGAAGCAAGGCCGCAAGCAGACAAGATTTTGTCCAGCAGATTCCGGTTCCGTTTTTTAAAACCTCGGCTGCATTTTTTGAAACAACCTTTGCCTTTATATCCCAGGAATGAAGAATTTCATCACGGACAAATTCGTAAGCCCGCTTTATGTAGTCAATCTGTGAATCTGATTTTTCCTGAAGCTCTTTGATTTTGGCCTCAATCAGCGGATGAGAAAAATTTATGCTTGGAGTTTCTTTAAGGTATTCACTCAGATTTTCATTCATTTCAAAAAAATCCTTCGCCCGCTCGCACACCTCAACCATCACTTCGTCTGAAGGTAAATGCTTGCTGTCTATTTCTGATGTAGTAACTGGTCCGGTAAAAATCTTTCTGGCTTTTGCGAATACTCTGTCTGCCGGAAAGAAGATATCTTTTTGGGAAGCCATAATTAAAAGCGGTGCCTTGAATGCAGCCATCTCTTTCTTGCTATATTCTTTTGGAGGCTTCATTTCCATTTTGTAGGAAGACATCATCAAATCAAAAAACTCACGCCAGGTCTCGTCACCCTTACCGCCCATAGTTTCGATTACTGTATCAAGAGTTTTTTCTGAGGGATTGAAATAATATTGTATAAAAGGCACAACCATCTTTCCCAGCATTGGAAGAATCGGCCCATGAGCTATTCCAGACGGCACAATCAGTAAGGCAGAACTAACTCTTTGAGGGTAATATTTTGCAAAGGAAAGGAACATTGCAGAACTATAAGACGACACAACAAAGGAAATTTTTTCTTCGCCATAATGACTCAGAACTTCATTAATCCAAAGCCCGTATTGGTCTTTTCTGCTGCTGATATTTCTGTAAGGCTCACTCTTTCCCGGCATCCCGATTACATCCGGCGCAAGAATGCAGAAGTCTTTGAGCAGCGGCAAAAAGAGTTTGAGATTAAGAGTTGTGATTCCGTTGCCACCGTGAATTGTACAGATTCGAGGCTTGTCTTTGTCGCCAACAAGAAGGCAGTGAGTTTGACCGAAAGAAGTTTCGAAGTAATCTTCTGAATAAGGGACGCCAAGTGCAGCTAGAGTTTTATCATAAAAGGCATGCATCTTGTTCAGGCTGTCCTGATTTTTGTAAACAAACTTTCCCTTCTTAATTCCGCCACTCATACAAAATCTTCTCCCCTATTTGATTCTGGCAAAAGCCTTCTGACACCAAGCAATTACAGCAGTATAAGTTTTTTCAAAATCATAATCATCTGGCAGTTCCGGAATACAAAGCATTTCGCGGTCCTCTACAGACACGGCCGCCTTCAAGTCAGATTTTTTCAAGAGAAAATTTCCACTTTCTAAATAATGAAGATTTTGAATTATAAAGTACAACTGCTTACTGCTCGCGCGAAGCTTGTCACAGCTTTTTTCGTCACCAGCATGAATGTAGCGGTGACATATTTCGTGATAAAAATTTCCAAGGCTGATTTTTGCATAATTCACTTCATCCTGTCTTGTTGCTGGAGGAAGCAGATTTTCAAGTTTGCCGAACAAATCTTTTGTCGTATATTTAAGCTGCAAAGTTTCCAGAGAATTCCAATTTGCTAAATCTTCCTTACCACAAATAAAGCCACATGATTTTTCATACCAGCCGATTTCTTTGAGGATGCCACGGTAAGATTTCATATCTTCAACTGAAAATCCATCCAGCACAATCATCACATCAATATCGCTGTCTTCCGTTGCTTCACCACGCAAGTAACTTCCCTGCAGGCCCGCATACACAAGCCTGCCACCAAAAGATTCCTTGCATCGTGAAATCAGTTTTTCCAGGTAGTTATCAATCTTAAAGCAGTCCATCACTTTACCCAATTTTATTTTTTTCATAGTACAAAATCTTAAGATTGTTTGCTATACGTAACCTCTTTTACATACTCCGCAATAATCTGGGCAGTTTCTTCCGGCGTCTGTCCGGTGTTATCTATAAACTTCTGAAACTTGCCGCGATTCTTTTTAAACCAGGCTGCATATTCTATCTGGCTTTGGATAAATTCGTCGCTGCCACAGTTGCGTTCGGCCGGGCGGGCTTCCAGGCGTTTTCTGATTTCTTCATCGGAACAGACCATGGCAATAAAATGCGTATCAGAGATTTCATCCGGCAATGTCACCTTCTCGAAAAAATTTATCGGATTCATCCCAGCCGATACCAGCAGAAGATTTTTATCATCGGCAATTTCAACTGCGCGTTTTAAGTTATCGGTGTAATACTGATCTTCGCGTTCCGTGCCCTTGTAATCAAGCCATGAAATATCTATATCGTCAGAATCCAGAGTTGCGTAGTCTGGAAGAAGCCCCCTTCTTTTGAAAATCTGATTAACTGTAGATTTTCCTGTGCCGCATGGGGCGCATAAAATTATTAAGTGCTTCATTTTTGTCTCCCATTATCTTCTTATCACCGGGGCTCCCTGGACATACTTTCCATAGTGCTTAAGAAAGTCCTGATATTCCGCTTCTTCTGTAATCCAGACAATAACGTATACTTCCTTAACTCCAAGATTTGTATAGGCCTGAAAGCGAGTGTTACCGTCGTTCAATTCAAAATCATCTTCAACATAGTGAACAATCAGCGGCGGCATGTCCGGATCCTTTTTGATTGAATCCTCCAGCGCGGCAACGTGAATGGGCCACCAGTCTTTGTCGATTCTGTATTTCATATTTTCTTCAGGGCCTGTGCAGCGATGAAAAAGTTCCAGAGACATTTTGACCGGACCAATATAGTAGCGTTCAAAAAGCTTGAGCCCGTCCGAGAATGGAACATTGCGTCCATCTTCTAAAAGATAAGTATGAATCCATTCATCAATTTTATTTTCCTTTGCGTAACTCAGTGCAGAGGAAAGAGTCTTGTTGTATTCTAACATAGGTGTCTCCTTTTTTGTGTAGACAATATGCTTTACAGAATCAACAGAAAGACAATATTTATCGGCCAGAGAATCAATATCAAAGCCACCTGCAAAATCATCCCTAATAGCCTGATTTCTTTTTGCAAGATAAGCCCTGTAGCCCGAAGATTCACCCCAGGCCTTCTTCTTCTGCTCGCTGGCCGGAATATAAATTGTTTCTCCCGACACATAGCGCTGAATCTGCTTTAGAAGCTGCTCGGGAAAAATGTCCTGCGCGTTTCTGTAATTCATAAAATCCACCTTATTTTTTTACGCTCGTGCACTGCGTTGTGATTTTAGAATAAAGGATTTAGTGTCTCTTGTATATGTTGAGTTTGGGTGGAGGTGAAATTGGCATAAAAAAAGCGAGGCTAGAATCCTGGCAAAACTGAAGCAGTTGTTCTTCTTATATCATAAAACCTATGATCTTTTTGCTTTCAAGAATATCCCAAGCATCAGCATATAGCACACAGTCTTAGGCAGCATGAGCATTCCAAGCAGAGGAAAAAGAGATGCAAAAACTGCTACAGGGATGTAAAAAAGAAAGGACAGACTGACATACAACCACATTCTTTTGAAAAGCGGATTTTCCCTGCGAGTCTTGAAGTAGATAATCACAATCAGAATACCAATTGATATAAATGGGATATTTCTGAGACAGCCCCAAAGAACGGAGCCCTCGCCTGTGAGCCAGTGATTTCCCGGTAAGAAACAGATAAAAATTCGGCAGGCAGTCAGCAGCCAGAGAAAAATAGCCATTGATTTTTTCTTGCCTTCTTCCCAAGTAAAAAGCTTTGTATGCAGGAAAAAAATCAGCATATAAAAGAAGGTCATTGTGATTGATGTTACAAGTTTGCCAAATCCCAGCCAGGCTGTAAAATCACTTTCGATAAAATAGTTGAGAACCCGCGGCACCAGATGAAAAGCATCGCCGCACCCAAGAATCAAAGCAGCACTTCCCATCAGCTTACCAATACTGTCCCGGCGTTTTGCTAAAATCACAATTCCGGAAATTATTGCAAACAGAAGATAAATAATGTCAAAAGTTGATTCACCGTATTTCATTATGGCCTCCACAATTATTTTAATGCACAACTTTAAAATTATGAAGATAAAGTTAATAGAAAAAATGCAGGACCCGTGCTATCATAAAATACAGAACTTTGAGACGCATATAATTCTGACTTTGAACAATAAACCACATGAAAGTAATTATCTTAAACGGACCGATGGGAGTTGGAAAAACTGCCGTTGGAAAATACATTGCAGAAGCTACTCCGGGAACAGCCTTTATAGATGGCGACTGGTGCCTCGACATTCATCCATTCATTGGAAATCGCGAAACCAAAACCATGGCTGTGGACAATATTCTTCATATGATAGGAAACTACAAAAAGTGTTCTGAATGCAAGATGATTGTTCTTGTCTGGCTGATGGATCAGTCCTGGGTTTATGACGCAATTATTGAAGGAATCAAAAAACTGGAACTTGAAATAAAACCTGTTACTCTAACCTGCAGTAAGACTACACTAACCGACCGCTGGCAGAATGACAAAGTATGTCCATGGCGAACCAATGACTGGCTTAAAATCACCACAGATTCACTCCCCTATTTTTCAACGCTGGACAATACGCTCGATACAAGCAACCTTTCGATTAAAGAAGTCGCTGAAAAAATATTGGCAACAGAATAGTACTGAAGATAATTCAGACTGCAATTGGTGTTTTATCTCTCCATAAAAAACTCGACCTGTTCTCCAAGCGGACCGTAACAGAAGGCCATGCGGATTGGGTAAGGCGGATTTGAAGGAATAACTTTATCATTCGGTTCTATAAAAACCTCGTAACCAGCAGCTTTTACCTTCGCAGCAATTTCATCAACATTATCAGTAAGAAGTGCCATGTGGCGGATAGCGCCAAGGCAGTGAGTTCCCTCGGTATTTGTAAAAATCTCGAGCAGGCCGTTACCTGTATCAATCATCATACCCTCTGCCCATTCACGTATAATCTTTAAGCCAAGAGTTTCTACATAAAACTTACGAACGTTAGTTAGTTCTTCGGTTGTTCCGCATTTCATTGAAATATGGTGAATTCCTTTAATCATTTTTGCCTCTCGTTTTATTATAACAGATAAGCAAAAACTTTTGTTGTGTATTTTATCAGAATTATTCTAATTGACTGTCGGCTCTCTTATTTGTATCATATTCCTATCTAATTTATAGGTAAATACCAGGAGAACTTCTATGAAAACAATCGAAACAAAATCAGCACCGGCTGCAATCGGACCTTACTCACAGGCAATTCTCGCAAACGGTTTTTTATATACCTCAGGACAGATTCCTTTGAATCCTGAAACAGGCGCAATCGAAGGCCAGACAATCGAAGCTCAGGCAGAACAGGCAATCAAAAATCTAAGTGAAATCTTAAAGGCAGCAGGCTCTGACTTTTCAAAAGTTGTAAAAACAACCTGCTTTCTCGCCCACATTTCAGACTTTGCAGCTTTTAATTCAATATACGAAAAGTACTTTGTTTCAAAACCTGCCCGCAGCTGTTTTGAAGTTGCAGCATTACCAAAAGGCGCACTCGTTGAAATTGAAGCAGAGGCTGTTGTAGAGTAAAAAAATCAAGATATTCTTTTGTATATTCCTTTGTCTGTCTCCTTTCATTCAAGCTGAGATTTTTACACAAAGCACTGTATAAAATCTCATTTCGTGATAAAATATATATAAATTTTTATTCAGGAGGCTTGATAAAAAAGCAGCCAGAATATTGTCTGCTTTTTTATCTGCCAAGTTTGCGTTGCAAACTTGCATATATACTGCTACTTTTCATTTCATTACAAAGTAGCTTAAAAAGTCATTCGAATGTTGAAACATTCTTCATGACTTTTTATAGGAGTTGGATGTTCAAATCTGGCAAAACTTGGTTCATTGTTTGATGCCTTGAAAGATGGAAATCTTTTGGGCGGTCTTTCAAGGTAATGTTTTTTAGGGAAATCTTCCCGGCTCATAAAACAATTTCCTGGAGATAAACATGAACTCAAATTTTACAATCCGCGTGGAAGAGCCGCGCGATTTTAAGACTGTTGAAAATCTTACCAGAGATTCGTTCTGGAACGTTTACCACCCTGGCTGCACAGAACATTATGTTCTTCGCTGCTTCAGAAGCAATCCCGATTTTATTCCTGAGCTTTCACTTGTTATGGAGAAAGACGGACAGATTATCGGACATGTGATGTTTTCAAAAGCAGAGCTGAGCATTGAAGCTGATGGAAAAGCAACTGGCGAAAAGCTCCCAATCGGAACTTTCGGACCAATCAGCATTCATCCAGATTTCAAGAGACAGGGCTACGGCCTTAAGCTCTTGAAGTATGCTCTTGAAAAAGCAAAGGCAATGGGAATCGGATTTATCTGCATAGAAGGCAATATCAATTTTTACCGTCATGCAGGTTTTGATCTGGCAAGTAAGTTACATATTCATTACCACTGCGAGCCAAAGGATTCAGAAGTGCCATACTTTTTAGCACAGGAACTGATTCCCGGCTACCTCAATGGAATTGAAGCAACTTACACTCCCCCAAAAGGATACTTCGTTGCCGAAGAAAATCCCGAGGCCTTTGTAAAATATGAAGCAGAATTTCCTTACAAGGAAAAACTGGTTCTGCCCGGTCAGTTAGGATAGTTTAAAGACCCGCAGTAAGCAAATGCCTTCTGCGGGCATTTTTTTTGTTAATTAGGAATTACAAAGGCAAGCAATTTATTGCATAAATATTGCCCGTTCTAAATATGACATTGCGATGTCATATTTTCGATGTTATAATTAGCTCATGCAAATCGATCAGCTTTTTGAGTTTGTTTATATTCTCATTGATAAAAAGCAATCTACCGCCAGTGAAATGGCAAAACGTTTTGGAGTTTCTACAAGAACAATTTACCGCTGGATAGATGCACTTTCCGTTTCTGGAATACCTGTGTATTCTCTTAAAGGACGTGGAGGTGGAATTGCAATTTCAAAAACTTATGCACTTGATAAACGAATCCTTTCTGAAGAAGAACGCCTTGCTATTGTATCAAGTGTAAAAGCCTTAAATAGTTTAGCAGGTAATCCAGCTGGTACTGTAAATGCAAATATTAAAGCAGCAGAAAAAATCTCTGCACTTGTTGCCTCTGACACAGACTGGCTCGAAGTAGATTTTTCTCCGTGGAGCCCTGAAGGCAGTGAAATTCAAATGCTCTTTGGAACTCTCCGTGACTGTATTCTAAAAAAGCGGCAAGTTTCTTTTGATTATTATAGCGCCGATGGAAACATCGAACATCGTTTTGTTCATCCCTGGAAATTGATTTACAAAGGACAGGCCTGGTATCTTCAAGGCTGGTGTACAATACGTCAAGCTGAACGTTTCTTTAAGCTTTCAAGAATGAGAAATGTTTCTATGACTGGCCGGAGTGCAACTATAACCAAACAGGCTGTATTAGGAACGAACTCTTCCTCTAACAAGAATAATGATTATCAACCTTCTCTGCTTTCCATTAAAGCTAAAGTTTATAATACTAAAATATCTTATTTGCTGGATACCTTTATTTGCTCCGAAGTTAAACAAAACAAAGATGGAAGTATTACAGCATGCTTTAAAGCCCCTGATGAAGACTGGCTACTCGATTTACTTCTTGGGTTTGGACCAGACCTGCAAATTATTTCTCCAAAACATCTTCGCAATAAACTTATTTCCCTTGCAGAAAATATTATTAAAGAATATAAATGATATATTCTAAATATGACAGATAAATGTCATATTTTACTTCTTGCAAAGAAATACTGTTATATCTTTTTTAATGGAATTATTATTTCCGTATTTTCATTTACAGAAAATTTATGTTTCTTAAATTTCCCGGGAATTCCTTTGCCATCATAATTACTTAAACCTACTGGTTCTTTTGGCATACCGATAAGACTTGTATCGAGCTTTCCATTATTATTAATATCATGAACCAGCATTACCAGATACTCACCCTCTGGTACACTTGTTTCAAATCTAACTATATCTGTTTCAGGTTTTATTTTTACTTCCTGAAATGCTATTCTCTTATCATAATTATCTGATGAATTGTAAATTGCCAGAATAATCTGACCATCCTCTGATGTAACATTAGTAATCTCTACTGTGAGCTTTTTTTCTTCTACTGCATCTTCTGCAAACAAAAATATGCCGCAAACAATCTGTATTAAAACCAGCAAAATACTTTTCTTAAAACTCTTTTTCATTTTCTATGCCTCAATTTTTCCAAACTTCAAAAATGCAATGACTGCAATTACAGCTGTAAAACATACAGCACTATAAGTAGAGAATCTTTCTGGAATCCCAAAATATTCTCTTGGAACTAAACCGCTGCCTGCAGCGCCCACAAACATCAAAAGGAATGCAGCAACCGCACACCAGGCCAGCACCTTGTTTCCACTTTTAAAACCACCCACTGCAATCAAAACTAGAGATACAATTGAAAGGAGCACTACAAGAACTGTAATCACATATACATGTACAAAAGACTGAAAGCTTCCGTCATATCCACTTCCTGTCAAAGGAAAAAGACTGTAGCCGATTGCTGAAATCCAGTGCATTGTTACAAAAAGATATATTCCCGAACGAAGTATTTTTTCAGAAGTTTCTTTCCACAATTCTTTTGCAGAAATGCAGATTAATGTACATGCTACACAAGAAAAAATTCCGTGGATTTTTGTTAGCTCAGATGCTATCAAGCGTGAAGGCGCATCTGTAGCAGTAAGGTCACTTACCGCCTGAGCCATCCAGTTATAGCCCGGATAAAATCTTGCTCCAATAACATCATGAAGCAGATAAAAAACGACATTCAAAATACCACAAATCAGTAACCAATATCTGATATTTTGATTCTTACTTCTTTCCATTTGTCTCTACTCCTTTGACTCTGTAAATTCTGCAAAACTCTTTTATAAAGTTTTTCATCATATTTTTATCAATACCTTTTCCAGTATCGTTATTCGCATTTTTAAGTTGATTAAGATCACATTCCAGATCAATTATTGAATGAACTGACATCGCAAATGAAAGAGCAGCCGCATCTGCATCTGGAAAATCTGCAATATGTTTTACCTGCAGCGCATAAAACAACTTCTTTGTTGCATCTACCATCGCTTTTGTTTCCATTACCATGATTTCAGTTGCAGCAGTATCTATTGCTCTTTGAGACATTATGATTTTATAGAAGCGAAACATATCAGGATTTGTACAAATACTTCTATAAGAATCTACCATCTGCGTAAGAATTTTTTCCAACGGGATTTTATCAGAAAACATATCCCAGTTCATTTCCCCGCCTGCAATCTTTTGTTTTGCCTGTTGGCGCAAAAATGAATACATTGTTTTTATGATTTCTTCACGCGATTCAAAATGCTTATACAAAGCAGGTTTTGAAATCCCCAGTTTTTCTGCAATCTGATTCATTGAAACTGCAGCCAATCCATATTCAGATGCGAGCTCTAAAGTTGCATTAATTATTTCTGATTTTCTATCCATATCGTAAGGTTACCTATCGGTAACTATATTACTACCATACGGTAACCATTGTCAACAGCAAAGTTATTTCTTCCAAAATAATAAAATATGACACCTACTTGTCATATTTTCATGCTATAATTACAGCATGCACTTTATAAATGCGAAAACAATCCTCACTCCCCACAGTATGAATATTTACCGAGGCTGCAGTCACGGCTGTATTTATTGTGATTCGCGAAGTAAGTGCTATCAGTTTACACATGATTTTGAGGACATTGAAGTTAAGCAAAATGCGCCGGAACTTCTGGAAGCCACCCTTCGAAAAAAACGTAAGCGCTGCATGGTTGGAACCGGTTCAATGAGTGATCCATACATTCCGTTGGAAAAAGAACTTTGTCTTACACGACGCTGTCTTGAAATTATAGATAAATATAATTTTGGTGCAGCTCTTATAACAAAATCTGATCTTGTACTGCGTGACCTCGATATTCTGACCCGTATTAATCAAAAAACAAAAGCAGTGGTACAAATGACTCTCACCACAGCAGACGACGAGCTCTGCAAAATAATTGAACCCGGTGTCTGCCCTACAAGCCGCCGTTTTGAAGTTCTTCAGTCTTGTCACAAAGCAGGCATTCCAACTGTTGTCTGGTTTAGTCCATTACTGCCTTTTATAAATGATACCCGGGAAAATATTGACGGTATTGTTGATTACTGTATCCGGGCCGGTGTACACGCGATTATATGTTTTGGAATTGGCCTCACCCTTCGCGAAGGCAACCGCGAGTATTTTTACAATGCTCTCGACAAGGCCGCAACTCATGACCAGCGCTTTACTGGAATGAAGGAACGATATCAGAAAACATTCGGTTACTCCTACATGATTAACAGTCCGGAAAATTATGCCCTTATGGCTTACCTCTCTCAGATTTGTAAGAAAAACAATATTATGCTTGGAACAGATTCTGTTTTCAAATGGATGGAAGAATTTCCCGAAGGGGATCCAGCTCAGCCAGAACTCTTTTAATAATGAATAAATAACCGATAAATGCTACAATAGTTTCCGAAGGAATTATCTATGGCAAGCATTTTGATAAAAGATACAACCCGTGAACAACGGGAACAGATTGTACGCGAATCTCTTGGCGACGAATACGATGTTGGCTGCGGTTATGAATCTACAGGAATCAACTATCAGCTTTATATCGACGGCATTAAGGAACTACGCGAGCTGAACATGGAAGCAAACTGCGGTTTTGAAGTTGCTCATCCGGAAGAAAGAAAATCCGGTTGCAATATGATTTAGGAAAAGGAAACAAAAATGGTAAAACACATAATCTTATGGACATTAAAAGAAATGAGCGATTCTGAAAAAGAATCTGTAAAAGCCGGAATCAAAGAAGGACTCGAAAGCCTTAAAGGAAAAATCCCGGGACTTGTAGACATCAAAGTAAATACAAGCGGCCGACTCCCCTCCTCTACTGCTGACCTGATGCTGGATTCCACTTTTGAATCTGAAGAAGCCCTTAAAGGCTATTCAAAGCACCCCGAACATGTAGCCGTAGCAGACAGCAAGGTTCGCCCATTCACAGCAAGCCGTGCCTGCCTGGATTTTGAAATATAATCTACTTTTGAACAAGTGCGTAACTCTTTTTTGTGAGTTCGCACAGCTTTTCAAAGTCTGTCACGGCCGTAAGCAGAACTGTAATCCAGTATTTTTTGTTCATGTGATATGCCGGGAAAATTGATTTTTTATCTGTAATTGCTTCCACGTTCTCTGCTTTCAGATTTACAGCCCAAACCGGCTCATCACTTTCAAATCCAAGATTCTTAAACTTGATTTGCATTATAAGAGCGAACCACTTGTTGTTCGGACAGCGGAAAACAGAACTAGTTGAATCACCTTGCTCTTCCCATGGGGTGTCCCCCGGTGCATTAAAATATGAGTGCAGAAAATCAACATACTTTTCTTTGATATCCTGGCTGAGAAAACATTTATCCCGGATTTCTTCAATTACATCCTGGACCTCACTGCGAATCTGGCCGACAAAAGCACCCTGCGCAGAAGCAACATTAAAGAGCACATACTTTTCATTGGTCGCACTCTCAAAAACATCAGCCGTGAGAGTCTTATCTGAAAGCTTGATTTCTGCATAAAACTGACCGCCAGCGATTTCTTTCTTAAGCGCAAAATCGTCGCCTGTTTCTGAAAATCCAAAAGCAAGCAGTTTTTCTTTCTGAGGAACTGATGTATTTAAGATATAGCTGTAATCCATTTTCTTCTGCTTTTATTCTTCGTGCACCCAGTATTCGTGACAGTCCGGAGTGCGATCAATAAGGAAGTTGTCATACAATTCTCGACGCAAAAGAGAATGATCTCCAAAGGAATGCCAGCGTTTTAGAATCATATTTACTTCAAGTTCAGAATATCTCTTTCCCTTTTCAAACTTGGTTATAAGATATTCCAGCACAGCCCGCTTCTCTTCCTTTTTCTTAGGCCAGCGGATTATAATCCCGTCTGCATTTTTGATTGATTTTAAAATCTCTTCACTTTCTGAAATAGTCATAAGAAGATTGTAATGGTCTTTAAGCTAGTTTTCAACAGATGTAACAGTTTGGTTATCTTAATAATCTTTAATTTTTCTTTATTTCTTCATACTTTCTTTATATCTATAGATTTTCTATAAATCTATAGATCTTCTTTATTTTTTCTTTACTTATTCTTTATAATTTCTATTCATTTTCTACATTTCAAGAAAAAAACTACATATCTTTAATTAAAGAAATAAAGAATTTAAGATATGTAACAGTTTTGTTATCCAATCCCAATACATATTTCTTAATATGTAACAGTTTTGTTATCCGGAATAATACGACCATGAATTTTGATTCTGTCAATGACAAAATCAAACGTTTTAGTCGCCATTTTTCTTGTCTTTTCATGAAATTTGGGAATTTTGCTCCAAAAATAGCCTTTTTTTATGGAATTTCACTGTTATTCAGAAATATGTAACAGTTTTGTTATCCACAGGCAATACACTTTACGTAATATGTAACAGTTCTGTTATCTCAATTTTTCAGTTGTAACACTTCTGTTATCTTAGAAAATCTTTGATCTTCCTTTCTTTATTTCCGATCTTATCTTCTTTTGTTTCAATTTTCGTTCTTTACTGGCTCTTGTTGGCTTTGTTGCTTTTCTTTTTTTAGGAATTATCAGTGCCTGGAGAATTCTATTCTCCAGCCTTTCGAGGGCAATCTTTCTGTTCATTTCCTGAAAGCGTTCGTCATCTACATTCAAATAAAGACAATCTTCTGCATTTATAATTGCTGCAAGTTTAATTCTGAGCCGGATTCTTTCCGCTTCAGAAAGGCCTCCAATAGACGAAACCGGAAGCTGCAGGCATACTTTCGTATTAACTTTATTTACATTCTGGCCGCCGTTTCCACCACTTCTTGCAAAGGTCATTTGAGAATTATTTATGATGGATTCATGCAATTTCTGTCTATTCATTTCAGTGAAATTATAGCATAAAAAAGCCTCATATAAACCACGCAAATAACGGGCCGTAGAGCGATTTTACCCCCTAATCGATAAATTACACGTTTTTCTCAAAAAAGCCTCTCAGAATCAATCCTAGAGCGCTTTTTAAAAGATTAGATAAAATCTAATCTTTCTAATCTAATATATTAGATTGTTTAGATTACATCTAATCTTTTATATTAATATTGTGATTAGATTTTATATTAGTTTTCTAATCTTTCTTTATAGAAATCTAATTTTCTTTAGAAAAAAGTGTTGCATTTTTCTAAAAAATATGATTAGATTTAAAATATAAGAAAAAACATAGATTTTTGAGGTGGGAAATGAAAAAAATCGCAGTTGCCATTCAAAAAGGTGGCGTAGGAAAAACAACAATCAGTTTGTCACTTGGAGCTGAACTTGCAAATGCTGGAAAGAAAGTTCTTTTGATTGATGCTGATCCTCAGGGTAACTCAACAGGTACTCTTCTTGAATCATTTGAACATGAACTGGCAGAAGCTCTCTATGGAGATGTAACTGTTGATCAGGCCATTACCCAGACAGAAATAAAAAATCTTTTTATCATGCCAACCAATTCTCTCGAAAGAAAAGGAAGCCGTTCGCTTAAAACTTATCGTTCAAGCGAAGCAGCAAAAGAGCCTTTTATTTTCGTAGACCTCTGCGAAGAAGTTGAAAAACTTGGTTTTGATTATTGTATTTTCGATACCTCCCCTGCTTTTGATGCTTTTGAGGAAGATATCATGACGGCTTCTGATGAAGTAATTGTTGTAATCAAAGCGGACGCTTATTCTCAGGACGGATTACAGATTTTCAAAAATAACCTGGATAGCTTTAAGAAAAGAAAACGTGTATCTAATCCAAAGTTCGAAACAATCGTTCTTAATGAGATTAACCGTTCAATTAAACTCACAGATATCATCACAGAAGGCCTTAATGCCGGTGATTTCAAGGTAGTTTATGTTCCTGTAGACCAGGATTTCAAATATGCAACCATTGCACGTCAGACAATTCAGCAGAGAGGCGGAAAAAAAGAAACTCTCGATGCCCTTAAAAAACTAAAAGATTTAGTAAAATAATCGGAGCTTAAAAATGCCAATTGCAAAGAAAAAAGATATAAAAAAGGATATTCCTCAGGAATTCCTTAATCAAATGAAATCAAACCTTTCTAGGACTGTTACACCAGTTGAAGAAGATATTCCGGAACCAGAAGTTGTAAAACCGTTAGTTGAGCAAAAAATGGCTCCAATAGCCACTGTAACGAAGCCTGCACCAATAAAAGACAAATATGCTGACGTAATGAATGTAAGGCTGTCTAAAGGCCGTAGAAACGAAATTAAAGCCTTCTGTACCAATTGCGGAGTAACTGTAACACAATATATTGAATCTTCTTTTGAGTTCCTTGCCAAAGAAGTAGCTGCTGGAAATATTGTAATTTCAAAAGGTGGAATTACAAAGATTTCGAATTAATAAAGTTCTCACGGGGTGGAGACATGGGAAAACGTATAAAGCAGAATAATGAGTTATTTCCAATAGATAATTCATCAAATGAATTATTTGGATCTCTCGAAAAAGATGATGGAAAAAAACAGTTAAAATTAAGTTTTATTCCAAGTTTTTTCACAACAGCGTCATTGCCTTTTAAAAATATTAATAAAAAAGAATTTGTTCGCAGAGCCAGTAATGGTATCTCCCTTTATTTAAACTCACCAACAAATGTACCTTTCGGTAAATATGGGCGACTCTTATTGAGTGTATTTACAACTCATGCAGTCCTTTCAAAAGAAAAGGATTCTGCTGTTTTAATTGAGTTCAATTCCATGGCAGAACTTTTAAGAGAAATGCAGCTTCCTCGTCAGAGAGGAAAAGACATTCAGGAACAACTTGAATGTTTTAAGAGAGCTACATTTTCTTTTGAACAGAAAAAAGAAGAGCAGGTACAGGGACACTTATTCAAAGATCTTTATGAACCTGGGGAAAAACTTCCAAAGGGAGATGTAACAGTAAAGACAACTCGAACTGCAACAATTTTGTTTACAGAAGGAGTTGAGTATCAGGAAGTTTTTGATGGAACTACAAAGAATCCCAGAATCGGAACTTTTAAAATTGTTCTATCAGCAAACTTTGCGTCCTTTTGTCAGCAGCATGCTGTGCCTATTAATTACACAGTTTATAAAGACATATCGAGTCCTGTTGGAAAAGATATCTATGCTTGGCTTGTTTACAGAAATAATGGATTATCAGAAGATAAACCTGTATTTGTTCCTCGGGATAGGCTTGTTGAACAATTTATGCCAGTAGCAGAAGATTCAGACCGCAAAATTGCAAATGTAAATTACAGCCGAATTATTGATCAGATAAAAGAGATTAAAGAAAAATATTATACTGAATTAAAAGTAACTATTGATTCAGGAGGAACAGGAATTACCTTATACAAAAGTCCAACTCCTGTTTTACAGGATGATGTAAGATATGCTCTTATATCTTCATCATTATCATAATTATAGATGTAACAGTTTGGTTATCTATATGATGTTGATATGTAACAGTTTTGTTATCTATTTTTTGAGTTATCCACAGTATCAACATCTCTATTACTAGTTAATAAATTTATTATTAGTTAATTATTAGATATAATGGTAGAAATAACAAAACTGTGACAAGTAGATAACAATATTGTTACAAGGCCAAAAAACTTGTGCATTTTCTTCTATATATGAATTTAAAAGCACTTTTTTTCAGATAACAAAACTGTTACAATAAGCGGGAGTTATCCACATCAAATTGTGGATGAATATAACTAAACTGTTACATATTTAGATAACAAGACTGTTACATATAAAGCCACTATCCAGCATCATAATAATACAGATTTTTCACCTTGTATATTCCCCAAAAAAGCACCGAAAATGTTTGATTTTGTCAATGACATAATCAAACATTCAAGTTTTGAGTTATTCCGGATAACAAAACTGTTACATATAGTGCAAAGGCTACTTCTTTGGATAACAGAACTGTTACATATTACACAAGGTAAAATGCATGTGGATAACAAAACTGTTACATGTGTTTATGAACGACGGATTTACAAGAAAAGAAATCTATGAACGACAGATTTACAAAAAAAAATTTATATGACTACTTAAGTACGCTGATTTTTTAGGCTATCAAATTTACGGTATATAACTACTAAAGTACGAAAATTTCAATGATTTTTTGTTTGATATAACTACCAGAGTACGCTTTTTTTCATGAATTTTTATCAAATGACTACTAAGGTACGCAATGGATATGACTACCAAAGTACGCAATATAACTACATGAAATGCTTATGAACGACAGATATACAAGATCTGGAGATAGTATCAAATAGAGAGTATGAACGACATAAGTACAAGCAAAAAAGTGCATATGAACGTCGTATGTACAATAAAATAAAGGCGATGAACGACACAGGTACAAAAATAATTGATTATATGGACGACGGATATACAAGAATAAGAAAGTCTATGAACGACAGATTTACAAAATCAAAAATATATAACTACCAAGGTACGCATATTGATATTATAATATAAACATGTCATTTAAGATTGAGCGTAACGACATTACAAAAGTTCACACGGATGCAATTGTTAATACTGCGAATCCTTTGCCGAGAGTAGGGCGGGGGACTGATACTGCTGTTTATGATGCGGCAGGCAAGGAAGAGCTTTTAAAGGCCCGTAAGGAAATAGGGGTGATTGAACCTGGGCATTCTGTTTCAACAAAATCTTTTAATCTTAAGAAAAACGGTATCAAATATATCATTCATACGGTTGGCTGCAGGTATGATGTTGATAAGCCGGAGACGGTTCAGAACCTCAGAAACTGTTATTCTTCATCCCTCAAAATTGCAAAAGATCTTGGCTGTAAGAGCGTGGCGATTCCGCTTCTGGCTACAGGATTTTATGGATTTCCAAAAGAGCTTGGGCTTAAAATTGCAGTTGATGAAATCAGTTCATTCCTGCTTGAAAATGAAATTGATGTGACGCTTGTTGTTTATGATGCAAAGTCTTACATGATTTCTGAAAAGCTTTTTGATGATATTCAGAACTTCCTTGATGAAAATCTGGAAGGGGAAGAAGACGGCGTTTTTGGATCGTATGATGATGAAAATTTCTTCAGGCAAACTCTGCAACGTCATTTTGATGAAGAATATTCTGCAGAGCTGAATAGAGAAATTACCAGCTCTTGTGAGCCAATTCTTGGAGCTCCCACTCATCATAAAAGAGCACCGAAACTCAAACAAGCAAAAGCTCGTGACATCTCTCCAATTGATGTTGATGCATTCATAAAGCAGAGTGGGGCAAGTCTTAATTTTCAGAACACCCTGCAGCAGCTGATCGCGGACCGCAAACTTGAAAACGCAACTGTTTACAAAAAAGCCTGCATCGACAAAAAGTTCTTTTCTAAGATTATCAGCAACAAGGACTACGTTCCAAAAAAACAAACTGTAATGGCCCTGGGATTGGCGCTGGAGCTTCCGCTGCAAGAGTTTGAGAAATTTCTCGCCAGTGCCGGTTACGCCTTTATGCCGTCGAGCAAGTTTGATTTGATTGTGAAATATTGTGTCATGAATCAGATTTTTAATCTGGTGGAAGTGGATATTATTCTTGATTCACATGGATTAAATTGCTTTGCTCCTGAATAAACATTCGCCAATTTGGCGACCTTCTGTGGACGTAAATTCCTTATCATGAAGTCACAGTGTCGGACAGTGGCACAAGGAGATGACTATGAAAAAGGGACTTACAGAAATTGTTTTTATTCTGGACAAGAGCGGTTCGATGAGCGGACTTGAGGCAGACACAATCGGTGGATACAACTCTTTCCTGGAGCGTCAGAAAAAAGGAGAGGGCGAGGCTTATGTTTCGACTGTTCTTTTCAGTGACAGAAGTGCTGTAATTCATGACCGTGTGCCGATTGAAAAAATTGAGCCGATGACGGACAAGCAGTATTATGTTGACGGCTGCACAGCTCTGCTGGATGCGATGGGTGGTGCTATTCATCATATCGGAAATGTTCATAAATATGCGCGCGAGGAAGACCGTCCTGAAAAAACAATTTTTGTGATTACGACTGACGGCCAGGAAAATGCCAGCTCGGAATACTCTTATGAAAAAATTCAGAAGCTGGTAAAACGTCAGTCTGAAAAATATGGATGGGAGTTTATTTTCCTTGGTGCGAATATTGATGCATTTTCTGAAGCTGAGAGACTTGGAATTTGCCGCGATAGGGCAGTGCGCTACGAGTGTGATGCAGTTGGAACGGCAATAAATTTTTCTGTGCTCAGCTCAACTATATGTGATGTGCGAAGGGGAAAGAAAATGAAAGCAAACTGGAGTGCAGATATTACTGAGCACTATAACAAAACTAACGAACGATAGTAAGCTTATAAAAAAGGAGGCTAGCAAAATGTTTGGAGCAATTTTAGGTGATATTATTGGTCAGCCATACGAGTTTGACCGTGGACATAAAACAAAGGAGTTTCCGCTTTTTTCAAAGCATCCACATTTTACAGATGACAGTGTAATGACAATTGCAATCTGTGATGGAATCTTAAAGGCCGGACTTGATGCTGATGAAAATACAATGAAAACTTCGATGATTACCAGCATGCAGCTCTGGGGCCATAAGTATCCTCATGCAGGATATGGCGGAAGATTTTATCAGTGGCTTGCGATGGAAAACACAAAGCCTTACAACAGCTGGGGAAACGGTTCGGCAATGCGCGTGGCTTCTGTGGGCTGGCTTTTCGAAACTCTGGAGCGAACACGTGAGGTTGCCTGCTGGAGTGCGGAGGTAACTCATAATCATCCGGAAGGAGTGAAGGGTGCTGAATCGGTTGCATGCGTAATCTGGATGGCCCGCAACGGATATTATAAAACTCAGATTAAAGAATATATCGAAAAAGAATTCGGCTATGATCTTTCGAGAACCTGCGATGAAATCCGCCCGAATTATTATCATGTGGAAAGCTGTCAGAAGACTGTGCCGGAAGCAATTACTGCATTTTTTGAAGGAAATGATTTTGAAGATGTAATCAGAACAGCAGTGAGCCTTGGTGGCGATTGCGACACCCTCACCGATATAGCAACAGCAATGGCCGAAGCTTTTTACGGTCTGCCGGAAAAGTTCAAGACCAGGGCTTATGAACTGACAACAGAAGATATGCATGAGGTGATGAAGGCTTTTGAGGAAAAAGCAATTGAAAGAAAAGTAAGAGAGGCGTAAGATATTCAGGGGAGCACGAGGAGATTGAAAAATGAAAGAGTATAAGTTTTACGGATGGCAGACAGCTGATTGCAAACCGGTAGATTCTGCTTTTGAGAAGATTGAAAATCCTCGGCACCTTTATGATATCCTCAGCGAAATCTGGTGTGTCGAAACTTGTGCTCCACGTCTCCGCGAAAAATGGAGCCGCGAAAATCAAACTGTGGGCCAGTGTTCAATTACTGCATTTTTGGTTCAGGATATTTTCGGCGGCAAAGTTTACGGCATTCTCCGAGACGGTGGAAACTATCACTGCTACACTGTTGTTCCGCTGCCGGACGGTGGTGAATGTTTGTTTGACCTTACAAGCGAACAGTTTGGAGATGAAAAACTCTGCTACGAAAATAATCTAGAACAATTCCGCGAAGTGCATTTCGCAAAAGAAGAAAAACATCTGCGATACAATTATTTGAAGTCTGAACTTTTGAAGAAGCTGGAAGAGATGTGATAACCAGACTGTTACATCAGTTACATATCAAATAGATTTTTAATCTCACACTTCAGCGGTACCTGCTTATACTTCTCCAGTTTTGCGAGGTACTGCTTTCTTGTGATTTCGCGGGCGCCGTAGCGGGCCATGTTTTCGGTGTAGGTCTGACAGTCAATCAGTTTTCCGCCGGCTTTCTGGAAGGCCCTGGCGAAGAGGACGAAGGCGCTCTTGGAGCTGTTTGGTTCAATCGTGAACATGGACTCGCCGCAGAAGACGCTGCCAAGTAAGATGCCATAAAAGCCGCCGACCAGCTTTCCGTCCTTCCAGACTTCAATGCTGTGGGCGTAGCCTGCCTTGTGAAATTTCTTGTAAGCCTTAATCATCTTAGGTCCAATCCAGGTGCCGATCTGGTCTGCTCGTTTCTGCTTTGCACAGTTTTTGATTACATCACCAAAAGCTTTATCAATTGTGTAAGTGTAGGGATTGTGCTTAAGAAATTTTTCAATTGATTTTGAAACGTGCAGCTGACGGATTGGAATCACAAAACGCTTTTTTGGGGACTGCCACAAAACCGGCTCGCCCTGATCTTCGTTGAACCAGGGAAAAACTCCCTGATTATAAGCCGAATAAAGAAGCCGTAGAGGAATGTTATCGGTCACGAGGGAAAGCTCATCATAGCTGTAAATCAGGCCGGGGGCGGGGAACTCAAAGAAGTCGTCGGGGTCAATTTTTGTCGAGCGTGATTTTTCATTTTCAATGCGAAGATAATTTTCCAGAACCTGCGGGCACTGCTCGAGGCCCATGCTGTTAGTCCAGACTCCATTAAGCAGAAGCTGGTAAGGCTTATAGTTTGTCTTGTAATTCATCTTGCGGCAGTGGGGTAAGTAAAGGCCCAGATAGTAATAGGGAAAATGATTCTGCAGACAAAAGTTGATTTCCACAAGAACACTGTAAACGCCAATGCTGCGCTTAAGCACTTCCTCGCTGATATCATAATAAAAATAATTTGAGGAAAGTCCGGTGATAAATCCATGCTGGTCAAAAACATAATCGAGGATGCTCACGCCGATCAGCTGGCCTTTAAGTTTGTAATCAAGATTGATAACACCGCTGTAGCCGCCGTTCATATTTTTCAGGTCTTCGGCCGCTTCCTGCAAAGTGAGACGGGTGAAGCCGGGCGTGCCTTCATTATGATGATTGTAATAATTGCGGTATATGAGGGCTTTTTCATCAGTGCAAAAATCAGCCGGATCCGAAGTAATTATAACTTCTACATCCTGATTTTTATGAAGGACTCGTCGCTGACTTTTTGAAGGCGCAAAAGTTTTTACGGGGATGCGGATTGGAATACATTCATGACAATTCTGGCAGCGGGTATTATAAGCCATGGAAGAGTAGCGGCGGAAGCCCTGATGGAGAAGTCTTTCATAAACAATGCAGTCCAGTTTTTCAATGGATAGGGGCGAGGTCTTACTCGAATCCAACCAGTCGAAGTAGGTCAGGATATTTTCAGCCTGACGGTCCGGGAAGTAACCACACTCGGTCACGTTCTTCCCGAACATCATATTCTTGAAAACTTTCTCAATGTTGATTTCAGCTTCAGCCATAGTGATGATTATAGTTTAACTAATTTTGGGGTAGAGGGGCAATAAATTTTTTTCTATAATTATTGAGTTAATTGTATGACAGACCTTTTGATTGGCACCAGCGGATATGATTACCCGGAATGGAAGGGAGTTTTTTATCCGGAGGATTTGAAGCGAAAAGATTTTCTCTCTTATTATGCGACTCAGTTCAATGCGCTGGAGTTGAATAATACTTTTTACAATATGCCTACGGCAGAACGCCTTCTTAGTTTTTATGAAAGGTCTGAAGGAAAACTGAATTTCAGCGTGAAGGCGAACAGACTGCTGACTCATGAAATAAGTGGCGGCTGGCAGACTGCGGCGGAGGATTTCAGGACGGCGGTTGAGCCTCTGCAGGAAAAGGGCTGTCTTTCTGCGCTGCTTTTTCAACTTCCGGAAAGCTTTCATTACACGCCTGATAACCGCATTTACCTTGCAAAACTGATACAGGAGTTTGAGGGATTTCCTGTGATGGTAGAGTTTCGTCATAAGGAATGGATTCGTCCGTCTGTATTTGAAGGTCTTGAAAAACGTGATGCTGGAATTGTATTTTGTGATATGCCTCAGTTAAAAAATCTTCCGGATGGTAGTGCGGTAAATACGCCTTTTATTGGGAGCAATGCTTATATCCGTCTTCATGGGCGAAACGAAGGAGCCTGGTACTCAACAGGAGATTCACCAAATGGTTCTGCCCGCTATTGTTATGATTATTCTGATGATGAGCTGGCTCAATTCGTGCCGGTCGTGATTAAGGCCGGGGGCGAAGGAAAGAAAGTGCAAATCTACTTTAATAATCATCCGAACGGAAGCGGAGCAAAAAATGCAGCAAAGTTGAAGAGTATGATTGAAGGTGTCTCAAAATGAAAGTAATAGTCAGTGCCTGCCTGGCCGGCGACAATTGCAAATACAATGGTGGAAATAATTTCAATCAGAAGCTGATGGACTTCCTCAAGTCTCACGAGATGATAAAAGTCTGTCCTGAAGTTTTAGGCGGTCTCCCCACTCCGCGACCTTCTGCAGAAATTGTAAATGGCCAGGTCATGAACACAGAAGGAAAAAATATCACAAAAGAATTTTCGCAGGGAGCCCAGCTTGCTTTTGAAATTGTAAAGAAAGAAAATCCCGATTTAATAATCCTTCAAAGCCGAAGCCCTTCCTGTGGAATCAAGCAGATTTATGACGGAACTTTCTCCGGTAACAAAATCCCTGGTCACGGACTTTTTGCAGACCTTTGCATTAAGGCTGGCTACAAGGTTTTAGATATTGAAGATATTGAGGAAAATTTGTGTAACAGTATGAAACAAGTAACAGTAAGCGGAGCAATCATTCTTCGTACAAATCCAGAAACAAACAAAAAAGAAATATTTGCAACTCAGCGGGGTTATGGCGATTGGAAAGGATGGTGGGAATTCCCGGGCGGAAAGCTTGAAGTTGGAGAAACTCCAGAGCAGTGCATTGAACGTGAGATTCGGGAGGAGCTGGCAACAGAAGTTAAGGCCGAGAAAATTCTTGGAGTAGTGGATTATGATTATCCAAATTTCCATCTGACCATGCATTGTATTTTGTGCACGATTGTATCTGGGGAATTAAAGCTCCTCGAACATGAAGCAGCCCGCTGGCTCACAAATGAAACTCTGCGCTCTGTAGATTGGCTTCCAGCAGATCAGTTGATTTTGGATAAGATTGGAGAGGTCCTGAAATGAAAATAATACTCAGTGCCTGCCTGGCCGGCGATAATTGCAAATACAAGGACTTATATCAACTTTGCTACATCCTCAGGAAGCCAGGTAATTTCTTTGCCAAATTGTTCCATGTCTTTATCAAACACATGTATGAAATCGATGACTTTTCCGTATTCGCTCGGGAACATACTTTCACAGTATCTTGTAGCACAGGAATGAGGAACGATACCAATATAATCATTACCTTCAAAGCGGGCCAGGATTTCTTTTGCATCTTCGAGGATAACGGGAAGCCCTGCCGCTGAAAGAGTAGTGTAAAAAGTTACTGCTTCAAGCTGACGGTATTTTCCTCTAAGAGTGAAATAGTATCCTGCTTTTTCGAGGCGTTCTTTGTATTCTTCTTCTGATAATTCACCAAGTCTGAAGTCATATTCGAGTTCTCTCTTATCATTGCAAACCATTAAATCAAGATGGGTACTATTTCCGCCCCTTATGATTTCCCAAGGATGGCCTCCCATGTTTTTTCTTGAATACCATTCATCCCAGGCTTTTGGATCTTCAAAATCAATGCCAGGTCCTTCATTTAAACCGCAGCCTTTTCCTGTAAGACCTTCGTCACGACCGTCAGCATATTTTAGATAAAGTTCAGAGAGGGTCATTTCTTGCGTATCATAATTCAAAGCTTTGTAGCCAAGTTCACAGGCCTTAAAAAAATCATTAGCCGTAAAGTTTTTTATACGAGGAATTTTAGTCTTATCATTTACTCCGGTTTTCAGTATGTTGCGAAAAGTGAAAATTGTTTCTTCAGATAAGCCATCAAAATCAAACTGCCTCCGCTCTGAATTATATTTCCACAAAACAGAACGCTTGATTATTCCTGTCCGGAATTTGTAAGGAAGATTCTTATTAACAAAATCGTTGTAAGTTCCATTTTTCAACATATCAAGAGATTCTTTTACGGCTGGAGTAATAAGATTACAGAGCATTACTGCAGCTTCATCTGAATAATCAGGTTCTCCTTCTTTCTTCATCTCTGCACTAATTATTGTTTTATTTCCTAAAGCTACAGCACGGAAACGAGTAGTTCCGTCACTATCTTTGCTGTCAACAATAACAAATTTATACCAGATTTTTTCCTGCGGATAATCGTATTTCCAGAGTTCTTCGTATTCTTTATAAGTTTTTACTTCACCATATTCTTTAAGATCTTCAAAAGAATCATAATCAGAAATATCTCCACGAGGGATAAAAAGCCAGAGAAACTTTGCTTCATCATTATCTTCAAGGGGAGCAAGAGGCGAGAGCATTTCGAAAAGAGGTTCCATTGCTTTTGCAAGAGCAGGTCTTACGCCAGAAGGATTCAAATAACCTCGATCAAAGTATTTGAGCAGCCTGTCAATGTCAGGTGCAACAAGTTTGTAATTCTGATATTTCACTTTAATGACTCCTGTTGAAATTGATATTTGAAATTTTATCATCAATAGGATTGGGTGTCATTAAAGTAGAAGTTTAAACTAATGTGGATTGATATGAATAACGTTACTTATTTCTCTAGAAATCTATTAATAAGATTCATTATTATTTCTTTGTCTGATGGATTTAGTGCATCGAATCTAGAATTCAATTTGAAATTCTTTTTAAATTTACATAACTGATTATATTCTTCCAGAGACATTTGTTCGCCATTTATTCCAGGATAATTAAATGAGGAAGCTGCTTCCCCAGTAGCAATGAATACAAAGCTTTGACTCATATAAACTGCAATCTGATACACAATATATGGGTCGGGAAAATTTCTGTCATCTCTCCAATTTAGTAAAGTTACTTCATCTGCATAGTCTTTAAGATATTCATGAAGGGGAGGTTTTCTAGTTGAATCTGTCGGATCGCAATAGCAATCGTTAATTCTTTTATAAATCATTGAAGGCAAAGAATTTCCATTACCATGCCAGGTTAGGTGGCCGGTGATTAACCATTCTGGTGCCACCTGAAGAAAAGCTGAAATTTGCAAAACTCTATCTGCAGATGGAAGACCATTTAAGGCTTTCCAGTTTGAGATAGATTGAGGTTTTAATCCAACATAATCACAAAGATCCTGTCGTCTCTTTTTCATACGTTTCAATTGGTCATCAATTCTATCAACGAAGTCTGCACCATCTTTAATTATTTCGTTCTGCACGTTCTGAGTCATAAAAAAAGTATAACATTATATATAAAATATGTTAATAAAATTTAATAAATGATTGACAAATGTTAATAATAGTGTATTATAAATGTTAATAACCGTGTAATTATATTGTTAATAAGTATTAACGAGGAGGTAACTTTGAGCGGAGAAGATGTAATGAGATTGAAAGCTATAGAGATGAAAGTTGATTGCATTCTTGAAACAATGCAAGCTCAGCAGACAGAAAAACTGGATGTTGAAAAACTTAACTCTATAGATTCGGAATGGATTACTTTGCGCCAGGCATGCGAATTGCTGGGTGCTTCGTATTCGAGAAAGACGATACAGACCAGGCCGGAACTTCAGCCTTGTCTTGGTCGCGGGGTAAAAATCGGGCGTTGCAAATGCTGGACTCGTGCACAGATTGCAGAATGGCTTGCAGCAAGAACCCCTGAACAAAAAGCAGCATATCGAAAGAAATATGCTGAGGAGGTAGCAAAATGATTGTAATAAGCCAGCTTTCTGCTGGCAAAAAAAAAGCAGTGAAGAAACTGGCACTTTCAACACTGCGTACTAACAATAGTTTTCGTCGAAAACCTTTGTCGATATCTTTATTTTATCATACTTCAATATTGATGTCGACCAGTAAGTTTAATCAGGAGGTGTCGCATGAAGCGCCCTTCAAAAAGTCCTAAGAGAGGAGGGTATATTACACTCCAGGATTGGATGGTACGACATTATCATCTTTACGGCAGGGAGTTAATTCTCTATGCAGTAATTCAGTCCTTCTCGCAGGACGGAGATTCCTTTTTTACAGGCAGCATAAATTATCTGTCTTTCTGGACAGGTTTTTCTAAGCCGACAGTAATCAAGTATTTGAAGCAGCTTGTTTCTGATGGATTGATTATGAAAGAAGAGATTTATTGCGAAGATCCGCCGAAAAATCTGTCTAAGGAAGAACTTAAAAAATGGCAGGGAAAGCATCGTCATTTTTGTAAGTACTGGACTACCTTTTCCAGATTGAGTCCGGATGAGCAGTCGGCAATAATCTCTGATGCAAAAAAGGGATAATAGGTAAGATTCAAAATGGGTAAAAAAATTTAACCCATTTTGATTTCGAAAAATCGTGGTTATCCACAGTGTTTTCCACAGGGTAAAAACAGAAAACTTTTGAGTTAATTTTGGATATTAAAATGGGTTAAGAATTTGCGAGTAATCATTGAAAATGAGTAAAGCAGTTTTACCCAATAATAAAGATTAATATTAAAAAGAATATACTAGTAGTAGTTAACTGATTTTACCGGTGGATTATGTGGATAACCTGTATCAATAATTTTTATAGGAGAAAAATTTATGAGTAATTCTAATAAAAGTAGATATGAAAAGACTGCTGAAAAACTTCGTGGAAAGAATCAGTTAACAGGTGAGATTATAGATATAAATTTCATAAAAGAATTTGCAAACTCAAAGGGAGGAAAGTGCTTATCTGAAGAGTACAAGAATAATCGTACAAAATTAAAATGGCGTTGTTCTTTAGGACACGAATGGGACGCGACCTGGGGCTCTGTTCATAATCTGGGAACCTGGTGCCCAAGATGTGCTGGTAAAGCTAAAACAATTAAAGACTGTCAGGAAGCTGCAAAAAAGTGGGGCGGAAAATGTCTTAGCACAAAGTATGTTAATTCTACAACCCCATTGGAATATCAGTGCAATAATGGCCATATTTTTAATCATACGCCGGAACAGATAACCGCTGGATGCTGGTGTCCTGAATGTCGTTCAAGCATGGGTGAAAGAATCACAAGAGGACTTCTTAAGAAAATTTTTAATTGCGATTTCGAAAAAGTGAGACCAGATTCATTACGCAATGAAGAAGGCAACAAGCTTGAGCTTGATGGATTTAATGAAAAACTCAAACTTGCTTTTGAGTATCAGGGGCAGCAGCATGTTTCATTCAGCAGACATTTTCACAAAAACCAGGCTTCTTTTGAAAAGAGGCAGAGGGATGATTTAAGAAAGAAAGACTGGTGCAAAAAAAATGGAATCAACTTAATTGAAGTTCCAGAGTTTGAAAATTATTCGGATTTGACCGGAGTCATTAAAACTATTGAAGAAAGCATTAAGCAGGCTGGAGTCCCATTACCAGAATATGAGAAACCAAAAACACATGGCGAGATACTTCATAGCGAGCTTACAGAGCTGAAAAAAATATGTGAAGGAAATGGTGGCAAGGTTCTTGCAGACGCTTTCCTTGGATGGGATAGAAAGTATGTATTTGAATGCAAAGAAGGTCATCGCTGGAAGACAACTGCAGAATCAATTAAGCAGGGAACCTGGTGCAGAGATTGCAGCATGAAGGCAATGGGTAAGAAACAGAGAAAGTATTCTCTCAAAGATGCAATAAGACTGGCAGAAGAAAGAAACGGCAAGTGCTTATCAACAATGGAATCCTTCACCAATAGCGATAACCTTACCTGGTACTGCAATGTCCATAAGGCAACTTGGATGGCTCCAATCAGTAGAATTGTGAGTGGGGGATGGTGTCCAACCTGTGGTCGCGAGAAGTGTGATGCTAAAAGAAAGAAATACACTATTGAAGACTTACAGGCTTTAGCTGCAACGCGCGGCGGAGAATGTTTATCATCGGTTTGTAATTGTGCAGATGATAAGTATGAATGGAAATGCGAAAAGGGCCATACGTGGTTTGCAAGTTTCAACGACGTGAAAGGCTGCCCAAAGTCTAAGCCGACCTGGTGCCCTTATTGTGCTAAAAAAGCCAAACATACTATTGAGGAAATGCGTGAATGGGCTGCAGCTCATGGGGGTGAGTGTCTTTCAACCGAATACGTAAATGCCAAAACAAAACTGCTCTGGAGATGTTCATGTGGTCACGAGTTCTGGGCCATGCCAACTAATGTTCAGCGCGGAAAATGGTGTCCTAAGTGTAAGGGGAAAAAAATATGGGAGACACGCCAGAAGAATTAGAATATGTAAGTAGCGAGTGGGTGGGGGACAATTCACAATTTGTTCCCCCACTTTATGAAACATAATTATAACATGAGTTAACCGAAATGGATTTCGCCGAAATGCATTTCGGTTTAAATTGCCCTAGAAAAATGTATTATTTTTGTTATTATTCCCCTAGAAAAGTGTAAAATATATGTGATGGAACGATTTTTATATAATCAGCTTAAGAACTGGAAAGACTCAAAAACAAGAAAACCTCTTATTCTTGAAGGAGTAAAATTCGCATAACATCGAAATCACAGTGCCGTTCATTGGCACCCTTGCGCTTTATAATGTAAATCAGAAAGCTGATAAAGGGGGCCTTTTATGAGAAAAGACGATATTCTGGATGTATCAAATGCTTATTCCTATAAACTTGATTTGAGTAAAATTAAGCAGGAGCTGCCGAAAGCTTCTAAGAAGCACAAGGCACCTGCTAAACGCTTTGTATGCATCGACCTGGAAATGACAGAATTTACGGCATCTCAGAGAAACTTCGTTCCGGGAGCAAACGGCGAAGTAATTCAGTTTGGGGCAGTATTGCTGGACGAAAACTATAATCTGCTCAGCGAGTTTTCTTCTTATGTAAAGCCTGTTTACAGTTCAGTTACTCCGTGGATTAATCAGCTTACCGGCATTTCAAATCAGAAACTCGAAAAGGCGGATGACTTTATAACTGTTTTCGACAAGTTCTGTTACTGGCGTGGGGAAGGGGATATCACAACCTTCTGCTGGAGCAAGTCTGATTTTAATCAGCTCTGGAGTGAGCTTGAAGCAAAGGGAAAGCATCGCTACGACCTTTTTGCTACCTTACAGGATTTTGTAGATTTGCAGAATATCTTTGGAAAGCTTATTTCATCCAAAACATCAGTTGGCCTGGAATCTGCAATGAGACTTCTTCAGATGGAGTACAAAGGCCATGTTCATTCAGCCTTGAGCGATTCTTACAACACGGCCCGCATTCTTCATAAGCTTTTCTGCACAGAAAGCCTCGAACTTGATTTTGAATACATCAATCCATCAAAAGAAAACCCAGTAAATCAGAAAGGAGAGGAAGAATATAATTGCTCATTGGCAAGCTTCCTTTCGCCAGAGTTTTTGTCACAGTTTGGTTATACAGAAGCCGTTCAGGAAGAAGAAGCAGAAGAAAACTCCACCGTGAATATCTCTGAAGATTTGCAGCTCTTGGAAGCATCACCGCTTGCCGGACTTATTAATAATGAAGAAATTGCTAACCTTTGTTCAAAATACAATATCGAGGTTCAGAGCTGGCTTAAGCTGGCAACTGAAGTTATGAATACTCAGGAAATGCAGGTTGCATAAGAGGAGAAGGATATGGGAGTTTTCATTCTTTTTATATTATTTGTTGTTATCGTTGTGATTCTCGGTAAGGCAGGTAGCAGCGGAAAAAGCAGCTATCATGGCGGATATAGTCGGGCATATGATTACGACGAAGATTTTGATGAAGACTATGATGATTATTCCGATTCCGAAATTAGAGCTGCACGAGGGGAGAGGGATTATTTTTCTGATGATCCTTCAGATGATTATAATTCGTATTATGCCCAGGTTGCAGATGATGCAATGATGGGAGATCGCGATGCTATGGATGAGATGTACGGGGAGTTTGGAGATTGGTAGGGCGTTTCCGGCGAACTGAAGCTCCTCGAACATGAAGTAGCCCGCTGGCTCACAAAGGAAACTTTGCGTTCTGTAGATTGGCTGCCTGCGGATCTGTCGATTCTGGATAAGATTGAGGAGATTCTGTAATTACATCTTCTTTCGCAACAACTGTAGAGTTCTTGCTTCAATGCCACGGATTTCTTCGCGAGTAAGATTGAAGTATGAGCCAATCTCATCTAAGGTATGGCTCCCATTTCCGTCCAGTCCGAAACGCATGGAAATGACTTCTCGTTCCTGTTCTGGGAGTTTGTTGAGAATTGTTTTCAACTGTTTCTGGAGAATGTTATAAGCATCCTTTTCATTTGTTGGCATTGGATTTTCTTCCTCAGTTTTCTCAGAATGATTTTGATCTGAAATTTTCTTTTCAGGTATAACGGTACATTCCCCCAAATCTGAAATGACTTCCAATCTCATATTACTAAAATGTTCCATTGCAGCCGCTGCTTCAATATCAGAAATAACAGTCACATTTTTTATATGGCAGATATCATTGATGAATTTTTTTACAATATGTCGGATTGCACTGACACAGATAATAATTGGTGTTGAATCTAGTTTTCCAGATATTTCTACATATTCTTTTGAAAAAGAATCTATTAGTTCTCTTTCACTAATACAGAAATTAAAAATTTCATTTCCATTATCAAATAAATATTCAGATAATTTCTGATTAAGTCTTAAAACTTTTAAGCAATTATTTTCTATAAGCGGAGCGATTATATCAGGAGCTATGGAAAGGCGAACCTTTTCATAAAGGTGAGGAAGTCCGTTTCGTTGAATCTTTTCTTCAACCGCAATGGTTTCAAAGATTGGTATAATATTACGAATTGAGACTCTTTCTTTTAAGAGGGTTTGTAAAATTTCTTTCACCACTCTGTAAGAGTCATATCCATATTTCCGGGCTATAGTTTCGCATAGAGCCGTGTTGTCATCCATCATTACTTCATCTAGTAAATTACTGACATATTGTGTTGTAATTACAGAAGGGAGATTATTTCTGATAATTTCTTCAAGGTGAGCTTTTATAATCTTGCTGTATGGAGCAATGACATAACCATTGGCTTTTGCTTCATCTTCTTTAACAGATGAGATCCAAAGGGCAGGGGAGCCAAAGGCAGGTTCTGTAGTCGAACTTCCTTTCATTGTAGTTGTAACACTACCTGTATCAATAATTAGAATAGAATCCTTTTTGAGTGTATAACGAGCGACTTCACAATCAGATACTTTGATAACATATTCGAAAGGGAGAAGCTTCGAATTATCTTTCACTCTTACATGATGAATTGCTACACCATGTTTTTCAAAAATATTTTCACGGATTTCAACAATAGGTTTAAGAATGCTTTCAAGATGTTCTTCATCACAAAGAGCATATCCAAGTTCGAGAGTAAACAGATCTATCTTTCGGTATTTTTCCATAATTAATATCTCCCTGCGGCATGCAGCCATTTTTCTGTTTCATCGTATTGATTGAATCTTGGATTCCACTTAGAGCCCCAGATTGTCTGCATATCATAAACATCAGGATTACTGGTCCATGGCTCTACAAAAATTAAAGCATTGTTTTCATATACGCCAACATACAGATGATTAAGAGTCAGTGAGTGATTACGTATTATGATGCAGTCATCAGCCTGCTCGGGATTAATTGCATCCCAAATCAATTTGAAGCTGCAGGCATAATCAATGCAATTAACCTTGCCATCGTGATTTACATCTTTCACATATTTTTGTGCGAGCTTTATGGTAACAATGATTTGATCATTAACAGGCTGATTTACAGTAATCATCTCGGAAGGTTGATCTCCCGGAGCCATCAGGAAAAACGGAAGAAAAATGAATAATAAACATACAGCAATTAATGCAAACCATTTTGCCGTGTGTTTTCGCAGAGCGTTATATGACATCCATTTTCCTGGATAAAGACTGTCCTGAACGTAGTTTTCAGACACATATTTTGAGAGGCGTTGTTTGTCATAATCATTCATCTGATTGTAACAGTTTCTGTACTGTCTTCCGATTTCGCAGGAAGCGCATTCATCTTTTGTACAGCGACCAAACTGGATTCTGCAGATACAAGCTGAACGGCCTGCTGCAAGTTCGCGAACAGCAAGATCATTGAAAGTTTCTTCACGATGAACCAATCTCAATTCATTTTCCATATTCATACCTCCGCCTTAGTAGTTATCAGGATTAATCAAATCTTTGTTCTCGATTTTCTTTTGACTATCCCAAAACTTACTATTCCTGAATCCTTGCCAGAAATATGGATTCAGAATAATTCCAAAGACAGCCGCAGCAGCGACAATGGCAAAAACACCTAAAAGAGTTTCCATAAGAGACCTCCAGATGTTACTGAATATAAGAGAAAGTGATTCCCAAGTCACGGGAATGAGATGATAATATTGAGATTCTAGAATTATTTTCTAGTAGGAGAATTGAGATACTCTTCCGAATTCTTTTTTATTATTCGTATTCTTGGAGCATTGCTTGTTTGTGTAGTGTTATTATTGTAGTTTACTAATTTATGTTCTATCACGAGGGGTTTTAATTCATCATAGATTCTTATTGCTTCCAGCAAATCCTTTTCTAGTTCTTCAGGAGATGGGAGTCTTGAGAATTGATAAGGTTTGTAACAAATCATTGCATCTGCATAGGATTTTCCTCTATGAATCTTTCCAGGGGCACCTTCAATTTTAGGTTCCCAATCACGTGTTGGTTTGATAAAACTTCCTGTAGAAATCAGAGGTCTAAGAAGGTCTTTATTATGTAAAAGTATTCGTTTTTGTTCACTAGAAGGAATGCTATCAACACCTTGTAAAATCGAAATAAAAGCATGATGATCATCCCAGCCAAATTGATATCCAATAAAGAACCCCTTTTTATTGTCTGAGCTAATTTCTGGGTATGCAATTCGAATCCAAGGAATATATGCCAGGTTTCCAATTCTGCAACCGTATTCAATTACGAATCCTTTTCCGGAAAGATATCTTTTTAATTCATTTGTGAAATTGTTTAGAATGGTTTCATATTTTTTAAAGCCTTCTATATCATTAGTTGGCACATATTTCTGATGTTCCAATTCCAAGAGTTTTTTGAAGAGTTCAAAATCAATATTCTTTTCCATTTCTATCTTACCTTATACAAACACTTCCCTTTTCTGTAATGGTCTGGAGAAAGTCTTTTTATTTCAGAGAATTGAGCTTTATAAGATTCTACATCCCATTCCCATGCTTCCTGCATGACATAATTCTTATCATATAAAATCCAAATTAATTTATCCCAGTTATAATTTTTTGCTTTTGGAACTAATGTTACTTTACTCCCTTTTTTTCCACTAGGGCGATTACCTTTGATTTGATATCGTTTTTCTTTAAAAATAAAATCAAATCCTTTTTGTACGGCTGTCTTATCCTGCATGTAATCAGAATAATCTTTTTCAGACATACCAATTAACATCGCCGCATCATATTCTGATATTACAGCAGTGATTTGCGGTGCTACACCAAATTTATTTTGCCATTCCAATGCAGTTTCTACAAGCTTATCTCTTAGCATATTAAATATTATATCATGAATTACTTGATTTGATAAAATAGTATGCTACACTTATTCTATTCCCAAATAATGAGAATGGAAATAATTGCAGGAGTTATTACATGTCAGTAGACTTCACAGAAAAAGCAAAACGTTACCAGGCAATAGATGAAATCATTGCTTCGGGACGTAAACTAAAATGGAACCAAATTATTTCAGAACTTAGCGAAGTATATGATATAAAAACCAGCCGCACTTCTTTCTTTCGTGATATTGAAGATCTTGAAGAAAAATATGCAGCTCCAATAGATACAGATTTTGAAACAAGCGGATATTTTTATACAGATCCAAAATATCGACTTCCTAGATTTTATACAGATGAGAACGCAGCGAAAGCTGCAAAGCTAATCAAAACTCTTATGGATATGGTAAAGGGAAATCCAATGTATAAAGAGGCACAGGAAATCTTTGAGTCACTAGCAATTGAGAATCACGACTTATCAATTGAAAATATTAAGATCAATAAAAAACCGGAGAATGACAGAATCATTTTTGTTGGTGCACCGAACAAAGAGATTCCTGCAGACACCTGGAGACTTATAGACCAGGCATTAAAAGAAAACCGAGTCATTACTTTTGATTATCAGTCTCTTACAGATTACAAGCCAAAGCCTCGCCGAGTTCAGCCATGGCAGCTTATTTTTGATAACGGTAACTGGAATCTTCATGCGCTTGATGTTGCAAAGAATGCTCGACGCCGATATACCCTAAGCGAAATCAAAAATCTTAAACTTACAAAAGATGTTTTTACTCTTCCGAAAGACTACGATTTTAGAAAAATGACTCGAGGCTCTTTTGGATGTCTTTGTGATAAGAACTATGAGAATTATAAAATTCATCTTCACGGATATCCAGCACGCGTTGCTCAAAAATGTGTATGGGGAGAAAATCAAACTATCGTCAAAGACAAGAAGAATCCCGGTCCTAAAAATGACGGCATAATCCTAAGCTTCCGAAGCAACCAGCGCGAAGCAATATGGACCTGGGTTTGGCAATGGGCAGATGAGGCCTGGCCGATAGAACCGAAAGAGCTGGTGGATAACTGGTTGGAACGAAGGGAGAAGGTGAATAGGCTTAAAATTTGAAAGTATAAAATAATAGATTTTTCATTAATGGTTGTTGAATAGCAAATAATAAGATCTGGTCCAATTTTAAAATTCCTGGTAAGCTGGAAGTATGACGAGTTTAGATTCTACACAATTATTGCAGAGCTTACAGACAGGTTTTATTTCAAAAACACACCATTCTATTAATGAACTGGCACCATCTCTTTTAATTAACGACTATCATAGAGAAAAGAAAATCCTGACGTCTCTTATAGAAGAACTCTCAAATTGTAAGTCTTTTGATTTTTCTGTTGCTTTCATAAACAACGAAGGGCTGGCAGCAATAAAACAAAAGTTAGATGAGCTTGCGATATATTCTCAGGCCCATCCTGAAAATCTAATAAAGGGAAGAATCTTAACAACAAACTATCTGAACTTTACACAGCCTTCTGCATTACGAGAATTAATGCAATTCCCGAATATTGAAATTAGAGCTTATACAAAAGGTGGATTCCATCCAAAAGGATATATTTTCGAGCACAGCAATTATTATTCAATTATTATAGGCAGTGCGAATCTAACTGCGTCTGCATTGACAATGAATCAAGAGTGGAGTGTAAAATTCCTTTCTTGTACAGATGGGCAAATTGTCTTTACAGTACGCGAAGAGTTTGAAGAAATTTGGAATCAGGCAGATGTAGTAAATGAAGAATGGCTTGAATCATATTCAGGTAAATATGAAGAAAAGAAGCTCACATTAAAACTTGTTAATAAACAAATTAAAGAGCTAAGAAAACAAGAAAAAGAATCAAATAAAACCGACGCCCCAAGTCCAATCATTCCTGCCTTTAGAGCTGAATTAGAAGAAACTCAGTTTGAACAGTTTACAGAATCTCCTTCAGAATTTGAAATAGAAGCAGATGAAGAGGAAATGGAAATTGTTCCTAATGCTATGCAGAAAGAAGCGATGGTTGCTCTTCATAATTTGCGAGAAGAAAAGCAGAATAGGGCACTGCTAATTGCGGCTACTGGAACAGGTAAAACATATCTTTCTATTTTTGATGTAAATCAAGTTAAGCCAAAAAAGGTTTTGTATGTTGCACATCGAGATATGATTCTTGATAAGGCAGAAAAGAGTTTTAAAAACATATTTCCAAATATAAAAACAGGCTTCTTAAACGGAAATCAGAAAGATGCAAATGCAGACTATCTTTTTGCATCTGTATTTACACTGGCAAAAGATGACACTTTAAAGTCTTTCAAAAAAGATGAGTTTGATTACATCATTGTTGATGAAGTTCATCATGCTGGAGCCGAAAGCTATAAAAAAGTAATAGACTATTTCACACCAAAATTCTTGCTTGGTCTAACAGCAACTCCAGAACGAACAGACGGCTTCGACATCTTTTCAATGTTCCATAATAATATTGCTTATGAAATTAGACTTCAAAAAGCAATGGAAGAAGATCTTCTTTGTCCGTTCCATTATTATGGCCTTTCAGATTTGACAGTTGATGGTGAAGTTATTGATGATAAGGCTGATTTCAAAAAACTGGTTTGTGATGAACGAATAAAGCACATTGAACGTGCTATTAATCTTTATAGAAATTTTGCATATCCAGTTAAAGGGTTAATATTCTGTAGTAGTGTAGATGAAGCAAAAGAATTATCTGCAAAACTAAACCGAGATGGGTATCATACAAAATATCTTGCTGCAGAGAATTCCGATATAGAAAGAGAAAGTGTGATTCGGGAATTGGAATCTGATAATAATCCTCTTCAATATATACTAACTAGAGATATTTTTAATGAAGGTGTTGATATTCCGTCTGTAAACCAAGTTGTAATGCTTCGTCCTACTCAATCAGCCATTATATTTGTTCAACAGCTTGGTCGAGGATTAAGAAAATTTAAGGGAAAATCATATGTTTCTGTAATAGACTTTATAGGAAATTATGATAACAATTTCTTTATTCCAATTGCACTTTATGGAGATAATTCATACAACAAAGATAATTTACGTAAAGCTATGAGTACTGGTTCTTCTGGATTACCAGGAACCTCGACAGTTCAGATTACTGAAATTGCTAGACAGAAAATTTATCAAGCAATTAGTGATAGTAATTTTACTCAACTAAAATTATTGAAAGACGAATTTGATAAACTCAAAATGCGATTAAATAGAATTCCAACTATGATGGATTTCGTAAAAAATGAATTTATTGACCCCCATCTATTTATTGAAAATGCTGGTTCATATTATGAGTTCTTAAAAAAGATAGATAAAGAATATACAGATTTAACTCCTAAACATAGAACTTCATTGCAGTTCATTTCTCTGGAATTTTCACATGGTTTTAGAATGCATGAGCTTCTTCTATTAAAACTTCTGATTGAAAATAACACAGTTACACTTGAACAGTATTCTAATGAGCTTACACAAAGAAAAGTTACTTTTAAAGGAAGTATAAAACAAATATTAAAGGTACTTTCACAAGATTATTATAGACAGGTGGATCAAAAGAAATACGGTGAGATTTCATATGTTTCTTTTGATAATACAACGAAGACTTTTTCAAAAACTGTTAATTTTGAAACTATGCTTCAAAATGCTCTTTATAAATCTCATCTTCTTGATCTTCTGGAATATGGAATCAATAAAGCGACAATAAAAGATAATGAAGTTTATGGCGATGATGGTTTGGTTTATTATAGAAAATATTCTCGAAAGGATGTTTTCAAAATTATGAACTTTGATAAAGACCAAAATCCTCAGAATGTTGGCGGTTATATTATTCAGGAAGTTGATGGCAGAAAGAAATGTCCTGTCTTTGTAACTTATGAAAAAGCAGAAGACATTTCTTCTTCAACAAAATATAAAGACTATTTTATTAACAATACCCGCTTAAATTGGATGAGTAAAAATAAACGCTATTTGAATTCTCCAGATGTTCAAGCAATCTTAAACCAAAAAAACAATAATATGCAGATAGAACTCTTTATCAAAAAAGATGATAATGAAGGAAAAGATTTTTATTATATTGGTAAAATGAAAACAGATTCTGACTCAAAGGAACAAACTAAAATTCCGGATGAAAATGGTCAAATGCTTCCTGTTGTTAATCTACAGTTTGATATTGAACCGTCTGTTCCACAAAACCTATATAGTTATTTAGAGGCATAAAAGATGAAACAAGTAACAGTAAGCGGAGCAATCATTCTCCGCATAAATCCAGAAACTAACAAGAAAGAAATATTTGCAACTCAGCGTGGTTATGGCGACTATAAAGATGGCTGGGAAATCCCTGGCGGAAAACTCGAACCAGGCGAAACTCCAGAACAGTGTATTGAACGTGAGATTCGAGAGGAACTTGCAACAGAAGTAAAGGCAGAAAAGATACTTGGTGTTGTTGATTATGATTATCCAAACTTCCATCTGACTATGCATTGTATTTTGTGTTCTATTGTATCAGGTGATTTGAAACTCTTAGAGCATGAAGCTGCAAAATGGGTAACGAAGGAAACTTTGCGTTCTGTTGATTGGCTGCCTGCTGATCAATTGATTTTGGATAAGATCGAAGAAATTTTATAAATAGTTCGTTATTCATACTCAAAGCCATTGAATACAGGCTATTTACATTTTCAAACATATTCAAAAGATGTACAGGTCTTGAAAATTTGACCTAATATATTTTTTGAATATAAGATAGATACTATATGCCAGCAGGTTGGAATCAGACTTTCGGAACATTCCGAGAAGGGCCAATAGATGAAGATACATTTTGGATGCTTTTTAATTATGTATTTTCAGATAGTTCGACAAAAAGAACAACTTATAAATTTGGTCTCATAAAATCGATTCTTGATAATCTTTTTAATAGTGAAGGGGAAGAGCATTCTCTTTTTATCAGCTATGAGAACGTTTTTGGAAAATTTGCAGAAAACTATTGGAACTTAGTTACTAAATACCATTTGAAACAAATGATCCCTGATGGTAAGAGCGAATATTCAAAAATCGAACAGATATTCATGGGGTTAATAGAAGAGGAACCGTCTTTTGCTAATATTCCTTTTATTTCAATTCCAGAACATAAACGACAATCTATAATTAAACAGGTTAGTAGTGACTGTAGGAAAAATGTAATTGGAGCTTTGCATAGGGACTTTCAAGAATGTCTTTATGCTTTTGATTTAAAAGGTGAAGGACTTTATCTTAATGCGTATGCTTTTAATTTTATGCTCAAATATAAAGTTGAAATAGAAAAACTGAATTATTATGCTTGGGCAAAATTTCTTGAAAAAATAAATGACGAATCTGTTGTTGTAAAACTCCTGGATAAACTAGAATTGGCCACTCCTCAAAGAGATGATCTTTCTGTCTTCCGCCAGGTGCTTTATCAGGAATTTGAACAGGATACCGGTTTCTATTGCGGAAAGAAATTACATGAAATTCATGTGGATCATTTTATCCCTTGGAGTTTTATAAAAGAAGATAAATTATGGAATTTTGTTCTGGCATGTCCAACATGCAACATAAGTAAGAGCAATAAAATCCCTCGAATGGAGTATGTTAAAGTTATACAAAACCGAAATGATAATTTGAGAAAAATCGACTCAAGTTTTGTACAGAATCAGTTTAAAACCTACAAACCTCAGTTAATTAGCGATATGTGGAAATATGCACAAAGCGGTGGTTTTGTTGTTATGTGATATAACTTAAATGGAACTCGTATTAGTCAATATCTATTGCATATTAGATAATCATTTTGGTTTTAACAAATATGCAGTTTTGATGATATAATATTAAAAAGGTGGATTAATAAAAAAATGAATGAGCTGCAGTCTTTATCAATGATTTTCCAAAATAAACTTTTTAGAATACCAGACTATCAGCGCGGTTATGCCTGGCAAGAATTTCAACTTATAGACTTCTGGGAAGATTTGGTTAATCTGCAGCCTGATAGAAATCATTATACAGGACTGCTTTCTATAAAACAACTTTCAAGAGAAGACTCAAAAAAACTTGGCGAAAATGATCAATGGTTATTAAATGCTGGATATAAAGCTTATCATATAGTAGATGGTCAGCAACGTCTTACTACATTTGTAATATTATTACATGAATTAATTAAGTTTTGTACAAACCTCGATGAAAACAAAAGTATTCCAGAATCTGACGTTTATTTAGGATTCGAAGCAATTAAAGATATAAGAGCGAAATATATCAGTAAACAGATGCCGCCTAATAATCTACGTACTACATATATTTTTGGTTATGAAAATGACAATCCGAGTGCTGATTATTTGAGATATAAAATCTTTGAAGAAAAATTTGGAGGCACATTAAAAGAAACTTACTACACAAAGAATCTTAAGTTTGCAAAAACATTCTTCGAAGAAGCTCTTTCTAAATTCTATGAACAGAAAGGAACTCAGGGGTTATCTGATTTATATCAAAAGCTAACTTTACATCTTATGTTTAATATTCATGAAATTGAAGATGATTATGATGTTTATGTTGCTTTTGAAACAATGAATAACAGAGGTAAACGACTTACCAATCTTGAATTACTCAAGAACCGTTTGATTTACCTAACTACGTTATATAACAAAGAAGACCTTAATGAGGAAAATGAAAACGCTTTAAGAGAAACAATAAATAATGCCTGGAAAGAAGTATATTTTCAGCTTGGAAGAAATGAGTTTTCACCTTTATCAGATGATGAATTTTTAAGAGCTCACTGGATTATATATTTTAAATACACCAGACAGAAAGGTGATGACTATATCAAATTCTTATTGCGAAAATTTTCACATAAATCAATTTTTAATGATGTTTACGAAGTTACATCAGATTCGCAAGATCCTGTAATTATTGAAAATGAAAATATCGAAGACGAAGAAAATGAAACAGATGATAATGATATTAGTGAAGAAATAAATGAAGATTCTCAGCAAACAGAATTCCTACGTCCTAGTATGATTGCTGATTATGTAAACAGCTTAAAAGAATGTTCTGAAAGCTGGTATTATACTTTCTTTCCAGATGAGAGTACTGATTTATCAGAACAAGAGAAACTTTGGATTGATAGATTAAACAGAATTGGTATTGGGTATTTTAGGCCACTTGTTTCTGTTATCATCAACAAAAGTACAAGTGGCACAAGTGAAGATAAAGTTGAAGTATTAAAAGCAATTGAACGATTCCAATTCATAAACTTCCGTCTTGCACAATATCAATCAAGCTATAAAAGCAATGAATATTATAATAAAGCAAGGGATTTATATTTTGGTAGAATTCCTCTACAAGAAATTGCAGAGGATTTAAATGAAACAACAAACAACAATACAGAAAACGCACTTGAAACATTTGTAAGTAAAATGCACAGAAGATTTGATTCTGATGAAGGTTTCTATAGCTGGCATGATTTGAAATATTTCTTATTTGAATATGAGTATTCGCTTGCAGAAAAATTAAAGAGATTGGATAACCTCAAATTAGATTGGATTAGTTTCACTTCTGTAACAAAAGGAAAATATTCAATAGAGCATATTCTCCCTCAAACTCCTAAGAAACTTTACTGGCGAAATAATTTCAGACAATTTACATCATCTGAAATAAAAAAACTTACAGGCTCTTTAGGTAATATGCTTCCGCTTTCACAAGCAGTAAATTCAAGTTTGCAAAATGATACTTTTGATGAGAAGAAAAAACGTGGTTATTCAAACGGTTCATACTGCGAACTTGAGGTTGCTAAAGAAAAAGATTGGACTGCTGATAGAATCTATAATAGGGGCTTAATGCTTCTCGATTTTATGGAAACTCGTTGGGATTTCAAATTTGCAAATCAACAACAAAAAGAAGATTTACTATATATTAGCTTCGTAAATGACCAGAGAGAAATACCTCCAGAGATTACACAAGAATCAATTGCACAAGTAAATGATGATATAGAAATAGGTGCTTCTAGACATGAAAAAAGAAAAGCATACTGGACTTATTTGTTACCAATATTAAGGGCAAACTTAAATGGTCCTTATGGTAATGTAAATCCCACAAAAAGCAATTCCTTGGATGGATTCTTTGGAGTATCAGGTATTCACTTATATTGCAATATTTCAATGAAATTAAATAAAGTTTCTGTCGGTTTCTGGATTGATACAGGAGATTCAATTACTTCAAAAAAGATTTTTGATTTGATTTATAAAGATAAGGAATATATCGAAGATAAAATTGGATTAAAGTTGGATTGGGATAGAAAAGATGCCTCAAGATCTTGCAGTATTAACGCAACATTAAATGATGTTGATTTTACTGATAAAGAACAATGGCCAAAATTAGCAGAATTCCAGTCAAAATATGCAAAGCTTCTAGCTGATATTGTTTTTTATCCTAGAGAAGATGAGATAAAACGAATTATCAGATCATAGATAGTACATAATCCTATGAAATTTCATGAGTTTAATGAATCAGAAATAGAAAAAATGATAAATCTGAATGAGTATTTATTTAAAATGAAATAGATTTGGAGTGAAAATAATGTCAAATGCCGAGAAAATACGTAATTTCTTAATGAACAATTATCAAAATTTTTGTGATGATTGTATTTCCGATTTATTAAATATTTCTCCTAGACAACAAGTAAATCAAATCTGTAATAATCCAGACAACGGTATATGTTGCAATGAGAGCGGAACATGTTGCAATTGTGATAAAACTAAAAAAACAAGATTTCTGATAAATATTCAAAATCCTCCAGTAGCACTTGTGAATGCTATGAACTGGTCGGTTACATATGACAATTCACGAATGATTCATAATAAATCTATTAAAGAGGCTGACGCAGATATAAAAGCAAAATTAACATCTGATTTTGAAGCTAATCTATACCTTAAATTAAAAGAGTTTTCTACATATGTATCAAAAAAAAGCAATATAGATTCTTTTGATTCTTTTGCAGTAAATGAGTTTATCAATTCCAAGGTTGGTGAAAATTATAAAAAAGATATTTGGAATCAAGCAAATGAAAAATTACAAAAAATTAAGAATATGACCAATTTTGGTTCTGGAGAAGTCATTAAATCGATAATTCAGTGTATTGAAATTAAAGGCAATAATTTGCTTGAATGGCAGAGTAAGAAAAGAGGTCCAGAAGGTAGAGTACATGCAAAATTATATGAAATTTTAGAAAGCAAAATATTTCTGGAAGAATTGGAAGAAACAATATGGAAGTTTTATTTCACGGATGAGCAACCAGAATTTTATTTTTTCGATGCATTTACAAAACTTGTAAATAGAAAATATGCATTAATTTCGTATTTATATTTCTTGAAAGATAAATCAAAATATTTACCATTAGCAACCAATACTATTGATGACTTCTTCCAAGAAGTTGGAATTGATTTAGTTACAAAACTTAATTGTTCATGGGAGAATTACTACTCATATCTATCGGTGATGGAATATGTCAGAACGTTTTTACGAGATAATCTTGATCCAGATGCTTGTTTACTAGATGCTCACTCTTTTGCTTGGATATTAGAAAGACAATACAAATCAGATTTACATAATAAAAAATATATAATACCAAAAGTATTAGAATTAAAAGCAAAAGATAAAGAATCTGTAATTAAAGCTCGTGTGGGGCAGGGAATCTATAGAAATAAACTTTTAGAAAAATGGCAGAATAAATCCTCCGTTTCAGAATATTCAAATCCATCATTTATGGTAGCATCTCATATAAAACCATGGAAAGATTGTGATAATAAAGAATGCATAGATTCAGAAAATGGGTTACTGCTAATCCCAAATTATGATTTCTTATTTGATAAGGGGTATATTTCCTTTAACGATGATGGAAATGTAATCGTTTCTAATAGATTAACAGAGGCTGATTTAAAAGAATTCGGGTTTGATAAAAATATTCGAATTAAAGAAGTTTCTAAAAAGATGAAAGAATATCTAGAATATCATAGAAAAAAGGTTTTTGAGTAATAAGAATGTAATAGACTAATTCCCGAATCGTTACGGGGCCACTGGAGAGGATGGCGAGAAACGTCGACAAGCGGTTGGAGCCAGAGGACTTCCATCTTATAAATAATGAAATCTATCGGCAATTTATAATTGCTTTTTTTCAGAAAAATTGCTTTACATTTTGCCTCAAGCAGATGAATAAAAACTATAATACTAAAAAAAATTTTTGCTTTTAACTTTTCTATGTTATAATTTAAAAAAATTAATAATGTATAAAGGTTGATTATGCTTGTAGGTCTGTTTCTTCGTAATTATAAAGTTTATAATGGATTAAATTTTATTCCTATTTCTTTTGGAGATTATTTTACTGCTTATTTTGGACAAAATGGAGCCGGCAAGAGTTCTGTTCTTGAGGCATTAAATACCTATTTTAATGATTCTGACTGGATTATAAACAGGAAAAAAAGCGATTCTTCACAAAAATATTCAGAACGTAGTTATATTTTACCTGTTTTTTTATTACCATTTTCTGAATTATCACAATCAACTGATCGAGAAAAAAAATTATATGATTTATGCAAACAGTTAAGTGAATATTTTTGGAATATAAAAGAAACATCTTCAACTTCACAAGAAATTAAGTATTTTTTTGATTATCGAGACATGTTAAAGAAAAAATATCCTAAAGAAGATTATTGTTTATTATTAATAGGAAAATTATATTTATCAGAAGACCATTTGCCTTACTTCGGAGCGTTTCAAAATGAACCTGACTTTCTGTCAATTTTTTCAATTAAAGCAAGTGATGAAGAAGACTTAGACAAACAGAAAGAAGAAAATGATAAGAATGTTTTCTCTTTTTTTGAAGATATTAATATTATTAACTATATTTCAAATTTGTATAATTATATCTATTTACCATCTGATATTGATGTAGAGACTTTTACAAAACTAGAAAATGATGCAATGCAAGATTTACTCCGCAAGAATGTGAAAGATGCAATTGCCGATTCTATTACGTCGGATATGATGGAAAAAATAAATAAAAATCTTTCTGAGTATGTAAATGAAGTTTCATCAAAGTTAGAGAATTACACCTATGCACAAAAGAAAGGTGCAGATCGGGAAATAAAAAAAACTGATTTAGTAAACCGAATAATTCGTGCATATTTTACAAATAAAGTTTTATCAAAAAAAGGAAATATAACAATTCCTGTAAATCAACTAAGTTCAGGTGAAAAAAGAAAAGCTTTAATTGATGTAACAGTAACCTTATTAGAGACATCAGAACAAGATAAGAAGGTTATATTAGGTATAGATGAACCGGAAATTTCGCTTCATATTTCTGCATGTTTTGAACAATTTGAAAAATTGAGAGGATTGAGTTCTCTGAAAACTCAAGTATTAGTAACTACACATTGGTATGGTTTTTTTCCAATTGTAGGTAGCGGATTGGCATGCTGTATAACAGATTCACTTCCACAAGAGAATTTACCAAATAAAAAAATAATTAGTATTTTTTCACTTGAACATTATTTAGAAGAAATTAATGTAAGAAAAATTGAAGAGTCTAAACAAAAAAGGCAAGATTATCAAAGTACTGATCCTTATAAAGATACTTTACATACTCTTCCTGGTGATATATTCCTGAAAAGTAAACATGATTTAGTTCAATCCATAGTTTTATCTATGAGAGGAGATAATTCATATAATTATTTAATTGTTGAGGGGTATTCCGACAGAATATATTTCAATAAGTATTTAGAACCATATATTATATCGAATAATCTTCGCATATTACCTGTTGGTGGTAGAGATTTAGTTATTTCATTAATGGAATACTTATATTTATCTATGAATAGTATACAGGATGATATTACAACAAAAATAATCGGAATCATAGATAATGATTCAAAACAACCATCTCTCCATTATTATTCTGATACTGGAAATCTTAAATTACGACGAATTCGTTTTGATTCCAAGGAAAAGGATATTGTTTTAGAAGATCCAAAATCATCCGAAAGTGAGAATGTAACTTCAATTGAAGATATTCTTGAACCAGATTTATTTATAAAAACAATAAGAGAAGTAATAAATGATGAATATTCTGAAGTTCGGGAAATATTTAATGACGAAAACATTAATAATGAAGCTAAGTGTTCTTGGGATGTTGTTGATTATAAAACAAGTCAAAGAAATAAAGTTAAAGAGTTTTTTGGAAATAAATCTATTAAAACAGCCTTCTCAAAACAGTATATAAAAAATGATATATCAATTAATAAATGTTCTGCAATAAAAGAAATAGTTCATTTGTTCAATTTCCCAATTAAATCTGAAAAATCTGAGGTTGAACCATCTATATCTTTAGAAACAGATATTTATAGTAAAGACAAAGCATCAAAGGAAGGAAACAGTAATCAAACTAAAATTGAAGAATCACAAAACCTAGAAACAAAGAAAACTGCATTTATAGTTCATAAAAAAAACATTGAAAATGAAAAGAAACGAGTTGTTGTTGTAAAGAAAAAAATAATTAAAGAATAGAAAACATTATTTTGTAAGTTTTTAACATATGAGCACCTCATTTATGAAATTTTGTACCGATATTAAAGTTACATATGATATTCAAACGATGTCGTTGGAGAAGTAAAATAGGGCATACAGCCCTTAAAAAATATCTTAAATTATTCTAATGTTAGCGTCATATGTCAATGTGTCAATGCTGGTGAGAAATTTCCTGGGAAGTTTAACACCGGCATTGACACATATGAAAACATTATGTAGAAAACGGTTTTTATATTTCAGTAGTTTCTTGATATGATATTGTCAGCTGCTAGGAAAAAATCATAGAGAACTCCCCGTCTAATGTCGGGGAGAAATACTTTACTTTAAGAGGTTGTGAATTTCTTTGTACCAAGTTTTATGAAGGTGGATAATTCTTGCCTTCTGCAAAGATTCTTCCAGAACTTCTTTTTTGGTCATAGTAGAAATTCGTTCCCAATCGCCGTCAAAAACATAAGTCGCATTGTCGGGCTGTGTGCTTTCAAAGACATACAGTTTTTTCTTATTGTAGGAAAAAATGGTATAACCAGAAAAGCCGTTTATACCAATTGCAATAGAATCTGGTTTGTAACTATGTAAAATTTCAAGACGATTTTCAATGACATGTCTGTCTCTGGGCCTTAAACGGTTCAGAATAGGGTGCAGTTGTTTTAACCGTTCTTCAAAAGGATATTCACCTTTTGGAAGAATTTCCCAACAAAGACGTATAATTTTAGTATGACTTTCAAGATCTGAAAAGTCATCTTTGACTACAGAGCATTCATGAAATAGTTCAAGGAAAAGGTTAACAGCCACTTTTACAAGTTCGTCGTTTTCTTCTGTGAAAACTAGTTCATCTGAAACAACGTATTTTATACCATCTTTTTCAAGAATAGTGAGTTCAATGTTGTAAGGGGCATGTCTTGTCCTTGGGTAACACTTATACGGAACATCAACAATGTCATCAACCATTTCCCAGTCTCCACCGCCAGTCCATTGTGCACGACGTATTTCCATTTCCCTGTATTTGGTTATCTTTGGTTGGTTTTTATGAACAATATTAAATCCTTCTGCATTCATAATGGATATACGACCTTTTTTTGAAGGAAGAATTCTTTCACCTGCAATCAAATCCTTAAAACCGACGTTTTTAATTAATGATAAGTTTTCATTTCTTACTTGCAATGTGACTCTGATTTTTGTACCTTTGTAGGAACTAAGTTTGTTTGTATTAATTATCTTAGATTGATTAATAATCATTTTATTACCTCTTATAAGAATAAAAACAGGGAAGCTTAACAAACTGCTAGTTTTTCCCTGCAAATGTATAACTTTCGCTAATACCAGTTAGAAGATTATCGATGTTAATCGTGTTATGAGAAACATACACAACATAAGTATCTTTATAAAAGTTATTAGCTTACGTTTTACATTTACTGTACTAGGAATATTAGATTGGGTAAGCATTCTATTTGCCCCCCTTAATCTAAAAAAATGGGAAAAGGTGTACAGAAAAAAATATTTAGTCTGTACAAAATTCTTGCAAGAAAAGCATAAAAGGCATATAATAGAAAAAGATATTAAATTCGGTTATATTACTTTTATGCGTTGACCGTTTATAGACTTTTTTAAATCATTGGCGTGGTTTAGAAAAGTCTTTTTTTATTTCCATAGGCTTTACCCCCTTTTTTTATTAAACTTAAATTTTAGACAGTTGACATCTTGCAGCTGCAGAAGAAACACCACATTTTTCTACAACTTCGTTAACTGACATACCACGAACTAAAGAAGAGTCAATTAGAAATTCTCCGCCAAAGCAATCAGCCTGCCATTCAGGATTTCTATAAGTTGGCAAACTAGCACCTTCAATAGTTCGACAAAAGCTTACCCCATAAAGTAGAAATAAAAAGAAATGGCCTAGCTCATGCGCGATAGTCATTCTATCTCGACCACATCCACTGCAGGCTCCTTCGTAAACATCACTTCGTATCTTAATACATCGTTCTGTTACGCTTGTAACACCGTGAGTCTCGGCCCCCATTTCATCATATTCTACAATTTCAAAATGTGCATCAGGAACAACCAGATGCATTCTTTCAAGAACTTGTTCTACTGGAACATAAAGAGTGTTCTGTAAACCAAAAAGACATTTTACCTGATGAGCTATATGTCTAATTTTGTTTCTTGATAATGGTTCTGCTATATACATAAAAAAGCCTCCTTGCTTTTTTCCCACCACCTAAAGCTTTGAAAAGGTTAGTTTTCTCCATTAAAAAGATCTTGAAATGCTTTGAGCCTTTCCTTATCCATATCTTTAAATGTTCTTGCAAATTTTAGAGCAATTTCTCTTTGCTCCTCACTTGCATTGATAAAACTTAATTCAACTGATTTTAAACTCTTGTCATATGCCTCCTTAAATGTATTTATTTGCTCCTCGTTCAGATTATAGGTCTGTTCAAGCCGTGGGATGAACCAATCGGGAATATCTCTTTTACCACATTCGATAGCTGAAAGGTAGGCAGAAGTAATGTGCAGATTGTCCGCCATATTTTTTAGGACTTCCCCTTTGTCAATCCTGAGCTTTCTAAGCTCCTTGCCCAGTTCATTAATCATTTTTACCACCTTGCTTTTAGGCGTATTATGGATTATTCTTTAATCCTAGCTTACTAACAGAATAAATGCAGCACCATTTATTCTATTGCTCCCATATAAAAAAAATAACATAAATTGTTTTGATTGTCAACAAATTTTGTTAATATTGTAAACAAAAATATTTTTGCAATGAGTAAATTTAAGAAAGAAATTCGTATGGGACTAAGAAAAAAAAGGGGATAATGGAAAGGTTTTTGGTTTAAAAGAAAACAAATAACTCGGGAATAGTAAGTTATGAAAAACGTTATATCCGACTTTTGCAAAAACAAAGAAAATGGTCTCTTTCTTTTAGACATGCCAACCGGTTTTGGAAAGACATATAACGTTTTGGAATTTATATTTGAAAATTATAATAGAGAAGAATATAAAAACACAAAATTTTTCTTTATTACAACCTTAAAGAAAAATCTTCCATTCGATGAACTTCGCGAACGTTTTATTAAGACCGGAAAGGTGTCAGAGTTTGATCAGATAGCTATAAAACTGGAAAGCAATGTTGAATCGGTAATAAATAATTTTGATACTGCCTACAAAACTATGCCTGAATCTATACGTTCCGACCCTAAAACCAAGGCATTACGTTCGCAAATCGACTTTTATAAAAGAAATGCAAAGACTCTTGGTGAAGATAATGCAGATTGCCGTAAAATTGCGGAAATGATGCAACGTTATGAAGAAAAAGATTTTCATAGTGTAATTTTTGAATTATTAAAACCGCTGAAAACTGCAGGTAATAAATTAAAAGCAATAGAAAATGATAAAAATTTTGAATGGATAGGAAAACTTTACCCGGCCGTGTTTTCTAAAGAAAAACGCATTTTCTTTATGACTGTAGATAAATTTATACTGGGTAACACAACTTTTGTTGACTCAACTTATTCTTTTTATAATAACGCAATTATAGATAATTCAATAATTTTTATTGATGAATTTGACTCAACAAAAGATAGAATGCTTAACCAAATTATAAAAGCTGGTACTGAAAACAAAATTGATTCAATAGCATTATTCAGTCATATACATCATGAATTAGAAGGTCATGATATTCCTTCCATATATTTACGCGAATCAGAACAACGAAAACAATATTACAAAGAAAAGAACCTTAGAAATGAACTTAGGCTTGAAGAGTACTTTGAAAAACTCAAAAATATTTTTAGAGAAGATTATGAGCTATATTCAAAATTCTTTAGTTTTAAAATTAAACAAGAAGATGTGGATATTGGGAGAAATTTTCTTTTTAATGATATGCAGTTCCATACTGTCTTTTCTGGAAAAAAATCATATGTAGAGATTAGAGGTGATCAAAAGGAAAAACAGAATTGGATTGTATTTAGCGAAAGCAAAGGTGACAGAAATAATCCTGCAAGTGTTATGGCTCTTCTTGGAAAAATTCGTGGTGCAATGACATTTTTTCAAAACAACTGTCGTAATATTGCTTACAATTACATGGCAAACGTAAATAATTCAAGAGAAAATGAAGAGGACAAATGCTCTGTAGAAAATGCCATAAAATCTATATTAAGTGAATTTAATCTTCCGTATGATTATTCTCATTATTTATTTCCTCTTATTATATCTCCGCAAAATCGTCGAAAAAATATGTTTGCACCAATTGAAGATGGAAAGGGCGATTTAAATTATTTTAATCGCAAGATCTATGAAAACGGATTCCGTTATTATGATTTTGAAGACAGCCCAGACCATAATAGTCAGTCAAAAATCTGGATGTATGATTTCCCAACTTCCCCAGAACGAATTCTTTTACAAATGTGTTCAAGAGCTCGTGTTATAGGTATTTCTGCAACAGCAACTCTTGATACAGTTGTAGGAAACTATTCTCTTGATTACCTAAAAATGGTATTAGGTCAAGATTTTTATGTATTACCGAATAGTGAAGAAAAACGTCTTAGGGATGAATTTGAAAAAAGCTGCAATGGATACAGTAAAACAAGAATTGATATAGTTGATATAAATTCGGACCAGGATTCTCTTGATAAAGATTATGAAGAATTATTTGGAAATGATGCCTCTAGTTTTAGAGAAATGATTCAAAACAAAATTCCAAATGCAACAATTAATAATTGTTTTACACAATGTGAATTTATAAAGGTTGTAAAAGCCTTAAAAGCCTTTATTCTGAATGATAATGTCAGATCATTTTTATGTCTTACAAATTCTCTACCTGGTGAAGATTCCTATAAAGTTTTTAACCTGAAAGTTCTCAGAGAAACTGCAAAGTATTTTATTCATAGTTCTGGTAAAAATCTGAATGGAGATAGTCTTATTGAAGATATAAATACCGGAAGTTTTGAAAAGAGTTTCACAAGAATTCAGAAAAGACTTTCAAGTGGACAAAAGATTTTTGTAATGTCAGCTTATCAAACAATTGGGGCAGGGCAAAACCTTCAGTATCAAATTCCAAAGAATTATGAAACTATAAAGGTAAATGATTTTGTAACTAATGAGAAAGACTTTGACTGTATTTATCTTCAGAAACCAACACATTTAATTGTGAACGTAAAATCAGGAATTAATTCAGAAGACCTTGTTAAGGCAATTTTCCAGACAGAGTTTCTTATGGAAAATGGGGAAGTGGACTACAAAACCGGAGAAAGATACATAAGACAAACTTTTAAGTGTCACACAGGTGTTGATTTTCAGGATTATAATCTAAAGGGAACGCCATACAATACAAAGTCAGTTGCAAATTTTGCAATCCGAACATTGATCCAAGCAGTGGGGCGTATTTGCCGAACGCCGAATAAGAATAAAGAAATCAATATTTTTGTAGATAATGCCATTTTTAATACTTATGATCTGTCGACTATAGAGAAACGTATCTTGAATCCTGAATTCATAGAAATTATAGAAAAAAGTAAAACGATTTGTGCGATAAAAGCAGTTGATAATAAAACTGAAGAATTACAAACAAGAGCAGAAATGCTAGCTCATCAGCATATGGTTATGATTGATTCAATGAGAGATTTTGATCGCAAGAATGATATAGAACAATGGAAAAATTTACGGCAAATGTTATTGATGTATCCTCAGGTAAAAGAATCTTTGATAAAAACAAAAACAATGCTGCGAAATCTTTATTTTGAAACTTCCACACCAATAGATTCATATTCCTATGAACAGGAAAGTGATTACCGGGGTGATATAACAATAAGATTTGATAATTCCTTACCTCAAAAGGTAAATGCAGAGGAGATATGCTTACTGGAATTAATGAACGGAATTCCAGGATTAAAAGAGTTTTTTGAGGAAAAAAAATATGCAACAAAATTTGTAGAATCAAAGTATTGGATTACACCGCAACTCTTCAACAATATTTATAAAGGAGCATTAGGGGAAGAGATAGGAAAATACATTCTAAGTAAATTTGCAAACATAGAACTTTATGAAATGGATGATGAGTTTTTTGAATTCTTTGATTACAAAACAAAGAATGGAATTTATATAGATTTTAAGCTATGGAAAAATAATATGACCGTATCTGCAGAAGAAGAAAAGAATCATATTATGGATAAATTAAAACAATGTAGCGGATCTAAAGTTCTCATAATCAATATTTATTCCGAGCATGATTATAGAATAAGCAGCAACGGTTCTATTATTGAAATACCATATCTGTACAGAACTGATAAACATCAATTAGATATGAAGATGATAAACACAATAAGGAAAGAGTTAAATGCCTGAAATGATAATCAATAAAATAAATTTTAATCCAAATTTTGACTATATTGATTCAAAATATGACTTTTACCAAGTTACAACTTCTGAAAAGTTTATCAAATTTGGTGCGACATTTCTTGATTCTCTAAGTCCAAACATAATCAAAGCCATTGCTTTTGAGACCGGAAAAACATTTTATATTTTGACAAAAAAAGAAAGTACATCAACAGGTCAACTATCAAATCTTGTTCAAAACATGGAAGACGGAAACACATTATCATTTTCTAAATTTGAAGCTAAAAGACTTCCTTTGCATATCCTCTTGCAACTTTTCCTAAATTCAATTGGAGCTTCAGAAAGCCAATATTTCTCATTCAACAATTTAACTGGAAAATTATTTCTTTATAACAAGGCTTGGCAAAGTACTGATAAAGAAGGAAAAATTTGGAGTTTACAAGTTCTTGAAGTAAAAATCACGAAAGATATGTGTCTGCAATTAAAAGCACACCTAATGTCTTCAATTCTTTTAAAGAAAGAGATGGAATTCAAAAAGCGGAAATTTACAGACTATCCACAATATACATTTGCAAATACCAATAATACATTAAGACGAGTCAGTAAAACAGAGCTAAATCAAAACGACAATTTCATTTTAAAGCCTGTAAATGATAAAAAGGCAAATATCCCGTTTTTTGATTTTACTGATTATAAAAAACTTGCAGCAACAAAAATTGGCTGTCTTTATGTGGTAATGAATATTGTAAAAGAAAAGTATTCAAATTATTTCAGTATTAATTTTGAAAAATCTGAGATTACAAAAACATTAAAGACAACAAGAGCTGAACTTGAAAAGTACAAAGAGTATGTTGAAAGTATTATTTTAGAAAAAGGGATCAATTTTATTGATGTAATTGAAAGTTCTACTTCTGGCGAATATTTGCATGATATAGAGGAAAAGATCAAAGAACTTATCCCAGATGTTGAAACATCTTTTTCAAAGCAACTTTCAAAAACTAAGTTAAATATCCGGTATATAAAAGATAAAAGCTGCTATGTTCCGGAAGAAGATCCTCATCAAGATGATTTATCAAGTTTTTCAGTTCAGCATATTACTAACAAATATTCAAAAGATTCTCAAGCTGCAACTTATAATATCCTAAAAGAATTAGCCATAAAGAATGACTTGCATCAGAAAAAAATAACAATTCAAGACTGGACTATATATGGTTTTAACAATGACTGGATTTTTGGAATAAAAGAAGAACAATCTTTTAAATTTATGAAAATCCATCCTGATGGAACTTTTGTTATTGAAAAAACTGAACGCGATTTATTCAGTCAGAATGAATTTGACAAATATATGGAACTCTATGAAGGTTCTACAACAGAAGATAAGGTTTTAGCAATCATAAAAGATTCAGAGGGAAACATAAATCTTATTCGAGATACAAATATGTATTCTTTACCTGATTTTGAAAGTGTAGGAAAGATATTGAATGAAGTTGCCAAATCTGAAACATTATCCGGTGATTTATTAAAGGAAATTCTCCCTGAACATAGTAATAAATTTGAAGTAGAAAGAGAGTATTCTAAAATCGATATCTTAAAGATGTTTCCTTCTAGAACTGAAAAACAGAATATTGTTGAAACTATTTTCAAAGATACAGGAATCCGCTTGCATTCATATTTACGTAACAAGGAAAGTCGAGAAGAATATTTTACTGGAATAACAGATATAAATTATATTTTTAAAGATGAAAAATCAGCGTTCTATTGTGTAGGTGAAGTTGGAAACGGAATGAAAAATACTTTAGAACGGGCAAGTGTACTAAGAAAAATAGAAGTACTTGAGGGAAAAAATATATTTGAAGAATTGCTTCCTCTTATGGAAGTAGAATTTGTACGATACGGAATGCTGACGGTATTACCATTTCCGATAAAGTATTTAAGGGAGGACAAATAATTTATGGAACATAAAATAAATGAATCCACTGCAATTCTATGGGACGTTGAAAATATTCATCCGAAACAAACTGGCTCAATTATAGAAAAAATTGAAGATTCTTCACGAATCGCATATGCCATTGCTTTTGGAGATTGGAACAGAAAGGAATGCAATTCTTTGTGTGAAGAATTTGCAAAACACAATTTTGAAATGATTCATACTCCTCATATAGAGAAATTAAAAAACACAGCAGATATTTCTTTGGTTACTCATGGTATAAATATTCTTTATCATTATCCGAATATTGAAAATTTTATTTTATTAACTGGTGATGCAGATTTTAGACCTCTATTAAGCGAATTAAGAAAAGCAGGTAAATATATAAAAATTATATGTGATAATCAAAGTGCTTCAATAGATTTTGTTTCTATGGCAGATGAATCAATTGATTATCGTGATTTAATAGAAGAATCAATTCCAAACGAAAAAGACGAAAGTGATGATGAAAATGATGATATTGAAACTTTCACCAAAGAAAAAGCATTTGCATTATTAGAGGAGACAGTAGGCCGTTTATTAGAGGAGCAAAAAACAAATAACGTACTTAGTGGTCAAGTAAAAGTAAAAATGAAACTCTTGGATTCAAGCTTCGATGAAAAGAAACTTGGTTATTCATCATGGCAATCATTTATTAAAGATGCTCAAAATCATTCTAATGTAAGATTTGAGAATGGCGATAATTCAAAATTGAAATTCGAAGGATCAACATCTACAAAATTACCTGTCGTCTTTGTTAAACTTATAGAAGTATTAAATACGTTAAAATCTGATTGGGATGACGATGGATATATTTCTTTTAGTTCTGTTGCACAAAAACTTAACGCAAAAAAATACGGATATAATCGCTTTAAGAAGCTTGCAATTGATGCAGAAAAAAGAGGTATCGTCAAAGTTCATGCTTCAAGTTCTGGCAGAACATGGAAGATTGCAATAAAAAGCTAGCCTATAATTCTAATCTTTATGGTTACCAGAGAATTCTGGTGCTGGTATTTTAAAATTAATAAAAATAATGAATTGCTTGAACAAATACTTAATGAATTAAGAAAAATGAATAAAAGTAATTCTAATGAAAAAATTGACGATATTTATTTTGCAAATAAAATGCAAGTAAACAAAAAAAATGAAGAATCAAAAAAAGAAGAAACAGATGCTAAAAAAGAGGAAAGTGAGTCTAATGAACCAGTAGAAGACCCATTCTGGAACAAAAAGTGAAAAAATTTGAAGAATAACTGATTATATTATTTCTAATTTATTAATTTCCAATACTTCATTTAATTCAAAAATATTATAAATTTTGTGATAAAGAAAATATTGAAAAATCAGATCTGTTTTATTGCTGCAACTGAACGATAAACCGGCTCTGCCTAGAAGGTCTGAAACTTCATCTATTGATAAATGCATAGCAAGTGATAACAGGAAAACAGTATTTTTTGTGGGTTTGTAATTTTTTTCACTTCGTATTTTAGAAAAGTGTTGTCTGCTTAAATAAAACTACATATTGTCTACAAGTAAAGGATTTTTTATTTCATTTACCTGTAGAAGAGCTTTGTCGTTTGTTACAAAATAATCACAATCATAGAAATGGCTAGCAGCAATTTGTAATGCATCGAGGCCTTTTAAGAAATCATATTTAGAACGAAGCATTCCGGCAAAACTTGCAATCTCTGTATTAATATCTATCTTTTTAATATCAAGGTAATTCTGGAATGCATAGTAATTGTCAATCTTCTGCTGATTATTATTCTTATAAGGATTTACTACATATTCCATATCTGTAATTACAGAAGTATAGAATTGAGAATTATCATTTGCGGATTTAAAAAGAAAGTTTTTTACCTTGTCAAAATACAAAGGTGATTTGTCGAGAAAGTAAATTAATGGAGCTGTATCAAAAAAGATTCTAGAAGACACGGTCAGCCCTCATTTTGCTGATGTAATTTTGTGCATCATCAGCATTGCTTGAAAGCATAGCGAAAGATTCTAATTTTTCGAGAGTAACAGGTTTTCTTACTGGCTGTGGTTCATCAAGCAAAGTTATGATGACACTTTGATTTTTGTAGGGATTTGCTGTTTCTGTAGTAACATAAGTTGTTCCGTCATAATATCCACGAACACTTACCATATGAACCTCCTGTATAAAATATCATCATTTTTCTGAATGATATTTATATTATAACATAATTCATCAAAAAATAATATATCATAATTTTTGATTTTCTTAGTTGCTTTTATATTATTCATATCTTATGTTATAATTTCTCTATAGGCAAACACGAATGGATGTTTGTTTTGGTGATGAAAATGGATTACCCCGAATTGCACAGTATAAATATTATGAGCCTTATATAATAAAAGAGTGGGAAACTTTTCTAAAGGGGTTAGCTTAATTCCTGGGGGCGTTGCGGGGGACACCCCCGCAAGAAGGGGTAGCCCGCAACGAATGAACTGACCCCAGAAAGTTAGACACTTTTTGGAGGTTAGGAAATGGGATTTACGCTTCAACATCCGATTGACTTGAGAGTAAAGGTTTTGGCAGAATACAAGGCAGGAGTTGTCGGTTACAAAACACTTGCAGTCAAATATGGGCTGCCGCGAGATACCGTAAGGTATTGGGTTTTGCAACAAAGAGACGGCAGAGGATTGCCTGTGGATACCAAAAACGAAAAAACTATCATTGATGAACAGAAGGATATTGAATACTACAAAACAGAAGCAGAATACTGGAAAGCCTACGCAAAGAAACTTGAAGCAATAAGG
>NZ_ATWV01000007.1 GCF_000421345.1 Treponema bryantii NK4A124
CAGAATTTATGGATTTCTCAGGAATTGAAAATTCTAAGGATGGAAGAAAAAGAACTTGTTTGTATTTTGCGCATCCTTATTGTGCAAGTGAGCGAGGAACTAATGAAAATCACAACAGGATATTCAGACGATTTTATCCAAAGGGAACAGATTTTTCTAAATTGAATCCAAAACTTTTTGCTGAAGTTCAGGAATGGATGAATAACTATCCGAGAAAAATCCTTAAAGGGTCAACTCCAGAATTGGAACTTCAAAAACATATAGGTATGAATTTTAAGATTCCAATATAAAAAAATATCACCAGTTTAAAGAAACTGGCGACATTATTATTTACAAGTTACAAAAAGATGTCTTTATAATCCTGAACGGTAGCCGCATGAACTATTCTGGCACGAAGGGCTGCCCCACCTGATATTCCTTTTGAATAGGCAGCAAAGCGCTTTCGCATTTCCAGGCAGGCATGCTGTTCACTTGTTTCTGCTACAAGACGTTCGAGTTCTGCAAAACCTGTTTTTACCCTTTCTTCCGGTGGAAGAGGTTCATAACTTCCTTTTGTCAGCAAATCTGTGGCATCACGGAATATAAAAGGGTTGCCCATAGCACCGCGCGCAAACATCACCGCGTCGGCCCCGGTCTCTTCCAGCATAGCCTTAGCATCCTCTGGCTTAAAGAGGTCTCCGCTGCCAAAAACAGGAACGTGGCGGCCAGGCTCACGGCTTTCCCACTCGCGAACCAGCTCAACAAGCCCCTTCATAATGCCCCAGTCCGAATGACCTTCGTAACCTTGCGCGCGGGTACGCGGATGAATCGTAATCGCGCTAACCCCGGCATCTAAAGCAGCCTGAGCCGCTTCCCGCCAGGTCATCTGTTTAGACTCCCAGCCAGAACGGATTTTTACTGTTACAGGAACTCCGCCTTCTTCCGGTCTGCCACCGGCCGCTTTCACAACCGCTTCTGCAATCTTGTACAAGCGATCCGGGTCACGGGTAAGGGCCGAACCAGCACCGGTTTTTATGATTTTAGGCACAGGACAGCCGCAGTTAATGTCTATAACCTCGCAGCCTGTTTTTTCAAGTACTATATGAGTCGCATCTGTCATGATATCAGGCTCGCCGCCAAAAATCTGAACAGAATAGGCTTTTTCGTTATAGGCTCGTCGCATAAGGATTTCTGTTTTAAGGTTTTTGCGGACAAGAGCCTCGGCGCTTACCATTTCGGTATAGGTAAAGCAGGCTCCGTTTTCTATGCAGACAGAACGAAAGGCCGCGTCACTGTAACCAGCGACCGGCGCTAAAAAGAGATTTCCTTTTAATTCGACATTTCCGATTTTTACCGGATGATAGAGTTTGGCGTCCACCGGCTACTCTGTTGGCAGGTTGAAAGCCTTACAGCTGTTTGTCCACAACTGCTCGCTGAGTGCTTCCAGATCCATATCCAGCATTTCTGCAAGGAAGCGGGCTGTAGAAGGCAGGTAAGCAGGCATTGTTCTCTTTTTCTCACGGAATTCAGCCGGAATCATAAACGGACTTTCTGTTTCAATCAAAATGCGGTCTACCGGAATGTTCAAAACTGTTTCGTGGAGGTTTCTTGCATTACGGTAAGTAAGGTTTCCTGCAAAGCTGAACCAGATATTCTTGTCGAGACACTTCTTTGCAAAAGCGGCATCCTCAGAATAGCAGTGCAGAATCGCACCTGCATCAGGCATACGCTCTGTAAGAACATCATAAAGGTCCTTGCCTGCGTCGCGGTTATGAATGATTACAGGAAGATTATGCTTCTGTGCAATTTCAAGCTGAGTAATAAAAAGTTCAATCTGGCTTCTCTTGTCGCCAAACTGTTTAAAATAGTCCAGACCAGTCTCGCCTACTGCGACAACATTAGGCAGAGAAAGAGACTTTTCAATTGTGTTAATCCAATCCTGGCCTGGGTTTGTAACTTCAGATGGAGCAACCCCTACAGCATGGTAAATTCCAGAAATAGATTTTAAATTAGGATAAACCTTGTTAAAATCGTAGAGACTATTATTAATGCTGACAATGCGGGCTACTCCTGCCTGCTTTGCCTGTTGAATTACGCGCAATTGCTCAATAGGATCATCGTATATCAGCCCGATGTGAGCGTGAGTATCAAAAAACTTCATGGCTTATTCTTCCTAAAGATGAGATATATGTATATTAAATATAACACTAGAATGATTTATCGTCAAATTTAAAAAACATGCCGATAATATGAAAGGAGGAAGAGCGTTTGACTTAATTCAACGCTATATGGTATAATTTTACGAATATGTCAAAAACTCAGAAAGCTTTAAAGAAGTTTGAAAAACAGGTAGCCTCAAATGTAAGCCATGGATTCGGTGCTTTTACGCATAAAATCGGTGGCTTCTTTGTGCGTATCTTCAAGGTTTTTGACAGCAAGCTTACCATCATGATTGTACCTCACTCTCAGAGTAAGGTTATCAACTTCCAGACAAATGTATTTGCACTTCTGCTTGGAGTTCTTGTTACTATCGGTATTCTTGCATCATTCTTCTATTATAACAGACGTTCTATTTCTGCAAACATGGAAATCTCTTCTCTCGTAGAACAGAACCGAGCAACACTTGCCAGCCTCGACGAACTTCGTGATGAAAACGCTAACCTCTTCCAGGCTGCAAAACGTTTCCAGACATCTCTTTCACAGAGCCTTTCTTTACTTGGAATTGACCAGGTTACAAATAATTCAGAAACATCAGCTTCTAACGGAGATCTTTCTGCTTTGTTCAACACAACAGAAGTTACCCAGGGCTCCCTCAAAGAAGTTGCAGATGTAAAAGAGCTTACAAGCTATCTTGAAGATGCTGTAAAGCCTATCGAACAGATTGGAAAAATGCTTAAGACTCAGCAGAACCTCTTTACAGAAATCCCAAGTATTTGTCCGGTTAAAAATCCTAACTATCATATTTCTATGGCCTTTGGTCCAAACATCCACCCTCTCAACGGAAGCTGGTACATTCACAAGGGTATGGACTTCTCTACCTGGCGTTCTGGAGATGCAGTTCTCGCTACAGCATCGGGTCAGGTTGTAACAGTAGGTTTTGACAACAGTTTTGGTAACTACGTAATCATTAAACATAATCATGGTATGTATACACGTTATGCACACCTCCAGTATGCAAGAGTTAAAAAAGGTGAGGCTGTAAGCCAGGGACAGATTATCGGAGCAATTGGTAACACTGGTGTTTCAACTGGTCCACACCTTCACTACGAGGTTCATATCGGTTCTGATGTAGTAGATCCTGCAAAATACATAAACATCAATTTTTCAAAATAGGTTTCTATGGCTTTACGAGTAGATGACATCTCCATAAACACAATAATCGGAAAAGGCTCTGCAATTTCCGGTAATATGAAGGTTAACGGATTTATCCGTATTGATGGTGATATCGACGGCAACCTTGAAACTGACGGAAATGTTATCGTAGGCGAAAATGCCAGAATCCACGGAGACCTTACTGCTAAATCTGTAATTATCGGTGGAATCATAAAAGGAAATATTACGGCAAACGAAAGCGTAAAGATTCTTGCAGAAGCTGCAGTAATCGGTGATGTTATTTCCCGCAAGGTTCAGGTTGATGGTTCTGCAATTATTCACGGACACTGTATTTCAATTAAAGACGAGGCTGAATTCGGAAAGACTTCCGGCGAATACCTTCAGTCAAAGGCAATTAAAGAAAAGGTAATTCTGTAAATGGCTGAAATTGATTCTCTGGGCACAAATTATTATTACTCTGGTGTTCAGAATGCCTCTAATGAAGCTATAAAACGTAACACAAAAAAAGAAGAAGTTAAAAAGGCCGGCGGTAAAAAGGTTAGCTTTGCTAAACTGATGCAGGGCGAAGAAGCCGAAGAATCCCAGTTTGTTACCGAAGGCTTAAATCTTCCACCTGAAGTTGCTGCAATGTCTATCGACGAAGCGGCAGTTTTTCTTGCAGATGCAGTTTCTATGGCAGGGAATGATTTTTCGGAAGAACAGACTCAGGAAAATCTGGATCAATTCAAAACCTCGGTACGACAATTTATAACCTTTATAGTAAATAATAATTTCGAGGTTAAAAATCACAAGCAGCAGCTCCGCCCTAAAAAAGGCCAGCTGCCTCCATCCAGATTATTTTATTTTTCTGATTATAATGTTCGCCCTAAAACTACCGAGACCCGTTTCAAAATTGATGTAATCAATAAAAAGCTTGATGAACTGGCTCGCGAAACTCTTTCCAATCAAATGAATAATCTGCAGATTCTTGCACAGGTAAATGAAATAAAAGGTCTCATCGTAGACTTGATGTCTTCTTAATTCGTGAGGTATACTGAATTATTATGAGTGATATTTTTGAAACTGATATAGATGATGAGAACGAAAACCTTTCGTCTCTTGAAGATAATGACATTGATGTAGCGGCATCAGAGAACCTTGTTTTTGATTATCCGCTTTATCATCTTAAACTCGACTATTCCTGCGAAACTCTTTATGCCAAAACTCCAGACAGCAAAATGCAGATTGCCGCCGGTGACTTTGTGATTGTTCCAACCCGTTATGGCAAAGACATGGCCCGTGTTCTCGGAGTTGCAAAAAAACCTATAGGAATAAAACAATCTGATATTGTAACTATTGACCGTAAAGCAAGTGAAGCAGATCTTAAAAGACGCGATGAACTGATACAAAAAGAGAAAGACGCCTTCCCGATTTTCAAGGAGAAGGTTGCATATCACAAGCTCGATATGAAGCTTGTTGAAACTCACTTTCTTTTTGATGAACAGAAGGCTCTCTTCTTCTTCAGTTCTGACAGCCGTGTAGACTTCCGCGAGCTGGTAAAGGATCTGGTTTCTGTTTTCAAGATGAGAATTGAACTCCGCCAGATTGGTGTTCGTGATGAATCCCGCATTACCGGAGGACTCGGAGTTTGCGGCCGTCCATTCTGCTGTCATGGAGTATCTGATAAGCTGCGTCCGGTTTCCATCAAAATGGCAAAAGACCAGAACCTTTCTTTGAATTCTATGAAGATTTCCGGTCAGTGCGGCCGCCTGCTTTGCTGTCTTTCTTACGAATACGACTGGTACAACGAAGCCCGCAAGAGTCTTCCTAATGAGGGCGTTAGACTTTCTTATGATGGAACTGATTTCCGCATTACAGAAGTAAATCCGCTTACCTCAATGGTAAAAATGCTTGGTGACGATGGCCGCCTCCTCGAGGTAAACGCAAAACGCTTCTACCGCGACGGCAACCGCTGGAAGATTAATTAGATTGCCACGTCGCCCTACGAGCTCCTCGCAATGACGAACAACTCTGTCATTGCGAGCGTAGCGAAGCAATCCATATTAAATAACTAAAAACTTGAATTTCTTCTGTTATGATTTATAATAGATAGTACTATGATTTACATTAAGAAGTGGACAGACTATTACGAAGATTTTTTCCCTATTGAACCGAATCAGTATGAATTTTTCTCGGCTATGGGAGATGAGTTTACGGCTCCGGCTAAATTTTTAAGCGTAGAGTGCGGGCCTGCATTACTTTCGGAAAAGCTGCAGGAAAAACACGATGTAACTCTTACAGACTCTTTTGCAGAGTTTGTTCAGATTGCAAATACACGTCAGGCAAATAAGGAAAACCCAGCCCATGTATTCAATTTGAATCCGGCAGATATTGCCCGCTATCTTGGTAAAAACTTTTTTAATGTTATCGTTTGTCTCTGTTACCGCATTATCTTTATGAAAGACCGCACCTTAATCAAAAAGTTCCTTTTTGATTCTAAAATGCTTCTTTCTGACGGCGGCTACCTCGTACTCGATATCTTAAACTTCTCTAAATATGATTTCTCTGAAACAAAAATCGATCTTCCTCCTAAAAAGGCTGAACGTGCAACCCTCTATTCTTCAGTAATCAAGAATTCTGATTCTGTTCAGTACAAGCTTTTCCAGCATGTTGTTACAGCCAGCGGAAAAGTTATTGATGAAGTAAAGGATGAACTTATCTGCCCAATCAGTATGGAAACAATCCGCTCTTACGCTAAGGAAGTAAAATATTCATCTTGCGAATTCTTCAGCGACTATAACCGCACTCCATACTCTCCAGATTCAGACAAAATCATCTGCGTGCTAAAAAAATAAAAACTCACGTCATGCTGAACTTGTTTCAGCATCTATCAATGAGACCCCGAACCCTGAAACAAGTTCAGGGTCGGGGTGACGGCGAACTATTGCCCGTTATCCTCATTTACACTAAAATAGTACGTTATGAAAGCTACAAAAACAATTATCTCTACACTGCGTGAAGCTCCAAACGACGCAGTTATTGCAAGCCATCAGCTTATGATGCGCAGCGGTCTTATCCGCAAACTTGGAAACGGACTTTATGCTTACATGCCATTCGGATTCCGTTCTTTGATGAAAGTTGAAAAAATTATCCGCGAAGAACTCGACAACGCAGGCCTTCTTGAAATCAAACCTACAGTAATCGTTCCCGGTGACCTCTGGAAGGAATCTGGACGCTGGGACAAAATGGCAGGCGAAATGCTTACTGCACAGAACCGCCAGGGTCAGGACATGGTAGTTTCTCCAACTGCAGAGGAAGCTTTTACAGCCATCGTTCGCGAAGGACTTTCTTCTTACAAGCAGCTTCCTTTCACCCTCTATCAGATTAATACAAAATACCGCGATGAAATCCGCCCACGTTATGGTGTAATGCGTGGCCGCGAGTTCACCATGATGGACGCTTATTCTTTTGATAAGGACCAGGCAGACCTCGACGCTTCTTACGACAACGTAGCAGCAGCTTACCGCCGCATCTTTAAGCGCATGGGTCTTACTACAATTTCTGTAAAGGCCGACACAGGTTCTATGGGTGGTTCTGGTTCAGAAGAGTTTATGGTTGAATCAGAAGTTGGTGATGATACACTTCTCCTTTGTCCAAACTGTGATTATGCCGCAAACGTTGAAAAGGCAGCTTGTAAAAGTGAAGTGCCTCTCGACAGCAATGGACAGCCACAGAAAAAGACAGACCTTGCAATTGAAGAAGTTGCAACTCCAAATGTATTCTCAATTGAAGACATGGAAAAGTTCTTTGGCGAAAAATCAACTACCTTCCTTAAAGCTCTCATTTACAAGGTTTATAACTGTGCTGTTGATTTGTCAGGAACAGAGTTCTATAAGAATGCCCAGACTGTTACAGAGGGTGGACAGACTTATATTCCTGAGACTTTCTTCTGCGTACTTATTCGCGGAGACCTGGATGTAAACGAAACAAAGCTTGCAGCTGAATTGAAGGCTTCGGGTGCTGAGTTAGCTAGTGATGAAGATGTATTGAAGTACAGCGGTGCTCCACACGGCTTTGTTGGCCCTGTTGGAATTAAGATTCCTATAATTGCAGATAAATCAACAATTGATATGCACGACTGTATCGCAGGTGCCGGCAAGAACGGCTTCCACATTAAGCACGTTGAACCGGGCCGCGACTACACTCCATTTATGACAGTTGATGTTCGCACCTGTAAAGAAGGCGACCTCTGTCCTGAATGTGGCGGAAAGTTCTACATGAAGAAGGGTAACGAGCTTGGACATATCTTTAAGCTTGGAACAAAATATACAAAATCAATGAACGTAACTTACCTTGGCGAAAGCGGAAAGCCTGTAACACCTCTTATGGGTTGTTATGGAATTGGTGTAGACCGAACTCTCGCAAGCATCATTGAAGGTCACCACGACGACAAGGGAATCATCTGGCCTATGACTGTAGCTCCATATCAGGTAGCAGTTATTCCAATCCAGTATAAGGACAAGATGAAGGAAGTTGCAGATAAGATTTATGAGGACTTGAAGGCAGACGGAATCGAAGTAATTCTCGACGACCGCAACGAACGCCCAGGCGTTAAGTTCACAGACTCAGAGCTTATCGGCTATCCTATCCGCATCGTAGTTGGCGACAAGAATCTTCCAAACGTAGAAATGAAGCTGCGTCAGGATGCTGAGGCTACTCTTGTCCCTGCTGACGAAGTTGCTAAGAAAGCAGCTGATATTGTGCGTGAAGAATTGAAAAAATTGAATGCTTAGATTGTGTAACGGTGGTTTCGATACACTTCGCTTCGCGAAGCACTCAACCACCGAGACATCTGAGACTTTCCGGTGGTTGAGTGACGCATAGCGTCGTATCGAAACCACCGTAACATTGCAAATACACCGGTGATTGAGTGATGCGTAGCATCGTATCGAAATCACCGTATTCAGGATCACCCATGAAAAAACTAATCCTATCCATCATAACATCAATTATCATAAGCGCTGCCGCTGTTGCCCTCCCCGGCTTTACATCCTTTATTCCGGACAGCGCCGGTGAATATGTTTACTACCGCGATTCTTCTTTTACCCGCGAAAGCTACATCGGAATACTTGGTTATGATGATGCTACAATACAAATCCGCTATTTTGCGCCGCAGGATGATGAAGCAAAACTTCCAGCCAAAGAAATTGCAATTTTAGTTACTGTAGACCCGAAGGCAGATGTCTGGACAATGACCGGCGAAAAAATCATCTCTACCATTCTTCCGGATACTGATGACACTGATATTGTAAACTACCTTCACGACCTGCTTTACGAATTCTCTGCCCGCCGCATTTCAGCTGTGGCAGTTGAAACAGACAGTCTGATTCTGGACCAGGATTTTGCTCAGTTTGGTGGTAGAGTGACACTCACTTTTGATGCCCGCATCCCACTTTTTAACATCAAAAGTATTACAGATGAAAAAGGAACAAAGGTTTTTGACTGTGTGACTATCGGTACAATCAAATCCAGCGAGGACAAAAGTTTCGAGGCCTTTACTGGAGTTACAGCACCTAAACCTGCAGTTACAAAAGAGACCCGCAAGGCTGCAAAAGCAAAAATCTGCAAGTTCGAAAACCGCCAGGTTACTTTAGACGAAGGCTGGGAACAGAAAATGGAAAACTTCTGGACTCTGGGAAACGACTCGCTTATTACAATGTCAGTACTCCCAAAGGTCGCAGAAAATCAGCTTTTGAACGATTTGTATGTTCAGCGTAAATTACTTGAAAGCACAGAAGGCTCATACACAGACTTCCAGAACTGCGAAATCATCTATACACAGGCAAAAGACTCTTACAAGCTTGTAAGTACATCTTTCTTCCTGGAAAGCAAGGCTTCGGTTTATCTTACTAAGATTCTTACAAGAAATAATGACGGAGGCTTTGATTATTTTTCGATTTCGACATATCAGACAGCGTATCTGAAAAATCCGTCTTATTTTGATAAGATTGTAAAGTCATACAAATAGACCCCTGCCCCTTCGCGGCACAGCCGCTCGGAGACTCGCTTAAAATGCTCCACTGGAGCATTTTATCGGCTTTCAGCCGTCGCTCCCTAAGTTCGGGGTGACGTAAACTTCTGTCATGCTGAACTTGTTTCAGCATCTCTAGAACGAGCTTCTCGAAAGAGGGCTCGCGATTAATACACCTTCACTTCCCAGATAATCTCGTTTTTCACCCTCAATTAAGAATTGTACACTGCTTACAGTTGAGAAGGCTGTAGCAGTATATACTATCTGCTCCAGCTGATGGATGTAGCCTTCTACACCATAAGTATTGATTTCAAAGGCTTCGTTAAAGTTCAGATAGGCAACACCACCCTGCACCTTGGCACTGAGCAGTTTAGTTCCGGCAGGAATCAGGCTCATCAGATTACGCTCAGCAGAGATGGTTGTATCCGGCCCTTTCAAAAGCAAATTGATAGAAGTTGTAAGCGGTGAATCACTCTTAGAAACCTTACGTTTTACAAGCTGACGTACAACAGAACCATCACCATCAATATTTACAAAGCAAAGCTGAAGCTCAGTGGTAGCTGTAGCGGCGGGCTTTTTCTCTGACTCAACTTTCTTTGGCTCTTCTTTTTTTTCTTTAGCAACGGTGCTTGCATTTGCAGACTCAGAACTGCTATTATCACCGGTGGTTGAGTAGTCCGAAGGACATATCGAAACCACTTCTTCGGCAGGTTTTGAAGGAGCAGCATCTTCCGTCTCAATCTTTATAGTAACCTCGTCATTTTTCAGAGGAATAGTTTCTGTTTTCTTAGGCGCAGCTGGCTCATGCTGTTCAATAGCAGTTGGAGTAGACCCAAAAACCTTATCAAAGAAAGCAGTTTCTTTAAGGTTAGTGAAAATCTGGTCTTTTTTTACAAGAAATACAATCAAAATAATCAGCAAGCCCAGCAAAACACAAGCAGCTGCAAACAAAGTTGAATTTTTTTTCTTAGATGATTTTTTCTTCTGTGCCATATTTTGATTATCGGAAGAAAAAGTCCGGTGGTTGAGTACTTCGCATAGCGAAGTGTATCGAAACCACCAGTATCCGTTTAAACGTATCGAATTCGCTACGTTTAAAATCTGCTTTATGAAAAAAACGTCACGCCTGCTTCATTTTTAACCGTGTCGAATTGCACACGGATAGAAATGGAAAGAAATCTCATCATCTGTTATATTAAAACAAAAATCGCCGAGAGGTGTCTTAGACGCCCTGTTCGCTGTTTTTTTTCAGCCGCGTCACTCAAGCCTTCGAATCTTTCGGGGGCTTAAATTTTTGCGACTCCTGATAATTAGAACTCTTTCTCATCTTCTATAAAAGATTCTTTAGTTCCGATTTCCTTTGCATTTTGGGAAGAAATAGTTTTACCACCACGTTTTTCGAGAGATTTCCGTGCATCAAGAGCTACCTCTGCACCAGACACCGCTATTTGTGCACTCTCTGTCAAACTTGATGGATTTTCATTCTGAGAAATCTCCGTAGCAGAAGCCTCTGCAAGCATATTCAGAATGAGTTCTATATTTGTCATATTATCGCGTAAGTTTTCTTTCTTGAGGCCTTTGAATTCCTTGTAATCTTTTGAAGACATTCCCGCCCAGATCTTATACATTAAATCTGTTAGGAGGGCATATTCTTTTCCCTTCCTTACACCAGACTTATCCCATTCATCAGTAAGAGCCTTTCGAACTTCTATAGCCTTTATTCTCTGATTAATCCAGCCTTCACTATAGCCAAGTTTTCTGTAATTCTGAATTGCCCTGTCTATTGAGAGCTCCGGATCCACTGACTCATTCAAAACTTCATTACCAACTTCAGCAAGCCACATCTTGAATGGTTCTGCTTTAGGAGATGGAATTGATTGAATTAAACGAAGAACATTTTTAGTTGAAAGGACGTCTGTTTCCCTTAATTTTCCATCAGGGGCAATCAACTTCAACTGTACGATTTTATCGTACAGTTCGCTACCTTCTTTCGTTAGTTTGATTTTTAAATCGCTCCAATAACGTCTTGGATTCTGACTTTCCGTCAGAACTTCGACAATATCCACAACTGAAAAATACCATTCCTCTTCCTCGGCATTCCAGACATAGCGAATCTTCTTGTTTTCAAATAATTTGAGATTGTTTTGAGATTTTTCCATACCTTTTCCTCATGAGTAAATAGTTTTTCAGCGCCTGTCCAACCCCCGGCCTGAATTATGGTAAAGAAAAAACGAAGATAATAAACTGTCATTGCCGTGCTCGCCACGGCAATCTAATAATCACGTGCATACTAATAAATGCAATTTGTTCGTTGGAAGCGGTCTTCTGCACGGAATGCTTTACAGTTTTAATATACTGAAAACTAAACGGAAAGACAATTATTGTACAGATTAAAAAATCCTGGCAAACTCTTGCCAGGATTTTTAATTGTCATAATTATTTAGAAATTAATATTTCTCAAATCTGAAAGATTTACATAGATTTCAGTTGGTACAGAATTGTGGTCGTTTTCATTCAGATTAGTATAAATTGTTGTGAAAACTCTCTGACTTGAACTAGTTCCACTAATTTTTGCTTTTGTTGGTTCTCTAGGTTCCATACCATATGAGAATCCATAACTTCCCAACTGTCTACCTAATGTACCATTATTTCCTACAGCGTTCTTCTTCAAAGTTCCTGAAGCATAAGTATAATCAACACCATTTGCTCGTTTCTTCTGAATACTTGATTTTTCAATCATAAATGTATAAATATAGTTATTATAAGTTACTCTATATGCAAGATAATTACTATAATTTATATCATCGTATTCATAAGGCTCACAAACGATTTTTGTGTATCCACTAGGAACATCTGATTCATCATACCAAGGATAAGTCCATTCTGTCCAGCAATATTTAATAGTAACATTTTCAGTAATAATGAAAGAACTATCTAATTCATATCTTACACCATTCACTTCAAAATGACTAAACCAATAACCACGAACATCTGGATAATATCTACCAATATTTCCTAATGTATACTGACCTTTCTTCATTGTTCTATTTGAAGGAAGATTACTATATGGTAAATCAGAAATATAAGTAATAGTATAATTCTTAATGGTAAAAGTTTTTTCAACTACTTCACTTGCTACAGTAACATGCTGATTATGATAGTAAGCAACTGCTTTAATAGTTACAGAATCAGCATTATAGGGTACATAATTTGCAAAATAGTTGCAATTGTTACCTCTCTGACCTCTATAGGTAGTGCAATTTCCTACATTACACCCATTATTTATTACACTAGGTTCTGAACCGTCTACTGTAAAGTAATAATTGATATACTGCAATTCATTTGCGTAGTTTGAAATACTTAAACCAAAACGATAATCCAAATCACAACTAGTTATTGAATCTGTGAAAGCAAGTATTGGTCTTTCATAAGTTGGTTCAGTTGGTGTTTCTGTCTGTCCTGTATTTCCAGTATTATTTTCTCCATTTTGATTTGTATTATTCCCAGAATTATTCTCTGTGCTTGTTTGTTGATTACCTGTAGTTTCACCACCAGTTGTAGTCTCTCCTTGTTCTGTATTTCCAGTATTATTTTCTCCGTTTTGATTTGTATTATTCCCAGAATTATTCTCTGTGCCTGTTTGTTGATTACCTGTAGTTTCACCACCAGTTGTATTTTCTGGTGAGTTCGAATTACTACCACTTTCATCTGGTGTAGCAGGTAATTGTTCATTCGGTGCATTATTTACTGGCTGATTACTTGTTGCCTGAGTTGGAGTATTTGAGGTGTCTGGAGCTGATGTCTCTGGGGATTGCGATTCTACTTTGGGTGTCTCAGATGTGGGCGAATCACAACTTGTAAATACAAAAATAACACTAAAAATAATTAATACAATCTTTTTCATATTGTGTCCTCCTTATGAATAAAAAAGTATTATTACAATATCTGTTCATTTTCTAACTGTTTTACTGTAGCCTCGAAGATTGCATGAAAGAGTTTTGCAGCAATTATTCTATTTTTTGCATTGTTACTCATTTTTTTTGGTAATTTGTTTTCAAAATCATCCTTTAGTAAAATTTTCGCATTCTCTAAATTTCTTACGACTTCTGTTGTCTCTCCTCTCTTTCTTGAAGAAACAACACCGATAAAACAATTGTATTCGTCTATTAATTTAATATTGTTTTTTACAGTTTTAGACTCATCCCCTTCTGTGCCTACATAAATATACTTCTCATTAATCTTAAACCATGCACAGGTATCCACATCTGATTCACGATAAATTTCAGCATAATCCGCAACTTCTGTAAGCAAATTGATAAGTATATTTAAAGTTGTAGATTTTCCTTCATCTTTATTGGCTACCAATGCAATAATTGAACTCATATCTATATTCCTCCTCCCTAAAATAATGTGATTATTTTGCAATTAGTAATCACATAATATTAGTACTAATTTATTATTATATCACTATATTATAGTATTAGCAAATTTTTTAACCACAGAATAATGTTATTATAGATTCATGACTTTTAGAGAACGCTTGCGTGAACAAATTGATTATTGCGGTTTTCTTGATAAGGAAGTTGCTTCTATGGCTGGAATAAGTAAAAGAACAATAGACAGTTATGTCGGTTCTGAAGCTTGTATGCCTTCAGCAGAAGTAGCTGTACGCATCGCAAAAGTTCTTGGAGTCACTGTAGAATATCTTGTAACAGGAGAAAAGGATTCTCGAACTCTTCAAAATAATGAAGCTGATATTTATAATGAAAAAACAAGAAACTTACTTAAGCATTTTTCGAAACTATCAAATCACGACAAAGACCTTCTAGTTTCGTTTGCAGAGACTATGGAAAAGGCTAAGTAATTTCCAAAATTGAAACTACTGAATTGTCAATAAAAACTAACTATCCAAAACCTTCGCAGCTTCGACAATATACGCAAATGATTCCAGATTTATTTTTCTCATAAAACTTAGTTTGCTGAATCTTGTTTTGCTTATATCTTCTTTTATATACAAATTGAAATCTGATATCTTTCTTAACGGCTTATTTTTCAAAATGCATGAAGCCACATACATAATTCTGCATGCATTAAAAGCCGCTGTTTCTCCTGTGTATTTTTCACTATAAATATGATTAACAATGCTTTTGATTCCCTTGAATAGCTGCGGATATTCTGTTCCTATTTTGCCTTTTCCAATGACACAACAGGCTGCATCAATAGTATCCAGCAAAACATCTTCTGATGTATTTTCTATTCCTCGGAAAGCCAGCTCTGCATTTACCGTTGCCATGTAAGATTCATAAATGTCTTCATAATTAGAAGAAGCCTCGAATAAGCAGGCTACATCATAAAGCTGTTTGATTATTTCAAGTTCTTTATCTTCCCCAAAATGTATTCCGGTTGTATGCGGAGCAAAGGCTGTTAATTTGTCTCCAAGAATACAGTCCGGTGTTGGAACAGAAACTTCCAGACAAGGATCTTCTGTTAACAGAAACTCATTCTTTATTGGTTTACTTATAAGTTTACTATAATGACATTCATCAAAAACTATATCCAGAAGTATGTAGAAATCTTCATTATTAACTGGCGAATCATAAATAAATTTATAATGCCGTTTTTCTATGTTGTTCTTTCCTATCCGAATTTGTTCTTTTACATCAACAAAAGGAAAGATTTTTGAAGCTTCTTCTATAAATGATTTTACATCGGTGCCAGGTTTTACAATAATATCAATATCTGTAGAAAGCCTGCGAGGACTTTCCAGAAGCAACATTAAACAACTTCCGCCTTTAAAAATAAACGGCATTCCAACTCTTGCCAACGCCTCAAGTAATCCTAAGGCATAAATGCTTCGTTCTAAAAGTAAAAGGTTAATACTCTTGCGGCTGCGCAGCTCATTTATATGTTCTAAGGTAAACGTTTCTTTTTTTATCACTGCATTTCCTCCGAATGAATTTTTACACTTGTTTTTTGCTTTAAAAAGTCTCTTATTTCATCTGCCTTGTTGCGTCGCTTTGCATACCGGAAGAGCTTTACCTGATCTATATAATATTTTGAAAACATATCTTCTATAGCAGCTGGATAATCTCCCCTTGTGAGAAATGAAGACATAAGTTTACTTGCAAACATATCTACAATTAGTTTTTCAAGAGTGATTTCATATTTGTCATTCCTTCCTCTTGGAGATTCACTTACAAGCCTTTGAATTATTATTCCGTCATCTTTTCCATATCTGTAAACTTCATCTGATGTTGGTTTTAACAAAACTTCATTTTGATATTTTTCTGATATGGTTTGATAAATAAAATCTGTTCCATCATTTTCAACTTCTACAAAGATTTTATTATGTGCAATCTGGTGATTAACAAATTCATTTAATAGCGTTAATTCCCATACACGAAAGTCTATTAATGGAAATTGTTCTGATATGATATCTTTTATTTCCTTTGCTTTTTTTGAATAATGAGGTTGATATTCTGAAAATCCGATTTCAGATTTTTTTTGATATTGATTTCTTCCAACCCGAACAATTAAATCTGAAGCAAGCAGTTTTTCTAATAAGTTGCGTATGTCGGTTTGTGAAAACTGCTGTTCTAAAGACACTGCAACCTTAAAAATGTCATTACGAGAAAAAGTCTGTTTATTAAGTTCAGAGATTATTGAAGTATCATTCATAACTTTACCATATCGGCAAATTATTATATTTTTGCCGATATGGTAATAATAACATATAACACTAAAAAATCAAATGAATTTCTGCTTTTATGTTAAAAAATATTCCCCGGTCAAGCCGGGGAATGACACATAGAGTGGCGGTGGTTTCGATACACTCGCTTCGCGAGTACTCAACCACCAGGGCTTTCTTTTATTTAGCGAGATATTCGTTTATGCCCGCAGCAGCCTTACGTCCTTCACCCATGGCGAGGATTACTGTAGCGGCACCGAGGACGATGTCGCCGCCGGCCCATACTTTGGCGTGGTGAGTAGCCTGCTTTTCGTCTACCAGGATGTGACCGCGCTTGTCGGCGTCGAGGCCTGGTGTTGTGCTTACGAGGAGTGGGTTTGAACCGTTTCCGAGGGCAACAATCATTGCGTCACAAGGAACGTCGTGCTCTGAGCCTGGAATTGGCACTGGAGAGCGGCGGCCAGATTCGTCTGGTTCACCAAGTTCGTAGCTGAGACAGCGAACACCTACAACCTTACCTTCTTCGTTACCGAGTACTTCTACAGGGTTTTCGAGGAAGCGGAAGTTTACGCCTTCTTCTTCTGCGTGGCCAATCTCTTCCAGACGGGCAGGCATTTCGTTTCTTGTACGGCGGTAAACTACATCAACAGTTTCTGCTCCAAGGCGGAAGGCCATGCGGGCAGCATCCATTGCAACGTTTCCGGCACCACAAACTACTACGTGCTTTGCTTCGTAGATTGGAGTTGCGGCGTGATCTTTATCGTAACCCTTCATAAGGTTTGCACGAGTAAGATATTCGTTAGCAGAGAATACACCAATAAGGTTTTCTCCAGGAATGTTTAAGAACTTTGGAAGACCTGCACCAGTTCCAACGAAAGCGGCATCAAAGCCCTTTTCTGAAAGAAGCTGATCCAGAGTATCTGTACGGCCAACAAGGAAGTTTGTTTCAAACTTTACGCCGATTTTCTTAAGATTTTCAATTTCATCCTGAACGATTTTCTTTGGAAGACGGAATTCAGGAATACCGTACATCATTACACCACCACACTTGTGGAAGGCTTCAAATACAGTAACTTCGTGACCGGCACGTGCACAGTCTGCAGCAACTGTAAGACCAGCAGGACCAGAACCGATAACTGCAACCTTCTTTCCTGTAGCTGGAGCAACCTCAGGCATTGTAACCTGATTGTTTTCGCGCTCCCAGTCTGCAACAAAGCGTTCCAGACGGCCGATAGAAACAGCCTTTTCCGGGTTCTTCCAAACCTTACCAACTGTACACTTACCCTGGCACTGTTTTTCCTGAGGACAAACACGTCCACAGATTGCAGGCAGAAGGCTAGTCTTTTTGATTGTATCAACAGCGGCCTTAAAGTTTTCGTTAGCGATTTCACGGATAAAGCCCGGAATATCAATATTTACAGGGCAGCCTTCCATACAGAAAGGTTTTGCACACTGAAGACAGCGGTTAGCTTCTACAATAGCCTGTTCCTTTGAAAAACCAAGGGCAACTTCTGCCATCTGGCGGGCACGAGTCTTTGGTTCAAGAGTAGGCATTTCCATCTGAGGAATGGCATTGCGGTCTTTAGCAGTGAGCTTGCCGTTAGCCTTAATCAAATCATTAATTTTATTAAGTTCTTCTGTTACATTAATTGCCATTTTCTTGCTCCTACTTTTCGATACCAAGACCAATCTTGCACTTGTGGAAATCTTCCTGCTCGCGTGGCTTGAAAGATTTCATACGCATCATCATGTTGTCCCAGTCTACAATGTGAGCATCGAACTCAGGACCGTCTACACAAACGAACTTTGTTTCTCCGCCAACAGATACACGACAGCCACCGCACATTCCGGTTCCGTCAATCATAATTGTGTTCAAAGAAACTGTAGTCTTAACGCCGTACTCCTTAGTTGTAGCAGCGCAGAACTTCATCATGATTGGAGGTCCGATTGCGATAACTTCAGCAGGTGGACACTGGCTTTCACACATTTCCTTTACAGGTACTGTAGAAACACCTTGGCGACCTGCAGAACCATCATCAGTCATAATGATTACTTCGTCTGCAAGGGCCTTCATTTCATCAACATAAATCAAAAGATCTTTATTGCGGGCACAGATAACCATGATTACCTTGTTACCGATAGCCTTGTGAGCCTGAACGATAGGGTAACATGGAGCAACACCAAAACCACCACCTACTACAAGTACAGGGCGGTCATATTTTTCGATTTTAGATGGATTTCCAAGAGGACCGAGCACAGCAGGAAGTTCTTCACCAGCCTCTTTCAAAGAAAGTTTCAAAGTAGATGCACCAACAGCCTGGAAAACGAGAGCAATCCAGCCCTCTTCGGCATTTGCATCAGCGATTGTAAGCGGAATGCGCTCACCAAAGTCCAGATCAACCTGAACGATAACAAACTGTCCTGCCTTGCGGTTGCGTGCAATTTCAGGAGCAGTAACCTTCATATAAAATACACCGGCAGAAAGCTGTTTTTTTTCAATAATTTTAAACATCTTCAGTCCTCTTAAAAAACAAATAGTAAATTATTTTACAATAAAAAAACGCGATGGGCAACATGCACCATCGCGTTTTTTTATGAAAAGGATTTTTTTTAGAATCCAAAAGTTACATAAGTATAAACACCAATTCCGGCGACAGACAGACTCTTTATGAAGTTTGAAGACTGTGTCGAAATACCAAGATCAAGCTGGAATACACGAACATTCAAAGTAGTACCAAACTGATGAATAAAGATCTGATCTGTATACTCTGTTGAAACTCCAACCTTTAAGATATTAATGAGATTAAGATTAATTCCAAGGTAGTATTCAGGATAGAATGATGCACTGTCGCTGAATGGTCTGCGTACTCCAAAACCGGCACCTGCACGGGCTGTAAACAATGAACCAAGAAGATTCTTGTCTGCATAAATGTTCAACTTGAGCGGACGAGTTACAGCAAGATCAGACTCTTCATTTGTAACAACAGTGTCTGATTTGTTGCTTTCAGAGCTGCCAAAATCTGTAAACTTCATAGCGTATCCTGATCCCTGCTGAATATCAGCTCTGTGATACAGATGTCCAGGAATAAGAGGAATGCGGCAGGTTGCCTCAAGAGCAAGGGTACCAGTCAACTGATATGAAACTCCACCACCAATATCAAATCCATAGCCTCTTGCCAGTGCTGTAGACAGCTGTGTAGAATCAAGCGAAATCTCTCCATCTCTTGACTCTAAGTCAGAAATAGAATAAACAGTCATGTTTGTATTCATATTTACAAAGAGGTTTCCGTCTGAATCATTAACGACATTTATAGTTCCTCCACTGTCACGAATTGAAAGGAGTGGCAGGAATACAGCCGGCTGAACATTAATCTTAAACTTTCCAAGTCTGAAGCCTACATCAACCTTTGAAAAAGCAAATATATCAGCATCTGTTTTGAAAGAAAAATCCATAGGTTCGCCAATGGTATTACCATAACCAAGGAAATCAAAAAGATCGTCTCCAACAGTCATGCTAGAATATACTTCTGAACCTGTAGAAAATCCTACATGAATATCTCTGATATTGATATTAAAAGCTATAGATGGCTGAGCATCTGCACGGATATTAAATCCACTGTCAGGACATTCATTAGCAATTTTTCTAAGATCGACAACAAGATCCTTCTTCAGAAAATCGTTGAGGCCAAAAAGGTTATTTGAAAAATCAGCCTCAGCTCCAACTTTTACTTCAAAAAAACGCTGAGAGAAGAAGTTCTTTGAAAAGGCAGCTGTAGTGATAACTGAAACTGCAAATATACAAGCAAGTAATTTTTTCATATCCTACCCCCTTATTTTACCTGAACAGTTCCATTAGTTGTAAAACCGATTTCGATATTCATATCAATTTTCTTTTCACGAGGAATTGAGAATCGTGTATCTTTATTGATAAAAATCTTAAAGTTAGGATTGATTTGAGATGCAGCCTTCATTCTCTGAATTGTAGTCTGCTTCAATTCCATAACACTCTTATCATCTTCTGTAATATTCTTGCCTTTTTCAACAAACTTTATTTCAGTTCCTCTTTCATAATTGCCGTCACCAACAAGGTCGATTCCAAGTGACATACCTGCCGAAGAATAAAGCGGAAGATTATAAATAATATATTTGAATGAAACTGCATCCATAACATTCAGATATTTAGAGAATTCATTTTCTTTTGTTTCTGTTACAGCGTCGTTGCTGGTTTCTGTTGCTTCAGCTGCTTCTTCTGAGCCGCCAGACATCTTATTTACGTCCATTGCGACATCTTCAAGAACGTCAAAGTACAGTGGAAGGTCGATTACGGCGTAAATTTGTATTGCAATACCATGTTCGTTTGCATATGCAACATCAAAACCTCGTTTAGCTTTTACGGCTGACAATTCATATGAAATACACAACTGTGACTCTTCCGGAATATTCTGCATGTTCAAATAGTCAGTAACAAAAACTTTGTTTACATAAGATGTATTGTCAAAATTTGTAATTACTGTATTATCTTCCATCTGAAAAGCAGGCTTAGGTTTATTTTCTATTCCATTATCAAAAATTACTTCTGGAGTAGTATTTTGAACCGGAGTGCTGTCTTTTGTTCCATAGAACATTTTCAATTCTACATTGGCATCCAGCCCTTCAGGCATAACACAATATAAATACATTGGAACTGAAGCAAACTTGATCTTACCTTCCAGGTCATTACCCATTGAAGAAGCCATATCGACAAGAATTGTTGAAGGATTAAAATCGAGACCAACAGTAGCAGTACTATTTTCAAGAGTATTAATTGGTACATCATCGGTTACTTCTGTTATTGATCCAAACACAGATGAAGATTTAGCTGTATCGCTAGATACTACCGTAGCATCAAGTACCTTTAAATCCAGCAGATAATGCTGGGTATTTTTATCGATTTTTCCAGGGAAATAATCGTACTTTGCAACGTTTGCAACTCCGTCCGAATTACCCAGCATAGAATCCTTATCCATGCTTTCATCAAGGTCATTTGTAAAATTACCTAAAGAAAAACTGTAATCTGCTTCTGTTTTTACAGCTACAGTCTGTGGAATCTGCCAGGAACAACCGGCAAATGCCATAACAACGCCCATAGAAATTATAGCTTTCGCTATTTTTTTCATAAGACACCTCCTGAAACCGCAGTTTCTGCGGAAAACTCTCATAGATATAACAATTTTCGGATTAAATTAAAAAGACTTTTTGTATTTTTAAATTGTACTCCTCTCTCGTGCCTATGGATTATAACACATAAGGCACGAAAAAAGAACACTTTTAGATGTTTTTTTGCTACTTTTTATTGTTGAAAAAAGCCGCAAATGGATTATAGCTCATTCCATCGTCATCACGGTCGGCCCGGTGGTTGAGTGAACGCGAAGCGTTTGTATCGAAGCCACCTTTTGATGAGGCACCGCCCTTCTTTACTACTACTACGCGGCGGCCTGTGCCATTTCCACTGCCTGAAGCGCCATCGCGTGGACTGTCGCGGCGGACAGAGCTCTTCTGGCCAGTACCTGCACGGCTTGCTGCATCACTCTTAAGGGAAAGTGCAATGCGGCGGCGGTCGCGGTCAAGTTCAATAATAGTAAACTCGTGAACATCACCGACCTTTACAACGTCCATAGGGTTTTCTACGAAGCTGTCTGAAAGCTCACTAAGGTGAACGAGACCTGTTTCGTGGAGGCCGATGTCAACAAAGGCACCAAAATCTACTACGTTTTTGATTTTTCCGGTTACCTTCATTCCTTCCTTGAGGTCTTCGAACTGCAAAACACCCTTCTGCATGATTGGAGCAGGATAGCCGTCGCGAGGGTCGCGGTTTGGCTTCTGAAGTTCGTCAACGATGTCTTTTACAGTTGTTTCGCCTATGTTATATTTTTCTGCAAGCTTTTTGATTAAGTCTGCAGGAACCTTTTCTTTTTTCTGAATATATGGAAGAACCTCGCGGGCTGCGTCGTAGTTTTCAGGGTGAACCCAGGTATTGTCCAGCGGGTCTGAGCTTTCTGCAATCTTAAGGAAGCCGGCACACTGCTCAAAGGCTTTTGGTCCAAGGCCAGGTACGTTTTTAAGGTCTTCGCGGCTCTTGATTTTGCCGTTCTGGTCGCGGTAGGCAACAATTTTCTTTGCTGTAGTGGCGTTGATGCCCGAAACGTACTTCAAAAGTGAGTAGGACGCAGTATTGAGGTTTACCCCAACGTTATTTACAACCGAGCCTACAACTTCATCAAGCTGTTCAGCAAGCTTTTTCTGATTTACATCGTGCTGATAAAGGCCTACACCAATTGCCTTAGGGTCAATTTTAACGAGTTCGCTGAGTGGGTCCTGCAGGCGGCGACCCATAGAGATGGCACCACGAATTGTAAGGTCCAGATCCGGGAATTCTTCGCGGGCAATATCACTTGCCGAATAAACCGAAGCACCTGATTCATCAACTACGGTGTAAACTACATCATTATAGTTATCGCTGATAACCTTGCTTACGATTGCCTGAACTTCCTGTGAGCCGGTACCGTTACCAACTGCAACTACCTGAATGTCGTATTTGTCGATGGCGTCGTTAATCATTTTGTAAGAGCCGTCCGGGTCTGTAACCTGAAAGAACTTAAAGTAGCCGAGGTACTTACCTGTTTCGTCGAGGGCAGCACACTTTGTACCTGTACGAATACCAGGGTCAACACCAAGCACGCGACTTCCCTTAATTGGCTGGGTCATCAAAAGGTTTTTGAGGTTTTCGCTGAAGATACCGATTCCGTGAACATCAGCCTCGTCTGCTTCGTCACTACGGATTTCGCGCACAACGGCAGGACTCAAAAGACGAACAACGCCGTCTTCAATAGCATCTTTATGATAGTTATTGTGAATGTCTGCACGACGCTGCAAATCAGCAATTGCTGCATCTACATCAACATCAATAGTAACTTCAAGGGCACCTTCGCGCTCGCCGCGGTTAATTGCGAGAATGCGGTGTGGTTTTACCTCGTTCAAAGGCTCACTGTAATCCCAGTACATTTTGTAGGTAGAAGTATTCTCTGCAACGGCAGCATCCTGTCCCTCAGGAACGATACCCTTTGTTTTAATTGTACCGGTTCTCATATAAAGGTCGTGAATTGCTTCGCGGTTAGAAGTTTCCTGGGAAACACGCTCTGCTATGATATCTTTTGCACCGGTGAGGGCGTCAGCGGCCGACTCCACATTCAAAGCCGGGTCTTCATTATCAGTTTTAATAAACTTTTCTGCTTCCTTCTCGCAGGCAGCGTCATCATTATCAGCCAAAATAAAATCAGCCAGAGGCTCAAGTCCCTTTTCTGCGGCAATCATTCCGCGGGTCTTCTTCTTTTTCTTGAATGGAGCCCAAAGGTCTTCAAGGGCAGTCATTGTAGTAGCCGACATAACGGCGTTATACAAAGTTTCAGTAAGTTTTCCCTGAGCAAAAATGCCTTTTACAATTTCAAGGCGGCGGTCTTCAAGGTTATGATATGATTTATAGAGGTGGTCACAGTCGCGAACCTGAACCTCATCAAGATTGTCATGCTTTTCCTTGCGGTAACGGCTGATGAATGGGATTGTACATCCTTCTTCAACCAGGCTGATAACAGCACTCACCTGCTGCACGCGGATATTAAGTTCTTCCGCGATTTTTTTCATAATTTCCACTTCATTAACTGAAAGTGCGTCGATAGTTTCTTGTGTAAATTCCATAGTGGGAGTAATTGTAGTGAAAAGAAGATTGTCGGGTCAAGTCCGAAAATCTCAGAACCATTTTATTTCTTCTACGCTGCAATTGCTCCATGCAATACATCAATCAATTCAAACACTGCGTCCGAATTATCATCAAAGATTTCTGTGTAATCAAGATTATTAAATGGTGCGTTTGAAATAATATTTGCTGGAACTATGTCGCCATTTTGTAATACATAAGTAACAATATGATGCAGGAACTCTTCCTGTGCAGAGTTAAAATTGTACTTTGACAAATATTCACTGAATATCTTATTTACAGCTTCTACATCAAGCCCTACAATCTTTCGTACAAAAACTGGCAGTGGTACACCATTTGCAATTTCTTCGTATTCTTCTTCAGAACCAAGTTCTTCACATAGAATATGCTGTAAAATATCGATATCCTTTTCTGTAATTGGAACAATGTTTTTGATTTTCCAGATAACAGCAGAATCATTGTTTTCAGCAAGGTAATCCAATACTCGCTGTTTGTAACTCTTAATACTTGGAGTTACATGGGTACCAGTCTTATCCTTATCAACAAGTTCATCTTCAAAATTTGTAACTTTGATAGGTGGTTTGATTTCAACCAGAAATTTCATCAAATCGCGTACTTCTGTTCTGACAAACTCAAGTTTATCTAGGCTTCTTTCCTGCCAAAACTCGGTAGAAATAATTTTCTTTAAGCTCTCAGTCTTTGCCGCGATCTGAGGAATCTGAGCTTTTTCCAGGAGCTGATAACATACAGTTGTTACTTTCTCAACAGCTTTGTTATAATCCTTTTCCCCAATGATTTCGGTAAGTTCCATGTTGAATAACCAGGCATCAAAGGTTTTTGCATATATATCATCTGCTTCACTTTCAACAAGATATGTAATCTGAGATTTTATCTGAGCAACCTTCAATTTATGCAAATCATACCACTCAGTTTCGTTTGAGTATTTGTCCACATAAGCAATTTCCCAGTTTACATTTACAAGATGACGATTCAAGCCTTTTACACAAGTCCATAGTTCTTTACGCCATTTGTCATAATACTTTTTATGATCTGGATTTTCCTGATGTTCAATTCCTTGAAGAGCTGCAACCATATCAAGCTTAAGATTAAAAATTCGTTCTGTAATTGAAAGTGTATGCTTTGGAATAACTCCCTTAGGGTTCATGCTGAAGAATGAAAAGTTATCGCAGAAATCAACAATAAAGAAGCCTTGTTTTGAATCATAATCTTTGCATTCAACTGGTTCTGCAGGTTCACTCTGCTCATGTTTTCCAAAAGTAGAAGCATCTGGAGAGAATACTTCAAAGTTTTTACAGATACGAGTTCCGCGACCTATCATTTGCCAGAACTTAATAGGAGAACGTACTCTCTTAAAGAAAACAAGATTTAAAACTTCAGGAACATCAACTCCTGTATCAAGCATATCAACACTAACAGCAATTACAGGTTCTTTATTTGGAACCTTAAAGTCATCAATTATGGCACTTGCATAATTAACAGAATAGTCTATCAGCTGACAGTAAGTGTCTCCTTTTTCTGGATATAAATACTTAAAACGCTCAACAATTTTTACCGCATGCTCATGGTCCACTGCAAACAAAATTGTTTTTCCAAGCTCCTCGCCACCTTTTGTTCTAAGACCTTGTGTCATCAATGTATTGATAACCAAATCTATGGTAGGAAGATTTATTATGTTTCTGTAAAATTCATCATGCGGGATTTCTTGAGGCATAACACCGTCTTCTGTAAATTCATCCTCATATTCTGATTTTTCTGAATCAGATAAATCAGAATACTTAAGCCCTCTTTTTAAAAGTTTTGTTGTCTTATCAATTACAGTATAATCAACAAGGAAGCCTTCTCTTACTGCAGTTTCATAATCATATTCATAAGTTGGTTTGTTTTTATCTACACCGAACAGAGTATAAGTATCTGCATCAACCTGGTCTTTTGGCGTGGCTGTTAATCCCAGAACCAGCGAATCAAAATATCTTAAGATTGCAAGGTATTTGTTATAAACAGAACGGTGACATTCATCAACAATTATCAAATCAAAATGACCTACTCCGAACTTTCTTTCATCAGCATCTATCAGGTTTAAGATACTCGGATAAGTTGAAACAACAATACGTGCATTTGGATCTAACTCTGTAGGTGAGCCAGAATAAACTGCACAACGTGAAGAATCCGGCAAATGTTTTTCAAATGCTTTAAATGCCTGGCTTACAAGTTCCTTTCTGTCTGCCAAAAATAAAACATGCTCTATCCAGTCATTACGCATTAAGATATCAACAAGAGAAATTGCAAAACGAGTTTTTCCAGTTCCTGTTGCCATTACATTTAAGGCACTACGGCGTTTTGCAGAATATGCATCACATACTGCAGTACATGCCATCTGAATAAATGGACGATCAGAAATATTTGTGTCTACACGATTATCTGTAATTTTATCTAGTTTTCTCTTTACTATAAGCGAATGTAACTCTTCTTTAGAATAATACCCAAAGACTCTTCTTGCAGGATATCCGCCATCCACCATATAAATCTGATACCCGTTAGTATAGAAGATTATAGGACAGACATTATATGTTTTTTCCAAACAGTCAGCATAAAGACGAGCCTGAACACTTCCGGCATCTACATCTTTTGATGTACGTTTAGCTTCAATGACTGCAAGTGGTTTATTATCATCATCAAAAAGAACATAATCCGCAAAACCATCACCACTTGTAGAAGGCATTCCTTTTACAGGGATTTCAATACTTGCAGTTCCAGCTTTTATAAGGCCTTTTGATTGACATACAGTCCAGCCAGCTTCTCGAAGTGCCGTATCAATAAAGATCTTACGAGTCTCAGCTTCTGAAAAATCAATTGATGAAGACATTTTTGAAGAAGTATCTATTTTCTTCTTATAGCCTTCAAAATCTTTTTTAACAATTACAACTTTATATTTTTTCTTTGGCTGCCCGTTTGAATCAAGGCTAACAGGTTCAGGAGTAACAGGACTGGCTGATGGGATTTTTGATTTATCAAAAACAGGATATGAATCTATTATTCCTAAGAATTTTAAAATCTCTCCTACAACGTTATGAAGAGCTTCCAGAACTTTTAATGATTCATTCTTTGATACAACTTCTGCATGACTGGCACTATTTCCAATCATACGAATTAAATGAATTGCGCTTAATAAAGGCTCATCAATATACGAAGTAAAATCAGCGGAGTTTACTAAATCAAATAAAGTTGAAGTTTCTGAATATTTACCTTTTTTAGTCAGATAAAAAAGTTTGACTACCCATTCCAACGCGTTACGAGCAGAGCGTGCTGAAACAGCAGGATAATTAACTGCAAAAATTTCTGTTTCATTACAAAGAGTGTACAATTCTTGAAGTTTTGTATTTCCCTTTAAATAATCAAAGTTCATTCTTCCTGCTCCATATATACAATTCTTCCGGAAGATTTTTCTTGATTTTCATCCGGATAATGTTTACAATATAATTAAAGCTAACTTGAGAAGGAAACAGGCTGGGTTCCCGAATGGGAGTAGGCGTAACGCTTAGAATCCTTTGCCCCTGGGGTTAGCTCTTTTTTTGTCCTTTTTCTTTTAGCTTATCCAAAATATTTTCTGGATCCTTTTTTATTTCTTCAATAATAAAATCAATTGCCTGCTGTGAATAAGAATATGTTGGTGTGGTATTTACTTTATATACATAACACCATTTTGGATTATCTTTAATTTTGTAGTATTTGCTAAAGAGCCCAAGATGGTACATGTTGAATGTACGTAGTTTCTCACCCTTATAAAGTATATTCAGTTTTTCACGTTCAATACGTTTTGCAACTTCGATACAAACTTTTTTAGAGGTATATCTATGAGTTTCATTTGGATCTTTGAGTTCTTTTACAATTTTAATTCCTGTAGTTGCATTCTTATCAATAAATACAGAATCTGTTGCTTTAGTCTTATCTTTTGTAATGTAAAAATCATGTTCAATTCTGATAGAAAAAGTAGAATTACTTTCAGATGAAATTTTAGAAATCTTTGTATTTAAACTAAGAAGTTTATCTGCAATTTGTTCTGAGTATTTTGCACGAACTTCATTTTCATCTAGTGCTTTTTCTTTTACAACAAGATTTAAGAAGTTTAAGGAAATTAGCTTTGTAACATCAAAATCATGAAATTGAAGCATTTTCTCAGAGAAATTAAAAATACATGACTGGAACAATGGAACATAGACCATTTCATATTCTTCTGTGATGAAATGTGTACTTGTATTACGAAGCTCAATGATTTTTTCCAGATTCATTCGGAGTGGATCTTTATCATTTGTAAAAACAATTTTTATACAGTTTTCCAATGTTTTGGTACGTTCTGGATTATCTTTATAGTAGATTTCCGATTCACCAAATTTGTTTATGATATGTGCTTTAAGCATTAATTCCCATGCGTTGCAAATAAAGAAAGCAAAACCTTCTACCCGATATCTAATGGTAGGTTTGTTATAAATTTCAATTGCGAGAACAAACGCTTCTTTTGACTTTTCAAGTAATTTTTCTGTTAAGCTGCTCATTTTATTTTCTTAAATATTATAGCATACTTTTTGATAAATTGTAGTTGTTGTTGCAATACAAATTTCGATTTGTCGATTTGTTGGACGAAAGCAGCAAATTTGTTTTGTAGATCTAATTCAATCATAGGTACAGTCATTTGCTTTAATCTATCAATTGTTAAAGCAGAATATGCGCTTCCAACAAGATTTTGTTGTTTAAATGCTTCAATCAGACTTTCAAGAATATATCTAAAGAAAGTTGAATTAAAAATCTTACATCTAATATAAACTAAATTTCCATCTTTATAATAAAATGGCTTATCTGTATTTACTTCCCAAAATTTGCCAATAGTTCCTACTGCAGTCATAAGAATATCACCAATTTCTGGAACACCATTTTTATTTTTTATTTCTTCATAACGTTCCTTTGATATAAATAACTCAACAGAAGGTTTTAAGTTTTTACTTAATTCGATTATTTCTTTACTGCGATAAAATGGAATTCCTGAAGAAACATATTCTGATGCAAATATACGCTTACTAGAACCAATTTCAGCAATCTTACCAAGAGTTGTAATTTTCCATTTTCCATTTTCAACGGGATTTTCTCCAAACATCTCGACAAATTCGGATTTGAAAATGTTCATACGCTAACCAATGTATTTTTTATGAGAAATTTTGACATTTTGCTGGTCAACCATGGCATATTCCATGGTTGTGTCTATTTTTTGATGACCTAAAAGCTTTTGGACCTGTTCTATAGGCATCCCCTTGTCTATTGCTTGGGTTGCCAGGGTTCTACGGAATTTATGAGGATGTACCTTGTGTATATTCAGGCTCCGGCCAAGCTTACGGAGTGCTATTTCAACACCACTGATTTGTAATCTGTTGTGCGGTTCAAGTAGGCTTACAAATAGAGCTGGATTATTATCTTTGCGCTCGTTCAAATAGTTTAGAAGATGAATTTTTGTTCGCGCATCAAAGTACACAGGTCGTTCTTTGGCACCTTTTCCAAATACCACACATTCACGGTTTACAAAATCTACATCTTGTTTGTTCAAAGTGATAAGTTCGCTTACACGCATACCTGTAGAAGCAAGCATATCTATAATTGCAAGATCACGAGCTGTTTTGCAATTATCACGAAGCAATACCAGCGTTTCATCAGAATAAGTTTCTTTTACAAGTTTTGCTGTTTTGATTTTGTGAATACGGCGAACAGGACTTTTTAGAATATAATTTTCATCTTCAAGCCAAGTGAAAAATGTTGAAAGAATGCGTCGGACATTATCTATTGTCATTCTGCTTGCATTGTTAATTTTCTGATAGTTAGAAAGATATTGTCGTAAATCTTCAGTTTCTATCTGGTTAAATGGTTTTTGTAGTATTGTAATGGCTTTCTGCAAAGTAGACTTATAATATTTTATAGAGCGTTCAGAACAACCTTCTACATGTTTTGCAGCTAGAAAGATTTCAAGTAAAGAAGAATTATCTTTAGCAGATTGATTGTTATCTGTTACGCCTGAAGAAACCGTTACTTCATAAAGACAATGTGTAAGGACTTCATGCAATTTTTGATTTTGTGCATTATTCAAGCTTGCACACATTTGCTGTTCGATGTTTTTTATAAGTGATTCTTTCATAGTTATAGACTCCTTATTTATCTATAACGAGTAAAAGAAGCTTTTCCTTGATATTATACTTTTTATATCATTTTTGTTTGAGGATAAATTTGAGTTCTTTAATAATTGTGATTCACATATCTAAAGAAACATAATATGAGATAAATTGTTTTAAGTACGCTGTATTCTCTTCCATCTCCTTTTGTATGCCTTTATCTTCGAAATAAAAAGTTTCATTTCCTTTTGTCCTTTCAAAATAAAATAACATAGAAGATTCAAATATTGCTTTCATTCTACTATCATGATTAATCCATAGTGGATAATCAGTTTGAAATCTTTGTATATGTCCATACATAACTGGATTGGATGCAATTAACGTATTAAAAATATCACGAATTGGATCCATATTATTATGATTTCTAAGTTCAAGAATTTGTTGATGATAATCATTATTTAAATGACTGTTTGCAAAATCAAAATTCGATTCTTGAGCAATGGCATAAAACAATTCATAAACGAGAACTGAAAAATCTTGTTTCTCATTATTTTGACATAGAATTCCATTAGCTAAAATTATTTTTTGAATAACCTGCTCAAGAACTCTAGGGGTTACAACAGCAGCTATAATTCTGATTTTTTCTATTATATCAAAAGTACATGTATTTATGTTGTCAAAAGAACTGAACAGAGAAGGATATTTCTTTTCAATTTCATTAGAATATTCGGCTTTAGGAACTTGCAGACCAAATGATATAAACTTGGAAAGATATTTTTTTATTCTATCTTGTTTTATTTTTTCATTATTATTTTCACTCATAAATATATGGGCAACATTATTCTCAATCTGTGTTTTATCAATTCCATATATGAATTGAATATTATTTACATTTTGGCTGATATGGTGCATCCTTTCCAAAACCTTTATTGCGTGTTTTGGTAAACAGCGATCCAATTCATCAACTAAAACTACAATAGTTTTATTGTCTGCAATTTTATTAAGTCCCTCAATTATTGAATTCATTAAAGTATTTAAATCATAATGAGGATCGTATTTTCTAATTTCATCCTTTATAGTTTCCTTATATTGTTCAATTTTTCTTTTTACTGTTGCGGCTGAACAGATTAAACCTGAAATATGAAAAAGACTTGAATCAATAACATTTATTAACGGAGATTTCTGGATTGCTTCTATACAATCTAGTAATGATTCTTTTATCAGTTTTTTTACAACTTTATAGTTTTCTTGAGCTTTCTGACTTTTGAAAAATACAGATTCAGATGCCTCAAACTGTTCTTTTAAACTGATTAATAATGAAATTAATGGTTCATCATAATAGTCATATTTCCAGGCATTATATCTGAAAACACAGTAACGTCCTCCAGCAATTTTTTCATCCTGAATATCGTATAACTGTTCAAAAACTCTATCTAAAATCCAAGATTTTCCACACCCCCATTCGCCTTGGATTGAAAAAGAAGTCTTTAATGAATTTTTTGAATGATATTCAACAGTTGAGATAATTTTCCCTATAAATTCAGTTCGATTGAGAATATCGATATCTTCTAACCGTTGAATTTCTTCCATAGTTTTCACCCAAAATACTCTTGCATTTTGCTGTCTAACAGTTCCTGTAAATCTGCAATCTGTTGTTTTACAACAAATTTCGATTTGTCGATTTGCTGGACGAAAGCGGCGAACTGTTTTTGGAGGCTGAGAGGAGGAACTGGTATCTCGAATTTTCGAATAAAATCCATCGAAGCTCTTGGCATTTTAGCTCCACCAGATTTTGAGTTTATTAATTCTACAAACGAATCGCTTCGTAATAAATATGCAAAATAAATCTTATTCATTTCTCTTTTCGGAAGAAATGGAACTAATTCACTAGAAGCATATCCAGCTTCATCAGGAAGAGCGACTTTATTCAAATATGGTCTTAATTTAGAATAAAGAACATGATCAGAAGAAAACTGAATGGTTGAATTACCAACCTCATCCATAGATACAAACTGTTTATCCAGTATTGTTCCTGTATCCTGTTCTATCATATCAAGATTTAATAGCCAAACAGAATCTGAAACAATTTGTAATTTAGCTTCCTGAATAGGACAAACATCTGTCATTCTTTTCTTTGGGAATGATTTGTCATTATCAATTGGATTCCCAAACATCTCGACAAATTCGGATTTGACAGCTTCATCAAGTAGAGAAAGTTGTTGTTTTTTGTTGTCTATGGCTGATTGGATTTTTTTCAAATTAGTGGCAATTTCTTTTTGCTCTTCAAGTGAAATATCAGGAATTGGGAGATTTCTAATAAAAGTTAATGAAATAAATTTTTGTGTTCCTCCTGTTTTATACTGTTCAAAAAATGACTTCATTCTATTTGAATTTAAAACATTAAGTAGAAAATCAAAATCAATGTTTTCGTTTTTTTTCTTTATCAATGCGACATTCTTTATAGCAAAATCTCTATCTTTTTTTACACGAACAGCTCCACCAATTGTTCCAATCATAGGCATGAGGATATCACCATCATCTACATGAGAACGTTTATCAAAATGCTGATAATCTTTTTCACAAATCAAAGAAGCTGTAGAAAAATCAATTGAACCATTCACAAGATTTTTTGTTGTGATGAAGGGATATCCCTCTGAATAATATGAAGGAGAATCATGTGTACCATCTCTAACATCACATATTTCACAGAGTTTTAGATTTTTCATTCCGCAGCTCCCTGCAACTCTTTCATAATCTGAGAAAACTGATTTTCCAGTTCATTGATAGAAGCAAAGATTTCTTTTACAGGACGATATTCTTTCTTTTCAACTTCCTTTTTCTGATATTTGTTAAAGCTGAAAACATAATCGTTATCAACAATTTCTTGCTTATCTACGAGGAATGATTTTTCATAATGAGTGCGTTCTGCTTCTTTATCACGATTGTTCCAGCGGTTGATGATATCTGGAATGTCGTTTGCTTCGATGGCATCGCGTTTCTGGTCTAGACTATAACCATCATTTTCCATGTTGTACATCCAGACTTTGTCGGTTCCGCCTGCGTCCGTTTTTGTAAAAATAAGGATTCCTGTCTGAACTCCGGAATATGGATAGAAAACTCCGCCCGGCATAAAGATTACGCCTTCAAGCTTCTGGTTTTCTACAAGTTCCTTGCGAAGTTTTGTGTAGGCTTTGTCATTTGTGTTGTTCAAAACACCAACAGGAATAATGCTTACACAGCGACCACCGGTTTTTAGAAGACGAAGGAAGAGACTTAAGAATAAAAGTTCCGTCTTTTTTGTTCCGCCACTTATCTGAATAAGTGATTTTGCAACTGTACTTGGATCAAGGCTTCCGCTGAATGGTGGGTTTGCAAGAATCAAAGAATAGAGTTCCTTATCTTCGTAATCCTCACCAACAGAGTTGTTGTATTTGATCGTAGGATTATTTACTCCGTGAAGTGTCATATTCATACAGCCGATGCGAAGCATGTCAGGGTCAGTGTCGTAACCAGTGAACATTACATTATCAAAATGTTTTCGCTTTTCTGTATCTGAAAGTTCTGCAGAGTAATGTTCTTCTATATATTTCGCAGTTTCAGCAAGGAATCCGGCAGAGCCCATAGCTGGGTCAATCATTGTATCTTTGAGAGTAGGTTTTGCAATTTCTACCATCATATCGATGATATGGCGAGGAGTACGGAACTGGCCGTTGTCACCAGATGTAGCCCATTTCGAAAGAAGGTATTCGTAGCAATCGCCCATGAGATCAGCTTTATCAAAACCAAGCCCCGGGTCATTAATTGCATCAACCATCTTCTGCAAAATGTATGGAGATGAAACTGCAAACTGTGCATCCTTCATAAAATCTGTAAAAGAAGTTGCCTTGTCACCGTGAAGAGTTTTGATAAATGGGAAAACATTATCTCGAAGATTTGCAAACATCTTCTTTGATTCAAAGTGAGAAAAAACATTCCAGCGAAGGTCAGCATAAGCAACCTTGATATTTAAATCATCATTTACATAACAACCTTCTTTGAAGATAAGGTCATTGTCATAATTATCAATCTTGATGCCTCTTGCTATCATATCGTTCAGCTTGCGTTCTTTCTTAATCTGCTGGTCATCGAGCATCTTAATAAAGATAAGATATGTAATCTGCTGAATATCTATAAGTGGGTTGGTCATCTGGTTAGACCACATTGCATCCCAAAGATTGTCGAGTTTATTTTTTACTTCACCAGTAATCATATTTTTCCTCTAACATATTTTATTAAATAAAAAGTTTTTTTGTTTTAGAATTTTTTTTTAAGGATAAGAAAAATTTAATTATTTTGAAAAAAAACTACAAGATGTCGTCGTCTGAAACTTCGATAGTTTTTTCGCTGTCTACGGATTCAAGTTCATCAACTTTTTCTGCTTCGTTCATCTGCTCATACATCTGATCCAGAATAGCATTACAGTTTACAGACAGGAGTTTATAAAGTGACGGAACAAGAAGTCCTCGAGTTCTGTCGTCAAGCCCGCTGGTTCCGGCAGAATTTACAAAAGCAAAAACATAAAGCATATCTCCGTTTATAGGTCGTTCCATTACAAGAACAGCATCTGAACGGAAAAGGAAGCCGCGAATATTAAAGTGGATATCAGAAAGCTTTTCATAAAGCTTAATTTCAAGCCCTACACCACTAACAAGAATTGTAAAATGAGAAAGGCTTATATCCTGCAAAACACCCGTCATAGAATCTTTGAACTGACCATATGTATAGGTATAGGTACAGGCAGAAGTACAGAGAGCACGGATTGTCTTACGCCTTCCCTGTGCCTGATTTGCATACAGAATCTTTGCAACAAGGTCAAAATTATGAGCCTTCTGATATTCAAGCTGGATACAACCACAGCGGATTCCCATTTCATACAGGTATTTACGCTCAATTAAGGATTTTTCTGCCTTTGTCTGGCGTTTTGCGTACATAATACCTACAGAAGAGGCATTGTTATTTTCATGGATATATTCGTAGATAAAATCATCCCAGTCAAAATTCGGGAGATTATAATCAATGTTAAAGAAGATTATTAAATCTTTGAAGAGAGAGGTTATTACCTTTACCTTTTTTTTGATATTAACTCGCTTGTCAAAAGGAACATAATAACATTCATAGCCTAAGGCGAAATAATCTTCGAGATAAGATTCAGGCATTAATGAGGTATCGGGTAAGATGAAGAAAGTTTTTCGTCCAGTTACAATGTCGTTTACAGAAATACCCAAAGCACACCTCTATCTAATCTTTGATATTATATCTCATATTTTGAAAAAAACAACACTTAAATAAAATGTGTAATTGAATGATGTTCAATATTCTTTGTTTTGACTGCTACAATATAATTTCCAACCATTGCGGTAAGTGTGTCAAACAAGGCCGCAAAAGAACAGATAATCATAGAAGCAGGCTTAAGCAGCAAAAAGCTTGTTTCAAAGCCCCGGGCATATTTTGAACAAAGAATTGTAAGCAGAACAAAGGCTCCTCCGGAAGGAATTCCTCCAAGCAGGAATGAAAGACCAAATGAAAGACCAAAAATCCAGAGAATATCAGATACCGGCATGCTCAGGCTTGAATATGAACGCCAGATTAAAATAAAGGAAATACTTGTTACCAGTGCCGAACCACCTCGTGCAAAAATAGAAAACATAGGGTATGTATAACCTCGGCAGCGGCGGCGAATTCCAAGACTGTCGCGTAAATGGCGGTTTACAAGAGGAATTACGAGGTTTGAATCTCCGCTGAAGAAGGAAAGAATGAGCGGTGCAATACTTGCATACAAAACCTTGTATGGATGGGGGTCATGGCATACAAAATGCAGGATAACCGGATATATAATACCAGCCACAATCACAAAATCTACAATAAACATAATAATCATAGGGGTATAGATTCCAGGCTCAATTACCTTGCGGAAATCCATAGTCCAATAACATACAATTGCAATTCCAAAAATTGCCATAATTTCTGTAAAGAAGTTTGCAATGTTATAGAAAAGATTTGAAAGTGAATCAGATAATGCAAAAACCGGCTTAAAGGCAATTTCTTCCGAAGCTGATTCCCAGCCGATTATGAAGGCAAAAACAAGACAAACCAGAAGGAAAGAACCTTCGCGTAAGGCTTCAAAACCTGAGTATGGGAAGAGTGAAAGAATCAGGCCCTTTACATCGAGTGAAAAAGTTTCTGTGGCAATGTCTACGGTAATAGGAATGCGGGGAAGCTTTACAATCAGAATGGAAGCAAGACCTACTAAAGTCAGGATCAAAGTCGATGCAACAATAATAAGAAGGGTTATTCCTGTAGTTTTTAAAAGGATTTTAGATGATCGCAGTTTGTTTACAGCAACAATTGCACTTGTAAAAAGCAGTGGAACAACCACATATCTTCCTACTCTTATAAAAAGCTCTGTAAGAAAAGCAACTGCATTTGCAAAGGCAGCATTTTCTGTAGGGAGAATAAAAGCTGCCAGCACACCTAGGGCTACACCAATCAAATATTTAATCCAAACTTTCATAGTTTTTCATTATAACATAGTATGGAATGCAATGCCATAGTGTGTTATAATCAAAATATGGCTAATACTCTGTTTATTGGAAAAGATTTGCCGGACGGGCTTGCTTTTGCAGAAGCACTTGCAGATTCAGGTCGTCAGGTTTTTTGTGTAGCAAAATCCGAAGCAGATGCTTCAAAATTTGAGTCTGAAAAGATTTATGCAACTACCTGGAACAAATCTTCTGCAGTTTCGGCTCATTCTGTAATTATTAAGGCTGAAACAAAGCTTGAATCCCTTGATGAAGTTGTTTTTTACTTTGATGCTTCTAATTTCTGCACCCAGTTTGAGCTGGACCGCACAGAAGATCTTTCCAACGGAATTGATACAATGATAAGCGGTTTTATTTTTTCCGCAACAGAGCTTTTAAAACGAATTGATCAGAGAAAAGAAAAGATTTCTGTTTTATTCCTTGTAAAAGAATATCCGTCTAAATACGATATGCTGTCTTCTAAAACATCAGGTCTTGTACCTGCAAGCACTCTTGTAAGTGCCGCTCAGGCAGCCTTCTGTGCAAGTGCAGAAAACTTTTCTACAAATGTTGCAGACCGCGATTTTCTTTCTGTTATTCTTGCAAAATGCGCCTATACAAACGATTTTTATAAAAATGAAGACGGCATTGCAGACTGGGTTGTTTCTGCCTTTGATTCTGTAAAAGCAATGAAAAATCCACAGACTGTAAAACAGGCAACTGTATGGAATAAGGTTGGTGCAAAACTTTCTACCGGCTTTTCATTATTTAAGTAAATAAGTGTCATTGTCGGGCTTGCCCCGACAATCTAGATTCCCCGGTCAAGCCGGGGAATGACAACAGGATGAGGATATCATGAATTATAATATTTATATTGATTATGCCGTAAGAATTGCCGTAAGCTTTGCATGCGGTTTTTGTCTTGGAATTGAACGAAAGTCCCGCCAGCATTCGGTTGGTATAAGAACTCTTGTTTTAATCAGTATTTCTTCTTGTCTGCTTTCTATTCTTTCTGTTTACATGGCAGAAGCCTTTAATGTAGAAGGCGACCCTACCCGTATTGCGGCCGGAGTTGCTTCGGGAATAGGCTTTATTGGTGGTGGTGCAATCATGCGCTATGGTCTTAATATCCGTGGCCTTACTACTGCCGCAATCATCTTTACCGCCTCTGCCGTAGGTCTTGCCTGTGGAGCCGCCCTTTATGTTCCTGCCCTGCTTACAATGCTGGCACTGGCAATTGTTCTGTTTATTATGAACCGCCTGGAAAAGAAAATCTTCCCGGCTGCAAAATCTAAACTTTTTACAATCACCTTTTCTGGAACTGATATTCAGAAAGAACTCTTGTCAGAAATTATGCTTCGATACGGCTTTATAATTCATGACATGAACATTGAATATAACAAACCTGAAAATCAGACTACACTTGTATTTACTACCAAAACACCAGACAGACTCAGCCTGGTTGATTTTATAAAAGAAATTGAGAATCTGGAAAATCTGGTGAATTTTAAGCTGGATGATAAAGTTGGAGATTGATAGGTTGTAACTGGTGGTTTCGATACATTCGCTTCGCGAACACTCAACCACCGGTGATTGAGTAGCCCGTAGGGCGTATCGAAATCACTATTCGGATTACTGGCGAGTAACTACCACAGAATTATCTGCATTGCTGAAAGGGGCTGGAATATATTTGTCGGCCTTCCAGTCGTTTTCCCAGCGGCAGCCGTCTAAAAGATAGCGGAACTGATATTCGCGGTCTGCAGCAAGGTCAAGGCTTACAGAAAAGCTTCCATCGTTTCCAAGGGTAAGGGGTGTATCAGTACTGCTCCAGCTGTTAAAGTCGCCGGCAAGATTAATTGTTTTTGCTCCCTGAGCAGCTTCTTTAGACACAATGAATGTAACAGTGCAGGTCTTGTTATCCTTTGAAAAAGATTTTTTTAATGACATTAATAAACTCCTGAGTTTTTAACTTTTTCCCCTAACCTTTTATAGTAAAAATATTGCATTTTTCTATTTTATGCAATATAGTACTTTTACAATTTATTCTACATCTATTACCCGTCGATTTATCCAAATTGCAGGGCGGGCTTTTCCTCGTATGAGGGAAAAAAATCTTGCTAAATAGGAGACCAATATGTCTATCTTATCTAACAATCATTATTTATTTACATCTGAATCTGTTGGTGAAGGTCACCCGGATAAGCTTTGTGATCAGGTTTCTGATGCAGTTCTCGATTACTGCCTTTCTCTTGACCCTGATGCCCACGTTGCCTGTGAATCTTTTTCTACAACCGACTTTTTGCTGGTTGGTGGTGAAATCGGCTTTCAGAATATCAAGGTTGATGCTGAATTTACAAAGAAATTCAATGCTCAGGTTGAAAAAATTGCTCGTGGCGTTGCCCTCGACATCGGTTACAACGCTCCTGAAGTAGGACTGGACGGTGCAAACTGTATTTTTATGAATCGTCTTCACGCTCAGTCAGCTGATATTAACCAGGGCGTTGTTGGCACTGGTCTTGCAGAATACGAAGGCCAGCAGGGTGCCGGAGACCAGGGTATGATGTTCGGTTATGCCTGCAACGAAACTCCTTCATTTATGCCGGCTCCGGTTTATTATTCACACCAGATTCTTTTGAAGGCTCATGAACTCCGCCATTCAGGTAAAATCGCCTGGCTGCGCCCGGATGCAAAGTCTCAGGTTACAGTTGAATATGATGAAATCAACAAGCCTTGCCGCATCGACACTGTTGTAGTTTCTCATCAGCATAATCCTGATGTTGATTACGACACAATCAAGAAGACTATAATAGAAGAAATCATTAAGCCTGTTCTTGAACCAACTGGACTTTTGAAGGATGATACAAAATACTTCATCAATCCTACAGGTAAGTTTGTAACTGGTGGACCAGACGGAGACTCCGGACTCACAGGACGTAAAATCATTGTAGATACTTACGGTGGAATGGGCCGCCATGGTGGTGGTGCATTTAGTGGTAAAGACCCGTCGAAAGTAGACCGTTCGGCTGCTTATATGGCCCGCTATATTGCAAAGAACGTTGTAGCAGCAGGTCTTGCAGACCGCGCCGAAGTTGAACTTGCTTATGCAATCGGTGTTCCTTTCCCTGTTTCTATCATGGTTGAAACCTTTGGAACAGAAAAGGCTCCACGCAACAAGATTGAAGCAGCCGTTGAAAAGGTATTCGACTGTACACCAGCCGGAATCATCAAGACTCTGAACCTTAAGCAGCCTATTTACCGAAAGACAGCATCTTACGGTCACTTTGGCCGCGAAGGCTTCCCTTGGGAACAGACAGATAAGGTTAGCGAACTTAAAGCCGCTTTGAACTAGATCCCCGGGTCAAGCCCGAGGATGACAAGATGTGTCATTGCGAGGAGCCCGGCAGGGCGACGTGGCAATCCATTATGAAACTTCTTTCCAAACAAGAAATGCACGAAGTCTTCTCCCGCTGGCAGGCCCGGAATCCCGAGCCTGCCTCGGAGTTGGATTATGTAAATGCCTATACCCTGCTGGTAGCGGTAGTTTTGAGCGCCCAGGCAACTGATAAGGGAGTGAACAAGGCAACAGGCCCGCTTTTTAAGGTTGCAGATACTCCCGAAAAAATGCTGGCACTGGGCGAAGAAGGTTTAATCTCCTACATCAAAACTATAGGCCTTTATAAAAATAAAGCAAAACACGTAATGGGCTTGAGCCAGAAACTGCTTGATGATTTTGGTGGAGAGGTTCCGGGCAGCCGGGAAGAGCTTATGACTCTGCCAGGTGTTGGCCGCAAAACTGCAAACGTTGTTCTGAACGTAATCTTCCACCAGCCGACCATGCCGGTAGATACCCATTTACTGAGGGTGTCTCCAAAAATAGGCCTTGCAGAAGGTGATACTCCGGAAACAGTAGAAAAATCCCTGCTGCAACGCATTCCCCCAGAATTCCTGCCAAACGCCCACCACTGGATCTTACTCCACGGCCGCTACGTCTGCACCGCCCGAAATCCTAAATGTGATGAATGTATTATTAATGACATTTGTAAGCATAATGAGTTATAATATAAGTTATGAACGATACAATTAATTCTATTGGTGAAGCTGCAAGTAATGCCGCCAACGATATTTTTTTCGACAAGACAAGTTCTTTTGTAAACTGGATTTTGAGTTTCCTGACCTGGGAAAATCTTTTTAAGTTGATTGGAAGCCTTTTGATTCTTTTTGTAATCTGGCTTGTTTTCCGCATTGTTGCAAAAGCAATCCGCCGGGTTCCTGAAACAAAGCTTCCGGCTCAGAGAGCAGCAATCGTTATTAAGTTTGTACGATACATCTTTTACATTGTCGTAGTACTTTACGTACTCGGCCTTTTTGGAATCAATCTTAAAGCCATCTGGGGAGCGGCGGGAATTGCCGGAGTTGCAATCGGTTTTGCAGCCCAGACTTCTGTGAGCAACCTGATCAGCGGTCTTTTCGTTTTGACTGAAGGTTCAATTCACGTTGGCGATACAATTATTGTTGGCGGAGTAACCGGTATTGTTGATGAAGTTAAGCTTCTTTCCATCCGCGTGCATACCTTTGATAATCAGATGGTGAGAATTCCTAACTCAACGATTATCGGAAGCAACCTTACAAATAATTCTTACCACGACAAGCGCCGCCTTACCCTTAACGTTGGCGTAGACTATTCAACTGATATGAAGCTTGCTCTGGAGACCCTGAAAAAGGCACCTGCCCTCTGCCCTACAGTTTTGAGCGACCCGGCTCCTGCAGTATGGTTCGACGGCTTTGCAGACAGTAGCATTAATCTTGTTGTTGCAGTATGGTTCAAGCCGGCAGATTTTCTTCAGACAAAAAATGACCTTTACATTGCAATCAAGCAGGTTCTGGACGAAGCGGGAATTTCTATTCCGTTTAATCAGCTTGATGTGAAAATCAAACAATAAATAAACATGGTGGTTTCGATACGGCCTATGGCCTACTCAACCACCGGAAGGTTTGATACGACCTATCGGTGGTTGAGTAGCCGTGTAACGGCGTATCGAAACCACCATGTAAAGCATATGACTAATTATTTTGATGCCTATAACTGGGACACAATGCTGAATGCACATACCCCAGTTCATTATGATATCTCCAAATATTTCAATATCCTTTGTCCGCGTGACGATTATCCGACATTTTTAGACCGCTATATAGCACTGCCGGTTATGCAGAGGCTTGCCGGTGTAGGACTTCTTTGCGGAACCGACTGGACACCCCTTTACCGAAACCGTTTTTATTATTCCCGTCTGGACCACAGCAAGGGAGTTGCCCTGATTGTCTGGCACTTTACCCACAACAAGGCTCAGACAATTGCGGGTTTACTGCATGATATTTCTACACCGGTTTTCAGTCATGTTTCTGATTTTCGTAAGGGAGATGCCCTGACACAAACTGCAACAGAAGAGCCTACGGCAAGAATTATCCGTGGTGATGCGGAACTTGGCCGCCTGCTCGCAGAAGACGGACTTAGGCCAGAAGAAGTTGAAGATTACCACATTTACCCTATTGCAGATAACGAGATACCGCAATTAAGTGCAGACCGTCTGGAATACATGTTTCCATCCGGAATGGCTCTGGATGGCAGCTGGACAATGGAAGAAATCCGCCGCTGCTATAATGACCTGGTGATTTTAAAAAATGAAAATGGAGATGATGAACTGGGCTTCCGAACGCTTGAGGTGGCCGAGCTTTACTGCGAACACTTTTGTATGATTGGCCATATTCTCCAGTTGAACGAAAACAAGCTTACCCTTCATATGCTTGGACAGATTATGAATATGGCTGAGAAGGCCGGAGTGGTTAGCGAAAATGATTTTATGACTTTGAGTGAAAAAGAGGTGATGGGGAAGCTTGATACGGTGGTTGAGTGCCCGCAAAGCGGGCCTATCGAAACCACCGTAAATCACGAAACGACTAAGAGTTCTGCGGTGGTTTCGATACGTCCTTCGGACTACTCAACCACCGTATTGGCACGTATGTACAAAACCTTCCGCACAATGACTAAGATTGAGCATACTAACCAGCCGCTGCCGGAAGACCAATACTTTTGTGTGAACCTCAAGGTTAAGCATAGATATATAAATCCGCTGGTGGTGGTTGAGTGCCCGCAAAACGGGTGTATCGAAACCACCGTAAAATCAAAGCGTCTTTCCGAGGTCTCCGAAAAGGCTTGCCGCATCATAGAAGATTTTAAGACCTTCAGCGACACTGCCTACGGTTGCGTCAAACTCATATAATCACTAAAATACCGTTATGATTGAATTAACAAGCAAACAGAGAAAGAATCTTGAAAAACTCGCACATGACCTTCAGCCGGTAGTAATTGTAGGCGGAGCTGGCGTAACAGACGGCGTTATTTCTATGGTAGACAATTCACTCGCCGCACACGAACTCATCAAAGTAAAATTCAACGAATATAAAGATGAAATCCGCGAACTCACAACAGAGCTCTGTGAAAAAACAGACGCTACTCTCGTCCGCATTATCGGTTTTACAGTAATACTTTTCCGCGAAGCAGAAGAGGAAGAAAACAGAAAGATTAAGCTGTAGATCCTGAAACATAGGGAGCGGCACTGCGTAGCAGGGCAAAAATAGTCCAGTGGACTATTTTTAGCGAGTCTCCGAGCAGCTGTGCTGCGAAGGTTCAGGATGACGCTATTCTACTGAAGGCCCAGCGCACGATTGCCAGGGCATACTTCATCTGCGACTCCGGCAGGAAGACATAATACTTCTGCTCGCCTTCTTCTCCGGCGGCAGTAAGCTGCATAACGCTGTTTGAAACAGAAAGCACTGCTGTAAGGCTGGAAAGCGGGAGTTCCGAAGTTCCTGTTTTTGAAAAAATCGCTACCCGCTTATCTGTAACAACAAAATCACCTTCATTATCTTTTTGAACAGTTTCCGTTGCATACAAAATCTTCTCGTTCTGATTCAGTTTGAGACGCTGAAAATGTACAAGCGGAGTTTTTGATTCTGCAGTTAGCGGCAGCTTATATAGATGGGTATCAACATAAGGATTTTCGTAATCAGTTTTTTTACCCGCAGCACGGAAGTTACGCCAGAGAACAAGAATAAGAATCACTAAGAAGAAAAGGAAAACATAAAAGGCCCTTCCAAGACTGCGGCCACTCTGTCTTTTTACGGAACGAGGAAGACGTTCTTGGTCCGGCTCGTCACTGGACTTTTCTGACTTTTCCTTTTTATCTGCTGCTGGAGAAATTTTCTTTTCTTTTTTTGATGGACGGCCCGGATTTGCAGGAGCGTCGTATGCAGTTTCACCGCCGGAGTATTTGAATGGAAGAGAAACTCCACCCGTATTATAAGAAGGCTCTAACAAAAGTATAAAGGCTACGATTGCAATGTAGAGAAGAGAACCGGCTCCTGTAATTATGATTTTCCGCTTTTTCTTCCAGGCAGTCATAAACCACATGAGGGCAAGACCAAGCGGAATAAGGACGATGCTGCAAAAACAAATTATTGTAATGATTGAAAGGACTTTATCTCTTTGCATTCGAAATCAACTCCAAATGTATACTTTAAGTTATCTGTATTCATTATATCAGAGGGAGAGCCGAAAAGCACGGATTTTTTTGAGTCCATAGTCCTTCCCGCCGGCGGCAGCAGGAGGATTTTGTCGGCAAAGCGGACCGCTAAGTTGATGTCGTGGACGGCCGCGAGAATGCCGAGATTTCTTTTGTGGGCGGTGTCGCGGAGCAGTTGCATCAGGTGCGGTTCGTAAACGTAGTCGAGGTTTGCGGCCGGCTCGTCGAGAAGAAGGAAGCACGGAGTTTGAGCAAGGGCTCGTGCCAGTCGGATTTTCTGAAACTCACCGCCCGAAAGCTCGTGGATATAGCGTTGAGAAAAATCAGAAAGGCCGAGTTCCCTCAAAACTTTGTCTACCACTTCGTAATCCGCCGCGGCATAGTTCGCAGGGCCGGCGCCAAACAAACTTCGTTTCGTATAAGCATAGCGCCCCTGAAGCACGTAGTCGTGCACAAGGAAGTTCCACTCCGAGTATTCGTTTTGCTGCATGAAAGCAATAAGTCGGGCAAGTTCGTGACGAGGTGGTTTCGATACACGCCGCTTCGCGTCGCACTCAACCACCATAATTTCCGAAGCACCGGTGGTTGAGTGATGCAAAGCATCGTATCGAAACCACCCGACTTGCCCAGATGCTTTAAGGCCCGCATCTGCCACTCCGGCCATCACACTCAGCAAAGTTGATTTACCGGCGCCGTTGGGTCCGCAGAGACAGACAAAGTCGCTCTGCTGTAAGCTAAAGCTAACACCAGATAAAACTATTTTATCGCCGTAAGAAGCAGAAAGGTTTTGTATTTTCAATTCACTCATTTCCGCCTCCCAAGACAAAGTGCCAGGAAGAATGGCACACCTAAAATCGAAGTAATGATTCCTGCAGGAAGTTCGCCCGGTGCAATTACAACTCGGGCAAAGGTATCTGAAAGCAAAAGAAGTGTCGCTCCAAAAATCATACTGAAAGGAAGGAGGGTGCGGGCACGAGGACCGAGAAATTTTCTTACGATGTGAGGAGCGATGAGCCCTACAAAACCAATGGTTCCGCCAGCACATACTGCACAGCTCACAGCAAGAGAGCCACACAAAAGCACCAGCACACGCAGGCGGTCAACTTCAACGCCGAGGGCAGCCGCCGATTTTTCTCCGCCGGTTAGAAGATCCAGCGGACCGGAAATACAAAACATCAGAACCAGCGAAAGCAGCGCAGGCAGCAAAATGAAAATCAGTTCATTCCAGCCACGACCATTAAAGCTTCCAAGTATCCAGGTGTAAATTGAATGAAGCTCTTTGTTGCAGGTGAGAAGCAGCATTGAACTAACGCTTGAGTAAAGCGTACCAAGTGCAGTTCCGCAAAGCAGCAGCATAACAGAAGAGGCCTTTCCACTGCGACTAAAGGCAAGAGAAGTCACGAGTACTCCCGCGCCCAGTGCACCCGCAAAGGCACAAAGATTCACAGGCGAAATAAAAGCCCCGACACCACCCTTACCAGTAAGAGCCATAAAGCCAGGAACAATACTCGCAATAACAGCACCAAGCGTAGCCCCGGAAGAGATTCCCATAATACCCGGCTCAGCCAGCGGGTTTCTAAAAAAGAGTTGGAAAACAGCCCCGCTTCCGCCGAGCAAAAGGCCAGTAATAAAAACAAGCAGCACACGTGGAAGACGCAGCTGCCATAAGATGATATTTTCGAATTTATCACCCTGCCCGAAAACTGCCGCAAGACTCACCTTTTCTGCGCCGAGAGTCAGGGCGAGCATCACTGAAATTATCAGGAGAATAGGAGAAAAGATTTTCCAGAAAAGAGAGATCTTATTTGTCACCCCGAACTTGTTTCGGGGTCTATAAAAAGATGCTGAAACAAGTTCAGCATGACTAGACTTCTTTGACAAAATTTCTTCCTTCTATTTCAACAATTCAGAAAGTTCCAGAACTACATCAGCAACGCGGGGGCCCGGCCTTGTGTAAACGTTATCATCTACAACAAAAACGCGGCTGCCCTTCACTGCAGGAATATCGGCCCAGCCATTACGAAGGCCAACTGCATCAGCCGCCATGCCTGTGCTGGCAGGAATCAGAATAACTGCAGGCTGGCGGGAAATAATCGACTCCTCACTTACCATAGGATAAGCATCCGGTAAATCAGCAAAAATATTTTCGCCACCCGCAGCCTTAATTACATCATTAATAAAAGAAGTGGCACCCGCAGACATATAAGGAGCGTTCCAGACTTCCCAGTAAACCTTTACGGCAGCGTCGCCGGCTCCGGACTTTGCACCGCTCTTATGAGCCGAAGCCTCAGCCTTCTTCAGTTTTTTCTCCATGCCGTCTACAACTTTTGCAGCTTCTTTTTCATGGCCGGTGATTTTACCAACCTCAAGAATCTCTGTCTCCACAGAAGCAATTGAATCACCCTTAGAAACATAGTAAGCAATTCCGTTGGCTTCCAGAGTCGCAATCAAAAAGTTGTGCATGCCTTCAGTGATGTAAACAAGATCCGGCTTGAAGGACATGATTGTTTCAAGGCTCAAAGTTTTTCCGTCAAAACCGCCAACCACAGGCTTAGCCTTTGCCGCCTCCGGAAAATCTGTAAACTCACTTACAGCAGAAACCTGTTCGCCCGCGCCAATTGTAAAAAGAATCTCAGCAGCACTTGGCGACAGGGCTACAATTGATTTTGGATAGTCCGAACTAACAGCCTGCTTTGGCTTTTTTGCAAAAGCGGCGAACACTAAAGAAGTAAAAAGTAAAATTGGTAAAAAAATTTTTTTATTCATTTTTTATCTCGTACAGGTGGTTTCGATACGATGCTTCGCATCACTCAACCACCATGTCTAATTTATCTGCAACCCCACTGAGAATAATAAGAATCAAGTTCCTTCTTAATCTCATCAGTAATTACCGACTTATCACCATTTGTATAAAGCGCATCAACAACATCGCTCATAGAAACAATTGCGCGAGCCGGGAAGCCGTACTTTTCTGTAATCACTTCGAGGGCAGACTTTGTAGTATCAGGAGCACGCTCTTCGCGGTTGAGACTTACAATTTCACCTACAATTTTGATTGCGCCAGGTGTAGTCTCCAGCGCCTTGATTTTCGGATAAACTTCTTCAATAGATTTTCCGCTGGTTGTAACGTCTTCAATAATCACAACCTTATCGCCATCCTGAATCTTATAGCCGAGGATTGCCCCCTTATCTGCACCGTGGTCTTTTTCTTCCTTGCGGTCGCAGCAGTATTTAATTTCTTTTCCATAAAGCTCGCTGTAGGCAACGGCAGTCACAACCGCCAGAGGAATTCCCTTGTAGGCCGGACCAAAGAAAACGTCGATGTCATCGCCAAAGTTGTCGTGAATTGCCTGCGCATAATATTTTCCAAGCTGAGCAAGCTGCCCTCCGGTCACATAAGCCCCCGCATTCATAAAAAAGGGCGACTGTCTTCCACTCTTGAGTGTGAACGACCCAAACTTAAGCACCTCGCAGCGCACCATAAAATCAATAAATTCTTTCTTGTAATTTTCCATAAACTTGATTATATAAAAAAAAGATTTCCAATTCTAGGTTGACGAATCATACTTTTGGCATTATTATTTTACTCGAATAAATCCGACTCGGTTTCAACCGAGTAAAAAAAAAGACAAGGAAGTTATATGATTAAAGAAGATCCATTTTTAGGAAGAAAAGAAAATATCAAAACAATCTCAAATTTCTTTAAATCAGACAAAGATGCGGCAGCCCTTATTTATGGACGGCGTCGTGTTGGCAAAACAGAACTGATAAAGCACTGTCTAAAAGAAACAAAAACAACTTCCATTTATTATGAGTGTAAGGAAACTTCTGAAAATAATAATGTAAAATCTCTTTCCGAAATTATCGCAGATACTTTTGGTCTGCCGCCCTTAGCTTTTGATACCTTTGAATCAACTCTATCATTTCTCTATAAAAAAGCTTCAGAAAAAGAATTAATTGTTGTGATTGATGAATATCCCTATATTCGGAAAGTTGTAGCAGGATTGGACAGCATAATTCAGTCATTTATCGACAATAACAAGTCCACTTCCAGATTAAAATTGATTTTATGTGGCTCTTATGTAGAGACCATGAAGTCTTTACTTTCTGAAAATAATCCTCTTTTTGGCCGTTTTGATCTGGTTATGAATCTTAAGGCTATGGATTATTATGAATCCGCTCTCTTCTATAAAGATTTCAATGACGAAGATAAGGTACGTTTGTATTCTGTTTTTGGGGGAATTCCTTATTACAACAGGCGCATTGATTCATCAAAGACTGTAAAACAGAATATAATTGATTTGATTGCAAGCTCTGGCAGCCGCTTTGAAAATGAAGTACAGATGCACCTGAAATCCGAAATCTCTAAAATGCAGAATGCATACGAGGTCTTTGAAGCTCTGTCAAAGGGCTTTGTTCGATTCAAGGACATTCTTTCACAATCGCAGGTTTCAAGTTCGCCTACTCTTGCAGATGTTCTTGATAAGTTAATTAATATGGATGTTGTTCTAAAAGAATCACCTATTAACGATGAAAATAATAAGAAAAAAGCTGGCTATTATATTTCGGACCAGCTGACTTTATTTTATTTCAAATACATTTACAGAAATCTTTCAAGGCTTGCCGTAATGGATTCGGAAGCTTTTTATGACAAATTTATTGAACCAGATTTTGAAGAACATTATGTGCCACAGGCTTTTGAACAGATCTGCAGACAATTTTTAACCCTTAAAAATCGTTCCGGTGAATTAACTGATTCTTTTGAAAAAATCGGGAAATACTGGTATGACGATCCGGTAAATCACAAAAACGGTGAATTTGATGTAGTCACCGAAAATGAAGGCCGCTATATTTTCTACGAAGCAAAATTCCGCGAAGGAAAATTAGACACAAACCTTATCTGGAACGAAATCCAACAGGTAAATAATACGGGTTTAGTTTGCAGTAAATACGGCTTCTTCTCTAAATCTGGTTATAAAGCAATTGATGAGTCACATAAAAAACAATTGATTCTTTATAAGCTTGAAGATTTATACAGGTGATTGATATGAGTGCAACATTTTTATTTCCAGATAAATCAGACTTCTCGCCGGATATGAAAGAAACTGCCCGCTACTTGGGTTACAGCAGATTTGTTTCGCCGGATCAGGATGTTTCGGAGCTATTAGAAAAGGCTGCTAGCGAGATGGCGGAGGTGATGAAGGTTCAGGCTGTTTTTGAAGTTTTTGATTTGTCGGTGGTTGAGTGCCGCGATAGCGGTGTATCGAAACCATCTTATGAGCCGACAGATCAGGTGGTTTCGATACGTCCTTCGGACTACTCAACCACCCTGTCTTTTGCGGATGTTACACTGCACTCTCGGGACCTGGGCAGAAACCTTAGCGGCTGTTCTCAGGTTGCCCTGCTCGCCGCAACTATCGGACCGCAGGTAGACACACTCATCCGTCGCTACTCTTCGCTCGACCCGGTGTATGCCAGTATCTTACAGGCGACCGGTGCAATGTTTATAGAAGAACTTGTTGATTTAGTAAATGCTGAAATAAAAAAAATAGCCGCAGCACAGGGACTGAAAACGAAGCCTCGTTACAGTCCGGGCTACGGCGATGTGCCTCTGCAAGTGCAGAAAGATTTTTTCAGGCTGCTGCCTTGTACCCGCATAGGGCTTACCCTCATGGATACACTGATTATGGCGCCGGAGAAGTCGGTTACGGCATTTGTAGGAATCGGTGGTTGAGTAGCCCGAAGGGCGTATCGAAACCACCTTATGAGCCGACATCTGCGGTGGTTTCGATACACTCGCTTCGCGAGCACTCAACCACCGTATTTGCAGTCTATTTCAAACAGCTACGGTCCAGACGGTCAAAACCGTCTGTGAGCTTGCGGGCAATTTCAACCAGCTTAGCCAGATCACCTTTTCTTGCACCTTCGATATTCAGCGGCATAACCGGGTCGTGAAGAGACAATCTCAAGAGCATCCAGCCCTGAACACTTTCACTCTTAAAGCTGATTCTAACACCTTCGAAAGATTCAGGCATTTCGTATTCTGCTTCGATTGCGCGGCGCTTGAATTCTGCGAGCACGCTCTGACCGTAAGTCTTAAAATCATCTCCGGAAATCTTAAAGCGGTATTCACCCTCTTCCACAAGTGGAGGAAGCTTTTCGATAAGGCTGTCGAGCTTCTTACCCTGACTAGCAGCCTGAGCCAGAGCAATTACAAGCTTAACAGCGAGGAAGGCACCATCATCAAGGAAGTAATTATCCTTCAAAGCTCCGTGACCAGAAGTCTCCATAGCGAGAGGTGCAACAATACCCTTTGCATTCAATTCCTTCTGTTTGTTGATTACGTTCTTGTAACCGCGCATGTAGCAGAGGTGCTTAAGGCCAAGCACATCCTGCAGGAAGTATGTAAGGCGGTCTGATGTAACACTGTCTGTAATAATAGTAGAACCCGGATATTCAGGAGCAAGAATTGCGGCTATCATAGCGATGATAGAGTCGCGGTTGATTTCGCTTCCGTCGCTGAGGACGGCAGACATACGGTCAACGTCGGTATCAAAAATCAAACCGAGGTCGGCCTTGTTGTTAAGCACTGCCGAGCGGATTGCTTCCATTGCCTGTTTATTTTCCGGATTAGGAATGTGGTTAGGAAACATACCATCCGGCTCAAGGAACTGACTTCCTGTAGTATCAGCTCCAAGAGGCTGAAGAATTTTATCAACAAAAAATCCTGAGGCACCGTTTCCACTGTCAACTACGATATGAAGACCAGTGAGAGGCTTGTCGCCCTTACCAAGATCTTTAAGACCATCAGCAATCTTTCCCTTGAGATAATCAGCATAAATTGAAAGCAGGTCAATTTTTTCGATATAAGCATTTACGGTAGCAGGATTCAACATGCCTGCAAGATTCAAAATCTCAGTAATATCTTCATGCTCAAGACCTCCATCAGCATCAAAAAACTTAATGCCATTGCGGTTGAAAGGAAGGTGGCTGGCAGTAATCATTGCTGAGCCGTTGAAATTTGTTTCCGGGAAAACAATAGACATAAACATTGCAGGAGTAGTTGCCATACCACAGTCTACAACAGTAGCACCTGCACTAATCATTCCGGCAATCAAAGCATCTGCAAGGGCAGGACCAGTAACACGAGAGTCACGGCCAACACCAATATGAAGGGCTGTAGAATCAACATCCAGCTTTTTAGCAAGCCAGCTTACATAAGCACAGCCAATCTGCTTTGCAATCTGTGGAGTAAGATTTACATTCTCACCTTCCACACCCTCTATAGCAACACCACGGATATCGCTTCCGTTCTGCAATTTCATTAAATCCATATTATCCGTCCTTAATAAATCGTTTTATTCAATTATATTCTGATAGACCGAAAACAACAAGACATACTTTCCGTATTGATTTTTACTTTACGAAAATTATCCTATTCACAGACAGTATTATCAATGTATAATTGATAATATGAATAAGGTTTTATTAACTCCGGCAAAATGTGCTCTGGATATGGGAGACGGCAGCGAACGCGGTCTTTATGTGAATCAGGATTATATTCTGCAGAAGCTTGGAAAAGTTCACCGCGGAATCAGTCTTATGTATACCTACTACCCTAATGATAAGGAATGGCCAACCCGTGCCTGCGAAATTGATTTAGGTCGTGAATCTGCAGGTGCATGGGATTCTCCATACGAAAATTATTTCCCTTACCGCGGTGGCCGCGAAGGCCTGCGCGATGGAGAGCCTTTCAATTTTATGAAGGAAATCCGCCGCCACGGAATGGATGTTGTTCTTACAATCACAATTGATCCTCACCTGAAGGAAGAAGATATCATTCTGCTTGCAAAGGATCTGCGACCTTATGGCCGTCTTCTCCTTCGCGTAAATCATGAATGTACCGGAGACTGGTTCTGCTATACCCGCCGTGCGACCTATCAGGAAATTGCTGATTTCTTTGTTATGGTTTGCCGTGTCATGCACAAATATGCTCCAAACGTAAAAATGATTTTATGTGCCGGCATGTGGCAGAAATCTACAGGTAAACTTGAAATGGAAGATATTTTCCTGGAAGCCCACAAGGCTGCCGATATCTGGTCCGGTGACAATTATCTTTCCCTTCACTGGGGCTGGCCTAATGATGTTGTTTCGAAAGAGACTGCAAACTATGCCCGCTACAGCGTTGCCGAGGTTTACGAAAAATGTAAGATGACGCTGAAGAGGCTGCGCAAAATAACAGGTCAGGACAAGCCTATGGTACTTTCTGAATTGAATGCCGATGGTGATGTTGCGGGTCCTTATGTTCAGTCAAATATGATGAAGCAGTTTATGGAACTTCTTCAGAAGGATAAAGAACACTGGCTCAGCGCCTTTACCTTCTACCAGTTCAGAGATGACGGCCGCCTGGGTATGGAGATTACAGACCCTAACAACAGCGAAGTTGGAATTGAACAGCCGGTTATGGCAATGTACAGAAAGCAGCTTCATAAGCCATTCTTTAGTCAGAAGATTGTAAAAGCTGAAAAGGCAGACATCAACTTGCCTGCTACTTTGCGCTGGGGTGGTTCTGAAGATGCTGAAGGAATTGAAGTTCCGGTAAAGTTAAACAGAAGTCCTGTTCAGTTTGAGCTTCACTTTGGAAAAGAACTCGAATCCCTTAATATGATGATTGAGTTTGAAGGCTGGTGGTTTTATAAAGCACCGGGCACAAAGGTTGTTGATTTAATGCCGTATTTTTATGAAAACAAAAATGCAATTAAAAAGCCGGCTACATGTAAACTCCACTACTTCCTACCACCTGCTGATGGAATGAATAAACCAAAAAACGGTGACCCTTACGAAGCAAAGGACGGAGACTGGCTTTACAACTACTACGCTGTGCTACCAGCCCTGCCTGAAATTAAAATTGAAGAAGTTCCGGTATGCCGGGGAATTACACACTTAAAATGACCGCAGTGCCGCAGAGAGAAGTTCTGCGGCTTTTTTATGCGTTAGGGCAGAAGGGTGCCAGTCTGCGCCGATTCCATCTGATTCAAGCTGCTGGGTAAAAAGTACAGCCTTTGCTTTTACAGCAGGAAAATCCTTTTTGAAAAGTTCTACTGCTTCCTTTACAGAGTCGTTCAGCGCCTCGCCCATAATTCCAAGGCAGCAGCAGATTGCGGCACCAGGGCTGCGGCGGTGAACTGCCTCAATCAGCTGACGAAGCTGGGCTGTATATTCCAGTCGGCGTTCTTCCATTCCGCGTACCCAGCTGATGTCATTTGTACCAAGATGAATTACTACAATATCAGGCTGGTAGCGCGAAGCATCCCAGACCTCTGGTTCAATTCCAAGTCTGAGCGAAAGTGATTTATCTGTATAAGGCCAGTTTGCCTGCATAAGCCAGTGGGTATCCGGCAGCATAATAGTTTCAGGGTCAACGTAATTAGAAATCAAACCGATGCCGCTCCAGCTGCAGAGTTGAACCTGGGCGCCAAGGGCTTTAGCAGTAAGAAAGGCATAGGCTTTGTCCGGGCGTTCCTGCTGGGTTGTAAAAGTATCTTTTTCCCAGACACCTTCTATACCGTAGCCGCAGGTAATGCTGTCGCCAATGAACTCGAGTTTGAGCTGGTGGTTGAGCTTGTCGAAACCACCATTCAAAGCCGGCTCAGTCTCAAGCACTCCGTCTATCTCAAGACTCTTAAAACCCGCATAGCCAAAGGCACATTCACTGAATTTCATAACGCGCACTGTCACAGTTTTTTCAACCGGTGAATCAAAAAGCACAAGGTGATTTTCGCACTCGGTCAATGTAATGCGCTGTGTCGGCTCTTCCGGAATTGCTCCAATACTTGTATCAGCGCCATCAGTTACAAAAATTCCAAGCACGCCCTTGTTAGCCTGGCTCCAGGAATCAGGGTCGCTCAAAATTACAGCCTCGGCCTTTTTGCCTTTCATAACAAAGCAGAAACCGCTGGCAGAATAATCAAAATAGCGGATGCCTTCGTGGTCCAGGTAGCGGCCGGACCAGATAATATCGTCTTTATTAATTTTTTTCATTTATTTCCTCAACCTAAACACTTTAGAACCGCGGCGAGGGTCCCAGATCTTACGGCGCTCTGCCGGAATAGACTCAATAGAATCTTCTTCAAAACCAAGTTTTTCAAACCAGTCGGCAGTCTGAGTTGTCATAATAAAAATTGAACTGGCTCCACCTTCACCGGCCTGGTCAATCAGAGAGTCTATAAGTTTTGGGCCGATTCCCATGTGGGCATAATTTTCATCAACTGCAACAGCCGCAATTTCTGCCTGACCGTCATCATAAAAATGAAGGGCTGCACAGGCATGAACTCCACCATCAAGCTCGTAGACAATATAATCTTCCAGCCTTGCAGCAACCTCTTCTTCTGTTCGAGACAAAAGCTTTCCGCTTTCTACAAAAGGCTTCATAATTGCAAGCACAGAAGGAATATCTGTCTGCTCCATTGCCCGAACCTTGCCGTAGTTTCCGGTATAGATCATTGTTCCCGAACCAAGGCCGCTGAAAATTTCACAGGGAAGAACACCATCAGAATCACCATTCAAAATATGAACACGGGTAACCCCTGCCCTGCAGGCTTCCTGAGCAGCCTTCAAAACATTTTTAATATCTCCATCAGCTTCGGCATTTTTTTCAAGAAAGAGGTCTACTTCTTCCAGATTCATTGCGGGAATATTTCCACTTTCAGAAAGTGCAAAGCCATCCGGAATAATATATTTTCCGGCAACAATTTCTTCCTTGAACATCATAAAGAAAAGCTTGTCTGCCTTGAGGTTCATTGCCACCTGTTTTGCAAGCAGCATAGAAGAAATATTGTAAGGGTGACCGGCCGCATTCCAGCCTATGCAAGGGAAGATTGGAATAAAACCATCATTCAAAACTGTGCGGATTGCTTCTGTTTCCAGCCTGTCTATTTCTCCGGCAGTTCCAAAATCAAAACCACCAAGTACACCTTTGCCACGGGCGCGAACCCAGTTACCGATTACCGCTGTAATATTGTTTGCAGCAAGGCTTGTCATTACTGTGTTTGAAACATCGAAGGCAGCCATTTTGATAAGAGGCATTGCGTCAGAAGATGTAACACGGAAGGTATCGTGGTAGGTCCATTTGATTTTTGCATTATTCAGTACTTCGTCTATTCGGCGGCGGGCACCAGGAATCAATACAACCTTGAGGCCAGCCTGATGCAGCATAGCAATATCGCGGATGTGCGAAGAGAAAAGCGGAGAGCTGATAGTTTTATCATCAAGATAAATTACTAAAAGAGCATTCTTAAATTTCTGAAGATAGCGGATTACGTCGCGAACGTTTTCTGCCTTTTTTGATGTAGTCATAAATCCTATTATAGCAGACTTTCTACTTGCGTGTGAATTGACTCATAAAGTTCCAGGCATGTTCACAGGTATGCTCACGGCAGTCGTGGCCCTGCCCGCTTATGCTTGCAAAAACACTGAGAATGCGGCCATCTGTAGAACGGAACTTCTGCATGGTAAGGGTGGCATCTCGGCTTTCGTCATAAGAAGTTTCCACTTCGTCACCATTAATTCCCCAGATTTTGTTTTCCCATTTGTCTTTGTTTTCAAGCTTTACTTCTTCCTCGTAGCGGTCTGCAAGTTCGGCATTGTTTAAGAGAAGCGTGTAGGCCATGCGGTCCAGACATTTCTGGGCCTGAAAAGGCAGTTCTGGAAGAGGTGTTACTTCACCACCGGCATAGAAAACCGGAACCGGCTCAGTTGTATTTATGCTGCCTGCAGTGTTTGAGTGCCCGTCAGGGCCTATCGAAACCACCTTGTTTCCATAAACATTGCAGCCAACATCGAAGGTTGCATCCATTGGAGCCGCTGCAGCCAAAACTTCCGGATATTCCTGAATCATATCCCAGGTTTTGCAGCCACCCATGGAAAAGCCTGTCGCATAAACGCGACTGCTGTCGATCGGGTATTTTTTCTTTAAGATTTCCAGAAGCTCGACCATCTCTGTTGCGGTTGAGTTCAGATGATTTTCAATTGTGACAAGCAGGAAGTTGTGTCTGTGGCAGATTTTTGCCCAGCCCGCCATTGTCGCAAAGAAGAAACAGGAGTCGCCGCCTCCGTGGAAGCCAAGCACAAGCGGCACTCCGCCTGCGGTCTTTTCGGCATTTGTGGCATTTTCAGCCTCGCTTTCAAAAAGCCCCTTGTTATAAAAAGCAAAGTAACCGATTTTGTGAGTCTTACTTCCTTTGTCATCGCCGCAATTATCCGGAGAAGTTTTTACTTCTGCGATACCGGGTTCAATTACAAGACCGTCTTTTTCCAAATCCGGGTCAATCTGCAGAGGGCCATTCATGCGGCGGAACTGACGGGCAAAGGAATAATAATCAGAAAGAAATTCCTGGGCAGACGGAGCAGCCTCGCGCTTCAAAAAATGCTTACAGCGGCTTTCAAAAAGTTCGTTGGCCTCTGCTCTGTTTCCATAAGAGATTACAGGAATATCATCCGCACCAACTTCGGGAGCCACAGACAAGCCTGTCAAAAGACAGGTCGCCGGAGCCAGATCGGAACGCCCCCAGAGCCCGTCACCTTCAAAATGATGAAGACAATTTTCAGCAATATAATCGGCACCAGTACCAAAGCCGCAGAGCAGAATTCTAAAAATGGCCCCGCGGATAAAATATCCGTCTATTGCATGGCGAAAAACATTGCTGGCAATAACAACGCCGTCTTTATGATACTGATGTATTTTCGAATTAGAAATTATCTCAGAAAGAATGTCGGGAGCAGCAGAAGCCCAGTCACAAGGCTGTCCGCTTCCTTCATCAAGAGGAGAAATAAAAACTACGCTGGAATCAAAATCAGCAGCAAGCTTTTCAAAACCATGCTGTCGGGCAAAGGCAACCTGCTCAGCTTCATCAAGAGCCTTTTCCGCAAACACCAGAAGATAAGGCGCATTAAAACCATAGTTCAAAATATCGCCCTGCAGCGGCGACTTTGGCACATAAACCCTCGCCTCAAACTTTTCGTAAGTATTTTTCCAAAAAGCTCCGTCGGAAGTTGTTGTAACCAGCGGCATTTTTTCCATTTTCATTTTTGAAATCTCCTTTTGCTCAAGTATATCACAAAAACAAAAATTTACAAAAAGTGCCGGAAGCCAGCTACTTCATCTGGGCGGTTTCGAGGTAGGTTCCAGAAGTGGATTCTACTGCGTAACCGAGGATTGGGTTTGCGGTGCCGTTACCATAGATGTTACCGTTGTCTCCAGTACTTGTATTGTCTGCCGAAGTTTTAGCGGTTACAACAGTTCCAAAGTGACTGTCATTACTATTAACAACTTTTCCTTCCCACTTCCACAGACCAATGTTCATCTTATCGTAATAATTTGTTGTCAAAACACTTGGGCTTGGAATAAGAGAGATTTCCCAGTTGCCGGTAAAGATGTCGTCCACTGTACCTTGTGCCTTGTAATTCATTTCACCATTTTCTGGAATTACAAGTTTAGCCATAGTTGGTTTACGAGCTGTTCCATTGAAATAGGTGATATATGGAACTACCACGTAATTTCCTGTATTAACAACCTGTTCCAGACCGACATCAAGATTGATTCTTTCACCAGTGATTGTAAATGAGTCTACACTAACTGAATCTGTCGCTTCAGAATATGTAGCATCATAGCTTGAAAGATATGCATACTTCAAACTACCATCTACATATGCCGCAATGTGAACTCCACCATTTGGATCAAACTTAACGGTACAATGTTCTCCACCTTCACTAAAGATTACTTTGTTTCCATCCCAACCGCCAGCACTACCATTATCCAGACCACTCGAAGGATTTGTGTTATAAGCATAGCGGCAATTTGTTCCATCAAACCAGACGGCAACTACGGTATCCTGAGCAGCCTCGCTTCCGGCTTTTGCATCGATTGCAACATACTTATATGCAGTATAGCCGGTGTTATAGCCGGATGGATATTTTTGTTTTTGATGGACAGGAATCTTTACAGTTTCAACTGTTGGTATAAGATACTCACAAGTATTCGCATCAACTGGTTTACCATCGTCTCCCTTAATTCGAACAAAAACAGGGTAACCATATCTATTAAGAGCTGCAACTTTTGCATCAGTTGAAGGATCTGCTACCTGGTAAGTAACTTGTCCATACAAAGCATCTGTATTCTTAAAGTTGTATTTAAGTTTTGTGTCATTGCCTTCGCCCTGTACAATATACGCCTTATCTTTATCATTTTTATAAAGATGTTTTACTCCATTAACAATTCTGAATTTAAAGAAATCATTACCATCTGTAACGATAGCGTTGTCCTCAATCTTTGTTTTTCGATATCTCACATATGTATCCCCGACTGCATTTCCATCATTATCAATTGCCGGGACAGATATTTGTCTATCTGCGATGTCTTCTACAATAAAGTCAGACTCATTCTTCCGACCATCACTATTCAACTGATAATCGGTTCCTGCAATTAAACTAAAGTGATCTGTATTTGCTTCCATATATGCCTGATAGTCTTTAGCTTTGTAGAAATATCCAAGGTTATCAACAAAGTCATCCTTATCATTTAATGCATGATGCATGTAGTCTGGGAAAGTTCCTTTGCTAGAAAATTTACCATTAGCATCAAGAGCAATTTCTGCCCCTGTCAAATACTCTTCATTATAATCCTCATTTACTGTCACGTTATTGTTACTATCAACAGACCATTTTTCAAATGTCGTTGATAGTGTTTCAGACTTATTATTCGAAGGATTTTTCCAGGTTTCTCCCTTAACCCAAGTCTTAGGAACTTCCTGACTATATCTGAATCTTATCTGTCCCTGTATACTGTCAAAGTATGCAAGATAAACAGCTGTCGTTGCAGAATTTCCACTTCCGTGAACTGTCGCAGCAAGAGATGGTGAATAGAATCTTGTTTCTGTAAGCGCAGGCTTTTCTGGAACAACCCCTTTTATAGGCAATTTGTACGATGTAGCTGTTGGAATTTCTCCAGCCTGATTTCGCATATAACTTGCCTCAAAATCCTTTGTAATCTTTGTCCAATAAGGTACAGCTGATTGAGTATTTGTCGTCATCGCCAATATCCAATCGCTATCACTTTTAAACCAGTTTGGAATAGCCAGTGCTTCAAGGCGAACTGAATTCAAACCAACATAGTTTGCACTTGTATCAGTTCCACTACGTCCCCATTTGTTATAAAAATATGAGAATCGACCGGCATGCAAAGAAGATGAACCAGGGTTTGTATCAAGACCTGTTGCTGTTGCATGTGCATATCCCAGACTGTCATAAGTAAAACAAATATTATTGTAAGTTGCATAGTTATTCTGCCACAGGTTATATGAATAAATATCTTTTGTTGCAGGGTCTGCATTTGCAGTAACATCAGCTTTGGCATTTACACTAGATCCACCTGCCATAGCAAAATCACCCGGTCCACTTACAAAGGCCAGACCAACCTTTCCTGTTACAGGGTTAATCTTCATAGAAGGTTCTCGTAACTCGCCACTCATTGGTACAGCCGCATCTTCATCAAACTCCCAGATGTCAACAAAAATATCATCTGTAAGCAGATTGTTGCTGTTCTTGTTTGGCATTCTGTTGTAAGCATAATTGCTCTTTAAGTCATAAGAGCTGGCTTCTGTAATTACTGTACCTGCAGTTCTGTAAGCACCGCAGGCATTATTGTCATTCAAATTATTCACAGTAGGAAGATTATTTACTGTAAGCACAATCTGTCTTGAAGTACCAATCGAACTAACAGGAAGGTTAACATTTCTGTTACTGTCAAAACTGAGATTTGTTTCTCCATACTTTGGAATTACTGTTGAGTTACCAAGGTTATATCCCTTTACAGCCAGAGTTTCTGTACTGCGGGCAATGTAATGGCCAAGGGCAGTACGACTGTATGCACTTTGAATACTGCTCTTAAGAGATTTTGACAGACCTGTATCTATACCTGTAATATAAGGCACAACATCAACCTGGTAAGTTGAGCGGGACTCTGCTGTTACATCATTTGAAATTTCACTAAATTTTGGACTTGTCGCATTATCTTTTGCCTGTACAATTACTCTTACATTTTCTGCGACTACATCTGTAATATGAGAAGTATCTACTGTAAGAGTCCACTTAACTCTGTGTCCGTTCTTATCGTGATATGCGCCATCGGCTTTTTCTTTAGAAACTACAAATTTATAATAATTATTTTCTAATGTTGCACTGCTTGTCCAGGTACCAGAATTGATATCGAAAGTTGCACCATTCTGCATTCCATTGTTAAAGAGATATGTTGGTGATGTATATGAGCCATCAGCAGGATCACTTACAATTGCCCACTTAAGTTCCTTCAAACACTTGTTATCATAAGCATAGCCGGAGAATTTTACGATACCAGAAACCTTGTCATCATCAGTTCCATAAGTTGTACCCAGAGCTGTTGTGCCAATATCGCTTATAAGTTCAACGTGACCCTTAGACTTTCCGTCTTCCCAATATATGCTGTTGTCTGCAGCATTCTTCCAGTACAAATCGTTAATTACTACACTTGGTGCAATAATATCGTTTACATCAACAGCCATTGCAATGCTGATTCTTGCCTTCTGGTTATTTTCCAGTACACTTATTGCAGCACTGGCGCCATCAGGTTCTGCCTCTGTACTATCGTAAATTACATAATCAAACCAGAACGGTCTGGAAATTGAAGTTGTATCTCCAGTATCAGTAAAGATTGAAGGATCATGTTCTATGTAAGAGTCTGTACGTACATTTCCTGCTCCAAGCTTACTTGTATTATTAGAAACTACATAAGTCTGACCGGCAGCCTTTTCCTCGTACTCATCATAATCATCTCGTCCATCTGCAAAATAAACTGCATCGTCTCCGCCGGCTTTTTTTACCACTGTTGTATCTTTAGAGCCATCTGTTTTTGAATCGTAAATGTTATAAGAATACCAGAGCTTTTTATTACCACCGACCATTTCCGGAATGATCCAGGTTTTACCCTTGATTGTATTTACACCCTTATAACCAGTAAAGTTACCACCTTCATCCTTAGCTTCATCATAAATTTCAAAATTGTCTGTAACAGTTACAGGCTTCTTTACAGCTTCACCATTAATAAGAACCGGTGTCTCGTTGAAGTAGTAAGTTGTTGGAGTTGCAGTTTCATAATTACCAGTTCCAATATAGTCTATCTTAACTGTAACTCCGGCAAGACGAGGTGCATTATTACTGATGTATGCAGGTCTTTCTGAATTATATGTATAAACATAAGATGCATACTGCCCATCAGTAATCTGAGTCTTATCTTTTATTTCATTAACTTCTGGAGTTGAATAAGATTCATAAGTACCTTTATCTTTATTTCCTACGACACCAACAGCATAGTTCAAAGAGGCATCATAAGCAGTGTAGTGAATCTCAATAGGACCGTCAGGAATATTGCGGGATACAATAGAAGCCTGCCATGAAGAAACAGTATTTGTTCCGCCAAGCTCTTCTATCATACTGTCGCCATCATCATTTTTGATTGAAGAATAATAGCCCGTAGTAGTATCCTTGGCAGAAGAAGCTTCGTATTCGGCCTTGCGGTTATCTACAAACTGGGCAAGGGCGATCTGAGCAGAAGTAAGACTTGTGTCTACACTTTCTTCAATTGTAACGTTATTTCCACTTACAGAAATAATCTTATACATTACACCATCGAGGCGGATATAAGAGCCGGCATGAATGTAAGCTGATTTTTCTGACAAACCAGTTCCAAGAGTAATTACACCTTCGCTGTTAATAGATACAGCTCCATTGAACCAGTAGAGACCGTCTGCATAAGTCAAATTATTTGTAGAAACCGGATCTGCACGTTTTTGCATTGGGTCATAAATAAGACCTTCACCGGCAGACTTACGGCGCATAAAGTAGAAGCCTACAGCCTTAACTCCACTTGGGGTTCCTGTTTGAGAAGCAGTTGAATCATTTACCTTTGAATAAAGCTTATAGAAACCGTTACTCTGGCGTACTGCTGCTTCAATATTAAAATCAGTTGATGAATCTTTAAGAAGCTTTGGTGCTTCATTATCATAATTGATTTCTATTTCATAGGTCCCAGAATTGTTTCCATCTTCTGCTACTATAGTTTGTTTGAATACACCTACTCCCTGGTCAGTTGCTAATGCATATCTTACTTTCCAGACTTTATCAGATTCTTCTGTAATATCTGCAGGAGGTATGGCAGTCTCAGCACCGCTTTCATCCTTAAACACAACTGAGGTTAAGCCATTATCATCTGTTGCGGTAAACTCCAGATACCACTTACCCTTTACATACATACCGGATCTTACTTCCTGAGAAGCAAGAGGATGTGCAAAACTTGTATCTGATGCGGCATACTGTTTCAGCATAACTTCAGAAATAACAGGAGCTCCCTTATCAATAACAAAATATCTGGTTACCGGATAACTCAGGTTTTTGTCATTATCACAGGCATAAACACGCATAGCCATATCATTTGTGCTGGTGCTGTTAAACTCCTGATTTTTATTAATCTTAAGATTCCATGAAGTTGTTCCTGTGAAGACAGCCTTAATACCATAATCAGCAGCAGTATCACTACCAGAAAGTGAACCAGGCTGATCTGTTGTACCAGTCCATTCTGTGTGAGTACCATCTGTTTCCGGCTTCATTTTGGCTACAGTAAAGCCATTTGATTTCCAGAAATCAAGGTCTTTTGTTGTTGGAGCAAAGCTTGTGACATTGTTGTTTGTAACAGCGACAGGTCCATACCCTGCAGCAGAACCGCCATTCTTTGCAGAAAGCAGCTGAACCCATACACTTTCTACAGTACCGTTTGAGTCTTCTGCAGAACCGTAAAGTTTTATTGTTCCACCCAGACTGGCTCCAGGGGTCTCAGGCGCCAGAATACTGACAGAAGGACGGTCGCCCTGAGGGTCTATGCAGACAAGGTGAGAATATTCTTTTGAGTTTCCAACTGTATCTTCTGCCTTAATCCAGATATAAAAGTTTACAAGGTCAGTAAATGTATTGAGGTTATCTGTGATTCCTAAAGAATGTACAAAATTCTTAAGAAGATCTGCATGGGCGCGCTGGGTGTCAGAAGTATTACCGTCAAAATGAACACCCCATGAAAGTGTTGTAGTAGGAATCAGTCTATAAACAGGAACCGTTGCATTAGTAATTGGACCAGAGGCTGCAGTCTTTGTTCCATCTTCAGACATTTGATAACCAGTCCAGCCGGTAAGAGTCTGACCAGCAGCAAGGCTTGGTTTATGAGCATCATCACCATAAGTAGAAACTGTATAATAGAAACTGCCTAACTCATCGGAAGAACCATTTACAGAAATTTCACCACTGTGAGTTGCATTAGAATCCGGGCTGGTAAAACTGATTACAGGCGGTGTATTGTCTACAGTTAAATCAAGCTTTGTAGAAGAAGAGTTAATGCCGTCTGACATTACAATTTCAATTCTATATTCTACAGAGGCTGTATTAGACTTAGATGAAGACTCCCAGCCTGTAACATCAATTTCTCCTGATGTAAAGCGGTAATAGATTTTACCATTAGGGCGTGCCTCTTCTGCAGGATTACTTGTCAGATCGTAAGTTTCATTAAACTTAGGAGTTTCATTTTCAGTGTCGTTAATAGTTTCTGTAATTTTTACAGTCATCGATTTAACGCCGTTTTTATCCCAGCCTGACTGTCTGATCTTAAATTTATTTTTACGGGTTCCACCAAAGGTCTGGGCACCAATACCAGAATTCCAGGTTACTCCATTATCAATAGAAAATTCTGCTGTCTCTACATCTGGAGCAACAGTATCTATAATAAGAGCAAGAGCATTTGCTGTAGTAGCGTTACCTGTAAGTCTGTAGCCGAATCTGTGACTACCGTCCGTTAGTTTATATGTACCACGGCTGTTTGTTTCGTCGTAAATTGTTGCTGTAGTGAAAGTAGTTGCCATATTGGCAAAATAATCTTTTCCACCGGCAGTTACTTTAAAGAATACTTTGTCTGTTCCGTCATCAGGGAGTGTTACTCTCCAGATTCCGTTATTAATTGTAATTGTCGTATAATCGCTATCAGTATAACTGATGTTATCACCACGGTAATAACCAATATAAGTTACCGAATCATCATCTGTAACAGTTCCGCCTATGGTACGATTCTGCCATTTTACAGAACCTGTTGCCAGATCTTCGATTGAAGTAGGACTTGTCACTGTAATTACAGGACGGTCCGAATCCTGAGAAACCTTTATTGTTTTTGTTCTTGCTGCCAGAGTTGTTGAACCGGCAGAATTGTCTGTAGAGTTACCAGCCACATCTGTTGCAGAAACACGAATGTCATATTCTGTTTCATCATCAAGCGCTGTTGTATCAAGTATACGCTTCCAGTTTGCAAGAGTTGAATTAGAAGGTGCGTTTGTAATTTCATGCCAGCTATCAGAGCCTGTGTGTTTCTTATATTCAACAATAACCGAAGCCAGTTTCTGGTTATCATTTGCAGTTCCACTAATTGAGATTGTTCCGTTTACATATACAGTAGTATCATCATCAGCACGCTCAACATTAAGGTTAGTAATATCGTTGATTTCGGCGGTAGGTGGATCCTGGTCCACAGTAATCGAGCCGACACTTATTTCTTTAGAATTTCCTACACCGGCATTATCCGTTGCTTTTGCATATACAGTATAAGTACCTGATGTAAATTGATCTGCAGAAATTATTTTTGACCAGGCTTTCTTCTTCGGATCATTCGGATAATCAGGATCTGTACTTAAAGTTGCTTTCTGATTAATTTCAACACTATTTTCATTTATTGAAACCCATACTTCTTTTATGCCTGAATCAACATCTTCCGCTTTTCCGCTGACAGTAATAGTTCCAGTTCCATTTGTAAATGCACCGGCAGTTATGCTTCCAGAAATTCCTGGTGCATTTGTATCTTTATTAATGCTGTAATAAGCAATTTCTCTATCATACTCTTCGGAGTTCCATTCACTTGTTCCATCATCAATTGCAGTTTCATTATTTATTCCACCAGTAGTTCCCTCTGTAACTGCAAGAGTATCTGCGGTACGGTTTCCTGCATTATCTTCTGCAACAAGAACCAGGTAATTACTTTCTGCATCAAAACCAGAAAGCCTTGTTCTGAAGTTTGTAATTACATCTTTAGCAGCTTTATTATCTGTATTATTTGTATTTTTAGCATATGGAACTTTCTTAGTTACAGGAGTGTCTAACGGTGCAAAACTTCCTAAAGCAGAAATATTCACGCTTTCAGATTTTTTAAGAGAGCCATCAATAAAGGCATCTATCAAAGAAACAGGATCTGATTCTCCTTCCCTTGTTATATTTGTTGTTACAGGATCAGAATCAAAGATCGCATAATGAATAGTTTTAAGTCCAGATTCATTTTCTGCTTCTTTAAAGTATCCGCGAATTTCTATTGTACTATCGTTACCCCAGCTGCCATAAGAATACTTCTTTCCCACATCCTGATTCTTAGGATTATTTGTAGTGTTTGGAGTATCTCCTGTTTCCCAACTTGTAATAGTACCTGCATCATTTTTAGTACAATCGTTATCTGCATCTCCAATGCGGAAGTAAATATCTTTATGATTTGCATCGGCCCAGTGCATAGCCATTGGACCTTCTGTATCAAAGTAAATTGTAAATGTTATTTTTTCCGAATTTCCAGCAAGATCTGTAACAGTAAGTTCTGCATTTACACTTGTTGTATAAGTACTTAAATCAATATTCTCAAATACCCATTCAGTAAGACTTGTAGAAGTTCTTGGAATAGTATCTGCGCCTACTTTAAGAGAAACATCCTTAAGACCATAACTATCAATTGCAATTCCACTAAGAGTAAATGTTGGAGCAACGTCATCTGTAGAAGGGTCACCATCATCAATATTGTTCAGATAATAATCATTTCCTTTTTTATAAGGCTTTTTATTTGTATTTGATGAAGTAAAATTGCTGATTGAAGGAACCGGCTTTTGATTATCAAAAGTAATATTAAAGACAGTTGTATTCTGAGATGATTTAGCAGGAGTAGCTCCGTTTGTTGCCTTTACTCTGAGAATTCCACACTCGGCGGCTGTATCTATTAATCCATGATCAAAGGTTGCTTTCCAGTATCTTACTGTCTTCATATCAGAAGGAGAAGTTACATAATTCAGGCTGGTCATGTTTGCACCCTCTGCAGGCTCTCCTGAAGCATACTGCAAAGATTTAGGCACTGCTGCTTCAGTGCTATCACCAATTGTAAATACCAAAGGATTAGTTGAATTTAATCCGCTTTGTAAATCATAAGCTTTACCATAAACAATTAAATCTTTTGAACCATTAACATAAATCTGGCCATTTGATTCTACAGCAGTATCATCTGTACCAAGCTGATAATAGAAAGAGCTTCCAATATTTGGCTCGGATGTATCAACGTTAATTTGATATGAAAGTCTGGTAGAAAGGTTACCAGATTTATCCAGAGCCTGAATATAAAGAGTATTTCCAACAGGATGGCCTTCATCGTCTACTGTATTATCTTTAAACTGATCTGCCTTAAATTCAAAAATTTTGCGGCCAGAAATAATAGCACCAGAGGCATCTCTTACATCAGAAATTTTAGAAGCTTCACCATCATGTGTAACAGCAATATTTGTAGGAACAGTTTCTCCACGGCCAAGGTAATCAATATAATAATAAACAGCCTCAAGGTTAGGCTCAGTCCATTCGCCGGTAATCTTTAAATTCTCTTTTCCATAGAATCTTTCAGAACTGTAATTATCATTTTCTACTTTGATTTGAGATTCTGGGGTTGTGCCATAAATTACAGGTTTATAATCATCGATAACAAACTGGACATTTTTTACTATAGAAACTGATTCTGCCCCACCTTTTACCTGGTAGCCGAGCGAGCTTTTATTATCATCCCTGTAAGATTCAATATCAGACAGACTCTTTTGTATTTCTGCAACAAAGACACCATCAATTTCATTTACTGTATCTGGAGAAATTTCTCTGCCATCTTCCCAATAAGTATAAGGAGCATTTCCGCCCTGAAATTTTAATGTTACTGTAAAGCTATTTTTCTCTGTTGAATCAGTATCATTTGTAGTTACATAAACAGGAGAAATTGTTGGAGAAAGCTCAATAGAATTGCCACTTGAAGACAGTTTGAATGCATAAACAGAATTGTTATAAGGAACAATTTTCATTCCGTTTTTGTCTTTTCCTGTTACAAAAATACGGTAGCAGTCTCCAATTTCAAGAGGATTATAGTTAAGTTTACTTATTACTTTTGCTGTCTTAAGTTTATAAGAATCTCCTGAAACTGTTAATTCACAATTTTCACTTGAATGGCCACTTGTTGCAGCATCATCAATAAATTCATCACTTGCAGCTTCAACAGGGTTAATCAGCCAGATTTTTGCAGCATCTGTATAAGGAATACCTTGTTCATTACATTTCTTAAGATATATACCTAACGTATTCTCTTCAATTGGCGAATTATCTAGTCCAGGATCTACCTGAATTTCAATAAAGTTGTTTCCAGATGTAAGCTGATAAGCTGCCTCATTTAATGACGGTATTGTTCCATTTTCGTTAGCTGCAGGAAGCGGTGTTCTCGCACTAACAACAAATGTCGGGCTGTTATCCGGGTTCAACTGAAATTGACCGATTTCTTTTTTATCACTTTCCAGACGAGCTGTCGTAGTCGCAGAATTTGCAGATTTATTTCCGCTAAGAATTTTATATAAACCAGTAGCCTTATATTCAGTAATCAGGTCAGAAATATCTTTATATAAATAATAGGAAGTCTGTTTGTTTCCTTCTTCCTCTATTGTTCCATCCGGATTATATTTTTTCGCAGTATCATAAATCTCAAGTTTAAAATAACGCTGAACATTACCATAACCTATAGTGGTATAACCATAAATCTCAGAATAATCATTGTTTACCCCTTCCTCAAAAGTTGCAACATTCAAGTCAATTGTAGGAGGAACATTACCAAGGGTAATTTTTTTAATAAAGCTTGATTCCACACAAGATGGAGCAGAATATACACTTACTTCTATTTTATCGACCAGACTATCATCAGAAGCCTGACCTACAATAGAAAAGTTCTGTCCAAATGTATCAAATAAAGTCGTATTTCCAGAAGAAGAAACAACCGTACTCGGCTTCTGCAAAATCATCACCGGTGGAGTATTATCAATCGTGAAGGTGCGGGCCATGGTGGTGGTGTGGCCGCCGTTGTCGCTTATGGAAACGAGGGCTTCGTAGGTGCCGTCTAAAAGAGATTCTTCAAGAGGATTAATGGAAACAGACCAGGTTCCGTTCTTTTCGCCTTCACTTACAGAGCCCGTAAAAGGATAGGCCTGGCCGTTATCCAGGCGGGTCATCGACACATTTACCTCAGAAATCGAGCCATCATCCGTCCAGCTACCAGAAATCACAAAGGCATCGCGGATAATCGCATCTGCAGGCGGCATCCCAATTTCCAGCGCAGGCGCCTCGGTATCAACCGCCGAGCCCAGACCAATCTCGCAGGAAAGAGTGAAAAGAATAATTATAGATAATAAACAAACTCCAAGTTTCTTCATTGTTGTACTCCCAATTTGTCACCGTATATCCGGCAACCTTTGTCCCGATCGACAATTTAAGAAACTTTATTAAATAGATATTATGATTCAACTTCTATTATCGGTTTGAGCGGATATTATCTTTAATAAGTTGTTATATGTAAAGCCTTAGGCCAATTTTTGCCCGAAAATAGGTAAATTTGCCGATAATTCCAGATTTTTTTCTGAAAAAGTGCCAGAAATGAACAAAGTGAGTCTATTTATATAGTGTGAGAATTTTACATGCCGGCCGGCCGGTATTTTAAAGTTCTCGACAAAAATAAATAGGAGACACATATGGCATTTTGGAACAGGAAGTATAAGGATTCTGTTTTTTCAGATTTATTCGGAAGTGACAAGACAGGAAAGGAAAACTTTCTTGCCCTCTACAATGCTCTTTCAGGAAATGATTTTCAACTGAAAGATGTTTCGCTTGAACGCAAAGTTATTGAACAGTCTCTTTATAAGACATTCAATAATGATGTCAGCTGGGAAATTAATGGTAAACTCATCGTACTCGTAGAACATCAATCTACAGTAAATGGAAATATGCCTTTCAGATGTCTGGAGTATGTAACCAGGATTTATGAAGGTATCGTTCCGGTTAAAAATCGATATGCAGAAAAGGTGTATAAGATACCTAATCCAGATTTCTATGTTGTCTACATGGGTAATAAAGAACAACCGCTGGAGAAAGAACTGAGACTGTCTGATGCATTTTATACAAAGGACAGCAGTAAACTCGAGCTTGTGGTAAAAGTAAAAAACTGCTCAGATTCAAAATTGTTGCCCTTAGCAAAAACTTGTGATATTCTTAGAGAGTATTGCCGGTTCATAGAAATTGTTGAACTGAATTTTAACAAATGGCATCCTAGAAGATCTTTCCAGAAAGCAATTGAACAGGCAATGGAAGAAGGAATCTTAGTAGATTATCTTGATCGAAAATCTAGGGAGGTCATTAACATGCTCTGCGCACAATACAGTTACAAAATGGATATTGCCGTAAAGAAGGAAGAAGCCTTTCAAGATGGATTAACGGAAGGTATTTCTCAAGGTGCACAACAGCAAGCCGTTGAATCTGCCCGTAGTTTCTATGCTAACGGAGCCTCTATAGAACTCATCGCAAAATCTCTGCACATGACCGAAGATCAGGTTCGCGAGATAGTGAACGAGCCATCTGCAGTAAAGGCTTAATTATATCGACATTAACACTAACTAACGTTCGTTAATTAGTATCATATTACTCCGTATAAAACTTCTTTTTTTCTACCTGAGTAAGTTCTGAGATTTTTTTACCCTGTGATTTTGCATAGGCTAAAAGACCACGGTAATCCATTGTGCCTTTTATTTCACTAAAAGGAATTGGTTTAGGAGTATTTAAAAGGCTTTCCTTATATCTTGTCATCCGGAGTAAATTGTATTCTGCAGCTATTCGTTGACGGACCTCTTCTTTCTGTTCCATTGCAAGCTGATGATCAAATTCTCTTACTTCCCATCCCATCTTTTCAAGATCTGGCTTAGTGTTAAAGAATTTGATTAAAAATCTTGAGAATTCTGAGTCCGGATCTTCTTTGATATAATCTAAATAACTTTTCTGAAACATAAGCGACCTTGCCGGAATTAACAAGTTGATTCTATTACCGCTCAATATTTTGATTTAGCAGGCAGGCCCCCAGTGTGCGAGCGCACGCTGGGAATCGCTGATTACTACTTCATCTGGGCGGTCTCTACGGCAGTACCGTTCTTAATATTGTATGCTAAGATTGGCTTGTTCGTACCGTTACCGGTAACATGGCCAAACTTCTTAGTACTGAAAGCCGCACCATTGTCTCCACCATGAGTATGACTAAGAGATGTGTTATTTGCAACCTTTTCTCTGCCAGTTACTGCATCTGCTGTTGATGAAAGCTTCAAAACTCCATCTTTGTCTTTCCAAGAACAGACATTAATATGGTTATACTGCTTACTATTCATTTGCAAATTACTTGGTGTTGGCAAAAGTGAACATTCCCATTCACCAGTAAACTTGTCTTCTACAGCCCCATCTTTTACATCATCAGCAGAAGAAATACCTTCTGGCAGAGTTGCAAGTTTTGGCTTTACATTGCTTGATGCGTAATAACCAATATATGGAATTGCTTTTCCATCATCTCCGGATTCAGTCATTGCAACATCAAGGCTGATGTTAGAACCAACAATACCATAGCTGTCTACAATACAACTTGTAAAGCTTTGTATATTATAAGCAGCCTTATATGCATAGACAAGATTACATTTTACAGAGTCATAAGCTGCAATATGAATACCGCCTTTGGCATCTACTGCAAGCTGAACAAACTGACCAGCTTTTGCATAAGGAGAATCTTCAGCAAATACACGACTTATATTCCAGTTTGTACCATTTCTAGGGGCTTCTACTCCAATTCCTGTATTTGGAGTTTCATTATATGCAAACCAAAGAGTACTATGTGTTTCATCATACCAAGTAAGCACAGCAACATCATTAGTTCCATGAGAATCAACTCCTATGCTCAGGTACTTTCCTGGCACAACAGTTGTATTAGAACTGGTTCCTCCAGAAATAATATCCATATATACTGCATCAGCATCATGGGTCATTGGCTTATCCTGACTTGCAGTATCCTTAAAGTCATTAAACTCACTTCTTGAACCAGTATTAATAGTACCTGCTTTATATCTAAGCTCTTTACTAATAGCATCATAATATGCGAAATAAACATTTGTTGAAGTTCCAGATACTGAGGTTGCTAAACTAGGATTCATGTTTCTTTGTTTATTCTGAACATTTTTACTATTTATACTCTGGCCTATCTGAGAAAGTCGTAACTTTGAATTATCAGTTCCATTACCCCAGCTTCCAGTTCCTTTGGAGCCACTTTGTGAACCATAGTCTGCATTACCCCACCTACCTGTAAAGAAACAGAATTTATCAGAAGAATCATCTGCAGAAATATCACCGCCAGCAGCAATTCCATATGAATTACCCAAAGCATCATAAGCAAATGCTATTGAAGTATAAGCATCAAATCCAGAAATCCAAGTATGATAAGAGTATTCTGGTCTAGTATCATCACCAGTAGCTGGTGCACCTGTTTTGTTACCTCTATTCTTATTGTCGTTATCGGCTTCTCTTGTTTTACCACCCATATTAAAGTTCAGTGGGCCATCAGCAAAGGCAAATCCAATTTTGTCTGTAACAGGGTTAATCTTCATAATAGGCTGATCTATAGTACCCTTCTTTGGAACTACAGCCGAAGAGTCAAATTCCCAGACATCAATTACAACATCATCTGTAAGAGTATTGTTATTTCTGTTGTTTGGCTGCTGGTTATATTCAACCTCATTTGAGTTCTTATTATTCAAGGTTACAACATCTGTGTTTACAGTATATCCAAAACTTCCACTTGTCGAAGGAAGAGGAATATCTGTAACCTGTGCATTACCAGTTGCAAGATTAAAACCATTCAACTTTAATGTATTACCACTTCGCTCAGGATAATGACCGCGTGCAGTTCTTGCATTGATATTTACAGCTCCATCTCCAATGCTTGTGACTACACTCGTAATATACGGTACAACATCCATCTGCATGTTATTATCTGCAGAAGTTTTACTTGCAGTATCTTTTGCCTGAATGAAAACCTTTACATCAGTTTTTGCAACTGTTGCAATGTATGATGTATCCCAGCTGAATTCCCAGTTTGCCTTGTGACCACGTGCATCATTGTATTCATCTGTAATAGTAAATGCCCAGTGATTTGTAAGATCATCTCCTTCGGTATCATCTTGTACGAGAGTCCAGCTTCCAGCTGAATATGAAGCAACCTTCTTGTAAGCATTAAACGGAAGTTCTGTGCTTGAACCAACACCGTCTATCTTTACATAGATTTCTTTAAGGCGGATGTTATCTTCTACCGAACCACGCATTGTAATTTTACCAGAAACCTTAGGGTCAAGGTCGTATTCGCCAGATGTTGCTGTTGCATTGTAAATTTTTTCACCATTTTCATCTTCAACATCCTTAAAGTCATCTGGAAGTTCGATATGACCATTTTCCTTTTTATTCTTGTACAAGCTGTTATCTTCACCGCTTGTCCAGTAGAAATCTTCCATATCGGTAGATGGATCAGAGTTATCTGTTTTTATAACCTCAAGAGCAACATCGAAGGTTACGCTAAGCTGCTTTGTGCCTGGTGTACTATCAGAAATTGTATATGTACACCAGGTAGGACTAGCAGCAGTTCCTTCAGCTAAACTTCCCAAGGCACAGGTAATTTTAGGTTTCAAACCTTCAATATATAACTGGCCATCTTCATCTTTTTTAGTATAAGCGCTTTCAGAAGTATGTCCTGTAATATCTGTATATGTATTATCATTGACTTTGACTTTCAATGCAGTTCGAGTAGATGTTGTAATTTCATCACCAGTATTGTAATAAAGTTTTCCATTACCACCAATAATTTCCGGTGTGAATACAACATCTTCATGAACCATTGTAAAGGCTGTACCACCTTCTGACGGACCTTTTCCATTACCAGAAATTACAAAGTAGTCTCTTATAGCATCTATAGGAGTGTCCCTTGTATACAGCTTATTATTTGCATCATCCTTAAACCAGCGGTCTGAATAAGAATAGTAACCTGTCTGACATTCTACTTCCTGTTCAATACTGTCTCCATTGTAGTCTGTCCAAACCTTTACGCTTGCAAGGCGAGGAGCGTTATTCTTTACAAGAGCGTCAATTTCTTCGTATTCAAGATTTCCAGCCTTATCAAATACAACATAAGTAAGCTTTATTGCACCATCTGGAAGCTTATCCTTTGTTTTTTCAATTACTTCTGACCAGCGTGTTTTTGTACCCAATGTAGTAATACCACCTCGGGAAACAACATTACCAAGAACAAAGTAAATCTTCTTACCTGCCAATGAACTATCTGGAGCAGAATCAAGAGTTATTTTTGTTCCATCAACACCTGTAATTGAGTAGATTGTTCCCCCAATCTTTGCAAGAGAACCTTTCTTAATTTCAGAATCTGCCGAATTTATTGTAACATCAAAACCGTCTATAGCGCTTGCTGTTTTTTCTTTCCAATACAAATGGTCTGCTGTATCTGGATTTCCTGTAATAGAAACTTCACTCCAGGAAGAATCATAAACTTTATCTCCATCCTCGTTAGTAAAGTAATAAACAGTTCTTAAGAAACCACTTTCTGCACTGCTTTCACTTGCTACAGATTCCATAGAATACTTTCCATTCTGATCATAAATATCAGATGAGATCTTATATTCTTCTGAAACAGAAGTTGCAAGAACAGGAGCATTATTATCATAATTAATCAGAATTTCCATTTCTGAAGTCTGATTATCATAGTCCTTTGCAGTAATCTTGTATTTCTTTTTTGCAGCACCAGTATTGCTTCCTACTGGAATTTTAAGACGATATCCTTTTGTAGCTTTTCCAGCATACTGCCATACGCCATTTACAGGAGTTGTATCGTAGGCATTTGCTATAACAGCACCAGTAGTTTCGTCTGTTACCACAATTGATTGAATTCCCTGAGCATCATCATCTTCAACACTACCGGTAAGATACCACTCACCTTTTATCCACATTCCTTCCTTATAGTTCAACAGTTTTTCATTTGCTGTATCCATATTCTGTTTAAGAATAAGCTGCTCGCTTGAACCAATTTTTGGAGCACCAGCATTTACTTCAAAGACATAAATCGTATTTTCTGTAGAACTTATATTGTTATTTGCATCTACTGCAAAGAGGCGTACTGCTATTTTATTGTTGGTATTATCACTTCGTTCAAATTCAGATTTCATATTAATAGTCTTTGACCATGAAAGTGAATTACCAATATAAATACCGCGCATTCCGGAATCACCTATGGCCTGTATATCATATTCCGAAGTATAATCACTGAAGTGTTTTGCTTCTTTAGGGAATTCTTTTTCTTCCCAGTCTTCCCAGTCATCTTCATCAAAAGTGTCATCATCATACTGTGGATAAATCTGCATATACAAAGCTTTTGGTTCATTTACAAAGTCTGCACTACCAGACAATCTGATTACACCACTAACAAGAGCATTGTTCGCAGGATATTCCAGAACAATATTTGGAATATCTCCCTGTGGATCCAGTACAAGAGGAAGTATTGTTACTTCACTAATATTACCAATACCGTCTACCGCAAAGAAGTTGAAATTGAAACTTTCATTGTGCATGTATTTTGTAGTTGTTACTACACCATTTTCTTTAAGGTATGCAATACCATCACTTCCAATACTTACTTTATCATGATACTCTCGCGCTATAAGATATTTTGGCAAGAGGTCGTGACAGTCCTGCCCCTCCTGATTTGTAACTGCTGCTGTTTTATCGAAATAAATCTTCCATTTTAATAAGTTGTTTCCTGTTACAGGATTCCAGCCGCTGCCGTTAAGTGAGGTTGCAGGTGTTGTGGCACCAGGTTTGGTAATTTTATAATAGAGCTTTGTATCTTTATCGCTGTCTATGTTGCCTTCAAGAACAAAGTCTTTATGTATAGTGTCTCCGTCCTCATGGCTGTCTACTGTTATAAGAGGCGGTGTATTATCAACAGTCAATGAAATTTCTTTTTTGCTTTCGTTAATTCCATCGCTAGCAATAATAATAAGTTTATTCTGGCCGCTTGGTAAACCTACGACAGAAATTTCTCCTTTATAAACAGATGAAGTTGGAGAAGTTTTCTCAAACGTAGAATAATCGTCTTCGTTAGTTGAATCTGGAGTAAAGGTTGCCTTTACAGAGTCTATCGGATTTGCATCTTCTACCTTTATCTGCAGGTATAAAGTTTGTCTTAAACCTCCAAGAGACTCTCCAAGAGTCAGGCTTGATGAGAAGTTTTCCCAAGCAGGAGGCGTAGCCCAGGATTTATAATATTTTTCTTCTGAAAGCTCAGGAGCTGTAGTGTCTACCTTGATTAAAAGCTTAGAAAGAGTTGATGTTGTTTTACTGCCACTTACTATCTTTCCTTTTATACGTGGGTTAGTAATTGGATTTGTAGCAAGGGAATCCTGTACCTTGAATTTTATTGCAGGTTTAGCATCTGGATTTGTACTTGAATCATAAGTACCGTCAGCAAGAGTAAGTGTAAAACTGCCGTTTGTAAGAGTAACTGGCGTATAACTTGTTCCATCATTTGTACTAACTTCAACTGTTACTTCACCATCATCATCGTAAACAGAACAGTAAATATTCTGGCTTTGGCTCAAAAGTGGAGTTTCTGCCTTCATTGTACTTACATCAAAATCTGTAAAGGTAATTACAGGAATGTCTGATGACTGATTTATGTATACAGTGTTTGAAGAGCTTACTTTTGTATTCTGTGCAGAGTCTATTGCTGTAGCACGGAATTCAACATTTTCCTCATCAATTTCTTTAAATGGAGAAGTTTCAGATTTAGTGTCAACATTAATACTCCAAGCTTCAAGACCTGTATTAAGAGTTGCATACGTTGTCCAATTACCAGTACCAATCTTATATTCAAGCTTAATTGAAGCCAGAGAGTTATTGTCGCTTGCTTTTCCTGAAATTGTAAATGTTCCGTTTACATCTATATCAGTTGTATCAGGGTCTGCATCTGTAACAGGGTCAATAGAAACCGCCGGTTTTTCATTATCCAGATCAATTACAAGATCAGAGATGTATTCATATTTATTATTTACATAATCAATTACTTCAAATACAAGTGCTCCAGAAGCAATGTCGTCTTTTGAAATAGTTATTGTGTAATAACCATCGCTTCCTGCCTCTGTAACAGGAGTACCACCCTTTACAGCAACAGACTTTATACCTGCCCCAGAAGCAGCATCTTCTGCTTCAAGTTTGATGGTCATATCTTTCTCACCATTTACAAGAACTGTACCACTGTTAGCTTCTATCTGAGTATCAACCTTTACTTCTTTAATTTCAGCATGATTTGGAGCATCTGTATCAATATAAACACTGTAAGGTTGTGATGTTTCTTTTCCAGCATTGTCTACAATCTTAACAGTAATAGAGTTTCCACCCTGGGCAGTACAATTGATTTTTCCGCCACTTGTATAAATGCCACTGTTTGCCGGAGTTTCGTTAAGAGAGAGCGGATACCAGTTAGTATTATCCGATGTAGCCTTAACCTGATAAATACCACTGCCACCTTCATCTTTTACATTTGTAAGAGTCAAATCTATATAAGAATCATTGTACCACTTATTAGCAGACGAATCTGTGTAAACAGGAGTTTCAATATCAAAGGTACCAGTCGGCGCTGCAGAATCTATCCATACAAACCTTTCTTCTGTCTTTTTTCTTCCTGCAGTATCTTTCGCTGTGATTACGATTTTATGTTTACCATCACTGAGAGTAAGCGGTACATCTACGTTACTTACAGCACCTTCAGTAATAGAAACAGGTATTTCAGTAAATGCAGCTGGTGTATCACCTGAAGCTACAGATACAGACTTAAGGGCATTTGTATCACTTGCATTTATAGTAAGAGTTGGAGAAACCTTTGAAACAACATATCCGTCTATGGTCTGGCCACCTGTAGGGCTTATTGCAGAACATGTTAATGACGGAGCAGCCTGATCAATCCAGAATGAAACCTTATCTATCTTAGAATTTCCTACACTGTCTTCAACATATACAAACAATGTATAATGGCCCTCAGCTAAATCTCCAGCTCCTGTATTACCACTTGCCTTAAGAGTTTTTTCAAAGGCAAAAGCAGAAGAAAGCTTTCCTGTAATAGCAGAAGCAGTAGTTACATCTGTCCAACTTCCGGATGGCTGTTCAGCATTTTCTGCATATCCTTCTATACAATATTTTAAGTTTTTAAGCTTTGAACCTGTATCCGAAAGGCTGATATTAAAGTTGTACTTTGCACCAGAAATTGAATTGTTTCCTTCATAAGTAGTAGACTTATCTGGTGTAATAAATGTAATTTCAGGCTCAGTTATATCATTCCAGATAGTATAATTCTTTTCAGAAGACTGACCCGCAATATCTGCTGCTGTTACCTTTATGCTTATTTCCTTATCATTTTCTGGAATTACAATATTTGAAACAGCAAAGGTATAGTCTGGTGCTGTGCCACTTACAGTAATGTTTGATGCATCTATAGAAACACCCTTAATCATTACACCTAATCCTGATTCTTCAAAACCATTTGATTCGGTAATTTTACCAGTTAATTTAAGTTTTGAAGCTGTATTTAAATATTTAATTGAACCTTCTGTAATTTCTTCTGCAGAAGCGCCTTCTGCCTGAATCTTTACATCAGAAAGCTCAGGAGCTGCCAAGTCTACATAGAATTCTTTTGCTGCTTCTGTATATGAGTTATCTGCAAGGTCTGTTACATCACAAGAAAGAGTATACTTCCCTTCCGGCAAGTCTTTTCCTGTACCAAGCTCTTTGCTGATTATTGTTGTTGTTTCACCAGCACCTGCAAGATTTATAGTTTCCTCAGGAACAGTAGTTGTGTTAGTACCCGAAATTGTATAATGCAGTTCTTTTAAACCAAGACCTGTATCTTTAGAAGTAATCTTTATTTCACCCAGACTTCCGTTTAAGATATTTGTATTCTCTGAACCAAATTTTACCTCTGTAATTTCAGGCTTCTTATTATCTACGCGAACAGTAATTGTTGAACTGTCTGTCGTTTTTCCGGCCTTATCCTTTGCACGTACAAAGTAATTATATACTTCGAAAGTATCAGCCGCTATTGTTGCTGCAGGTAAATCAGTAATTATCCAGGTTGCTGGATTAGTTGAAATAGAAGATTGCTTTTTACCAGTTGACACAGGATTATTATCAACAATTTTAAATAGCTCAATACTATCAAGTGCCCAGGAATCGCTTGCATTTACATGCAGACTGAAAACCTGCTTTGTATCAAAGTTTGTTTCCTGGAATGAAACTACAGGTTTTGCAAGATCGTAGTAGAAATCTTTTGACTGAACATCACTCTTGTTTCCAGCCGCATCTACAGTATAAAGCCAAAGCCTTTTCTTTCCCTGTGCCTGTGTCCAGGCAGCTGGATATGTATATTTATAATTCTGGTTACTTGTAGTAACAAAAGCTGAATCTTCAGGAGCAGTAGTTACATCGGCATCTGTAAATGCCCATCTATAAGATAATGGCGCTACACCCTGTGCTGTCACACTAACTTTGAATGTAAAAGATGTACCCGCATTATCTGTATCTGCAGGAACTGTTATATTATCTTCGTTTATTGTTTCATACCGGTTATCAATAAAGAAAACTGCAGGATCTGTTTCAGAAGCAGAGCTTGAGTTTCCGTTACTATCATAAACCTTATAGGCAATGCTGTATTCACCGGCAGCAAAATCAGTAGGCGGAGTATAAGTTTCTTTGTAAGTATAAGTTCCATCTGCATTTGCTGTAAGCCTTGAATCGCTGTCATCATCAATAGCAGTAAGGCTTCCAATTGCCTTGAAAGATTCTTTTTCTGTATTTGTATTTGTATCTTTATAAATTACCCTGCGTGTAATTTTAAATGGTTTTTCTGTTGAATCAATAATAACTTCCGGTTCAAGCTTAGTAATTGCCGAAGAAGTTATATTATTTGCACTTGTTGAATTTGTTACATAACGGCTGCTAAGGTCATTAATTCTTACAGAAGGTGCACTTGGTGTAATACGTACCCAGAATTCTTTTGTAGTTGTCTTACGGACTTCCTCATCATCACCAACCTTATCTGTTGCTGTTACAGTAATCTTATAAAATCCCGAAGTTGCTTCCGGAATTGTAAATGTTTCTTCTGCTCCATTTTCATCTGGAACACATTCTACTGCAGGAGGAGTTCTTACATCAGACCCATTTCCATCTTTATCATAATTCACTGTTACAGAAAGAGCCTTACCTACAAGACCATCATCATCAAAGAACTTGAGTTTAAAGGTAGGATCGTCTGCCACAAGTGTATTATAGTCATTCTGATTTTCTACACTTGTCTTTGTATTCTTTGTAAAAGTAAGAGGTTTTGAACCTGTCTGCTGAACAGGATAAATTTTTGGTAAATCTGTAGATTTATCCAGTTTATAAGATTTTGTTTCTTCAGTTTTATTACCACTCTTGTCATAGGCAGTTACTACAACCCGAACATTACGACCATCGTTAAAGCCAAGAGTGTCAGTGTCTACAGAAACTGTTTTAGTTTCTGCATTAAAGGTCTGAGTTAATTTTGGTTCTGTAATTCCTTCTTCGTAAACTTTTACCTCTGGTTTCTTCGCATCAAGATTTACTCCAGAACCATTGTCTTCATCTTTTACCTTATATTCGAACGTAAATGTTCCGTTTACATAATTTACATTATCTGCATAAGTAACTGTTTCACTGTCTGTAAACTTTCTTGCAAGAGGTCCAAGCTGAGTATTGTCATCTGCAGTTCCTGTAAACTTAAGTTCTACAGTTGGCTTTTGTGCATCGTACTTTATAGAAGTATCTGCATTCGGATTCGGGAATGAAATTGTATACGATTTTGTCACCGACTGATCGAACTTGCTTGCAGGTATAATATACTTAAAATGGTAAAGACGATCATTAGAAGAATCTTTGATATACGAAAGTCTACCTGCTGGTAAATCTGTAGCAGAAACTCCGTTATCATCTGCAACAGGTGATACAAGAGTTATTTTTGCACCAGACTCATCTATTAAGTCTAATGAGAAAACTCCATCTTCAATAAAGTTTACAGTACCATCAACTGTAACATTATCACCAGTCTTAAATACAGCATCATCAGAAGGAGAAGTAACTTCAACTGTTGGTAAAATTCCACTGGTAGTAAAATAGAAACCATAACCTTTTCTTACAGAAGGAATAATATTTTTCCCGTTATCATCTGTACCTTCTACACCAAGCTTGTAATATTCATTAGTTTTGAATTTACCGTCTTCAATTTTTCCGGCAGAGAAAGTAACTGCAATCTGATAAGAAGAACCAATTGAAACTGGTGTTGTTGAGGCCGGGTAAAGTTTGTTGTTATTAAGAAGATTTCCATTTGCATCACACTGTATTGCATATACTTTAAGAGATGATACATCTAAAGGAGAACCATCGAGACCAGGCGCAACTTCAACAACAAGCGAAGAGTTATTTATAAGTTTTGAATCGTCCTTAGAAATTCCATTACTGATTTCATATTTATTTGTAACAATGAATTTAGGGTTATTTTCCGGATCAAGGGCAAAAGCACCTAACCCAATTTCATTTGCTTTTAATACAGACAGTGGATCTATTGCAGCACGTGCAGTTCCATCCTCTGAATATGTACCAGCCATCATCTGGTACAAACCTGTAATTTTATATTGATTAATAAGTTGAGAAATAGCCTCGTTTTCACTCAGATAGTAAACATCTGCTGCATTTCCTTTTTTATCTTCAGCAGACTGCTCGCTTCCGTCTACCGGGTAATATTGTGCACCATCATAGGCTACAATTGTACAAAAGCGGTTACGTTCACCATCACTTATAGTAGAACCATAGATTTTTGCATAATCGTTATTTTCGCCTTCCTCGAATTCGGCAACCTTAAGCTTAATTGTGTTTGGTACATTTTTTAATTCAATAGTATGGAGTTTATTCTGCTTTGCAGCATCCGAGAAAACATTTACTTCAATAAGGTCTACACCATTATCATCTGCAGCCTGTCCATTAAGGGAGAAGACTGTACCATAGGTATCTAATGAAGAGTCTCCTGCAATTGTAGAAGGATGAGACAAAACAATAACCGGAGGAGTATTATCAATAACAATCTGACTTGAAGCAATAGAAGAATGTTCTGCAGTATCCTGAATTTTTACAGAAACATAATAAGAACCATCTTTTATTCCATTTTCATGAGGCGAAACAATACAAGACCAGGTTCCTTTGCCATTTTCAGTTGTTTGGACACTTGCATTACCTTCAAAAACGGTACTTGTATCATTTTTAATAGTAACAATTACAGATTCTATACTTCCATCATCAGACCAGACTCCAGTTACCGGAAAATCCCCTCGAATCACAGCAACTGAAGCTGGATTTGGGGTTTTGATTTCCTGTACAGGCACTTCTGTATCTACAGAGTTACCAAGTCCTATTTCGCAGGAGATAAACAGAGCAATTAATAATATAGAAAAAATTGAATATTTTAATACGTTTTTCATTTTATACCCCCACTCCCCTACTTTTTCTGAGCCGTCTCTATAGTATCGTCAGTTATTACATAACCCAATACAGGATTTGATGTACCGTTACCATAGATTTTTCCGCTCATGTCAGATGCTCCAGATCCTGTTAATGTTGATGTGGCAAAAGTAGAATTCTTTAATACACCTGCCCCTGTTTTCCATACACCAATGTTAATAGGATTATGCTGGTTACTCTGGGTTTCTACCTGTTTTGGAGTAGGTACTACTGTAATTTCCCAGTCTCCAGTCATATAACCATTTGCATCTGTTCCCGCATTTGTAGAAGCAGTTACCGCATAAGCCATCTTAGGACGAACACATCCCTGAGAGTAATAGCCAATATAAGGAACAGCATTTCCAGAAGTATCAAGGGCAACATCCAGTGTAAGGTACTCGCCAGAAGGAATGTTTCCATCTACAAGACAGGTAGTGAAGCTTGAATTATAAGAAGTTGCGTATGCATAAACAACATTGTTATTGGCCATATCAAAGGCCGCAATATGAACTCCACCACTTGCATCTACTGCAACTTTACAGTAACTGCCGGCCTTTTCCATATCTCCAGTAAATACTTCTTCCGGAGTTGACCAGCCATCATCTGTATTACTATCATTTCGCTTACCATTTGCCCTATCTGTTGTTGGACTTGTATTATAGGCATACCACATTTTGTAGTTTACTTCGTCATACCAGACTGCTACTACAACATCGTTCCCATTGTTGTCTTCTGTAACACCAATAGAAACCGATGATCCAGCCTTTGCGCCAGGGATATCATCTACACCAGTTGCTACAGGCGTTTCTCCTGATGCAAGAACCTGTGCATACTTACGGGCATCAGCATAAGATCCCCAACCATCTCTGGCAGTACAAGCATCTACAAAATTTCCAAAGTTTGATTTTGATTCTGCATTAAACTTTATATATAGCCTTTGCGTTGGGATACGAGTTCCATTGTTGTTATTTCTAAGTGTATACTCCCCATTCCAGAATTGCTTTCTGTCATTGTTTTTTCTATCTTCAAGATTCTGTCCATTCTCTTCTTTTGCAAGAGTAAACCACCAGTCTGTTGAATTATTATTATGACTTGCTTTTGAAACGAAATATTTTGCCCTATCACCCCAGCCAATATTTGCATATTCTTCTGCAGTTAATTCTTTGCCTGTTTCATCGCAGAAGGTAATTTGTATGTTGTTAGTAAATGCTGTCTGATTTGCTGGAAGAGTCACATGTCCATAAGTGTAGCCATTACCACCATTATCATAATAATCAATAGGGCAAACGTACATTGTTCCCGCTCTGAATCTTATCTGGTTATAAAGAGAATCAAAATATGCAAGATAAACATTTGTATTTTCATCATGTGTACTTACAGCTAAGGATGAGGATACAAATCTTTGCTTAGCGAATGCAGCATCAGAGTATTTGTTATCACATAATTCTTCTATACGTAGCGCATTGGAACCATCTCTTGAGGCAAGACCATCATCCCTTGGGGTATTACCAGCATTACTTACTCCCCAACGACTTGTAATAAAGTTATACTTATCTGCCATTTGTCCAGAATCGCCGCCTGCCATTACACCATAAGTATTACCATTCTTGTCATATATAAAACTGGTAGAAGTACAGAAGTCTTTAGATGTCATCCAGGTTCTGTATGAATTGCTGGCATCTGCCATACTAGTCCAGAATGAACCATTTACAAAAGCAAAGCCAATCTGGTCATTTACAGGGTTAATCTTCATTACTGCCTGTTCAATCTTTCCTTCAATTGGCACTGCAGCCTTAGAATTAAACTGCCATACATCAAGGAACACATTGTCTGTAAGCTTGTCGTTATTCTCCTTGTTAGGGCACTTATTATAATCCTTAGTATCGTCATTCTTGTTGTTTATTGATTTTATTTCATTGACTGTTACATCATATTCACCAGATACAGAGTCAGTCGTTACAGGGTATGTTGGATTTGCACCAAGATTAAAGCCCTTGTAAGTTATTGTCTCACCTTCTACCTTGTAAGTTATTTTCTCATCTTTTACATCTGGAATTATCACAATGTAAACCGGATAATGTCCAAGCGCAGTTCTACTATATACAGAAGGGTTTGTAGACTGTATTGAGCTGAGGCTTGTTTCTACATCTGTAATATATGGAACAACGTCTACTGTATAAGTAGTTGGAGTAACAGCATTTCCATCAGCATCTTTTGTTGAATCATTCTGTTTTCCACCACGCTCTTCATCTTTTGCATAGATTTCAAATACTACACCAGCCTTTGCTGTACCAGTAATCTTCGAAGTATCCCAACTGAAAGTCCAGTTAACTATATGTCCATTTACATCATCTTGTTCGTTTTTAACTGTACAAGTCCAGTTATTTGCTGCCATATCTGTAGATACAGGATTCCAGTTTGTTCCATCATAAGTTGCAATCTTTTTATCTGAAGTAAACAAACCTGCAATTGGTTTTACCCAAAGTTCTTTTACACGAATATTATCCGAAGCAGAACCACGCATTGTGATTTTACCAGAAACCTTATCGTGTTCTCCTCCATAAGCAGAAGTTTTCAATGCAGGTGTCAAATATTTCTTAAGTTCTATATGACCATTTTCTCGTGAATTCTGGTAAAGGCTGTTATCTTTTTCTGAATTCCAGTACAAAGGTGTAACAGAAATTGTTGGAGGCACATCATCAAAATACTTAATGTTCAAAGCACACTGGAATTCTACATTAAGGCTTCCACCTGCAGTGCTGTCGCTCAATGTATAATTAAACCAGGTTGGGCTTCCTTCCTTACTATTCTTTCCAAGAGAAGTCATCTCAGCTGTACCGAACAAAATTGGTTCTATAGGATGAGCTTCGTAATATGTTTCTTTTCCAGAAATCTTATAGTAACCATCCGAATCAGCTTCTTCATCAATTCCATCATCAAAACCTGCGGCACTCCATGTATCTGGTGATGAACCGGTTAATGTTTTTATAGTATTATCACTCTGAGTATGACTTACAGTGTAAGTATAAGATAATGCCCCGTTTCCACCTACAATTTCCGGTATAAATTCTATCTGGTCCTTTGCAGTCATAAAGGCGGTTCCGCCATTCTCTGCATCTTTTTTATTTCCAGAAACAATCAATTTAGTTGTAAGGTCTGTTGCACGAGGTTCGTATACACCGTTAATTTTGCGTGAGTGCTGTTCATAATAGAAGGTTTCGCTTATTGCACCTGATGTTACTTTAAGACCAGCAAGACGAGGTGCATTATTACCAACTACAACCTTTGTTTCTCCTTCTGATTTTACAACTCCATGAGCATAGTTTCCTGCCGCATCAAATACTACATAGTGAATCTCAATTTCACCATCTGGAATGTTATTACTGTTAATGCTTGCAGACCATATAGTCTCCGTACCTGGAGAAACACTTTCTATCATACGGTCACCATCATCATCTGTAAGAGTTTTGTAATAACCGTAATAAGCCTCAGCAGACTTTTCTATATCAGCCGAAGTTGACGGTGTTTCACTTCCTTCATGATCTACTACATGTCCAATTGCAACATAGAGTTTATCGCTTGAAGCAATAGAAAGCTCATCCAATGATTCATCAAGAGTTACTTCTGTACCAGAAACGTTATCAATTCTATAGTATGCACCTTTAAGTTTTGCAAGACCGCCTTTGTGAATGTTTGCAGATTCTGTAGAAATATTTACAGTAGAACCTGATACACTTGAAATATCAATTTCTTTCCAGTAAAGACCTTCATCACCATACATTAAACCTGCATATGCTAATTGATTTTCGACATGACTCTTTTTGAGATATGAGTCATATACGTATTCAAGACCAGTAAGATCACGCTTAAAGTAGAATACAGCCCTGAGGAATCCACTTTCATTGCTGTTTTCTTTTGCAGATGCCTGCAGAGAATAGAATCCATAACTATTCTTTACGTTTACTGGTATATTATAATTGCTTCCTTCCGTAACGAGAGTTGGAGGTTTATTATCGTATTTTATTACAATGGTTTCTGTTGCATACGTTGGATTAGAGTCTGTATCCAATACTGTAACTACATAACTCAATGAAGAAGAATTTTTATCTTTACTTCCTACTTTATATTTAAATGTGAAACCACTTGTATTAGTTGCAGACCATGTTTTTGACTCTGCGGAACCGTTGTCATTAGCAACAGTTTCTATTTCATTCGTTGTACTATTTCTTTGTACCAGCGTATTACCATCTATGATAAGTGAAGAAATACCATTCGCATCTTCTACGCTACCGTAAATCCACCATATACCTTTTACCCACATATTCTTTTCATATCTGATTTCTTTTGTAACGGTACCAGTACCATTATCATTATCAGAATACTGACGGAGAACAAGAGGGATACTTGAACCAATCTTTGGCGCTCCAGAATCCAGACGAATAACAAACAGGTCATCGTCATCTGTAAGGCTTATATTGTTATTTTTATCTACAACATAAAGTCTGATTGCAATTATATTCTTTTCATTGCCTGTATTTTCGAACTCTGACTGCTTATTGAATGCAAAACTCCAGGTCTGGCCACTTGCTATTCTTATACCATACAAGTTGCTATTACCCATTCTTTCATAATCCAACTTGAGATCTGAATAATTATCCTTAATCGTTACAGATGTAGGTGTATTATTGATTTTTATTGTATTTGGAAGAGTTTCTTCTGCCCAATTATCATTGAAACTAATTCCATTAAAGCTTGGGTCTACCTGCATGTAAATTGCTTTAATACCATTCTGTGCATTTGCAGTTCCACTTATGCGGGCTACACCACTCATAAGGGCAGCAGGATAAGATTTATCATAACCTGCTGGAGCAGGAGCATCTTTTGAAAGTCCCCAGTTATTGTCATTTGAGACATACCATGTTCCTGTTGATGTAACCCAGCCGTTTACTTCATCATCAGTTTCTGTACGTCTAACAACAGGAATATCACCAGTTGGATCTATTCTACACTGATAATATGAACTGTTTTCATTTCCATATTTATCTTTTACAAGGAAGTGGAAATAGTAATTTTCTGTAGTTCTGTAAACCGTTCCCGCATTTGCACCTTCGCTAGCCGCATAAACTATTGCTCCACCAGCATTTTTTTCAAGTGCAGGAGAAGTGGTTAATGCAAGTATAAGTTCTTTAGGACTTAGTGAGTGTGTTGAAGTTTCATCTGTTGTTCCGTCATCAAATGAAACAGACCATTTTCCAGTACCAATACCTACAACCTCGCCTGCTGTATTATCGGCTTTTGTCCATACAGTTGGTTCTGTATCAGATTTTGTTACAGCGTACCAGAGCTGGGTTCCGTCATCACTACCGCGGATATCACCCTTAAGATTAAAGGCAGAACTTATGAGTTCATCAGCTTCATGGTTATTTACCTGAACAAGAGGAGCATCGTTATCTACCTTAATTGTATATTTCATTTCAGTTGGTTTAGTACCATCATCAACCTTAATCGAAAGATTATAAGTACCGCTCTCATAACCACTTACATCAAAAGGGGATGCCATTGTGTAAGGTATATAGCCATCTTCTTCTGATTGTGTTCCTGCATTAAAGTTTTTCGTAACAGGAGTAAAGCCTTCTCCACCAGTTAATTTTGCGGTTACAGATACTATTCCGTTTATATCATAAGCCTCCAGCTGGAGCCAGAATTTATTATGGTCGCTGTCGCCACCAACTGTGGTTCCTGTAATATCTCCGCTGTATTCTGTAGCCGTTGCAGAAGTTTTAATTCCAATATTACGTACAGAAGGAGCTGTTCGGTCTATTATGAGGTAAAGACCTTCTGTGCTTAAATCTGCGGCACCGCTTCCTGTTGGACCTTTTGCAAATTTTGGAGTACCTGTAATAGCTGATGTATCAGACTGAGTTATAAATGTGCCGCCTTCTGTATCTACAACCTTAAACTTAATAGTTGGTTTTTCATCTTCGCCACTGTAAGTACCTTCTGCAGGTTCAGTCCAGGTAAAGGTTGTGTTAGTTGAAGCAGCCTGTGCAAGTGTTATAGGAAGCCAGTTTGTACCATCGTCTACACTGTAGTAAAGTTCGGTAACTCCATCGTCATCTGTAATGCGGCCAGAAACTGAGCTTTCAGAAAGCTTTACCAGATTGTTTGCAGACATGCTTCTTATATCAAGTCCATTCAAGGTAATCTCAGGACGGTCACCATCCTGATTAAGAGTAATTTCTTCTATTGAAGTTGGTGATGCGCTGGTAATTTCTGTTGGTGTTTGAGCAGGCTTTCCATCACTACCCAACGCAATATTACATTTTCCAGCCTCATCGTAAACTACTGTGAGAATATAAATCTTTGTATTGTCTGTAACTCCAGCACTTGTAAAGGCTGCAGTGTCGAGACGAGTATCTGTTACAGTTCCATCTTCTGCTACTGTTTTCTCAAGTTTCCAGTTTGCAGAAGGCTTGTGTTCGTCTGTTGTATCTGTAGCAGCTGTGTATACATCGTGATAGCAGCTAACCCACTTTTTGTAGCCAGTTACATTTGAATCAACATAATAGAATACATCTACAGACTTAAATGCCGAACGGTTGTCGTAAACTGTACCGCTAAGGGCAAGTTTTCCATTTACTGCAGAAGGAACATTTGTTTTCTTTACTTCAGGTGGTGTGTTATCAAGCGTAATCTTTAAGCCTGTATTTAATGTTTTTACTTTTCCTACTTTGTCAGTTGCTGTAAGAACAATTGGTCCAGACTTAAATTTTGCCGTTGGAATAGTAATCAGGTATACTCCAGGGGCATTTGTAGAATCTTCTTCTGTGGTTACTTCAATTGCAGTATCTACAGGTTTTGTAAGTGTTACTTTTGCAATACCACTTGCCTTGTCTGTAGCTGAAGCATTTGCATCTACTGCTCTTGCTCTGATTGTAATACCACTTGTTTCACTTCCATTTACAAGAATATCTGTAAGTCCTGTAACTGTTCTTTCTTGTCCGTCAACTTCTATCTTTGTAATTTCCAAAGTATCTGGTTCTTCTGTATCAATATAAACAAGTCGGGAATTAGAATTATCTACATTACCGGCATTATCGGTAACTTTCAGGCTTATAGTATTTTCACCCTGGGCAGAACAGTATGCACTGCCGGTATAGGTTCCTGCCACAGACGAAGAAAGTTCTGTCCAACTGCTTCCGTTAGAAGAAACTTCTACTTTCTTTATACCTGTTCCGGTTCCATCTGAAACACCTGTTACAGTTACTCCTACATATTCAGACTTGTACCATTTCTGGGCCGGACTTGATCCAATTTCTGCATCAGCAGTTGCAATTTCCATTGATGTAATTGTTGGCTTTGTTGTGTCTACTGTAACAGAAAGCTTTTCTTCTGTTGTTTTTCCTGCACTATCTTCTGCAATAATCGTTAATTCATGGGCTCCATCTGTAAGTTTATATTTTCCTGTCTGAGCTGCAGTATCGCCTGTAATAAAATCTATAGTAAATGTTTTTTCACCATTTTCAGTTGATGTAATTGTAACCGCTGCAGCTGGAATAGTATCTGTATTATCTTTTACGGTTATAGAAGCAATACCATTAGCATCTCTTGCTTTTCCACTGAGAGTGAAGCCTTCATTATATATTTCGTTAAGACTTGTAAGATCTGAAATAACAGGAACTGCCTGATCTATCCAGAATAAGCGGCCTGCTGTTTCGCCATTTCCTTCTGCATCCTCAGCATAGATATAAAGATTCCATTCTCCTTCGTAAAGTTTACTTGTGTCTGTGCCGCTTGTTCCATTTCCCAGCTGTTTTGTAATTGTCCAGTTACCAGTTGAACCTGGAGTTGCTGCTGTACCATTACTACCTGTAGCTGCAGCCTTAATTTCAGCTTCATTTGTAAGTTCATCTTTTGTAAAGATATAATTAAACTTACCTTCTTTTAAGCCACTTCCGCTTGTACCACTTTCATTTGCCTTATCTTTTACCGTAGCACTAAAGATGAATGATGCACCCGCAATAGAGCTTGTACCGCTTACATTAGTAGCCGGGTTATCAATTGAAATTTCAGGTTTTTCTGTATCATTATAAATCTTGTAAGTTACAGAGTTTTCGCGACCAGCGATATCCTTTAAGTCAAGTTTAATATCAATTGCTTTATTTGCATTTGTACCAGTGTAGCTTGCAGCAGGTATTGTATATTCAAAAATATAATTTCCGTCTGCATCTGGGGCTGTAATTGTCTGAGTGTCATTATTGATTTTTACTTCATCAAGACCATTTGTTTCTTTAACAATAAAACTAACTTTTACAAGTGAACTTGATTCTGCCTTAAAGTAGTTAAGGCCACTGCCTGTTATAGCAGCTTCATCACTTCCAACTATAAGCTTTGCAGACGCAACCTCTGGCTTTGCATAATCAACAATAAATGAAGAAACTGGTGTTGAAGCATAACCTATAGAATGCGTATTGTCAGAAACATTATCTGCCTTATCTTTTGCACGGGCATAAAGCTTATATTTACCCTCGTAAAGAGTATACTTTCCTGCAGCAGCATCCCAGGTTATTGCATTTGTACCGGTTTCAGGTTTACCTGCAAGAGTTTCTACAGAAAGGCGCCAGCTTGTGCTTAAAGTAGGAGACAGTTCACTTGCATTCAATGAAGAATCTGCAGGGTCTTCACTTCCATCTGCCACAATCTTATGAAGCAGAGACTTTAATCCAAGACCTTCATCGCTTGCTCTTCCGCTAAAGGCAACAAGACCATTAAGTGGAGCTGATGAAATGTCATTAAGAGTAAGCGCAGGTGCTGTCTGATCTATCTGAACAAAGACTTCTGAGCTTGCTGTTGTTTTTTCTGCCTTATCTGTAGCTTTAAGTGTATATTTATATTCTGCTGTGTCTAAACCTGTGCTTGGAAGATTTAATGTAGTATCATCAGCCTTCTTTAAAACTCCGCTATCAAGCTTTACTGCTATTGGAGAACCTGTGGTTGCTATACCATCCTTTGTTTTTGTTTCGATTAATTCAAGACTATCAATTGCCCAGTCATCTTCTGCACTTGCAGAAAGAGTAAAGAGACCTTTTGCAAAGAATTTATTTTCTGTAATAGTAGTTACTTCACTTCCAATTGTATAACCTGTAATTGCAGCAGAAGGGTCGCCTTTATCGTAATTAAATTCTGTTGAGAATTCGTTGCTTATGTTTCCAACAGAATCCTGTACCTTTACATAAACAACTTTCTTTCCACTATTTGGAGCATCTGCTGTTCCAAAGACTGCAGGAAGATTTGTATAAGTAAGTGGATATGACTTTAATGAAGTTGCATCAAGCCAGCCTGTGCGATTAGAAATTGTACCGCTAACATCATCTGCTTTGTTTGCAAAGGCAATAAAGTATTTTGCCGGATAAGCAGAATCACCATCTGTATCACTTGCACTTATATCAAAATCCCATGAGTTACCTTCTGTTTCAGCAGCAGTAGGTGTAGCAACACCAGTATTTGCTGTAACAACAGGCTGTGAATTATCTATGTAGAAATCAAGTGGTGTATTCTGAAGTCCTTCGTTATGGTTCTTATCAAAAACCTTAAGCTGGAGCTTAAAGGCCTTTTTGTTACCTGCTGTCCAGCTAGTCTCTGGTGTAATTTCATATGACCAGAGCTGAGTTGAACTGTCATAATTTGCTGCAGTTAATTCAGTTGCAGAGTTTTCGGCATCAAAATCTTTAATCAAAGTTCCATCAGCTGCAGTAATTTTGTATGTCAGTTTAAATGGTGCCGATGTTGAATTAATTTTAAAGCTTGCCTTTATCTTCTTTTTTGCATTTGAAAATGGTTCTGTTGCTGTTGCTGGAGCAATTGAATCTCCATTTGTAGTAACATATTTATTGTCAATTGAAATATTGCTGAGTCTTGGAGCTGCCGCTGTAATATTAATCCAGGTTTCCTTAGATGCATCTGCACCGGCTCCATTCTTATCAAGAGCAGTTACTACTACCCTGTATTTTCCTTCATCCAGATTTTTAGTTTCAAAATAACAGGTACACTCTTTTTTACCTGCAGAAAAATCTTTTACACTTGTTACTGCAGTATCAGTAATTTCACTTCCATCTGCCTTATAAACTTTTACTGATACAGACTGTAATCCATTGTCATCATCATCAACAAGCTTAAAATAGACCTTCTTTACCTGAAGAAGATTTCTTGTAAAATCTTCATCAAAGTTTGCATTGTCTGTGTTATAGAAAGCCATCCAGTCTTTACCTGGCAGAATAACAGGCTTATCTGTGTCCTGGTCTACTATGTATGGACCAATTACAGATGAATTAGCTTCGTTTCCAGAATTATCTTTTACATTAACTCTGAAATATACATTACCATTTGTAAGTCCTGTAAGATTTTCTGTATCTACTGAATATGTATTTGTTCCCTTAAGAATTTCTGCAGCTGTATAATCTCTCCAGCCGGAAGTTCCGTTTGTACTGTTGTACTGCAAATGAGTATTTTCCAAGTCAACATCACTGCCGCCTGTATCTTTTACATTTGCCTTAATTTTGATTGTCTTGTTTAAATAATCGCCAGTCTGCTGCTCTCCTGCGTACGAATATTTATGTGCTATAGGCTCTGGTGCAAATATAGATGCTTCCGGATTCTCAACATCATAAACAACGCTGCGAGATTTTGAGACAGTAATGCTGTCTCCACTTGCCTGTACTTCAATTTTGTATTTGTCTGATGAAGTCTGATTAAAACTGGTTGCAGGAATTGTGTAAGTATAATAATACTTTGTAGTAATATCATTATCCTGAGTTATACCTGTAGCTGAACCCGAGGTTGTATCATAAGAGAATATGGTTACAGGAGTTTCTCCCATTCTATTCAATAAAATCTCAAGAAGTCCGTTTTCTGTAAATTCGACATTTCCAGAAATTGTTACTGTATCCCCGGCTTTTTTATCAACGTTTACTTCTTCTGGGAGAGTAATTTCAAGCTTTGGACCATCGCCAACTTTTCGGCAGTAGAAACCATATCCGTTTCCTTCTGGTTCTACGCCAATATTCTCTTTATCTTTACCTTCGAGAACTATACGGTAGCATTTATTCGTTTCAAAACCATTGCTTTCGCTGATGAGACCTTCAATTTTATAAACTGTAGTACCATCACTTGTTGAGCTCTGCTTACGGCTTAAAACTTCAATCTCAAGCTTGTTTTCTCCACCTGCCGGCTCCGGATACTCAATAGCATAAGGAATAAGGGTATTCTCAAGCAGCGAAACCCCATCAAGTCCAGGTATAACATTAAACTGAATTGAAGAGCCTAAAGAAAGTACAATATTATCATGATTCCCTGTAGCAAAAAACTCACCACACTCCGAAATATTTGGACTAGGTAGTTCAAGTCTGTCGCCACCAGAAAGTGTATAAGTTGGAGTATTTGCAGGATTTAATGAAAACTTACCTGCAGAAACCTGTTTCTGTTGTAATTGATTTAAAACAGTTGAAGATTGACCTGCAGAACGGCCTGCCTCACTTGTATCATATGTTCCGGCAAGAATTTTATAAAGACCTGTTACTTTGTAAGAAGTAATTAATTCTGAGATATCATCATAAAGATAATAAACAGTAGCAGGATTACCAAATGTATCTTCTGCAGTCTGTGTTCCATTTGGTTCATATTTCTGAGCCCCATCATAGGCTGTAAGGTTAAAATAAGCTTCCTTAGTGCCGTTAAGAGTTGTTGACTCATAAATATTTGAATATGCATTCTGTTTATTTAATTCAAAACGTGCAATATCAAAGTTAATTGTATCTGGAACTTTTGAAAGTTCAATTTCTGTTGGTGTATCTGACAAATCACTGTTATGGTAGAAATTCAACTTCATTAAGGTTACACCGTTTTCATCTGTAGACTGTCCAATCAAAGAAAACGTTTTACCGTAAGGATCAAAAGAATTGTCAGAAAGAATTGTCGAAGGTCTTTGAAGAACAATAAGAGGAGGTGTATTATCTATTCGAATTTGACTCGATGTTTCTGTTGAATGTCCAACTGTATCTTCTATTGTAATATTTACAGAATAAGCACCATCGAGGATTCCTTCAGCTTCAGGCTCAAAAAAGACTGACCAGGAGCCACCTGTTTCGCCTTTTGCCGGAGTAGTAAATTCTGCATTTTTTGTAAATTGCTGGTTAGAGGAGTTTGAAGTAATTACAACTTTAATTGATTCTATTTCTCCATCATCACTCCAATTACCCATAATTGGGAAACTGTCTCTTATGACAGCAACCGATTCTGGATTAGGCACAGTAATATTGATATTTGGAGCTTCAGTATCAACAGCTGCTCCTAAACCAATCTCACAAGAAAAAATTGAAATAATAGATAAGGTAGTAATAAATGCAAATAAACTTACTTTTACTTTTTCAAATTTACTCATAGCACCTCAACTTTTAAATAAACTATATAATACTCCACTTCTCCTCTTAGAGTTTCGGCATTTTTTGCGAAAACCTTAATTTTACAAAAAAAAGGGGCTTCCATGATGTAAAATCAAAGAAACCCCTCTCAAGTCAATAATAGACCGTCTTAGGTAAATTTGCAAATTTTTTCTATATAATAAGAAGAATCTTATTTTTCGTCATGCTGAACTTGTTTCAGCATCTAATTAGACCCCGAAACAAGTTCGGGGTGACAGTTCAAGTTCGGGGTGACAGTTTACGTCGATGTAACGGTCTACTTCTTTCCAAAAATATCGAAATATCCGGCAATGAATACTACCAGGATGATAAGTGGAGCGATGTAGCGCAGGTAGAACTTAACTACCTTGTTCTTAGGGAACTTAATTCCGTCTCCGGCATCAGCTTCGGCAATAAAGCCGTCCCAGCCCCAGCCCTTCTTAAGAGTACAGAAGAGGAGGAAGAGCATAGATCCAAGTGGCAGGAGGTTCTGGCTGACGATGAAGTCTTCCAGAGCGTCGATAGAACCAATGTGAGCTCCGAAGTGAACTCCAGACCATACGTTCATACCAAGGGCAGCAGGTGTAGCCAAAATCAGCATTGCAACAAAGTTGATGAGAACTGACTTGCGGCGGCTCCAGCCAAACTTATCCATTGGGAAGGCTACGATATTCTCGAATACGGCAATTACTGTAGACAGAGCAGCAAAGCTCATAAACAAGAAGAAGAAAGCACCAACAATGCGGCCAGCTACAGGTCCCATTGAGTTGAATACGTTTGGAAGTGACATAAATGCAAGTCCTGCACCAGAAGAAGCTTCTACATTGAAAGCAGCACAAGCAGGGAAGATGATAAGGCCGGCACAAATTGCTACGAAAGTATCAAGACCAATTACACGGAGAGCTTCGCCAGTGAGTGAGTGTTCCTTACCGATGTAAGAACCAAAAATCTCCATAGAACCAATACCAAGAGACAAAGTGAAGAAGGCCTGACCCATAGCGGCATAAATAGTGTCCCAAAGACCATGTTCGCCACCAACAAGAGCCTTAAAATCAGGTTTGAGGTAGAAGGCATAACCGGCACCAGAGCCCGGAATAAAGGCAACGTAAATTGCAAGACCAACCATAATAACAAAGAGGGCGCTCATCATAATTTTTGTGATGCGCTCAACACCCTTCTGAAGACCAAGGAAGCAGGCACCAAAGCCGATGATGATTACAACGACCATCCAGATTAAAAGAGTTGATGCACTGCCAACTGTTTCGCCAACAAATACATTTACAATGGCATCTCCATTAAGACCTACAAACTTTCCGCCAATCATCTGGAAGAAATATTTAAGGAACCAGCCAGAAACAACAGTGTAGAACATCATCAAAAGATAGTTTCCTGCAACTGCAAAGCCACCATAAATGTGCCACTTAGTTCCGGCAGGCTCAAGCTGCTGGAAGGCTGCCGACATACTCTTTTTAGAAGCACGGCCAACAGCAAATTCACAAACCATAACCGGCAATCCCAAAATTACAAGGAAAACCAGATAAATCAAAACAAAGGCTGCTCCGCCGTATTTACCAGTGATATAAGGGAAGCGCCAAACATTTCCCAAACCAATAGCACAACCAGCCGACAAAAGCAAAAAGCCAAGGCGGCTGCCAAGATTCTCGCGATTCTGCGATTCCATAATAAACTCCTGAATTTTTTAGAGATAGTGTTATTATAGGTAGAAACAGAGGATATCGTCAAGGAAAAAAATGGATTGCTTCAATGTCATCCTCGGGCTTGACCCGAGGATCCAGAAAGTACAGTCATGTCTAGATTCCCCGGTCAAGCCGGGGAATGACAACCTACTTTCTTAATCGTACTTTGATACGGCTCTTCAAATGCTCCAGCTCATCCTTGTACTGAATAGACTTCATTGTTGGGAAGTGGGCCATAAAGCTTTCGGCGGCCTTGTTGCGGGCGTTCTGGAAGCGGTCAATTTTTTCGAGAATGCTCTGGCTGATCTTGTCTTTGTCTGATTCAGCATGCTCCTTTACCGAAGCCAGCATTGCTTCAAAGCTTTCGCTGCGGAACCAGACCTCGTTGCCGTAGTGGTCGCGCAAGCTCTCGCCAAAGGTTTTGATTTTTTCCATTGTGGCGCTGAAGTCCACAAGCTTGCGGACAGTTACAATCATATCAACCGCTAGAGCAAGGCCAATCAGGTCGCTGGAAATCATAGTCACAAAATCTCCCAGCCAGTTCAAAAAGCGCAGCATCTGAGGATAAACAAAATGAATCACGCCCAGGCCCATAAAGCCAAAAAGCACCGAGTTCAACAAACAAATGCGGCCGTTCAAATTAAACTTATAGTGCGAATAATCCCACCAGCGGGCATGAAAGGTCTTTTCCATCACCCAGCTGACAAAATATTCCACAGCCGTACACAAAATCATAGAAGCAAAAAAGAGGGGCAGCCAGGTTGAATAGAGGGCCGCCGGCAGCAGCAAAATCACAACACCGCCAAAGCCGTAAACAGGACAAAGCGGCCCGTGCAAAAATCCGCGGTTTACAAATTTGTGCTCGTGGAAAATACCCACATAAAGCACTTCCGAAATCCAGCCGACTACGCTGAACATTATAAAAATCAAAAAAGCCTGTCTGAAAGGCAGTTCGTAAATAGCCATTGTATTCATATCTTTAAATATAATTATTTTTTCTATATAATTCAAATTTATGGAAGTATTTCTCGGAATCCCTGCGGCCGACGGAACTGGTATTGGAACCGCTTTTGTAATTCCAGACCCGGTAAAACGTGCAATTCCGCAGCATCACATAAACATCGATCAGTTAAATAAAGGCTGGAGCCGTTTTGAGGCTGCCGTTCAGACCGTTACGCTCGGACTTTCGGAGCACCTGGATTCACTTTCCAAAACCAGTGAACGTGACCGTGCTCAGCGCGAGGTTTTTGAGACCTACATTCTCATGCTCGAAGACCCGGTTTTTAAGCAGGAAGTGCGCGACTTTTACGAAAATCAGCTCTTTAATATAGAATATACCGTGCAGTTTAAGGCAGAAGAGTATGCGGCAAAGCTGCGCCAGGCCGGAAACTACTATCTTTCTGAGCGTGCCCAGGATATAACTGATGTTTTTGGCCGTGTCCTGGACGAAATGCTGGACATTCATCCTTTTGATATCAATACGGTTCCGGATGGTTCGGTGATTTTAGCGACCTCTTTGAGTTCTGCCGACACAATCATCCTGAGTAAGAGAAAGATTGCCGGCCTTGCCCTGAGCGAAGGCGGTGTTTCTTCCCACGTGGTAATTCTTGCCCGCAACTACGGCATTCCAACGGTTGTCGGCCTTGAAGATATCAGTAAAAAAGTTCGCAACGGTGAAACTGTAATTATCGACGGTAAATCGGCTGAAATTCTTGTAAGCCCGGACCGCAATACAATAGAAGAATATAAAGGAAAAATCCGCGAGGAATATCAGCGTAAGCTCAGCCTGCGCTCCTTCCTCAATAAGCCGGCCGAAACTAAGGACGGCACCCGCTTTAAGCTTTATGCAAACATCGGTACTCCCGAGGAGGCCGAAGTTGCCCTTGCAGAAGGAGCTGATGGAATCGGGCTTTTCCGTACTGAATTCCTTTACATGGCACAGAGCGGCGCTTCTTTGAACGCTGCTGCCCGTTCCTTCAGTGAGCAAACTCAGTTTGAAGCTTATAAATCAGTTTTGCAGATGATGGGTGATAAGCCGGTTACAATCCGAACTCTGGATGCCGGTGGTGATAAACTGATTAACTCGGTTGACCTGCCGAACATCGAAGAAAAGAACCCTCTTATGGGTCTGCGTGCGGTGCGCCTCAGCCTTGAATACCCTAATATTTTGAAGACCCAGCTGCGTGCCCTTTACCGCGCCAGCGTTTACGGCAATCTCGAAATTATGTTCCCGCTGATTACCAGTGTGGACCAGGTTAAAGAGTGCCTTGAAATTGTGAATGCTGTAAAGCAGGAATTAAAGGCAGAAAATATTCCTTTCCAGGAAGACACCCCTGTTGGTATTATGATTGAGACTGCAGCTGCGGCTCTTATTTCTGATTGTTTGAGCAAGGTTAGCGACTTCTTCAGTCTTGGTACAAACGACCTTACCCAGTACACCCTTGGAATTGACCGCGAAAATCCTCATGTAAGCGGACTTTATAACGAGTTCAGCCTTGCAGTTTTGCGCCTTATTGAGATGACCGTTCGTTCTGCCAAGGAAAACAATGTTCCGCTTGCAGTCTGCGGTGAAATGGCAGGCCGTCAGGACAGCGTTATGGTACTGGCCGGAATGGGAATCCGCAATTTGAGTATGAGCCCTAAGCTGATTTCAAGCACAAAGGAATTGCTTTCAAGATTTACAATCGCCGAGCTCGAAGCAATTTCGGCTAAACATTTGAATAATTTGTAAAAACGGTGGTCACGGTGATTGAGTAGACCGAAGGGCGTATCGAAATCACTAGAGAACATCGGCTCATAAGGTGGTTTCGATACAGCCGCTACGCGGCCACTCAACCACCGGCTGCAATGTGACGGTGGTTGAGTAGTACGGAGCTAAAGCTCCTACCGTATCGAAACCACCGCAAAAACTGGAGATATATGGCCAAAAAGAAATCAAAACCCGACTTCTCCCGCCCGAAGGAAGAGGTTCTGGAAGAAAAAAGACAGAAAGCCGCAGAAAAGGCCCGCGCCGAAGAAGCTGATTTTATTACGCCCGGCGCAGTAAACGGAATCACCGTGGCCCCGGACGGCACTGTAACCGCTACCGGCGACACAGACCCGGAAGACGCTGAATACGACGGCCTTCCTCTCGTTGTAATTGCCGGCCGCCCTAACGTTGGAAAATCTACCCTCTTCAACCGCTTTTTGCACCACCGCGTGGCTATTGTAAACGACCAGCCAGGTGTTACCCGCGACCCGGTTGAGGCCACTGCAATCATAAAGGGAAAACCAGTTCATCTTGTTGATACCGGCGGATACAAGCTTACCCGCGACATCGGAACAAAAGAGGCCGAGCTGGACGACTACGTAGTTGAGCGTTCCCTTGACATGATTGACCGCGCCGATGTTGTAATTCTCCTGCTCGACGCTACAGAAATTACCGGCGAAGATGAAGAGTTCATCATCAAAATGCGCCCTTACTGGAATAAGATGATTGCGGCCGTAAACAAAACCGAAGGCGGCAAAAACGAAGCCGAGGCCTGGAACTACGCAAAGTACGGTTTTAACGAGCTCATGCTGATTTCTGCAGAACACGGCGACCATATCAGTGAGCTGGCAGACGCAATTACTGACCGCTGCGACTTCAGTAAGGTTCAGGTGCTTTCGAGCGACCGCCCTATCAAAATCGCAATTCTTGGAAAACCAAATACAGGAAAATCTACCCTTTCCAACCGCCTCACACATTCAGAAAACTCTATCGTTTGTGACTACGCCGGAACTACCCGCGACGTTGTTGAAGGTGAGTTTGAATATGCCGGCCGCCGCTTTAAGGTTCTGGACACTGCCGGAATCCGCCGTAAGGCTAAGGTTCACGACGACGTTGAATACTATTCTGTAAACCGCGCCATCAAAACCCTGGACGAATGTGATGTTGTCTTTTTGATGATTGATGCGGTGGAAGGACTTGCCGAGCAGGATAAGAAAATCTGTTCCCTGGCTTTTGAAAAGGGCCGCGGAATCATCTTTGTTTTGAATAAATGGGATTTGCGCGAAGAAAAGGACAATAAGGCTGTAAAAGCTGTTCGCGAATGGATGAACATTATGTTTGCCCACATGGATTTTGCCCCGATTCTTCCGCTCAGCGCCCTTGAGGGAAAAGGCATTAAAGATTTGCTCAATACCGCAATTGACCTTTACGGCCAGCTGACTAAAAAAATCGGAACTGCTTCGCTCAACAATGCCCTGCAGGACTGGCTGGAGCGCTATCCGCCACCAGCAAGTAAAACTGCCCACTTCAAAATCCGCTATATGACTCAGGCCAGTGTGAATCCGGTTTCCTTCATCATTTTTGCAACAAGACCAGAAGTTGTACCGGAGCCTTATGTTACATACCTGAAAAACCGCATCCGCGAGGACCTGGGCTTTGACCAGATTCCGGTTCAGGTAGAGTTCAAGGGCAGCAGACAAAAGTGGGAAGACCGCGAACGGTGATAAAATACCGAAGTCCGGTGATTGAGTAGCCCGAAGGGCGTATCGAAATCACCAGTATTTTCGGCTCATAAGGTGGTTTCGATACAGCCGCTACGCGGCCACTCAACCACCGTTGGTTGAGTACTCGCGAAGCGAGTGTATCGAAACCACCATCACAGGAGAGTAAATGTACACAATCGGACAAATAGAAGACTTAACAGGCGTAAAAGCCCATGTTCTCCGCTACTGGGAAGAAGTCGTTCCAGGCTTTACCCCACGTAAGGATATGTCCGGCCGCCGTCTCTACTCCCAGCGCGAGGTAGACCTGATTCTCCGCCTCAAGTATCTGATTACCGAAAAAAAGTTCACCGCCGAAGGTGCCGGCCAGCAGATTATTGAAGAAGCCCAGGCCGTCCAAGACAACGCCGACCTGATCAACCAGATCCGCGAGTGCCGGCAGATATTAACTGAGTTATATATGAAATTTGCCGGAGATTCCCCGGTGATTGAGTAGGCGAAGCCGTATCGAAATCACCTTATGAACAGTGATTCACGGTGGTTTCGATACAGCCGCTACGCGGCCACTCAACCACCGACTATACAGGAAATTTTATGACACAAAAATCAAAACCCCGTCATTGCGAGGAGCGCAGCGACGAAGCAATCCATACTTCTCTCTTCGACACAAGTCGCCTTTCCAAAAACTCTGTCGCAATCCTCAATTCATTCGACGAAATAATCCAGGGTGTACGGCCGCTGAATTCGCGGCAGCTGCAACAGTTGCCGGAACATATCCGAGACCTTTCTCATCAGCTGACCGACGACCGCGCCAGCCGTCGTCTGGGCTATATGAACGACAATATTCAGCTCAGCTCTTATGTGCGCTACTACACCTGGTGGAATCTTGTACGCTTAACAAGGCTTTTTGCCAATCTGCCGGATTCTGTTTTCCCGACTGCCGACACCATCTGCATTGACCTGGGAAGCGGCCCTCTTACTGTGGTTACCGCCCTCTGGCTTGCCCGCCCGGAACTGCGCAAACTGAGCCTTACCTGGTACTGCCTCGATGTTTCTGCAAACTCCATGGCTTTGGGTGAAGATATCTTTCTTTCTATTGCCGCTAAAGCCAAGGCTGCCGCCCCTTCTATTGAGCCCTGGAAAATTATCCGTGTAAAGGGGCCTTTCGGCACTCCAATCAGAGAAAAAGCAGGCTTTCTGACATGCGCAAATATGTTTAATGAATTAGACCAGGCCAGCGACATGCCGCCTGAATTTCAGACTAAAAAATATTACGAGCAGCTGACCCGCTACACTGAAAAAGACGCAGGCATTCTGCTTGTAGAGCCTGGCGTTCCAAAGGCGGCCCGAACTCTCAGCCTGCTGCGCACCCGCTATATAAAAGATGGCCGCACAATTGCAGCCCCTTGTCCTCATGCCGGCGACTGCCCTATGAGCGGCTTTAAAGCATATACGGGAAGTAAGAACAAGTGGTGTAACTTTGCCTTCTCCACAGAAGATGCCCCTGCCCGCCTGCAGAAGCTTTCGGTTGCGGCAAAACTGCCAAAGGAAAGGGCTACACTTAGTTTTATGGCGGTGGAAAATGCACGATGGTTGAGTGCCTGCGAAGCAGGTGTATCGAAACCATCTTATGAGCCGAAATCTGCGGTGGTTTCGATACGTCCTTCGGACTACTCAACCACCGGACGGTTGTCATCAAGCTACTCAACCACCGACTCCACCACCATCCGTATCACATCCGACAAGCTTCGCCTGCCAAACTATATGTGCGGCTACTACGGCTGCAGCCAGCACGGCCTTGTGCTCGTCACCCTTCCGGACGAAAACAACACCCGCCTGCCAAAACCGCCTTTCCGCCCCCAGTCCGGCGACCTGATCAGCGTTAAAACAAAAAGGCCGGATTCTCTCCCTAAGGACGAAAAATCCGGCGCTTTGATAATAAAGCTATAGACCCTGAAACAAGTTCAGGGTGACAGCTTTACTTACCAGTAACTGCTCCGCAAACAGCGGCTACAATTCCAACTACTACCATGTAGAAGCCGAACATAGCGTTCTTCAAGAAAGCTTTACCGATTTTCTTGTAAATTCCACCGTTTGTAGTGAAGCCGATTATCAGAACAATTGCACCTGCAAGAACACAAATAGCAAAAATCAATTTAAGACCTTTGAGCTGTGGAACAAAATTTGCAACAATACCTGCAATTGCTCCAGCAAAAATCAAGATAGCTCCGATTGCAGCAAAACCACCCTCTTTTGCATTCTTGATAAAATCAAAACCATTTGCAGAAGATCCGAAAAGTCCCTTGAACATAGGACAACAGAATCCAATTGCAACTAATGCCATACCAATAAGATACAGATAGCCAAGTACGCTAACTTTCTTTCCCATAAAAATCACTCCTTTTTATTGGGTTATAGTTTTTTTCCAAACTCTCTACGAAAAAACTTTTAACCATAATGTTATTTTATCACAGTTTTCGGGATTATCAAGAAAATAGATTGCCACGTCGCTGCGCTCCTCGCAATGACGGTGGTTTCGATATGCCCTTCGGGCTACTCAACCACCGCAGTGTACACCACTTCACGGCACTCAACCACCGTAGGGTCACACAAATGTCTCGCCGAAGTCGCGGCAGAGGTACTGCACCGCCTGGCGGCCTGTGTAAACTGCAATCGGTAAGCCGCCCGGCATCTGAAGGCGCTGGCCGGCAAAATAAACGCCGAACATGCTGTCCAGGCTCTGCGGGTAGTTATACTGCTTACCACCCTTTTCCCATACGCTCATCCAGCTGCCTTCATAGGAACCGGTGTAGCGCTCGTAGGTACATGGCGTAGCCACATCAATTACTTCAAGAGCCGAACCTACCTCAGGAATAAATTCTGCCAGCTGCTTTACAAAAAGCTCTCCCAGTTCCTTCTTTTTATCTTTATAAGTTCCGTCTGCCTTTGCAGCCTTCCAGAAAGCATAACTTTCGCCAAGTAAAAGACAGGTAAGGGCCGTACAGCCTTCCGGAGCATGTTCTTTATAAGCGGCGTAATTGTAAATTCTCAATTCGTTGTATTTACAGCCCGCATATTCAAACGGCTTTTTCAGAGGGAATATGCAGCAGTAAGGCAGACGCGACAAATCAGCTTTAACACCCATACCAATAAAGATATTCTGCTCTGTAACTGCCTTGTGGCGCATTGTGTTTACCCATGGTTCATCAACCATAGTATCAAAAAGACTGTCAACCGCAGCACGCGCATCCTGAGTAATAATTACAGCGTCGGCCTCCAGCTCACAGGTCTCGCCGGCCGCAGCCCCGGAACCACTGCCGCTCACTTCAACTCCGCGTACTTCATAATCATCTACATGAATATTTTCTGCCTTTGTACGGAACATAATTTTTCCGCCCAGGCTCTTATAGGTCTCAAGCATATTATTAGCCATGCGAACAGAACCACCGGCAGGATATCCGCAGTCGCCGCTTGCAAAAGAGCCCAGTGTATAAATAAAAGCCAGGGCATTGTAACGGTAGCCTATTACACTAGTCAAAAGATGCCTCAGATTCTTATTTTTAAATCGGGCAACATACTCTGTATATGAGGTATTTTTAAGATATGGAACTCTAAGAACTGCCGGAAGCATTTTGATAAATTCTCCCGGATGAATTTTTACCGGATTTTCACACTGACAGCCTCTTACATCGAAAATGGGCATATGAAAATTCGTAAAATCCCTGATTTCCCGGCACATTTTTTTGATTCTGGACTTATCTTCCGGTGCATAATCAATAAGTGCCTTTTCCATTTGCGGAAGATAGCGGTAGAGACTCAAAGTTTTGCCATTTTCATCAATTAAATTATAAATAGGATCCCGGTTTTCTATTGGATTATTATCTTTAAGGGCACCAACTTGGCGCCAGATCTTATTTAAAGGCATTTTCGGGCTTGAACCTGTGAGCCAGTGCATTCCGCCTTCAAAATAATAGCCTTTTCGGCTCCAGCTGGTAGAAAGTCCACCCGGAATATTGTGCTGTTCAACAATTGTAACATCAAAACCTGCGCGGGCAGCATAAATTCCCGCAGAAAGGCCGGAAATACCAGCCCCAATAACAACAACTTTAGGCATATAATAGGATTTTAACATAGGGTTTCGGGTAAAATCAAGAAAAACCTCAATTGCTTGACTTTTAATTTCTTTACTATATAATTTTAATGATATGTCACAAAGTATATTCATAGTTCTGGCAGGACTTTTATCTATAATCTCAATGCCAATAATCATAAAACTCTGTAAAAAATTCAGTTTGTATGATTACCAGAACGCCCGAAAAATTCATTCCGGAAACATACCTCGTTTAGGCGGCGTTGGAATTTTCTTCAGTTTTATTGTTTCTGCCTGTATTTTCATTATTAAAACTAATCCCGCTAATCTGAACAGAATTCTTCCAATTCTCATTGCAGGAACTATTGTTTTTACCTTTGCCCTTCTTGATGATCTTCTTACTCTTCCGGCTCTGGCAAAACTCATTGTTCAGCTTATTGCAGTTTCTGTTGTAGTTTTTAATGGTTTCCATTTTAAGCAGATTTTTTCATGGGTTCTTCCAACCCCTGTAAGTTTGATTCTTACCTTTGGCTGGATTCTCGGTGTAATCAACGCCTATAATCTTATTGATGGTCTTGATGGCCTTTGCGGAAGTTTTTCAATTTCTACTATTATTACCCTTGGTATTCTTTATACTCTCACAGGAAATCCGGAATCTATTCTCTGCTTTATTCTTGCCGCTTCTATTTTCGGCTTCCTCTGCTTTAACTGGCCGCCGGCTAAGCTTTTTATGGGTGACGCAGGAAGCCAGTTCCTTGGTTTTATGATTTCGGTATTCCCGCTTTTTGATTCAAGCAATACATTCGAATTCAACAAACTTCTTATTATGCTTGTGATTACCGCTTTCCCGGTTTTCGATACAATTGCCGCTATCTGGCGCCGTATCCGCGACAAAAAGCCTATTATGTCGGCAGACCGTTCTCACCTGCACCATAAACTTTTGAACATGGGCTACTCTAAAAAAAGTGCCCTCTATCTTCTCTGCTTTCTGCAGATTCTTTTGTGTACCTCTGTTGTAATTTCTTACTTCCTTGGTGCAATGCGTGGTATGGCACTTTTGCTTGAGTCTACTGCTTTTGTAACTCTTTTCTTCAGCTTTGTTCATTATACAAACCGCGCCGTAATCATTAAGCAGATGAATGATTCTTCTGAAGCTGGTAAACCTGCAGACGCTGCTCCAGCCGATTCAGAAAAAGCTCCGGAAGCTGCAGAAAACAAGGACGCTTCCGAAAAAAATAATCTGTAATTATCCGAATATTTCCTTTTTGTGAATAAGGCCCAGCTCGTGAATGTTAGATTCCAGCGGGGCCTTTTCTTTTTTACCGGCCTCAATAAAGTCGCCGAGATCTATAGTAAAGCGGTTCATGGAAAAATGCTGGAAGACGTAAACCCGCGCCCAGGCCTCGGGGCTGCAGAAAGCTTTAAGTTCGTCGCGATAGGGGCAGAAAATGCGGCGCGGTTTTAGCTCAGAGTAGCCAACAAGCCAGAGCTCAGTACCAAGGGCGGCGTGAAGCTGAGCTGTTTTTTCTGCCATCCAGAGCTGAGACTCTTTAATGAGGCCGGCTATTTTTTCGCCCCCCTGCTTTGCTATTGTGTTGAGCTGAGCAGTTTTTGCACTGTGAATAGGAGTTTTATTGAGAATAATTACATTCTTGCGAAAATCAACTCCAAGCTCCGGATTTTTACGAAAGTAACCCTCGGCAATTTTTCCGGCCTGGCCTACAAGGTAGCGGTTGTTTTTTGCCAGCTGCTCGTCTTTTCCGGGATTGTCTCCTATAACAATAAGCTTTATCTGGTCTTCAGGAGTGATATCATCCAAAGCACGGTTATAAACAACAGTAGTTTCAAAGGGGTATTCCGGTGTTTTTGCAAGAAGGGCTGCCTGACGCTGGAGTTCTGTAAGCTCCGGAGCGGCCTTTTTCCACTCTTCTACCTTGTTTTTGAACTGATCTTTAAAATCACAAAAATACTTCCACTGGTCCGACGTCATGGCTTTTCCTTTTTCTTTTACTTTTCTGAGATTATAGTATAAAATAATAATATTGCATAAGCAAATAAAGAATTAAACATAAAAATCTGGAGGATTTATGAAAAAACTTCTCGCTTTTACTATTGCTGCCGGCCTTACTCTTTCGCTTTTTGCAGCAGATGTCTTTAAATACGCACCAGTTACAGGTAACGTAAAGTCTTATACTGAAACTGATTTTTCCATTGCAACACGCTTTGGCACATTATACAGAACTCCAAGCTCTAAAATTATGCATGTTTTCGATTCCAACGGAAAAGAAATCTCATCTTCTGAACTTACTCCAAAGGATGCCGTAATCAATACAATTACTGCAAAATACGACACTGCCGGTAATCTTGTTGAACAGCTTTGCACAAGCGCAGACGGCGAAGTTGTATGGAAGAGCACAAATGCCTATAAAAGCGGTCTTAAAGTTGATGCTTCTGAATACGACCGCAAGGGTAACCTCCGTGCCCGCACAATTTATACTTATGATAACAATCTTCTTGTTGATGAATCAAGCTATGACGGCGAAGGTGCTTTAATCTGGAAGACAATTTATAAGTATGATGAAAATGGTCGCACTGTTTCGGTAAACGAATACAATCCGGATGGTTCTCTCAGTGAAAAAACTGAATATAACTACACTGAATCTGGTGCTATTGATTCTATCGGCCAGTTTGATGCTTTTGCCGGCAAACAGACTTCTCTTGTTTTCCGTTACGGTGCAAACGGTGCTTTGAATGAAATTACTACTTATGATTCTGATAAGCAGGTAATTAAGAGAACTCTTCTTAAGTATGATGCAAAAGGAAACGTAAACAAGGTTTCTGAATATGATGTTGCAGAAAAGTTCGGTACAACAGTAAACGAACTGGTTGCTATGTCAGAATACAGTTATGAATATGCAGGAGATACAGCAGGCTCAACACCAAGTGCTGCGGATGCTAAATAAAGCCTGAAAAAGAAAACGGTGGTTTCGATACGATGCTTCGCATCACTCAACCACCGTTTTATACAAATACCGAACCCCGGTGGTTGAGTAGTCCGAAGGACGTATCGAAACCACCGGGGTATTTTTTTTAGTAATTCTGAGCTTCAATCTGGAAATAAGCCTGTGGGTGTGCACAAACAGGGCAAACCTTTGGTGCTTCTTTTCCGATTACAATATGACCGCAGTTGCGGCACTGCCAGATTGCATCTCCGTCGCTTGAGAAAACAATCTTGTCTTCGATATTCTTAAGAAGCTTGCGGTAGCGCTCTTCGTGGTGCTTTTCAATTGCAGCTACGCCTTCAAAAAGCTTTGCAATATATTCAAAGCCTTCTTCGCGGGCTGTTTTAGCAAAACCATCATACATATCTGTCCATTCGTAGTTTTCGCCGTCTGCTGCAGCCTTGAGGTTTTCTTCTGTAGTTCCTACACCGCCGTTCAAGAGCTTGTACCACATTTTAGCGTGCTCTTTTTCGTTATCTGCTGTTTCAAGGAAGATTGCGGCAATCTGCTCATAGCCTTCCTTCTTTGCCTGACTTGCATAATAAGTGTACTTATTGCGTGCCTGTGATTCACCTGCAAATGCTGTCTGCAGATTCTTTTCGGTCTGTGTTCCTTTGATATCCATAGTTTTTGCTCCTATATAAATAATATTATTAAAAATATAATCTAGAAAATGCTTATTGTAAATGGAAAAAACTGTTAATCACTTGAAAACTGACTTAGAATGTTTTACCATATAATATTGAGAGGAATTGTATGAAAACTATAGGAATCAAACTGGCAGATGGTTCGTTTTACCCTGTTTTAGAGGATAATAAGCCTTCGGAAAAGCAACTTGAACTCACCACTGCGCACAACAATCAGACTAAGGTTATGGTTGACCTGTATCGTTCTGCTACCTGTTCTATGGACGATGCCGAATATGTTGATTCTCTGCAGATTGAAAATTTGAATGCCCGCCCTAATGGTGAGGCTGACATTAAATTTTCTGTTTCTCTCGACGAAGATAACAAGCTTTCTGCAAAAATTGTAGACAGCGAAACCGGTAACGAAAGCAATACAAATATAACTCTTGTTTCCCGAACTCTCGAAGAGCGCCTTGTTACTGATGAATATGGAATTAATGATTCTGAAGAAAAGAAAGGAAATGGTGCTGCAGCCGTAGCTGCCGGCGCCCTTGCCGCAGGTGGTTTGCTTGCCGCCGCTGCTGCCATGAGAGACAAGCAGAAGGAAGAAGCTGAACCTGAGATTGAAGAAGAGCCTGTTGTTGAAGATGTTGATGAAGGTGTTCCTTTTGGCGATGAGACTTTTGTAGATGAGCCGATTGTGGAAGATGAGGCTGATGCAGTAGAGGAAACTGCAGCGGAAGATGAAAGTGCAGAGATTCCGGCTGATGTGCCGGCTGAAGAGACTATTACAGAAGAAAGTTCTAATGAAGAAATCAGTTCAGAATCTGACGAAATGACATTTGATTTACCAGACGATGCTGCAGAAAATACCGCAGAATCATCAATCTCAGAATCTGACAGTCTTGATGATATGAACTTTGATTTGCCTGATGATACAACAGAGACTTCTGAAGAAACTGTGGCCGACGAGACAATAGCTGATGACGACTTCACAACTTCAGACGACCTGCCTGATATGGATTTTGACATTCCGGATGATACTACAGAAAGCAGCGAAGACGACAACCCTATGCCGGATGACTTCTTTAATACTGATGACCTTGATAATACAGAAACTACAGAGGAAACTATGAGAGAGCCTACATTTGATTCTGAAAGCCCTGTTTCAGGCGGCCTCAACTTTGACGGTCTTTACGACGAAGAAACTGAACGCGGAACTCCTGCTCAAGATGATGAAGAAGATGTAAAGAAAAAGACAAAGGCACCGGTAATCATCTGCATTATCTGCGCAATTATCTGTATTCTCGCTACCCTTTTGATTCTCTTTATTATTCCTTCTAAATATAATCTGCTTACAAAAAAGCACGCTAAAGATAACTGCACACCAGTTGCAATTGAAGAGCCGGCTGCAGAAGCTGCTGCCGTGGCTGAGCCAGAACCTGAGCCGGAGCCGGAACCAGCTGTTCCTGAAGCTAAAGAAGATGAAATTGTAATCATCGAAAAGGCAGAAGAAGTTGTTCCGGCCCAACCACCTGTTGCAGAAGAAAAGCCAAAGAATATCACTTACAAAATCAAGTGGGGCGATACTCTCTGGGATATTGCTGATACTTACTATAAGAATCCTTGGCGCTACAAGTATATTGCCCGCTACAACGGAATCAAGAATCCTGACTATATTATTTCTGGAACAAAGATAATTATTCCGGCTGAGTAGGAGTATAATGCGTCCTGTTCTGCTAGCCCGCTGCCTGCCTGATTTTCGCCGCCTCACATCCTGGTTTCTCGCAAGCTTTTTACTGCTGAGCGCAGTGTCCTGCAAGGCCGCGCCCCAGAGCCAAGGTCAGAAAAAGTTCGGCGACGATGCGAATTATTTTATTGGCCTTAGATTTCTCCAGGAAGGCAATGAAAAAGCTGCCCGCGAAAAATTCAAATACTGCATAAAAAAGGGCAGCCCCGTGGTCGCGCAGAAAAGCGCCGAGACCCTCTGTTCAATCGGTAACGTTCAGGAAAAAAATGCCGCCGCCGAAAATCTGCTGCGCCTTTTTCCGGGAGACGACAGCCTTCTTATTGCCGCCCGCCAGTTTGCAGCCTCCGGTGAAAGTAACCGGCTCATAGAGTGTACCGGCGGTCTGGACTACGCTAAGGCAAAAAACGAAGTAATCCGTCTGCGTCTTGAGGCAATGGGTCGCCGCGGCGATTCCGCTTACGAAGACGAAGTTTACCGCTGGTTTACCGAGTGTCCTGTCTCAACAGAGCACTATCAGTTTTACCGTGACTACTATCGCCACCCCGACTTCGAAGGGGCTTATGAAAATCCGGAATCGGATGCGGCCCAGGCCCTGCTCTACACTCCACAGCAGTTTGCAATTAATTACAGAATTGAATCTTACAAGCGGAATTATTCTTATACGACAAAATGTGCGGAAAAGCTTGCCGGCTATTTTCTGGACGGAACTTTGGCCCCTGCCCCTCAGCTGATTTCTGATTTTGGAAAAAACACTCTTTACGGAACTATGGATTTTGCAAAAAATGCCGCCTGGTTTAGTCAGCTGGCAGAGACCTTTAAGGGGAGTCCCACTGAGTTTTACTTCTGGTTTTACGCCGGCCGCTTTTATGAAAAAGCCGGTATGTATTACCGCCAGAGCCGTAAATGCTTTGTTGCCGCTATGGCATCTGCCGGCTCGCCTTCCCAAAAAGACAATGCCCTCTGGTATCTTTTGAATACCTCGCTCAATTTTTCAATTGACTCGATTATTGATTCTATAGGCGAGTATTCACGTGAGTGGACTGACTGCGAGTATTTTGAAGATTTCTTTGAGCAGCTGGTTACGGCTCTGCTGGCCGCGGGAAGGTGGAATGAGTTTGGACGGATTTATAAGGCGGTGGATGGTTATGCTTCTGATTTAACTACCGCTCAGTTTGCCTATATCTACGGCCGCTTAATTCAGGAAGGCCTTGCAGACGGTACTGATTCTGATGTTCAGGCTGCTTTTAAGCGGGCCTGTCAGGGCGGAAGCTCGGTGTATTATAAAACACTCGCGGCCTATAGACTGGGGCTAGGCAAAAATCCGGTGGAGCTCCAGAAAATTCTTTGTGAGCCGACAAGTGCCCGTAGTCAAAATCAGCTAGGGTCGCCAGACCCAACAAAGCCTGCGAATACAGCTGACACCGCCGACAGCGCCGTCGACACTGCCCTTGAAAATCTTCTTCTTGGTTATGCATACTTTGGCTTTCCGGAGCTGATTTACCCTGAATGGCAAAAATGCCAGGGTCAGGGTCTTTCTACCGAGACTAATTTTTATCTGGCTGATTTTCTTGCTAAATGTGCCGACCCGGACTCTCCAGAAAGTTCTGACTACTATACTCAGTCCCTGCGAATTGCAGCCCGGGCCCAGCGTCTTGCCGGACACGGAATCAGCCGCGAAGAGCTTGCCCTGGTCTACCCTGCTTACTACAATGACTTTATTTCAAAATACTGCGGAGAATACAAAATCAGCGAGTCTGTGATGTATGCCCTGATTCGCAGTGAAAGTTTTTTTGATGCTGATGTAATCAGCTCTGCCGGAGCAATAGGTCTTACCCAGCTTATGGAATTCACCGGCAGCGACATTGCCCGCCGCTTCAAAATGTCCGACTACTCACTTACAGACCCGGAGACAAATATCCGCTTTGGAAGCTGGTATCTTGCCAGCCTGATTTCCCGCTGTGAAGATTCTGCTCTTCTCGGCTTTTTCTCTTACAATGCCGGAATTACCAGAGTTCGCCGCTGGCTGCAGTCATCTCTTATTGAATTTGGAAAAAAGAAAAACATGCCTCTGGACCTCTTTCTCGAAACTGTACCTTTTGCCGAAACCCGTGAATATGGCCGCAAGCTGATTTCTGCCACCATCGCCTACGACTGGCTGGCAGCGCCGACACGCTTCGACCAGACCGTAGAAAGCCTTCTGAAATAACCGTCATCCTCTCCGTCATCCCGAACTTGTTTCGGGATCCAGATGCTGAAACAAGTTCAGCATGACAATTTTTTTCACCTTGCCCTAAGCCTTTTTTTTTATTATCTTATATGCGTAAGGTGGTAAACATGATTGAAGATCCAAAATTGCTTGAAACTGTAAAAGAAGCACTGGAAATGTTCCGTCCTCAGCTCCAGGCAGACGGCGGAGACATGGAGTTTGTTTGCATTGATGATGATTATAAAGTTCATCTTAATTTGACCGGAGCTTGCGGCGGATGCCCTATGGCTGTAATGACTCTTAAAATGGGAATTGAACGTTATCTTATTGATGCCTGTCCTGAAATCAAAGAAGTTATACAGGACAACGCACAGAACCTCGACGAAATGGGAATGGGATTCTAATGAAAATTGAAAACGATAAGTGGGTAGAAATCCACTACACTCTTAAAAATGATGAAGGCGTTCAGCTTGATTCTTCTGTTGGAAATGAGCCTTTAGGTTATGTTCACGGCAGAGGCTATTTGATTTCCGGACTGGAAAGCCTGCTTGAAGGTCACGAGCCTGGTGATAAATTTACTGCTCACATTGAGCCAAAAGACGGCTACGGCGAATACGACGAGCGCCTGATTGTTGAACTGGACCGCGATAAGTTCGAGTTCGACGGAGAAATCACTGTGGGTATGCCTTTCCAGATGATGACTCCTTCGGGACTTTCTATTGTTCATGTAACCAAGGTTGAAGGTGATAAAATCACTATTGACGGAAACCATGAGCTGGCCGGAAAAGCTCTGAACTTTGACATTGAAGTTGTTGGAGTTCGCGATGCTACAGAAGAAGAGCTTGCTCCTACAAGCGGCGGCTGCGGCGGAGGCTGTGGTGGCTGCGGAGGATGCGGCGGCGGTGACTGTGGAAGCGGTTGCGGAGACGGTGGTTGCGGCGGCTGCGGCTGTAACTAAGCAGCTCCGGTGGTTGAGTGCCTGCGAAGCAGGTGTATCGAAACCACCGCAGACTTCGACATCTATTTAATATGAAGTGCGTCGAGAAGGGTTTTAAAATTCTCTTCTACCGGCGCATTTTTTATGTCCACAATAACATCAGCTAGTCTTGCATACTGCTGATATCTTTCTTCATATTTTTTCTGTAAGATTGTTTGAATATCATCCAGAGTTTGGGGATTTTCAGTCATAACATAAGCAGGAGCCCCTTTGAAAACCCCGGGAGAAGTCTCTTCAATTTTTGCCATTATGCGTTCAATAGAATGGTTGATATCCAGACGAAGAAAAACAAAAGTACCGCATTCACGCAGAGCCTGAAGGGCCGGCGGATTATCACAGATTCCGCCACCGGTCGCAATCACAATACGATTTTCTGAATTATTTTTTAAGATTTCGCAGCAGGCTTCCTCTTCCGCAAGGATGAACTCAGCAACTCCCTTAGTTCTGTAAAGTGTACGGGCATCGATTCCACGCAGACGGACAATCTCATCATCAGTATCAAAAAAAGAAAGGCCCAGCTTCTGAGCAAGAAGCTTGCCCTGAGTAGATTTTCCGCAATGTTTACAGCCCATAAGGACCAGTGAGTTTTTCATTCCTTCGCTCATGTCTTTATTATAACATACGAATTGTAAAATTCTAGTGATTAAGGTATTCTTTTAATATGTCATTGCGAGGAGCGCAGCGATAAGTCTCAACGTCATTGCGAGGAACGCAGCGACGAAGCAATCCATATTATCAAGGAGTCTGTGGTGGGTTTGATTCTCTGTTTTGTTCCATTAATTCTTGTTGTTGCTTTATTTACCTTTGCTTTCAAATTAAAACTGCTGTATCAGTTGATTGCGGTTTTCCTCGGCCTGATTGCCGTTCTGCCGATTTCTTTTATTCAGTATTTTCTTCCGGAGTTGCCGGGCATCGGTTTTTCCCCGATTTTACACGCCCTCTTAAAATCACTTTTGCTTTACGGCCTGATTGAAGAACTTTTTAAGACCCTTATTTTGATTTTTCTTCCTCATAAAAATCTGACGGAATCACACGAGGCCCGCGACTTTCTTCAGCTTGCCTTTGTTGCCGGCCTTGCCCTGGGCTGCTTTGAATCAGTTGTTTATTATTTTGACCACCTGCAGATTGCAAACAGCCGCGGCGCCACACTGCTCTACGGCCAGATTGCAGTAAGAATCATGACTTCTGATGTAATTCACATGACCTGCACTGGACTTTGCGGTCTTTTTATTTACAGCTGCAGAAATACACCGCGCCACACTTCCTTCCTTGTGGTGGCAGTACTGCTTCACGGCATCTACGACTTTTTTGCCGGCTTTGCAAACAATCTGCGCTGGTTCTCTGTGGCAGTTGTGCTGATGGCAATCATTGAGTGCCGCATAAAATACTCTGCTTTGACTAATCCCGAAAAAGAGTAATCCGCGCCGCCTTGTCAGCCCCTGCACCGTAATAAACCGCGCCAAACCGCAATAAAACGCAAAAAAAATCCCAAAATTTCGCAATTTTTTTGCTAAATTCCGCAAAATCACCGCCCCCAACTCTTGACAATTACCGCCAACTCACCTATAATACCCAAACAATACGACGCGGGGTAGAGCAGTTGGCAGCTCGTCGGGCTCATAACCCGGAGGCCGCAGGTTCGAGTCCTGCCCCCGCTATAATTCAAGGCTTACACTTCAAAGTGTGAGCCTATTTTTTTGCCATAAACTGTGTTATAATAGAAGAAACAAAAAGCAAAGGACATCATCATGGCAAAATCAAAATCCCCAAAAGCTAAATCATCTTCCGCCACAATCGGATTTGAACAGCAGATTTGGGATGCAGCCTGCGAACTTTGGGGACACATTCCCGCTGCAGATTACCGCAAAATCTTTACAGGACTTATCTTCTTAAAATATATCTCAACCGCATTTGAAAAGAAATACGCAGAACTCGTTGCAGAAGGGGACGGGTTTGAAGACGACCCGGACGCTTACGAAGCAGACAACATCTTCTTTGTTCCTCCGGAAGCCCGCTGGTCAGAAATTGCAAAAGCAGCCCATACACCGGAAATCGGCACAATCTTAGACAAAGCCATGATTGCCATAGAAGCCGACAACAAAAGCCTCAAAGGAGTCCTTCCAAAAAACTACGCCACCCCCGAGCTGGACAAACGTGTTCTTGGTAACGTAGTAGACGTATTCACCAACATGGACATGAGCGACACCGAAGCAAGCAAAGACCTGCTGGGCCGCACCTACGAATACTGCATCGCACAGTTTGCATCCTACGAAGGAGTAAAAGGCGGCGAGTTCTACACACCGGCCAGCGTAGTAAAAACAATCGTAAATATCTTAAAGCCTTCAGAAGGAAAACGCGTTTACGACCCATGCTGCGGTTCGGGCGGAATGTTCGTACAGTCCGTAAAGTTCATTCAGGAGCACGCAGGAAACAGAAGCAACATCTCAGTCTTCGGACAGGAAGCCAACGCCGACACCTGGAAAATGGCCAAAATGAACATGGCAATCCGCGGAATCGACGCAAACTTTGGCGACCATCCCGAAGATACCTTTTTCAACGACCTTCATTCAACACAAAAGTTCGACTTCATCATGGCAAATCCGCCCTTCAATTTGAGCAACTGGGGCCAGGATAAATTGCAGAATGACCCTCGCTGGGCATACGGACTTCCACCCGCAGGCAACGCAAACTACGCCTGGATAGAACACATGATTTACCATCTGGCTCCAAACGGAAAAATTGGACTTGTACTTGCAAACGGCGCCCTTTCCACCCAGACCTCTGGCGAAGGAGAAATCCGCCGTAAAATAATCGAAGCAGATTTAATAGAAGGAATTGTCGCCATGCCAACCCAGCTTTTCTACAGCGTAACAATTCCGGTAACCCTCTGGTTCATCACCCGCGGCAAAAAGCAGACCGGCAAAACCCTCTTCATAGATGCCCGCAACATGGGCCACATGGTAGACCGCAAGCACCGCGACTTTTCCGAAGAAGACATCGCCCGCCTTGCCGACACCTTCACCGCCTTCCAGAACGGCACCCTCGAAGATGTAAAAGGCTTCTGCGCAGTTGCCACCACAAAACAAATCGCCGCCCAGGACTACATCCTCACCCCCGGCCGCTACGTTGGCATAGAAGAAAAAGCCGAAGACGATGAACCCTTCGCCGATAAAATGACCCGCCTGACAACCGAACTTGGCGGAATGTTCGCAAAGAGCCACAAGCTCGAAGAAGAGATAAAGAAAAATCTTGCAGGGATTGGGTTTAAGATATAAATAATTTGGGCGTGCCGGCAGCAAGCTGCCGTCGGCTGTTCCGCCCTTCGCTAACGCTCACCGTCCTCGGCTGCCCTTCGGGCATCCTGCGGTCGGCAAGGGGCTCCATAGCCTCACGCATTAGGGCGGCGCAGGTGGGCCTAAACATTAATTATGGCGAATTCGCCTTAATTAAACGAATTACATTATTGAGAAAAGAAATACGTCATTCTGAACTTGTTTCGGAATCTATAAAATAAAGGAATGAAAATGGAAGAGTGGAAAGAATGTACTTTAAGTGATTTAGGAACTATAGTTGGTGGTGCTACACCATCTACAAAAGATTCTTCAAATTATGAAAACGGTTCTATCGCTTGGATTACACCAAAAGATTTATCGACTCACACTGAACGATTTATTTCTCATGGTGAAAGAAATATTACAGAAAAAGGCTTGAAAAGTTGTTCCGCTCAATTGATGCCACCAAACAGTATTCTTTTTACATCGCGTGCTCCAATTGGTTATATTGCTATTGCAAAAAATGAGGTTTGTACTAATCAGGGATTTAAAAGTATTGTTCCAAATAAGGATACAGATTTTATGTTTCTATATTATCTCTTAAGATATAACAAAGATAATATAGAAAACCTCGGGAGTGGAACAACTTTTAAGGAAGTTTCAGGTTCTACAATGAGAAACGTTCCTGTGAAAGTTCCCCCTCTCCCCATCCAGCAAAAAATCGCCGCCATCCTCTCATCCCTCGACGACAAAATCGAACTGAACAACAAAATAAACACCAACCTCGAAAAGCAAGCCCAAGCCCTCTTCAAAAAAGCATTTGCAGATAAAATAGATAATGTTTCCGATAAAGATGGAAAAACTTTAGGTTCATTAATAGATATTGTTGATAATCGAGGTAAAACTCCACCATCATCTAATGAAAAAAATGACTTCCCAATTCTTGATGTAGGAGCATTAAATAGCACAGGAAGAATTATTGATTATAAGAATTGTACAAAATATGTAGACGAACAAACTTATTCCACTTTCTTTCGCGATGGACATCCCCAAGAAAATGATATTTTGCTATCCACAGTAGGCAGTCTGGCTCAAATGAAATTCTTCAAAGGCAATAAAGGATGTATCGCTCAAAATGTTGTTGCATTCAGAACACTAAACACATCTCCATTTTATTTGTACGAATACTTAAAGTATATCAAAAATGATTTATTAGCTTATGATATAGGTTCCGTTCAACCAAGTATAAAAGTCACACACATTATTAAACACCTGATTTACATCCCAACAAATGATGAATTATCAAAATTCGATTCATTTGCAAAATCAATCACAGAAGAAATATACAATAACGTCTGTGAAAACGAAAGATTAATTTCTATCCGAGATACTTTATTACCAAAGTTGATGAATGGAGAGATTCTATATTCAAATTAAATAAATATAGCAAATTTATATTTTTCATATTATACTATATAATTATTGGGAGGATGGGGTATGTATAACAAAGATACAATAAACGAAATCGCAGATGTCGTATTAAAGATCCTTGAATATGAGTCTCCTGCATATGATCCTGAAGAAGCTGTTACAAAACTTCATGGACAAATCTTAAATGATATTATTGATGAATGTGAAGATGCTAGAATTGAACGTGCCCCAGAAAATTCAAATTTCAAATTCATTATCCATCTAAATAATAATAAACCATTTTATCGAACAAGATTTTCTCTTGCACATGAATTAGGACATTTATTCTTGCATATGGGATATATGACAGATAGATGGACAACTGCAGAAACTTTTCAAGATTCGATTTATTACAGAAGTTATAATCGAAAAGATATGAATTATTCACAAGAAGAAAGTGAGGCAAATGAATTTGCCGCTGCTTTTTTAATGCCCAAAAAACAATTTAAGGAATCATATATTAATAATAAGTTTAATATTGAATTAACTGCGGCAGAATTTCAAGTTTCCCATGATGCAGCAAAAAACAGAGCCCGAAATCTTGGATTCTAGAAAAAATGTTATTAGATAATCGACAAAAATTAAAATCGCTCACAGGTGAAAAGAAGGAAGGTGTAAAATCAACACATGACTTTGATGGAATGTACATTTTTCTTTCATTTGATATTGTAAATTCAACAGCATATAAGAGTTTAAATCCGTATTGGACTAAAACAATAAGTCTTTTTAGAGATTTTTCTGTTAAATATATGTCAGAATGTTTTAGAGAAAAACCTAAAGATTCAAATACAGAGAAAGATTTTTGTGATTTACAGTATTTTTTCTGGAAGAATCTCGGTGATGAAATTATCTTTATGTTTCCTAATCCTAAAGTATCCGAATTATATAAACTTCCTGATGCAAGTTGTAGCGTGTTAAACCGAATTTCAAAGTCTCTAGAAACTCCAACAAATAATTCTTCTGTAAAAGTATCTGTAAAAGCAACACTTTGGATAGCAGAAATAGACGAAAAGGATGAACTTCGAAAGAAAAGAATAAAAGAAGAATATGAAATTCTTGAAAAAGATGAGAATGCAGAAATTGATAAAGAACCTCCATTTCAAGAAAGAAATATCAACATTGCTATAAATGATATAGAACATAATACCATTGATTTTCTTGGACCGGATATTGATACAGGATTTAGACTTTCTCATCATGCAAGTCATAATAAGCTAACAATAGATGCAAGGTTGACTTGGATTCTTATGAAGCTAATGGATGAAAATCAATATCATAATTATTTCATGGAGAATGCAAAGATAGTTGGATATGAACCACTAAAAGGTGTTTGGAATGAGAAACCATATCCAATTATTTGGTACATACCAAAATGGGATGATACTAATCTGTTTTATTACTATGAAGAAATTGATGAAAAATCTCTAGCGTATAAAATAGTAAAAAACAATTATAAATTTACAAGTATAAGTAAATTAGAATCAATACTGTCAGAATCAAAACAACTAGATTATTCAAATTATTTATTAGCAAAGACTAAAGATAAAGATGGTAAAACTATCAAGAGATTACTTCGTATATTTGATTCCGATAAACAAACTGAATTACATTTGATTTGCTTGTGCATAAATGAATATAATGAAATCCTTATATTAAACCGATCTTCAGATCGTTCTTATTTACCAAATATCTGGGATTTTGGTTGTGCCCATTTAGTTAAAGATACTACTATAAAAGATTCACTAATAAATCAATATTCTAAAAAAATTGGAACTGAGATCAAATTATTAAATAATGGCATGCCTATTAATTCTATTAAAATCGATAGACAAGATGATAAAATAATAAATGCACTAGTGTTTATCGGAAAAGTTGAAAAAGATAAAGTTGATATAGACAAGAAAAAATATGCAAAATATAAATGGCTTTCCTATGATTATTTTTATCCTAATAAACATCTAAAACAGGATAGAAAAGCATCGTGTGTTTCTGGATTTGAAGATAGATTTAATGATGTCGTAAAATTCTTAAATTCAGCAGGCGTTGCGGGCGGCGCCTGAGCCCGCAGAAGGGGTAGCGGAAAACCGAAGGTTTAGAGCGAGGGGAAGGCTCTTCCCTCCTATACTATTTTTTTTCATTATTTTGCACAAATCATGCAAAATCAACGCAAAGATGTCATAAATTCAATGATTTTCTTCTGCATTTTGACGGTTTCTAGAGCCAATCAGTACTTTTAGTATTTTACTTAAACTTGTTGAGATTCTTCTAATGCCCTAAGTTCAGCATTATAAAACTCATTTAATTTCATCCAAAAATCAGTATCTATATTTAATGTATCCTCAAGTTTCCTTGCAAATTCAGCAGAAATGTTTTCTTTGCAATTCAAAACAGCATTAATATAATCTTGCGTAAAACCCGTAGATTGTGCAAGACTTTCTGTTGATATATTTCTATCTTCCATTACTTCTTTTAATGTTTCTCCAGGATGGATAATCATATCATTTGATGGAATTAAGCGTTTGGTATTAAGCCCCCATTGCTCCATACGAAATCTGATTGCCGCTTTAGGACTTGGTTTATCAATGGGAAAGTTTTCATCTTCATACTTTTCTACTAAGGCTACTAAATATTCAAGTTCATCACCTTAAGGAGTATTCGGTTTTGAATCAAAAATTTCTTCAATACGTTTGAGAATCTGTTCATATTCTTCTTCTGTTTTGATGTCTTTGATATCAGTCATAAATTAATCCCCCTTAAATTCTTTTGTTTACAATTTATCATAATTATATTATATTTGTAAACAAGGAGAACTATATGACTCAGAATGAAATTTTTGCACAGCGACTCAAAAATGCTCGGGTGATGAAAGGTTATTCTATGGATGAACTGGTTGCTGCTATGGGGAACAGTCTTTCTAAAATGGCCATATCTAAATATGAAAAATGTCAGCTCTCTCCTAGTAGTAGTGTTCTTATTTCTCTTTCTAAGGCTTTGGGACAGCCGGTGGATTATTTCTTTCGCCCTTTTACCATGCAGATTGAATCTGTTAAGTTTAGAAAACACAAAAGCAAGCTTGCTGTAAAACAGGAAGAAAGCATTAAGCAGAATATTTCTGATATGTTTGAACGCTATATCACTATTGAAGAGATTTGCAACGCTTCCGTCAAATTTGTTTCTCCTTTTAAAAAGCCAGTCTCTTCTGCCGAACAGGTAAAAGAGGCTGCCCTGAAGCTTCGCGATTTCTGGAATATCGGAAGTGATGGAATTATAAATGTAATTGATCTTCTGGAAGAACATGGCATTAAGGTTATGGAAATTGATGCTCCAGAATCTTTTGATGGTTTGAGTTCAATGGTTAATGATGTGTATCCTGTGATTGTTTTGAACAAAGCATTACCATCTGAACGCAAACGCTTTACTGCACTTCATGAACTGGGACATCTAATTCTTAATTTTGATGATTCTGTTTCTGAAAAAGATGAAGAGACTCTCTGCAATCTTTTTGCAAATGAAATGCTTATTCTGGAATCTATGTTCAGGCGAATTGTTGGTGATTCACGTCGTGAAATCACTTATCCGGAACTTCGCGCTGTTCAGATTCATTTTGGTATTTCCTGCGATGCCTTAATGTATAAAGCCAAAACCTGCGGAATCATTTCCGAACCTCGTTACAAATCTTTTTGCATTCAAAAGAACAGAAACTCCGCATTTAAAGAACGAATTGAACAGTCATATTATCCACAGGAAGAATCAAACCGATTTAATCGCCTTGTTTATAATGCACTGAGCAACGAACTGATTACTATTTCCAAAGCTGCAAGTCTGCTTCATACAAGTGTTGAAGAGGTACGTGGAGACTTAATGCCTATATGATAACAGAAAAAATAGTTATCAGTGATACAAATATTCTCCTCGATTTATTATCTCAGAATATGCTTGATGACTTTTTCTCTTTGCCATGCGATATCTGTACTACAGATTTGGTAATTGATGAAATTGTTCAGCCAGCTCAGCAAAAGATAATTGATTCATTTATTAAGTCTCGAAAACTGGAAGTTGTTCAGTTTAGCCCTTCTGAATTTTCTAATATCACAAATCTTTTTGTTATGAATCCTAATAATGCTTCTCTTACAGATTGTTCTGTCTGGTATTATGCCAAGCAGACAAACGGAAGATTATTAACTGGAGATGGGAAACTTAGAAAGGCAGCAGAAAATGACAATATAAAAGTTTCTGGTATTCTTTATATTTTTGATAATCTTATTGAATATGGAATTCTTTCTGAAAAAGACGCTGCAGATTTACTTGAAAAACTTATGAAGATAAATATGCGTCTGCCAAAAGACGAATGCGAAAAACGCATATTAGCCTGGCGAAATTGTTAAATTAGCATTTTGGATATATAATTAAGCCTTAAGGAGTTTTGATTATATGTCCGATTACAACGAAGAAGCCTATGAAAATGCTCTGATTGAGTTGTTCCAGAATATGGGATGGGAGCATGTTTATGGCCCGGACATTGATCGCGACTGGCATTCTCCGCTTTATGACTCTGTACTTGAAGATTCTATCCGGCGTCTTAATCCAAAGGCGGCGCCTGCTGCAATTGATGAAGCTCTCCTAAAACTCCGACACTTTGAAAATGCTGAACTTAAAAAGAAGAATGCTGTTTTTATGGAATACCTGCAGAATGGTATTGAAGTAAGTTATCATGAAAACGGTGAGAATAAATCAGCCATCATTTATATTGCAGATTTTGAAAATGCCGGTAAGCCTGGAGACAAGAATTCTTATATCGTTGCAAATCAATGGACATTTATAGAAAACTCAAACAAACGGCCGGATATTCTGCTTTTCTTGAACGGACTTCCTATCTGTCTTTTTGAATTAAAGTCTCCAAGCCGTGAGCAGACTGACGCTAGCGAAGCATACACACAGATTCGCAATTACATACATGAGATTCCTTCCATGTTTATTTACAACTGTATCTGCGTAATGAGCGACCAGCTTACAAGCAAGGCGGGAACCATTACAAGTGGTGAAGACCGCTTTATGGAATGGAAGACAAAAGACGGCAACATGGAATCCAAGTCCTTTGCGGATTTTACAACTTTCTTTGAAGGCATTTTCCAGAAAGACCGCCTGCTGGATATCATCAAAAATTTTATCTGCTTTAATAATGACGGAATTATTTCCTATAAGATTCTAGCGGGTTATCATCAATATTTTGCAGTTCGCAAGGCTGTTGAACGCACAAAAGTTGCGGTTGCCGGCGATGGAAAAATCGGTGTCTTCTGGCATACTCAGGGCTCCGGAAAATCACTTTCTATGGTTTTCTATGCACACCTTTTGCAGCAGGCAATTGATTCGCCGACAATCGTAGTTATTACAGACCGAAATGATTTGGATAACCAACTTTATGGTCAGTTCTGTAATTGTAAAGATTTCTTACGTCAGGAACCTGTTCAGGCAGAAAGCCGGGAACATTTGAAACAGCTTCTTGAAGGACGAAAGGCAAACGGAATCATTTTTACTACAATGCAGAAGTTCGAGGAAAGTGATGAACCACTCAGCGACAGAAAAAATATCATCGTAATGGCGGATGAAGCACACCGCGGCCAGTACGGACTTACAGAAAAAATCAAAACCAGTCGCGACGAAGAGGGCAACCTTATTGCCCACCGCACAATCGGTACCGCCCGCATAATTCGTGACAGTCTTCCAAACGCAAGTTATATCGGTTTTACAGGAACTCCAATTTCCCGAGAAGACCGCAGCACTATTGAAGTTTTCGGTGACTACATCGATGTTTATGATATGACTCAGGCTGTTGAAGATGGCGCAACCCGCCCTGTTTATTACGAAAGCCGAGTTATCAAACTCAAGCTTGATGATAAAGTTCTTGCTCAGATTGATGCAGAATACAGTGCTCTTGCTCAGAATGCTGATGAAGAAGTAATCGAAAAGAGTAAGCACGAACTTGGCAAGATGGAAGAAATACTTGGCCACGAAAAAACAATCAACTCTCTTGTTGATGATATTCTTAATCACTACGAAAACGAACGCCAGTATTTGTATACCGGAAAGGCAATGATTGTTGCTTATAACCGTTCTATCGCAATGAAGATTTTTAATCGTATTTTGGAATTGAGGCCTTCTTGGGCGGGGACAACTTCACAGGTTACAGTCGGCTCAAAACAGATTACTGTTCCTGGTGATGACGCCCGCATTGCCGTTGTAATGACAGAAAGCAACAAGGACCCGGAAGAATGGCGTGCAATCATCGGCAACAAACACCGCAAGCAGGAACTCGCAACCCGCTTCAAAGATAATGACAGCCCGCTAAAAATTGCAATCGTTGTTGATATGTGGCTTACAGGATTCGACGTTCCATCTCTTGCAACAATGTATGTTTACAAGCCGATGGAAAGCTACAATCTTATGCAGGCAATTGCCCGTGTAAACCGTGTCTTCAAAGATAAGGAAGGCGGACTTGTTGTAGATTACGTTGGAATTGCAAGTGCCCTCAAGCAGGCAATGAACGACTACACTGTCCGTGACCGTCAGAACTATGGCGAAATGGATGTCGCAAAACGAGCCTTCCCTAAGTTCCAGGAAAAACTCGAAATCTGCCGAAATCTTTTCTTTGGTTATGATTATACTCCTTTCTACGAGGGCTCAGACTTACAGCGCGGTATGACAATCAGTGGCGCAGTAAACTTTATTGTAGCCCCAGATAAAGAAGAACAGAAACAGGCATTTATAAAAGAAGCCTTAATGCTTAAACAGGCACTTTCTCTTTGTTCTTCTATGGTAAAAGAACACATGCGTCTTGAGGCAGCTTTCTTTGAATCTGTCCGCGTTCTTGTAATGCGTCTTTTGTATAATCCATCTGGCAAGAAATTCTCCCTCAAAGAAATCAATGACCGCATAAATGAACTTCTTAAACAGTCAGTTAAATCAGATGGCGTTATAAATCTTTTCTCTGATGTCGGCGAAAAAGTAAACCTCTTTGATCCAACCTTCCTTGAAAATATCTCAAAGATGAAAGAGAAAAACCTCGCCGTAGAAATGCTCAAGAAGTTGATTGATGAACAGGTAAAAGTTTACAAACGTACAAACCTCGTAAAATCAGAAGCCTTCAGCGAACTCATTCAGCAGACTTTGAACCGTTACCTGAACGGAATGCTTACAAACGAAGAAGTAATTCAAGAACTGTTGAAGCTTGCGAAAGAAATGCTTCATGCAAGCGAAGAAGGGAACAAGCTCGGATTAACTGATGAAGAACTTGCCTTCTATGATGCACTCACAAAACCTGAAGCTGTAAAAGATTTCTATTCAAACGAAGACCTTGTTGCACTTACAAAAGAACTTACAGAAACCCTCCGTAAAAACAAAACCATCGACTGGCAGAAAAAAGAATCAGCTCGTGCCAAAATGCGAATGATTGTTAAAAAGCTTCTGAAGAAATACAAATATCCACCAGAAGGTCAGGAAGATGCATTAAAAACCGTTATAAGCCAGTGTGAACTCTGGACCGATAATGTTGCTGATTATGAAGATACAGTTTCATATTCTATAAATGATGATTATGGTAATCTAAAAGTTGCAGAAACAACTTCAGACTACGGAAAATAAACTTCAATATTAAACTAATGGAAGAATAAACTCTGGGAACATCTCTCCCGCAAATCCAAACTCCCGTTCCCCAAACAGCACCAGCGTAATCTCATCAAAATCATCCTGATGCATTTTCATAGTCTCGATTGCCACTCTAATAGCATCTCGCTGCGGGTAACCATAAACGCCGGCAGAAATCAGAGGAAAAGCAATAGTTTTAAGCCCTTTTTCTTTTGCAAGCTTCAAAGAATTTTCATAACAGGAAGTCAAAAGTACCTCAGCCTCTGCAGGCGAATGTTCATAATAAATCGGCCCAACAGTGTGGATTACAAATCTTGCCGGTAAATTATATCCTTTTGTAATTTTAGCTTCGCCGGTTTTGCAGCCATGAAGAGTACGACATTCAGCAAGAAGTTCAGGACCTGCAGCATAATGAATAGCACCATCAACACCACCGCCACCAAGAAGGCTGGAATTTGCAGCATTTACAATTGCGTCGCAAGCCAAAGTTGTGATGTCGCCTTTTATGATTTTTATTTTTCCCATATTGGAGCTGATGGGACTTGAACCCACTACCTCTACAATGCCATTGTAGCGCTCTAGCCAGGTGAGCTACAGCCCCGATGATTTTATTATATCACAATTCTGTATATTTTTTATTGCTTCCCTTCGCTTTTTCTACCGGATATTTTGCCTCATTCATCGTCATTTTCATATTGATGATTTCATCTTCATCAAGGTCGAGCTTATCCAGCAGATTACGGCAGTACACCATAACATCAGCGAGTTCTTCCTTTACGTGCTGCAAATCATAATCCTTATCTGACCACTGAAAGCATTCCAAAAGCTCATTTGCCTCAATCGAGATGGATTTTGCAAGATTTGCTGGTGTATGGAACTGATCCCAGTCGCGGTCTGCAGTGAATTTTCTGATTCTGTTTATTGTTTGTTCAGTCATATTGTCTTTATATCGTAAAAGCTCAAACTTTGCACTACATAAAGAAACTTCTATTGCAATAATTTTAAACTACAAGTTTACAGATTTCCATCCAAATTAATGCTACCCTTTATATATGCGTCCTACAAAAAGTAAAGAACAGCTGGCCTATTATAAACATCTGCTTGCTATCGATAAAAAAAGGAACGAATTATCCAATCGTAAAGATGATGAAGATAATTATATTGAAATTCCAAGAATACTTATTGGATATAAAATCAAGCTTGTTCCTATAGATTCATTGAAAAATCGAGATGATGGTCTTGCAGAAGCTGTTGCCGTATCTACCTCATGGTTTCGTTTTTCTGATAAGCCATTCAGGTTATGCAATTTAAAAAGTTATCGATGTGAATTTAGAAATAATCTGTTTTATTGGGATTGCTATGAAAAGGATGAATTTGAAAGCGAATATTTCCAGAACAAAGTCTTTAAGAAAGGATATCTTAAACTTCTGGATATTTGTGAAAAAGATTTTCTAAAACTGAGTGAATCTGCAAAAAAATATTTTGTTCAGGGATTTAAGGAATATGACAAACGCGGAAATCCTGTTTACATCTATCATCCTGACATCCCAAGAACTTATGTACGCGAATATGAAGAAAAACTCTTCTGGAATCGTCTTTATATTCCTGATGGCAAAGCTTTATCTGAGAAGAAAAAACTTGATAATTGGCTCAATTACAAAAGAGAATGTGAACTCTGGCATTATGAAGGCTGGAAAACAAGCCGCTATCGCAAATGGGAACGGAATGTCCAACACAAACAAATTCGGGCTCAGACTAAAATTGAATTGTCAAAAGCTATCAATGAATATTTTGAATCAGAGTAATTTAGCTCATTATTTTAAACTAACAGTTTATATCTATTCAACTTAAAAATAATTAAAATCAACATATGACTTCAAATCGTAATGCTATAGCTGATTATCTTTCTTACACACTTATTTCCACAGGCGAGAATATTAACCTGTGTTTTATAGATGGTGAAATCTGGGCTAATCTAACTCAGATATCAAAGATTTATGATGAAGATGAAAATACAATAAAGACGATTGTTACAAAGATTTTTGAAGATGATGATTTTGATTCTGGAAACTTTTCAAAACAAATAGATGATGTAACTTTTTATGCCTTTGATATTATTATTCAGGTCGGATTCAAAGTAAAAAATCAGAATGCTCTCCGATTCCGGCAATGGGCAACTAAACTTCTTTCGGAATATCTTATCAAAGGATTTGCACTAGATGATGCTCAACTCAAGAATTGCGGTCAAGTTTTCGACGATGATTATTTTATAAAACTCCAAGAAGAATATGAAGAAATTGCCTTATCAAAGCGCTCTTTTATTCAGAAAATTACAGATTTATTTGCAACAGCTTATGATTACGAAAGAGACAGCTTGATAACAAAAGTTTTTTTCCAGAAAGTTTCCAAACTAAACATTTTCATAAGTGATGAAAAATCAAAAAAGATTATTGATTGTTATCTGACTTTAGCAAACAAAAAACTTGCAGGTAAGATTCCTCTAGTAATGAATGACTGGATTTATTATTTCAATCCTCTTTTCGATTTAAGGAATAACAGTGATTTAGAATCGATTATTAAAAACAAAGAATATTTTTCAAAACCAACTTATTATGAAAATCTTGGTTTAATGAAATCATGTGTAAATCCCAATACTCAACAATTTGAAAATGAACTATTTGAAATACTGAAAGATAAAGAGGTTTAATTATGGAAGATGAAGATTATATCGGTTATAGCATGGAAATGCATTGCATGACACCGGATCAAAAGCTGCTTTACTTAAAAGAACTTGTGGACAGTATGCAAAAAGATTATAAAAAACCTGGATTCATTGTTACGTCCGTCGAAGAACTGGAACAAAAACTAGATGAGGGCCTTAAATCTAGTGAGGAAGAACGTAAAGAGAATGCTTTAATTGCAACTTGGACAGACAAAAATCTTGAAAATTATGATGAACAAACACAATTGCATATTATGAAGATTAGATTGAAACTAGAACATCAATTAGGGAATTTCTACAAAATGGGCTTAAAAGAACATGACTTTTTTATAAAACCAATTCAGGAAAAAATAAATAAGCTACCAAAATATGAAGATGATAATTCTTCTTATTAAGTTACCAGATCTTTCCCCGGTTCTTCTTAATTTCACTGCGGATTTTCTTCAACTTTAATTTTCGTTCCTTACTAGCACGAGTCGGCTTTGTTTTTATACGCTTTTTAGGAATTACCAGAGCCTGAACTATCCTGTTTTCAAGACGAGAAAGCGCAATTTCACGATTACGTTCCTGATATCGCTCATCATCCACATCAAGAAAAAGACAGTCTTCTTTATTGATGATAGCTGCAAGTTTTGTGCGAAGACGAGTAACCTCCGCATCAGTAAGACCGCCCAGGGAAGTAACTGGAACAACCAGATGCACTTTGGTATTCACCTTATTCACATTCTGGCCGCCGTTACCACCGCTGCGGGCAAAGGTCATCTGAGAATTATTGATTATGGATTCGTGTAGCTTTGCACGGTTCATTGTTTCTATTGTAGTCATTTTTCTAAAGGTTCTCTACTTTTTTCTTTAGCTAGAGCTAATTCCAGCTTTTTTCTGAAATTCTCCCATTCATCCTTATCACATTTGTCACCCCAAGAATAGAATCCAGTATCGACATCTCTTTGAAATGAATCTAAATCTTCCTTCATAACAAACTTTGTTTTGTGTGATAATCGGTTCAATAAGGGACCCACGAAATGACAGAAAGCTGAAACTATGTATGTCCTTCTTCCTATACAATATCGCATAGCACAATTCAGCATTAGTTCTAAGTCGTCACTTAACTCTATCGTTTGAATCTTATCTTCATTTTCCATATTTTTCTTCCTTATTGTTTAATCAAAAACTCATCCATCCTTTCAGCATTTCCCGTGTCCTCATCAGGATAACCAACCGGATTCAGCTTCAAATGAATTATTCTTCCATCCCCCTGAACCAGATCTTTTGTGCGTACAGAATGGGTATGACCTGCAAGCCAGATGCTTTGGTCTTTCAACTGATCCAGATATTTTTGGCCATTAAAATAAAAGAAGGTTGTATAAACATCATCTTCATAGATTTTTTCAACGCCAAAAAAAAGCGGAATATAGTGAGTCAGTATGATATCCGGCTTTTGGGAAATGACATAATCCAGCTTTTTCATTTGAGAAGCAAGAATATCCTTATGAATATTTCCCATATAGTCCCAGTGACGATAATCAAACCAGCGTTTCCAGTAACAAAGGAATTTTGCCATATTTCCTTCCGGCTCAGGCTCAACTTTATAAGCCCAGCAGAAATCATTGAATGCCATTGTTCCGCCAAACTTCACGCCTTCAAACTCTTCGACTGTCCCATCAAGAATTGAAACATTTCCGAACTTTGAAACTTCTGCTTTCAGAAAATCCAGTTTTGCCTGTGTTTCGGTAAAGGGATTGTTTCGGAAGTATGATTCATTATGAACCGTCAAATCATGATTTCCAAAGACTACAAAAATCTTTTTATAGAGGGGTGAAACTGCCTTGTAAAATTCCACAAAAAGGTGCGGATCATCACAGGTGTCACCTGCCACGCAAAGTACATCCGCTGGTTTGAGTGCATTGTTTATGTAGTTTTCCAGACTTACACGATGATTTATGTAGTGGTCAACATGCAAGTCGCTTGTCATGTAGATTGTCATATTTCTTATTCTTTTTTTCCTGAATTATAAGTTTTATCTGATAGCGATGATTTAATTGTATGATTGGAAGTTCAGTCTGTCTGTAAACCATTAATTTAAAAGATTTACAGACAGAAAAAGACTAGGCACTCAGGCGCAATTTGCAATCGTTACAATTCTTGTTGCAGAGCTTTTCAATCTTGTTTGAAACGCATGAAACTTCGACTTCAATCATGCGCTGAATTACAATCTCTTCGACTGCTGCATCAAACAAGTGAGCAAGCACCAGCAAGTTGTCGATTGTTGGAATTGACTTTCCACTTTCCCAGGCATAAACAGCCTGCGGATATTCAAAACCGAATACGGCCTGAATATCGTGGACAGTGTATCCACTTTTGATTCTGAGTGATTTGATTTGTGCACCGGTTGCTTTCAGATCAACAACCGGCCTTTGAATAGTTACGGTCCTCATATGATTTTTCTCCATTAGCAAAAACTCCATTATCTTTTATTGCCTGCCCAGGCATTTTGTAATTCCAAAGTGCGCGTAGAATTGCCGAATAGCATCTCTTTTTGCCAGTCATTGCACGAGATAATTTTGTAATGTCAAATGTGTCTGTGCTCATTACGCACTCCTTTCATAAAAGATATTTTTACGCCAACGGCGCAGCGGGTTTTTGTCTAAGGCCTGTCAAACCAATGAGACACGGCGCTCGGCTTTTTAGGGCCAGCGACTTTAATTTGTGTTTTGTATTTTCACTTTAACAAATTAATATTCATTTGTCATTAAACTATTAGTTTAAAATTAGCACTTATAATAAAAAAGCACCGGAATCCGTTCCGAAGAACTTCAACAGGTGCCCCAGATTTGCAGTTTCCAACTGATATAGAAATAACTGTTAAACTTTTTAAGTTTTTAATTGTTCCTTAATTTTTAAAAAGCCATCGACATTCAAAAAGATAAAACCAAAAATACGGAAAATCCGGTTTATAAAATATTATAGTTTTATATTTTTAAAGGCCGTAATGGAGGCCATCTTTGCTCGGGGGTTCCCCCCGAAGGCGGCCAGTAATTCTCATAGGTGGAGGTCTTACCCCCCCTGGCGCGGATACCAGCTGGAACTTGATAAGAAAATAATCTGATAATCAAACGATTAATAGACTAAAATCAAACCAAGTATGTTTTCCCCCACTCGAAAAACACCTTTCCTGCATATCTGTCCTATAGAATGCCTTCCGGCAATTCATAGTCAATTTTGTGAGTAGCATTGAAAGCTGTAAGTTCATCACGAACAGCTTCAAGCTCACGGTTAAGCTGCTTTTTCAATCCAATCAGAGAAAGACCGAAAGTCTCGTCTGTGAGCATTGGATAGTTATAAGTAGTAACTTTTACACGCTTGTAATTTCCCTTTTCATCCATGTGTTCATAATCATACTCAAGACTTTCTGATTCTGATTCAACAATTCTCTCCATATTGATCTGATATTCAACAACAGAGAGTTTTGATTTTATTGCAGCTTCTTTGAAAAGCAGATTATGACCTTCTCGGTTTGCTTTTTCGATTGCTGTATTTAATTCAAGAATTGCATCTGTGAGAGTAAACATTCTCTTCACAACATCTTCATAACTCATTCCATCAAGAGCAGCAACTTTTTCAGCACGTTTTGCTGCAATTTCTTCAGCTTCAGGAACTTTACCCTTAAATGAAATCTGATGAGGATAATCATGGATAAGTTCATTCAAGTTGCTGACTTCTTTCTTAAGCTCAGCTCTAACACGCATTGCTTTCTGTAGTGTCATTTTTTTTTTACCTCCATTCGTTTATGGTTATAAGATACTGGAGGCTTTAAGAAAAAGCATTAAACTTGTAATTTAATCCTTATACAGTTGAAACTTCTTACTGATGGAATGCGCAACATCATCCTGCAGAGGCTTAAACCAGATTCCGACGGTGCAGCGGCCTTCGCCATTTTCGTCCACCCATTCAGGAGTTAGTTCTGTAAGGCAGGCATCATTTATCATTCCAAAATCCTGATTTTCAACCAGCCCAAGATTCAGAGCCATTTCACGAGCCTGTAGTAATTTATTTAGATTTTTTGCTTCACAGATTGTTTTTGTAATGCGACCATTCAAATAGTCGTCATATATCTCGCGGTCTAAATCAAAAGAGACGTGAACACTTCCATCCTGTTCCATAAGATTTCTTTTGATAAGCCATATCCAGTATCCCTCTGCACAATGAGCAACCATTGCCCCAAGCTTTCCTGCAGAAAGATGCAAATCCTTTCTGATAATAAATAATCTTCGCATTCCCATAAAGCTGTTTTCCTTTTGAACTGGTGACAAATTGTCACCGTTTCATATTTCAAGTTCTTTCCTGATTTCTTTCATCGCCTGTTCAAAATCCTGGACCCGATCTTCTTCAATATCTGCGAGCCCTTCAAGCAATTGATTTACAAGAGTTCTATAAGTTTTATATTCAGGAGTATTTTCGCGCACCTGCAAATCAGAAAAATCAATCTGCTTTAAAACATACAAATCTTCCACATGACAATTATACAGTTTAGACAAAATATCAAAGTTTTCGATACAAGGAATATTCTTACACTTTTCATTTTCCCAGGCGTAAATTGCCACAGGAGTCTCAAATCCAAATATTTCCTGCAACTGCTTTACGCTATATCCATTTTTATTGCGCAGCTCTTTTAAAAGTCTTGAAGTTGCCGGTATATCAACGACAGTTCGTTTTGCTGGTTTAATTGAATATGAATATTCCATACGCACATTATAAAAGGAATCTTCAGAAAGGAACAGTAAACTGTTAGTTTAAAATTAGAAGCCTACTGTCTGGTTTTAGCCCGATAGTCTCTGCATTTTAAGCAAACAGGTCTCCAGAAGTCCAACGAACTGAATAAACAATGCAGATGGAACTCACTTTTTGGCTGACGGTGTAATTTCAATAGTAACCTTTCCATCTTCATCTGCTTTATCAATCGGAATTGTCTGCATCACAATACCAATATCTCCGCGGGAAAATTTTACTTTACTGATATCAAGTTTTTTGCCTGATGCCAATTTGCTCAAAAAGTTTTGTTCACCCATTGTACAAACTCCCGCGTCCTGTGCTATACTTATCCTATGTTTGAATATGGAAGAGCTATTTGTTATTCTGGTTACAGAAGAAATCAGTCGCCTGTAAATTGCACCTACCCTACTTATGATCAGGTTGTAGAAGATTTACAGATTTTAGTTAATTTGGGATTTAAGTACATCCGCATGTATGACCCTGTGGAATATGCCCGAACCACCTGTCAGGTTATCCGCGATAAGGGTTTTGATTTGAAGCTGATGCTTGGCCCTGGAATTCAGTCTGAGGTTAACAATCCTGGCTGCCCTTGGCTTAAGACAAATGATTCTGATGCTGAACTTGCTGAACGTGCTAAATGGAATGATACTCGAGTCGAAGACCTTATCAAAATTGCAAATGAATATGATGATGTTATCAATGCAGTTTCAATCGGAAACGAAAACACTCCTAGCTGGGGTGCCAATAATGTGCCGGTTGAACGTCTCATCACTTTTGCGGACCGTCTTAAAGCAGGCTGTAAGCAGCCGGTAACCTTCAACGAGGGCGCCTTTGAATGGCCGGCCCTCACTGAACTTGCAAAGCATCTTGATATTATCTGTGTGCATTCTTACCCTCTCTGGTATGGCAATACTGTTGATGAGGCTCTTGCTGTAAATAAAGAATGGTACAAAAAAATCAAAGATATTTATCCGGATAAGCCGGTTATTTTTTCTGAGATTGGATGGGCTACTGATGCTGTTGATTTCTCACAGATGAAGGAAGGACAGCCTAACGAAGAAAATCAGAAAAAATATTATAAGGATTTCTGGGCCTGGGCAGACAGTGAGAAAATTATTTCTTATATGTTTGAAGCCTTTGATGAACCCTGGAAGGGTGGCAACAATCCACGTGAAGCAGAAAAGCACTGGGGCATCTTCGACGTGGACCGCAAACCTAAACTTGTTGAATTGTAATATTCAACTTTCCTTTTACCTCTGGCAACTGAATGCGATATTTTGTTGCCAGAGCCGGGCCGCAGGAATTTGAACCAACGCCGGCCATTTTATAATCCAGACACAAAACAGTATAATCAGATTCCTCAAGCTCAAAGTTGTGACGCTTAGTCCAGAGTTCCTCCTGAGTAAATCTCGAAGCATTAAAACTGATATTTTTCTTTTTTCCAGTTTTTACATTCTGACCCGAACAAACCAACGTTAGTTTGTTATTTGAAAGCTTTACATATCGGCAATCGTAATGAGAAGAATTTTCCTGAGGACGAATATATGGCTCATACATATCGCCGACCTTAGCCTTAAACTTTCCAAGCCAGGTTGCCTGATGTTTATCTATATAACTTTCTGTCGGACCATATCCAAAGTATTCAACCTTATCAAATGACTTATCCAGGAAAAGACGAAGACCGATTCTTGGCAGTATAAAGATTTTTCTTGTCGCAGTAAAATCAAACTCAACAGAGAGGTTTGAAGATGCCGGGACAGCTGTCGACTGGCCGCAGCCAATAGTATAAATTACAGTTCCATACATAAAAGGTTGATGACTGCTCCATACAAAGCCCTGATCAACGATAATCTGAATTGACTTTCCATCTTTGCTTGGCTCAATTCGAGAACCAAAAACTTTAATCTCATAATCATGAAGATGGGCTCCAAACCATTCTCCCTTCATAGGGTCGTTATCGAGAGGGGCTCTCATAAAATTAAAGGACATCGGCTTTTTGAGCAGTTCTTTCTTTTCATTTTTGATTGAATCAAAAACTCCGCTTCTGCGATTGAAAGAATATGTTATACTGCCGGCTGTTACTGTATAACGCAAGCCGTTAGCCTCGACATACAAAGCCTTCCCCAGCTGAACTTTTTTACAATCCGGCTTAACCAGAAAGGCTTCCTGCCAGTTCTGGTTTTCATTATGCTTTTCGGCGTTACGGGCAAACTTTACAAGAGCATCAATTTCCGCTCTGGCATTTTCCTGAATACCCTTTGCATCGCGCTTTCCAGGCTGCCATATTTTTTGACCAGGAAGTTCCGGAAGATAAGAAGCCTTGCGCAAGATTTCCGCTTCGTCATCAGCATCTTCGCTTGCCGAAAGCTGCACCTGATCAAAACAAACTTCAAAGCCTTTGTCGCACCAGAGACTGTCAGCTTTTGAAGTAAAGATAAATCTGATGTAAGAATCTTTTCCTTCGAACTTTGGAATGCCTGTCAGACTGATTTTTTTCTTACCCAGTGGTGGAAGTGCAGGCAGCTCGAGGCCATCTGATTTCACCACATCACCATCAATCATTACTTCATAGCGGCAGTCGAGCACCTGAGCCGCATCCGTAAATGCAAGAAGATTTGTAAACTCAAATGTAGCACTGCCCGGCACAGAATTCTTTCCATCGGCCAGTTTGCGAACCCTAACAGGTCTGTAAACCTGCTTTGCTTCTAGAAGGCCTGTGTGAGGGCGGCGGTCCGGATAAACAAGCCCGTCGCAGCAGAAGTTTCCGTCGTTATGCTTTTCGCCCCAGTCTCCACCATAGCCGTACTTAGGCATGCCGTCACGGGTTTTACCAAGAATAACTGAATGGTCACACCACTCCCAGATAAATCCTTCGCAGAAACGATCTGAACTATGAAAGAGTTTATGATAATCTTCCAGGTCTCCCGGACCATTTCCCATTGCATGACAGTACTCACAGAGTACCAGAGGACGTTTTTCTTTTTTATCCTCGGCCATCTTTTTCCAGTCCTGCACGCTCGGGTACATTCGGGAAACGAGGTCGTACACAGCATCGTTCGTATCACCCTGATTATGAACACTTTCATAATGAAGAAGCCGGCTGTCGTCAAAGCTCTTTATCCACTTTGCGGCCTCAGTAAAGTTTTTGCCATTTCCGCTTTCATTACCCATAGACCAGATAACTATACTTGGACGGTTTATGTTTCTCATGACACAGGATTTTTCGCGGTCAAGAATTCCCTTGTAAAAAAGCTTGTTACTTGCGGCTAAGGCAATTCCTGAATAGTCAGACCAGTCCCAGTGAGGAGTGTTGTTTACAGAAACGCTTCCGTGCATTTCCAGGTCTGCCTCACAGATAAGGTAAAAGCCATAACGGTCGCAGAGCTTATAAAAGACCGGCGCATTCGGATAGTGAGATGTTCGGATTGCGTTGATGTTATGCTGCTTCATAAGGCTCAGGTCTTTTTCTATCTGGGCGATGCTGCTTACATAACCGGTATCAGGATAGCTGTCGTGTCGGTTCACTCCGCGGAACTTAATCGGCTGTCCGTTGATTTTAAGAACGCCCTTCTCGCTGGTGATTTTTCTGAAGCCCACTTCTTCGCCAATCTGCTCGTCGGCTGTTTCGAGAAGAAGTTTATAAAGAATGGGATTTTCTGCAGACCACAATTGAGGAGAGTCCACATTGATTTCCAGTTCAACGCCCTTCTTTGCCTTGCCCTTAAAAATCTCCTTTCCATCAGGCGCCGACAAAGTCACATCCGCATCCGCCCCGCCTACAGTCACTTCCAAAACTGCCGAACGATAGTTAGTTTTCAAGTTAGTCTTAATTCGATAATCACTTATACACTTTTCCGGACGGGACAAAATGTAAACGTCCCGGAAAATTCCTGATAATCTGATTTTATCCTGATCTTCCATATAAGTTCCAAAGCACCACTTAAGAACCGCAACTGTAATCAGGTTTTGTCCCTTCTTCAAAAACGGAGTGATATTAAACTCCGCCGTGTGATGCGACACTTCAGAATATCCGCAGAACTTGCCGTTCACATAAAGATAAAGGCAGCTGTCTACGCCCTCAAAACAAAGAATACGCTCAAGCCCATCAGCCTGGTATTCATATTCGCGGTAATAAATGCCCACCGGATTTTCGTCCGGAACATAAGGCGGATTATAAGGAATAGGATAATCAACATTAGTGTACTGAGGCTTATCGTAGCCATGCAGCTGCCAGTTAGCAGGCACAGGTATTTTCTTTTTATCAGCCAGAGCAGCGCGGGCAAGCTTACCGTCCGCAAAATCATCCTCAAGGTCAATCAGGCTGTCATAATAACGAAAGCCCCACTTACCATTGAGCAGCTCAAAACGGTTAGATTTTCCCCGAGCCCCAAAAGGATTCTGTCCCTTCTCTTTCCCAAAAGGAATAAAATAAGAATGATTTTCCAAAGTATTTACATGGAAGATATCCGGATTTTCATGGTAAACCATCTCGGCCTTAGCCGACCCTTTTTTAGCAATCTGACTGATGTTCATATCAACAGTATACAACTCTGTGTCATAGTTGTTAAGGTCGAAAACTATATAAAAATCATATTGGCTTCCGCTGCGCCATAAGCGAAACCGCTGGCTCTCCCTTTTTTGTGTAAGAATCCTGCGGTTTTTGCAGGCAAAAATCCTCGGATTCTTTTTATGGCTAAGCGCCAAAAAGTTCGAGATGCGGCTCGCTTCTGTCTCCGCTCACGCCAATCTGATTTTTATACATTTCAGTTCACAAATGCAACAAAGAGTTGTTATTATTGATAGAAACAACAAATTACAGTATACTTTTGTTATGAGTAAGCAAATGATAATGGGAAACCAGGCCATCGCCCTCGGTGCCCTTAAAGCAGGTGTAAATCTGGTAGCAGGTTACCCCGGAACCCCTTCCAGCGAAATTATTGAATTTATTTCCAAGTATAAAGACAAAACCGGAACCTACGTAGAATGGTCCGTTAACGAAAAAGCCGCAGCCGAGGTTGCAGCCGGTGCCAGCTATGCAGGCAGCCGCACACTCATAACAATGAAGCAGGTTGGTCTCAATGTTGCAAGCGACCCTGTTATGTGCCTTTCTTACGTTGGCGTTAAAGGCGGCATGGTAATTGTAAGCGCCGATGACCCGGGTCCAATTTCCAGCCAGACAGAACAGGACACCCGTAACTTTGCCCAGTATTCAAAGCTCCCCTGTTTTGATCCTTCTACTCCACTCGAAGCATACGAGATGATTCAGGAGGCCTTTGAGCTTTCCGAAAAATATAACACTCCTGTTCTCCTCCGCCCAACTACCCGAGTAGACCACGCCTACGAAAGCATGGACTTTCCGGAGCTTTGCCCTTGCCGTAAGCCTGGCCAGTTCGAAAAAGATTCTAAGCGCTGGGTAATCTTCCCGCGTTCCTCATACAACAATCACAAGCGCATTTTTGAGCGCAACGAGAAGATTCTTCCGGCAGAGTTTTCAAAGAGTAAATGGAATTATGTAGGGGGAAGTCGACCCCTTAGGGAGCGACCCTGCGAAGCAGGGGAAAAACAGTCCAGTGGACTGTTTTTAGCGAGTCTCGGCGAAAGCTGTGCTTTCGCCGCCGCTTCAGCTACCCCTTCTCCTAGGGGCTCTGCCCCTAAAACCCCGGCCTTCGCCGCCGGCGGAATCTCTTACTGCTACCTGATGGAAGCACTTTCCATCCTGGGCCTCAAAGATATACCGGTTCTCAAGATTGGAACCCCTTATCCATTCCCAAAACCTTTAGCAGAAGAATTCCTCAAGTCGCACGAGCAAATCGTAGTTTTTGAAGAATTAGACCCTGTTATTGAGGAAAATTTGATAAAAATCACCGGAAACGCTCGAGTAAATTGCCAAATTCGCGGAAAACTCGACGGCACCGTTCCAGAGGCCGGCGAGCTCAGCGTGGAGATAATCAAGAAGATAATCACTACGGTGGTTGAGTGCCCGCAAAGCGGGTGTATCGAAACCACCACAGAAACACCAGCCCCCGACCTTCCTGTCCGCCCGCCGGTTCTCTGCGCAGGCTGCCCTCACAGGGCTTCCTTCTATGCCGTAAAGCAGGCAATGAAAGGCAAGAAAACCGTTTACTGCGGAGACATCGGCTGTTACACCCTGGGCAACGCAATGCCACTCGACATGACAGACACCTGTCTTTGTATGGGCGCAGACATCACCATGGCTCAGGGCTTTTACCACAACGAGCCGGACCGCTACTGCTTCAGTTTCATCGGTGACTCCACCTTCTTTGCAAGCGGAATTACCGGCGTTGTAAATGCAGTTTATAATCAGGCTAAACAGACAATCTGTATTCTCGATAACTCAACTACTGCAATGACAGGCCATCAGCCACACCCGGGAACGGGCGTAACAATGATGGGAGAAATAGTTGAGAAAATCAGCATAGAAAAAATCCTGGACGCTGTTGGAGTAAAGCCGGTAATCACCGTAAACCCATTCGACCAGAAGGCTGCAGTGGAAGCCGTTCAGAAAGCAAGTGAAACTCCTGGCGTAAGTGCAATCATCTTTAAGGCACCTTGTATCGCAATTGCACAGAAAGTAGGCTGGGAAAAACCTCACGCACTGACAGTAGACACAGGCAAGTGTATCGGCTGCCGCAAGTGCATCAACGAGCTCGGCTGCCCGGCACTAAGTGTTAGCTTGACTAAGAATGAAAAAGGTAAACAGTTAGTTGAAATAGACAAGAGCCTGTGTACAGGATGTAGTTTGTGTAAACAGGTGTGTCCAACAGGAGCAATTAAATGAGTAAAAATATAATCATCTGTGGCGTGGGCGGTCAGGGAACCGTACTTGCCGCAAAAGTACTTTCACAGGCAGCGATTGCTAACGGCGAGCGCGTGCTTTCAGCCGAGACAATCGGAATGGCCCAGAGAGGCGGCTCGGTTGTAAGTCATGTACGAATCGGGGGTGACGTATACTCTCCTCTCGTGCCACAGGGCCAGGCAGACGTACTCATTGCCTTTGAAGCGGCAGAAGCTGTACGCAACATTGCTTACCTCAAGCAGGGCGGTACTGTAATCGTGAACAAAAAGGTTGTTCAGCCGGTAACTGCCAGCCTGAGCGGAAAAGCCTTTGACGAAAACGAAATGATAGCCTACCTTGAAAAGGTTGCTGCAAAAGTAGTTGCTGTAGACACAGACGAAGCCTGCCACCAGCTGGGAAGCAGCAAGGTTGTAAACATGGTTTTGCTGGGAGCTGCAAGCCACGCCGGCCTTATCGACATTGACCAGCTCAAGGCTGCCATAAAAGCACTGGTTAAACCAGACTTTTACGAGTTGAACCTACGTGCAGTCGACTGGAAATAGCTCAAAATCTAAAAAAAAGTTTATAAAACTTGGTTGATTTAAAACTAATTTTACTTTAGTATTTGTAAGGTTGCATTCACAACCAAATATTTAAGAATCATTAAAAAATAGCCACAACAATAAGGAGAGATTCGGATGGTAACGAAAAAAAAAGAAAAGCTTGTTGTAGATAGCGTTGACAAGGCTATCAAATCCTACATGGACGACAAATGTTCTCCTGCAGAATACAAAAAGCTGATTTTTAAACTTGAAGGCGGACTTGTAAAAGCAGTTCTTCAAAAAAATCTATCTGTAGTTGAATTTGCAAATGCAGACAGAATATTAAATGAATTTGAAAACCGAAAAAAAGGTTTAGTATAAGTTGAAAAGGTTGTCCTTATGGACAGCCTTTTTTATTTCAGGAGATTAAAAAATGTCTGATTTAGAAAAAGCACGCAAATTTTTTGAAGGTGATTTTTACGCAACAAAAGCAACCGGAATTATAATTGAAGAAGTTGGTGATTACTTTGCCCGCTGCTCTTTCGAAATCACCCGCAATCATCAGAATGCCTACGGCGGTGTGATGGGTGGTGCCATTTTTACACTGGCCGACTACACCTTTGCTGTTTCATCAAATTTTAATCAGCCGCAGACTGTTTCCATCACAAGTCAGATAAACTTTATAGGTATGGCAAAAGGCAAAAAGCTGATTGCCGAATCCCGCCTGATTAAAGACGGCCGATCGACCTGCCTTTATGAAATTAACATCACCGATGAGCTTGGAACAAAGGTTGCTATGGCTACCTTCACCGGCATGAAACTTTCATCTAAATAAATTTCAAAGTTTCTATTGACAGAAACAAAATCTCATGCTATTGTGTTACTATAAATAGAATCGTTGATTCAGGAGACAAACATGAAATTAACCGAAAAACAACTCGAACAGATCCGCGCACAGATTAAGCGCGTAAAGGAGTTCGGAAATCCTTTTTATACAAAGCGTTTTGCTAACGTAAATCCGGAAGATATTAAAACCCAGGAAGATTTTGAAAATCTTGTTCCTTTCGTAACTAAGCAGGAGCTCCGCGACGCATATCCTCTCGGACTCGCTACAGTTCCGGAAGAAGAAATTGTCCGCATCCACTCGTCTAGCGGTACAACAGGCGCTCCGGTAGTAATTCCATACACAAAGAAAGACGTTGAAGACTGGGCCATCATGTTTGCCCGCTGCTACGAACTTTCAGGAATCACAAACAAAGACCGCATCCAGATTACACCGGGCTACGGACTCTGGACAGCAGGTATCGGCTTCCAGGCAGGCTGTGAACGCCTAGGTGCTATGGCAGTTCCAATGGGACCCGGTAACACAGAAAAGCAGCTTCAGATGATGCAGGATCTTAAATCAACTGTAATCTGTGCAACTTCTTCTTATGCACTCCTCCTTGCAGAACAGGTAGAAGCCCGCGGACTCAAAGATAAGATTCATCTCAAAAAAGGTGTAATCGGTTCAGAACGCTGGGGCGAAAAAATGCGCAACCGCATCCAGAGCATTCTCGGAATCGAGCTTTACGACATCTACGGTCTTACAGAATGTTACGGACCTGGAATCGGAATCAACGCAGTCGGCGATGATGCAATCAGCATTTTCGACGACTATGTTTACATCGAAATCCTTGACCCTCAGACAGGTAAGCCTGTTCCGGAAGGACAGATTGGTGAAATCACTTTGACCACTCTCGTAAAAGAGGGCGCTCCTCTCTTCCGCTTCCGTACACACGACCTTGCAGCCTTTGTTACAACTCCAAGTCCAGCAGGTCTCAAGTATCCTCGCATCACACAGATTCTTGGCCGCAGCGACGACATGGTAAAAGTTAAGGGCAACATCATCTTCCCAAGCACAATCGAAGACGTAATCAAAGGCGTGCCTGGAACTTCAAGCGAATACCGCGCCCTCATCGAGCATGTAGACGGCAAAGACAAGATGACCCTCTCTGTAGAAGTTGAAGGCGGCACCGACCGCACAGAGGTAGCCCTCGCAATCGCTTACAACTTCAAGCAGAAGTACAACATGACTCCAGAAGTAAAAGTTGTAGGAATCGGCGAGCTTCCACGCAGCGAAAAGAAAACTAAGAGAATCGAAGATAAAAGATTTGAGTAACCTGAATGATTATTGATTTTCATACTCATTTAGATTTCTATAAAAGAGAAGAACTCCAAAAGCAGTTGACCGAGTTCTCCGGAATCATCATAGCAGCCTCGGTAGATGAAAAGAGTTTTCTCGAAAATTGCGCAATTGCGGAGTGGACAAAAAAGTCTGCCCGCAACTGCCACATCATCCCAACCTTCGGTATTCACCCAAATGCAGCTGATGAAAACGCAGCCTTGCTCGACGACCCAACCACAGCAACCCGTCTGGCCGCCTACCTGGACCACTCTCCTCTCATCGGAGAAATCGGAATGGACTTCTGCTGGTCAAAGTGCTCAAAGGAAAATCAGGAAAAAGTTTTCCGCTGGTTTCTTGAATACTGTAACCGGAAAGGTAAAGCCTGCGTAATCCACACAAAAGATGCCGAACAGGAAATCTGCAACATCCTTACAGACTACCCAAAAGCCCGCCCGATTATCCACTGGTACGACGGCCCGGAAAATATCTTCCGCGAGTTTATCCGCCGCGGCTACCCGCAAACTTTTGGTGTTGAAACTATCCGCTCGCCTCACCTTCAGAACCTGCTCCGTCTCACCCCGCCAGAGCTCCTTCTTGCCGAAACAGACAACCCCGACTCTGAGCCCTGGCTGGGCGGCACTCGTAGCGACGTCGCCTTAATTGAAAGAGTTTATGAAGAAATAGCCGGACTTCTCGGTATGAGTCGTCCGGTCTTAGAAAAAATTATTGAAGAAAACTTTAAGCGAATAATTTCAAATTAAAGACTTTCTGGAGTCAAAATCTAACAATACTCGCCCCACTCACAGCCAATGTGACCAGCTTCAATTTCGTCCAGAAGCTCAGGCTTTCCAAAGCAGTGCTTTTTACAAAGCTTAATTGTGCCTGTTCCGGTGCCTCCATTCCATAATCTGTTATGACGTTTAGCTCCATCAGGAGATTCATAATTAACAAGCAGCATTTTTGATTTATCACATTCTACCTGAGTTTCCATAATAGCCTTTGTAGTTTCCTGACGCACATACCAGATTATTTTATCTTCAGTTTCCTTACAGTCAAACTTTGTACGACAAAGAGTCCAGAATTTCGAAAAGTTAAATTCGTAAGACTTTCCTTCATACCAGAAGTCGCTCAAGAGCTTGCGGTTTAGTGCTACTCCAAAAACTTTTGGCCGTCCACCACCAATATCAAATACTGAATCTTCCAGGCGCTTACCTGTTTTCCTGCTTACCAGATCGCAGGAAGAAAGCCATACCCAAGGAGATGTAAAATCAGCTCCCCAGTTTTTATCTGCATAGCCAAACGAACGTTCGTTAGTGATTATATATTTTTCGCCATTTGCAGTTATGCTTCCAGAATACAAGGACTTCATTCCCTCAGCATGCCAGTACATTTCAAAAGCCTTAAGCTTACGAAAAAGAGAACCTGCTCCATAACCTACATTAAAGGCAACTTTTTTATCTACAGTAATGTCCCAGTTCATTGAACCTGAGTTACACATCCATTCAGGGTGAGCAGCTGCATCGCTTTCTGAAACATTAACATTTCCTGTAATTCTGGTCTCACAAGCAGAAGCCTCAGGTGCCTTTACAAAATATCCATTTGAGTCCTGACCAATTTCTACATCCTTCCAGGCATAAAATCTGTGCAGCTGAGTTGGATTCTCTCCCCACCAGCCGCACTTTACCATAAGATAACTTGGCTTCTTTCCCTGCTCACGGTTTGCAGGAAGTTGACCACACACAGGCTGGTCCCCACCAAGCGCAGGATTACAGGTAAAATATTCAATAAAAAATGCACGTTCCTTGCCGGTTTTTTCATTAACTGCAGTAAAATTGTGCCACCACCAGTCGTAGCCTTTACGGGCAAAACGACCATCCAACATCCAGTAATTTCTCTTCAAATCCGATTTGTTCATATTTTTAAAGATAATATCAAATTGCAGAAAAAGCAATTTTGTAGTATCAATATAAGCATGACTACGAAGGAAAAAGTTTTGAAGATGCTCGTTGAAGCCAGAGGCCAGGCGGTGTCTGGTGAGGTGCTGGCGGCAGAGTGTGGTGTGAGCCGCGCTGCTGTTTGGAAGGCCGTAAAGGCTTTGCGCGAGGCCGGCAGCACAATTGAAGGCACAACAAACGGCGGTTATCTTCTGGCCGACAATGATATTTTTACCCCGGAACTTTTTTCAGAAACTTTCTCTACCCGCTTCCCTGAACTTTCTGATTGTCATATTGAATGTTTTAAGCAAATTGATTCAACAAATACTTATGCAAAAAGATTACTGGCTGAATGCGAAAACCTTCGCGACAGCAGCGGCCAGCTAACTGAAGCCGGTAAAAAATACCACAAGGCTGTAATTGTTGCAGAAAAGCAGACTGCCGGCCGTGGCCGCCTTGGTCGCACCTTTGTTTCCCCGGAAAAGACAGGCATTTATATTTCTGTTATTTATGCTCCAGAAGGTGGAATTACAAATCCAGCAAGAGTTACAGCAAGTGCGGCAGTTGCAATCTGCAGGGCAATTAAAAATGTTCTAGGCCGCCTTCCCGAGGCCGCAAACATTGAACCTCAAATCAAATGGATTAATGACATTTTTGTAGGCGGAAAAAAAGTTTGCGGAGTCCTTGCTGAAGGCGTTGCAAATTTTGAAAGCGGAATGATTGAAGCCGCTGTTGTTGGAATGGGAATAAATATCAAAAAGAATAAGACTGCTTTTGAAGGAGAACTTGCTGATGTAGTGGGAACTCTGGAAGACGCCCTTTCTCAGACTTCTCCAGATGCTCCGGCTCCCTCAATTTCTCGAGTCCAGCTGGCCGCAGAAATCGCCGGTCAGGTTCTCAATATTTTCGAAGAAGATTCCTCAAGCCAAGCCGCCCACAAGGCAATCATTAAAGAATACAAGGAAGCTTCTTTCCTGCTTGGCCAGGAGCTCACAGTTTACCCGCTCATCGGCGATCAGAAAGCAAGTTACAAAGCCACTGCCACCGACATAGACGAGAACGCTGGCCTTATTGTAACTCTGAAAGATGGAAGCAAAAAAACTCTGAGTTCCGGCGAAGTCACTCTGAAGTCCTCTGCCGTATTGAAATAGCACGCGCAGAATTATAGGCCTGCTTCATTCCTACTGAGAAAAAAACAGGAAGTAGAACTGCAAACATACGCAGGGACTTGCGGCCACCGCGGGCTTTCCAGGCTCTTTCTGCCTGCTGCCAGTTTTTTGAAACCTGCGGAATAAAGCAGATGAAAAGGGATACAGTCTGAGCTACAGGAGCGTTAGGCCGGCCGTCAACAAGAGGCTTCAAATGCAAAGTCCTGCGCACAGCTAATTCCATAGCTTCAAGCCCTTCGCGAATTTGAAGAGAAGTTGATGTTTTGAAAATCAGGGAAGCAGTCTGAATAATACAGAAAAGTTTAAGCAAGAGAAGCCAGGTTTCTTTTTCTGAAGTTAGAAAAGTGAGAATTGCCTGTGGAAAAACTGCAAACTCAAAAGTTGCCAAGGTGCCGGCTGAAATCGCAGCCGCCAGGCTTCCAATTATTTTTACGAAAATCAAAAAGACTGCGTAGTAAAATACGGCCCTTAAATCTCTAGCCTGTTCTCGCACAGTAAAGTGCAAAAGAAAACTAACTAACGTTTGTAAGGCAATTAGTGCCAGGGCAAAATATGGCGGCAGATAAAAAATACTCAGGCTGATAATAGGAAGCAGGAGAATCTTAACACAAGCCGGGCAGCGGTGTAAAAATGAGGAGCCTTGTTTGTAGGAAAATGCAGTTTCGTTTGTCATATTCAGAAAGCGTCATTCCGAACTTGTTTCGGAATCTTTTTTATAGATTCTGAAACAAGTTCAGGATGACTTGCAAATTATTACTCCCAGATTAAATCCTCAACCTTACCATAAGAAACCAGCGGATTTCTTATATTCCAGGCTTCAAGATTATGTCGCAGGCCCATTCCCGGAGTTCCATCAAAAACCTTTTTTCCCCGGAAGAGAACCACAAAGCGGTCTGCAAGACCAAGACACTTCTCAATCTCGTGGGTAAGGATTATTACGGTTTTACCTTCTGCCTTTAGCTGGCGGATAAGTTTATTCACCTGCTTTACGCCGCCAAAATCAAGGTTTGCATAAGGCTCATCAAGAATGATTGTCGGAAGCTTCATGGCAAGCATGCAGGCAACAGCCAGGCGGCGTTTTTCTCCGCCGGACAAAAAGCGGGCCGGAAAATCAGCCTTTTCTGTAAGACCTGTCTGCTCAAGAGCCTGGCTCACAGCCGCCTGTACATCAGTTTTTTTCCAGCCAAGATTCTTTGGACCAAAGGCTATATCTTCTGCAGGAGTCTCTCCCAGAATCTGAGTTTCAGCTTCCTGAAAAACAAGGCCAACACGGCCATCAACTTGAACGCATAAGTTTACGGAGGTTTCGATACGCCCGCCTTGCGGGCACTCAACCTCCATATTCACCAAAGCCTTATCCCCCTCCATCAGCCCTGCAATAATCTGCATAAGTACACTCTTGCCCGATCCGTTTTCACCGCCGATAACTACGCACTCGCCTTCAGCAATTTCAAGGCTTACATCATCAAGGGCTTTTTTAGGCCCGGCAAGAGTATTAAAGGTTTTTGATAAATGATTAATCTTTATCTGTGTTTTCATATAAATACTGTGCAAGAATCGGACGCAGCTTGAGGGCTACAGGAATTGCTACAACAGTTTTCAAAAGGTCTCCTGGAATATAAGGAATTACACAGGCAGCCATTGTATAAGCAAAGGCTGTTTTTTCTGCAGGAACCTTACCGGCAGCAGTTGCCCAGAAAGAAAATCTGATTACGCCCGGAATGTACAATATCACCATGCCGGCCAGAATTGCAAGACTCACGCGCAGTGCATTTTTCCAGGTGATTTTTTTCTGCTCAACAGAAGGCTTACCTGCAATAAAGCCAGCCACAATAGCACCAAGAAGATAGCCTGGCAAAAATCCGCCGGTTGGCCCCATCCACACAGCAAGGCCGCTTGTTCCACCTGCATACACAGGAAGACCAATCAAACCAGCCAGCAAAAACAAAGCAGTTGGAGCACCCGCAAGCAGACCACCCAAAAGCACACCACACAAAATGCAGAGAACATTCTGCAAAACAATCGGAATTACCCCAAGAGGAATTCTGATAAAACAACCGACACAAATAATCGCCGCAAAAAGAGCGATGAACGAGATTTTTAATACATTCTTATTTTTCATAGGAGAGAATATAGCAGATTAACAAAGTATTGTAAACCTTAAATCACACAACAGGTTTACATTTATTTTCTCTTCACCATTCTTCTAAATATTACAAAGATTTTAACAACAAAAAATCATTCTTCAGTTATAATGATTGCAAAGATTTTTAATTCCCATAAGGGACTCATAAAAGGAGTTTTTATGTACACAGCAAACGAAAAACGCTACGAAAAAATGAAATATAACAGAGTAGGAAACTCAGGCCTCAAGCTTCCAGCTGTTTCTCTTGGTCTCTGGCACAATTTTGGCGACACAGATAAATATTCCACAATGGAAGAAATGTGTTTTACCGCTTTCGACAACGGAATTACACATTTTGATCTTGCAAATAATTATGGGCCAAAAGCAGGTAGTGCAGAAAAAAATTTTGGCCGCATCCTCAAAGAACATTTTAAGCCTTACCGTGACGAAATGATTATTTCTACAAAAGCCGGTTATGATATGTGGGCAGGCCCTTATGGAGACGGTGGCAGCAGAAAATATCTGATTGCTTCTTTGAATCAGAGTCTTGAAAGAATGGGTCTGGATTATGTTGATATTTTCTATCATCACAGAATGGATCCGGAAACTCCGCTCGAAGAAACAATGTGCGCCCTCGACCAGATTGTAAAAAGCGGAAAAGCCCTTTATGCCGGCCTTTCAAATTATGATGGCCCTACTCTCGAAAAGGCTACTGCAATTTTAAATGAACTGCACACCCCATTTATCATCAATCAGAATTCTTATAATATTCTCAACAGAACAATCGAAAACAACGGTCTCAAATCAACTGCTGCAAAGCTTGGAAAAGGAATCATCTGCTTCTCTCCGCTTGCTCAGGGACTTCTGACAGACCGCTATCTTAAAGATATTCCGGAAGACAGTCGTGTTAAAAAAGATGGCCGCTTCCTCAAAGAAAAGAATGTTGAAGATAACCGCGAAGTTTTGATTAAGCTCAATGAAATTGCAGCTGCAAGAAATCAGACACTAGCAGAAATGGCTCTTGCCTGGATTTTAAAAGATTCTGATATTACTTCTGTTTTGATTGGTGCTTCAAGACCGGCTCAGATTCTGGATAATATCAAGGCTCTTGAAAATACAAGCTTCTCTAAAGAAGAGCTTGATGCCATTGATAAGCTGACGCTCAATAAATAGAAAGCTGTAATTTAAAAGATTCCCGGGTCAAGCCCGGGAATGACACGAGTTTCCAGTCGGGGAATGACAAGGGGTTCTAGCGTGTTCCCTTATCGTAAGGAATACCCTCGGCCTTTGGAGCTCGGGATTTCTTTGAGGTAAAGGCAAGTACGATAAGCGAAATGATGTATGGCAGCATCTTGTAAACATCTCCTGGAACAAGATGAATCAGTGCATCAAAAGCAGAGTAAGTATCTGCAACTGCACGGAAGGCACCAAAGAGGAGTGCACTGGCTGCAATACGCAAAGGATTCCACTGACCAAAGATCATAACGGCCAAAGCAAGGAAGCCTGCACCTGCAACACCGTACATAAAGTCCCACTGGCTGTTAGCAGCCGAAATGTAAATGATACCACCAACTCCACCGCAGAAGCCGGAAATCAAAACGCCTGCATAGCGCATCTTGTATACGTTGATTCCCACACTGTCTGCAGCCTGAGGATGCTCACCGCAAGCCATAAGGCGCAAACCAAATCTTGTCTTCTTCAAAATCACATAAGCGGCAGCAACGAGAATCACTGTCAGAATCATGTAAATGTTGAAATCGCCAAGCAGGAAAACCTTACGGTTAGCGATATAATCAAGAATTGCCGAAGGATTTGTACCACCCGACCTCGCATTATTAAAAGCCTTAACAATAACAACAGCTGCAGCGGTTGCCAGCATATTCATAGCCGTACCAACCAGAGTCTGGTCTGCCTTAAAATTAATGGCAGCCACCGCGAGGAAGAGGGAATAGAGCATTCCAAAAAGCACACTGGCCAGAATCGTAAGCAGAATAATTACAAGAGCCGGAGTTCCCACAGGAAGCGAATAAAGCACAAAAGCACCACCAAGGGCACCCATTACCATAATACCTTCCAGACCAAGATTTATAACACCACTGCGCTCACTGAACATACCGCCCATGGCAACAAAAATCAAAACCGAAGCATAAATCAAAGTATATTGAATAAGTAACATATCTGCCTCCCCCTACTTGCTCTCGCCCTTCTTTTTTCTGTCAAAGAGCTTTGAAAGCTGAGTCTTAAACAGGAACATAAAGGCACAGGAATAAATGATGATAGATGAAATCAAATCCGCAATCTGAGGATTAAAATATTTTGTATCAATAAAGCTTCCGCCCTGAGTGATATGCTGAATAAAGTAGCCCGAAAAGATTACGCCAATCGGATTCAACTCACCAAGGAAGGCAACCGCTATTCCGTTAAAGCCCATGGCAGGAACTGTAGAGCTTGTCTTCCATGGCTGAACATCAGTCAGATAAAAGAGAGCCGCAGCAAGCCCCGCAATCGCACCAGACACAGCCATTGTCAAAATCAGATTTTTCTTATCTTTCATACCGGCATATTTTGCAGCATGCTTATTCAAACCTGTTGCACGAAGCTCGTAACCAAGCACTGTTTTTTTCAGAACTATATTCACACAAATTGCAACAAGAATTGTCAGCGGAATAGCAATTGAAACATATTCGTTATCATGGAAAAGCTTACCGAGTCCCAGAGTTGGAAGCAGCGAGCCTGGAGAAGTTTGAGTAATAGAGAAAGTCTCAGATTTTCCAACGTTCATCACACGCTCATTCTGCATAAGAACGTTCACAATATAAAGCGAAATCCAGTTAAGCATGATTCCCGCAATAACTTCGTTCACATTACAGAAGGCTTTAAGAAGTCCCGCAAGACTAGCCCATACAGCAGCACAAATAACTGCCAGCAGCAAGCAAAGCCACCATGGCAAATGCCAGGCAAGCGCGCACCACAATGAAATACCGATTCCAATACAATACTGGCCTGCAACACCAATGTTGAACAAGCCTGATTTATAGGCAAACAAAACTGCAATACCACAAAGAATAAGCGGAACAGCCTTTACCAGAGTCTGGCCCAGGTAGTAAAGCTTTTTACCGTTATTTCTGTAGTACATAAAGTTTTTCAAAATTACGCTGATTGCCTTTGGCGCATGTTCAGCATTGATTATCAAAAGGATGATAAAGCCCACAAGGATTCCAACAAGAGCACAGATAACAGCAGAGGCAATTGAACGGAAGGCATCTGAAGCAAGCATTGCCTTAAACTTATTTTCTTTGATTGTATCACTCATTTATGCTTCCTCCTTTGCTGCGCCCACATTACGTTTGGCACCTGCCATGTAAAGTCCAAGCTCTTCCGGACTAGTCTGCTTTGGATCCAGTTCTCCGACAATCTCGCCTTCGTACATTACAAGGATTCTGTCACTCAGATTCAAAACCTCTTCGAGTTCATAAGAAACCAGAAGGACAGCGGCGCCAGCATCTCGGTCTGCAATAATTGCCTTGTGCAGATATTCAATAGCACCAACGTCCAGACCACGGGTCGGCTGAACTGCAATAAGAAGTGAGTGAGCCTTGTCCAGCTCGCGGCCAACAATTGCCTTCTGCTGATTTCCACCGGACATTGCGCGGGCTATAGTTTTATTTCCCTGTCCGCTACGAACATCATATTTATCAATAAGCTCCTGCGAATAAGCAGAAACTTCTTTATTTTTTATAAACTGATTTTTCTGAAACTGAGGCTCCCAGTAGCGCTGAAGCACCATGTTCTGCTCAAGAGTGTAATCAAGAACAAGGCCGTGCTTGTGGCGGTCTTCCGGAACGTGGCTCATGCCGGCCTTACTTCTTTCACGGATAGATTTTTTTGTGATATCCACTCCGCCCAAGATGATTTTTGAGTTAGCATGTGGAGCCAGTCGCTCCAAGCCTGTAAGCCCCTGAATGAACTCAGACTGTCCGTTTCCGTCGATTCCTGCAATGCAGACAATTTCACCGGCACGAACCTGCAGACTTACGTTATTTACGGCTAACTTTTTATGAAGATGACTTTCTACACAAAGGTTCTGAACATCAAGAATAACTTCGCCTGGATTTGCAGGTGCCTTATCAACTGTAAATTTTACGTCGCGGCCAACCATCATGCGGCTGAGCTCTTCCTTGCTGGTATTTGCAATATCAACAGTGCCGATGTAACGTCCCTTACAGAGAACTGAACATCGGTCAGAAACTTCCATAATCTCATTGAGCTTGTGAGTAATAAAGAGAATTGATTTTCCTTCTGCCGCAAGATTCTTCATAATCTGCATAAGCTCTTTGATTTCCTGTGGAGTAAGAACTGCAGTAGGTTCATCAAAAATCAGAATCTCATTATCGCGGTAGAGCATTTTTAAGATTTCTACGCGCTGCTGCATACCAACAGTGATGTCTTCAATTTTTGCATCCGGGTCAACGGCAAGGCCATATTTCTGACTCAAATTGATGATTTTTTCACGGGCAGATTTGCGGTCTACAAAACCGTTTTTAATGGTTTCGCTGCCCAAAATGATATTATCAAGAACGGTAAAAACTTCTACGAGCTTAAAGTGCTGATGCACCATTCCAATTCCAAGAGCGGTTGCATCGTTAGGATTTCGGATTTCAACCTTTTTTCCGTTCTTATGGATTTCACCCTCTTCCGGCTGATAGAGACCAAAAAGGACACTCATCAGCGTAGATTTTCCGGCTCCGTTTTCGCCAAGCAGGGCATGAATCTCGCCCTTTTTGAGCTGGAGCGTAATGTTGTCATTAGCAACAATTCCAGGGAAACGCTTAGTAATATTAAGCATTTCAATGATGTATTCTTCACTCATAAGAAGAAATTATACTATAAATTGTGGGGGTTTTAAACAAAAAAAACCGATGGTTTCGATACAATGCTTCGCATCACTCAACCACCGGTTTTAAGAGTTCATCGAATACGGTGGTTGAGTAGGCCGAAGGCCATATCGAAACCACCGCAAAGTCGGTTCTCAATGACAGTAAACTATTTAATATTCTGATAGTAATTAACCTTTACAGAAACAGCTGGCTGCTTGTCGATTGAGTTAGAAACAGCAACCTTCTTGTTGAAGATATCGCCAACAAGCTTCTTGTACTCTTTTACTGAGAAGTTCTTCATTGTCCATGTGTCTGTAGGAAGACCTACATAGTTTACGCTTGCATCAGTTCCAGAAACAAGACCGAGAGTTGCAACCTTTCCAGAGTAGTCAGACCATTTGCCAGCCTGAATTGCAGAAAGTGCTGAGTTTACAGTTGCACCAAGACCCTTCATAGCAGAAGTTACACACATACCTGCGCCGTAACCGTTAATCTGAGCTGTCTGGTCTACGTCTACACCAATTACCTTTCCGCCAACTTTTGAAGCAGCTTCACAAGCAGATGTCCAGATTCCACCACCACAAGCAAATACAACTTCTACTTCGCGGTTCTTGTACCATCCGTCCATAGAAGCAGTGATTGTCTGGTCTCCGTAGAACTGTCCACCGTAAACGTACTCAATTGTTACTTTGTCTGCAACCTTGAGTTCTTCAGCAGCCTTGTTAGCACCCTGAACAAATCCGTATCCGTAGCGAACTACAGCTGGAACAGCCATACCACCAAGGAAGCCAAGGTGACGATAACCTTCTTTTACAGCAGCATAACCTGCGAAGAAACCAGGAAGCTCTTCCTGATAAACAGCACAGAATACGTTAGCTGGAACAGCAGCACCACCAAGGTCTCCTTCACTGATATCAAGACCGATGAATTTTGCATCATCATAATCTTTTGCTACCTTAACAATAGCTTCACCAAAAAGGAAGCCAGGAAGAACGATTACATTGTATCCGTCCTGATAAGCAGCATCGATAGAAGCAACACGGTCTGCAGTTGAATCTCCTGCTGGTTTGTAGTACTGGAACTCGAGTCCGTTAGCTTCGGCATAATCCTTACAAGCCTGATAAGTTGTCTGATTGAAAGACTGGTCTGTAATATCACCTGAGTCTGTTACCATAGCGATTTTTACAGAAGATTTCTTTGCAGCCTTCTTGTTCTTTTTAGGAGCTGCAAAAGTTGATGCGCATACAAGTGCAGCCATCATTGCAATTGCAATAAGCTTTTTCATTTATTTATCCTCCAAATAAAATGATATCCTAATCATTATAGAACAGTCTCATCAAATCTTCAATTGTTTCGCGTCGGCGGATAAGTTTTACGCTGCCATCCTTGCAGATGAGAACTTCTGCAGGGCGTGGGCGGCTGTTGTAGGTTGAACACATAGACCAGCCGTAAGCACCGGTGTCGAGTACGCAGGCAAGGTCGCCGCGCTGCATTTCTGGGAGTGGGCGGTCTTTTGCAAGCAGGTCGCCGCTTTCGCAGATGTTACCGGTTACTGTCTGCTCGAGGAACTGGGCACCGTCACGGGCTACAACCTTTCCTTCGCGGATTACTTCGATATCATGCCAGCTGTCGTACATGCTAGGGCGAACTAACACATTCATACCGATATCAGTTCCGGCAAAAGTTTTTCCGTTGTTGTGTTTAACTGCGTGCACGCGCCCCAAGATTACGCTGCCTTCTGCAACACAGAATCGGCCAGGCTCGCTCTTGAAAAGGGGAGCACGTCCGTACTTTGCTACAAAGTCATCAAGGATAGGCTCAAGGCGCTTCTTAAAATCTTCCATTGGGAAAACTGCTTCGTCATCCAGCTTGTGATATGGAATACCGTAGCCGCCGCCAAAGTCAATGAACTCAAGGTCTTTAAATTGAAGGGCAATTCGCAAGATGTTAGTAACTGCATCAAGATAAGGCTGTGGGTCCATAAAAAGCGAACCAATGTGCTGGTTGATTCCGGCAATTGTAAGATTATACTTAGCGGCAATTTCAAAAATCTGAGGAATAAATTCTTCAGAAATTCCAAACTTAGTTTTCTTACCGCCGGTAATTACCTTTTCGTGGTGGCCAGCTCCAACACCAGGATTGATGCGCACTGCAACCTTACCGCCCTTGTTGAGAGAGCCGTAAAGCTCCAGCTGAGCAAGTGAGTCGCAGCTTGTCATAATTCCCTTGTCGATTGCAAACTGCATTTCTTCTGCACTAACGTTATTTGGTACAAAGAAAATACGTTCCTTTGGAAAGCCTGACTTAAGCAGCATCTGGATTTCGCCAGCGCTCATTGCATCGCAGTTGTTGCCTTCTTCAAGGGCCAGCTTAAGGATATGGATGTTTGTGTTTGCCTTTACCGAATAGTTTGCAGTGTAAGGATACTTTGTAATTACCTTTGCAACAGCGTCCATACGGTTACGCAGAATTTTTTCGTTGTAAACGTAGAGAGGTGTGCCATATTCCTGGGCCAGCTTCTCCGGATTGTTGCCTTCAAAAAAGTTTGATTGTTCGATAAATGAATTCATATTTACTCCGTAAATAGGTTTTAGGTTCTAGGTGTTAGGTTTCAGGAAGGAGGGGGAAGTCTCCCCCTCGCTCCAACCCGCTTCGCGGTTTTACGCTACCCCTTCTAGCGGGGGACACCCCCGCAACGCCCCTGTCGAATACTAAAGCAAGTGAGCGCGAATCTCTTCACCACTCAATGGACTCAGGTATGCTGGTGCTACGTCGAATACTGTCTTACAGCCTGTCTGGCCTTCCTTGTTCATTCTGTAAACTGCGCGGGCATAAGCTACGAGTACGCTTGATGTAAAGGCAGGGTTTGAGTCGAGCTTGAGGCTGTACTCAATTACGTTGTTGAACTCGTTGTCCCAGCCGGTCTTTCCGGAGCGGATTACAAAGCCACCGTGTGGAATACCAGAATGGTCGCGCTTCAATTCTTCTTCGCTGATAAAGTGAACTGTTGTGTCGTAATCAGCAAAGTAGTTTGGCATTTCTTTGATTTCTTTTTCGATGCGGGCCTTGTCTGCACCTTCTTCTGCTACAACAAAGCATTCGCGAGTGTGCTTCTGGCGAGTTGTCAATTCAGGGTTCGAACCAGAGCGAACAGCGTCCAAAGCAGCCTGGACTGGAATTGTGTACTGCTTGCCATCCTTTACTCCTTCAATACGGCGGATAGCGTCTGAGTGTCCCTGTGAAACTCCCTTACCCCAGAAAGTGTAATCCTTTCCATTTGGAAGGATGCAGTTTGCATAAAGACGATTCAAGCTGAAAAGTCCCGGATCCCAACCACAGCTGATAAGTGCTGTATGCTTAAAGTCCTTTGCAACCTTATCAACATTTGCAAAGTGCTCAGGGATTTTTGCGTGTGTATCGAAACTGTCAATTACATTGAAATATTTTGCATATTCAGGAGTCTGTTTTGGAAGGTCCGTTGCAGAACCACCACAGATGATAAGAACATCAACTTCATCCTTGTGTTTTTCAACTTCTGAAACATTATAAACAGGAACACCAGCCGTCAAAATTTTTACACTTGATGGGTCGCGGCGTGTGAATACAGCTGTAAGCTCACAGTCCGGATTCTGTTTGATTGCGCCTTCAACGCCCTTTCCAAGATTACCATAACCTAAAATACCGATTTTCATTTTTTATCTCCTTCGCTCAAAAGCGTAATTTTATCCTTTAATGCTTCCTTCATAACCTCAACGAGGTTTTTCTGTCCGGAATACAAACAGGTATCGTGTTCATTGCCAGTCAATTCGCCCGTAAGAACATAAGACGAATCTGTAATAAAACGCAGCTGGCCAGGCTCAGGTTTTGTCTCGTAGATTTTTGCCCCGCTCAGCTTAAAGCCTTTAGTAAGCAGAACAACCTTTTTTCCAGCTTTTACTATTTCTGCAAGCTCACCTTCAAATTCGGCAAGCAGGTCTGCCGATGCCATCATATATAGGCGTAACTCTGTTTCTGCCAGCATCTGACGTATTTTATTTTTGATATTTTTTTCACCAATAATTGTTATGTAACCATCGCAGGCAATTACCTTCCGCGGTGCATGCTTTTCCAGCCAGGCTGCAGTTTTCTGCAATTCTGAGATTCTGTTTTCTGTAAAACGAGAGATTTCAACCGGTCTGTATTTTGTAGATTCACCCTGAACAAGATAAGCCGCGCCCTTTTCTACAAGAGCCGTAAGACCTGCATAAACATTGGATCGCGAAATACCAGTGTCCTTTGCAACTTCATATCCTGTCATCTCGCCGTGGTTCAAGAGAGCTGAATAAATCAAACCTTCCTGCCTGGTGAGTCCAAAATCATTTAAACTGTCAATAAAGTTCATATCAGACATAAAACAATTCCGCGCCTTTGCTAAATATTAGTAGTTCTAAATAATACTACTAGCACAAATATACAGAGATTTAGCTTTAAAGTCAAATTTAAACGAAAAAAAAGAATATATAAGAAAAATTTATTATTTATTATTTATAAACACCTGTGTTATAATTTTTTATAAAAAGGAAAAAAGTATTTATGCGCTTAGTAAACATTTCTATTGATATCTACAATATTCTCATTGGAACAGTTCTCTTCATTTCGCTTGTTCCAAATCATTATATGAAGGAAAGACTTCGCACCTGCTTTAATCTTATGATTATCATAAACATCATAATGTCTGCGGCAGATGCCCTGACTATGCATTATGAAGGTCCTTCTAATCCTCTAAATTTCACAGTTTTTCCTGCAGCCATGTTCATTTACTACTGCATGTCCTGCCTTGTTATAACAGTTGCAGCAATTCAACTGGTATTTTTCGTAGATCAGAAGAAATTCCGTAAACCCTTTTATATTATCCTCTGGATTATTCTGATTTTTTACTTTGCATGTCTTGCAATAACACCTTACACAGATCTTTTATATACAATTGATGCAAACAATAACTATTCCCGGGGAAAATGCTTTTATCTGATTATTATCGTGCAAATCCTTCTTTATGCTGATATTGCAACTTATTTGATAATCAACCGAAAAGTATTAACCCGCAAGCATTCAATGATTATAGGCAGTTTTATTTTCTTCCCGCAGATTGCACAAATAATACAGCTTCTGCACTACGGAATTTCTATTATTAATGCCGGCTACTCAATGGCTTTCATTATGCTCTTTATTCATACAAGCCGAGATCTGGAAGAAAACCTTGAAAACGCAGAAGTAAATCTTGATGAAAAAGAAAACGAACTTAACGATAAGCTTTCAGAAATTGAAAATTCTAAGCTTCAGTTCATTAAGATGCAGAACCACACAATTGAAAGTCTTTCCAACCTTGTTGAAAACCGAGATGAAGATACCGGTGAACACGTTCGCCGTACGAGAGCTTATGTTGAGCTGCTTGCCATTCAGCTGATGAAAAACGGTCATTATCCAAATATTCTGACTCCGCGTTATGTTCGTTTCTTAAAGCGAGCTGCACCTATGCATGATATTGGAAAGATTGTTGTTCCGGACGCTATACTAAAAAAGCCGGGCCGTCTTACTCACAGCGAGTTTGCACTTATGAAGCGCCATGCTTCCGAAGGTGGTAGAATTGTTCATGAAATTCTTGATGGCTATGAAGACCCGGAATACATTCAGATTACTGCAGACATTGCAACTCATCATCATGAAAAGTGGAATGGAACCGGATATCCAGGAAAGCTTGTAGGCGAAGCAATTCCATTGAGCGCAAGAATTATGGCAATAGCTGATGTTTTTGATGCCCTTGTTTCTCCACGAGTTTACAAATCACCTATGTCTTATGATGAAGCTTTCCAGATTATTGAAGAAGGAATAGGTGTGCATTTTGATCCTGTTATTGCAAGAGAATTTTTAAACATCAAAGAAAAGGCTGCCGCAATCAACGAAAGCTATAAAGGCAAATAATATGATACCAGAAGCACCAGCAAAAATTACAGACAATAAATATCGTTTTGATTCCTTTACTAACAACAAAGCTTTTGATGGCAATAAAAAAGGCCGGCTGCCCGCTATGGGCTGGAACAGCTGGAATGCCTTTGGAAGCGGGAACACAGAAGCCCTCACAAAAATTATGGCAGATAAAATCGTTGAGCTTGGACTTGATAAGCTTGGCTACAAATATGTAGTTCTCGATGACGGCTGCTATAAATCCGAACGCGAAGCCGGCAAGCTTGCTAATGAGCCGGTTAAGTTCCCCAGTGGCTTCCGAGCCCTTTCTGATTATGTACATGCACGCGGTCTTAAGTTTGGAATGTATAATGATATCGGTACTAATCTTTGTGCCGGTGCAGCCGTAGGAACCTGTGGTTTTGAAAAGACTGACGCAAAATCTTATATAGACTGGGGCGTAGATTTCCTCAAAATTGATAACTGCTACTATCTTTGGGATAATGCAACTTTTTCAAATCCTGAGAACGCAAAGTACGTTTTTGCCCCAAATTTGCGCCAAATTCAGTTAAAAAAAGGTGATTTTTACATTTTACTCAACGCTGATAAGGGAATTTTGCAAGGACGGGGTGCCAGCCTTAAAGACGGCTATGTAACTGGAATCGGCACCTTTGATGGAACAAATACCGGAACAAACCCTGTTGGTCCAATGAGCAGCGAACTTGTTTTTGATATTGATTTACCGGAAGCAGGCGATTACGAACTGATTGTAAACTACGCCACTGCCCGACAGAACGGCTGCGGCGAATGGCTGCAGGTTGCTACAGGCAGCGGAGAAGGCACTCAGATTTTTTATGATAATCTTCTCCCGCCAACTGATACTCCTGAATCCTTTACAAACTCAGACCCAATCACAATTTCTCTTGAGGCTGGTCTCAACAAGCTCCGCCTTATGAATCACCGCCGCCAGGAAAATACTCTCTGCTCGTATGCCGCAATGCTTGAAGGCTTAAACGAAGCAAAGCCTGACCACGAGGTTCCCCTTTCCCTCTGTGAATGGGGAAAAACTCAGCCACAGAACTGGGGCTATAAGGTTGGCAATTCCTGGCGAATCTTAAATGATATTACCTTCCGCGTTGGCCACGACGGTGACCCGGGCTTTGGAGAATGGACAGATCCAGGAACTCCAAGCGTTACTTCCCAATACAACAAGGCCGTAATCATGGACGAGTTTGCCGGTCTGGACAAGGGCTGGAACGACCCGGATATGCTCATGGTTGGAATGACGGGTATGACTACTCAGATGAGCCAGACTCACTTTACCATGTGGTGTATGATGAACTCTCCTCTCATGCTGGGCCTTGATCTGCGTCGCACAACAAAGGGAGATGAGCTTTACAACATCATTGCAAATAAAGAGCTCATTGCCCTGAATCAGGATTCGCTGGGCCTTCAGGCAAAACGCATTTACACCAGCGCTTCAAAGGCCGACAAAGGCGAGCCTGTAACAAGCCCGGACAAAGCTTACATTACAGACTGCGAACGTGTAGACATTCTTGCAAAGCCTCTTGCAGACGGCTCCCTTGCTTTATCCTTCTTAAACCTCAGCAAAGAAAAGAAAACAGGCGACTTTACCGTAGACCTGCCTTTGATTAAAAAGTTCCTGGGCGACAAGCTGCCGAAATGCTTTTACGAGGCTACAAGCTTCAGTTTTAAAAACCTCTGGACCGGGGAATGCGGCAAGTTCAGCAACGGGATTTTCTCTGTAAAAGGAATTGAAGGCTGCGGAAACGTAACTTTCAAAATCACTCCGGCAGCAAAATAAAAATGAAAGAAGCGTCTGCAGATGAAAATATTATTTCTGTAGGGAACTTTGTGAGCCGGCTTTTTGCCCTGCACCCTACACAGACGGAAGGCAAGACTCCTCCTTCCCTTCCCGAGCTGCTCCGCTACGGCCACTTTCGAGGCTGGCTGGAAGATGCAGACGAACGCCATCCCGATGCACCTCTAAACCACCAGACTGCAGCCCGTATAATTCACATGTTTTTACTGATTGAATGCGGCCTGCAAGATCTTGCCGACATCACGCCTGCAACCACCCTCAAGGATTTATACACCTGCCGCGCCTGTTCAAATCATATAGCCCAGGTTTATTGCCGTGGAATTATGGGAGCTAATGAAGATTTATTTTTTAATCATCTGGAATTAATGACTGAAAGGGAAACAAATGCCGTCATTGCGAACTGCGGAGCAGTAAACCCCACCTCGCAATGACGGATATAGACGAATATATTAGAAGAGCTTCTTTAACTGATTTCCAATTTCCTTCTTGGCATTATCAGTTGCCTGCTGAGCAGCTTTTTTAGTTTCTGCTTCGGCCTTACTCTTCATCTGCTTTTCGGCCTCTGCACGCTTCTGATTAAGTTTGTTTTCAAAATCTTTAGCCATATTTACAGAACCCGTCAGCTTAGTCTTTATATCATCAAGTGAACCAAACTGACCAAGAGCACCACCAGACGCTTCGTTGATTTTCTTTGTAAGCTCATCTTTAAGTTTATTTTTTATTTCAGCAAGCTGAGCTTCCATTTCTTTCTTAAGAGAATTGATTACCTGAACATCTGCATCAGAATCAAGCAGCATCTTAAGTCCGCCAGACATTGTAAAGCCACTCGTTACACTTGCACGAACTGTATTGATACGGCCCATTACATTTGAATAAATCTTAGAAGCATATTCCGGCTCAAAAGGAACTGTTGTAATCTTCAAATCTGTAAGAAGTCCCTTACCTGTAATTTCAAAGCCTTCATCATCAAAAATCTTAATAATTGCATCAACTGCACACTTTGCATCAAAAGCCGGAACTCCAGGATATGCTCCGAATTTTTCAGCAGGAATATTAAGATGAATATTTTTGATTCCATAATCAGCACGAACCAAAGGCTCACTCGTTTTTGTTCTGAAATCAACAACAAGCTTTGCAGTGTGCTTGAGATTATATAAATCCATATTGAAATTAATTTTTGCAGGCTTGTCTATAATATCCTGATTGCTGGCAATATCACTTGCTTCTGCAGAGAAGTTAGGTCCAGAACCGGCCATCTTTTTAATCCAGAGAGCAGGAACCTTGTCCTGACGGTAGAAAATATCACGACCAGGTGCACGGTGTACTGTATATTTTGTTTTTTCCTTCTTCGCTTTTTTTGCCGCAGCGTCTTTCTTTTCGCCGCCCTGCTTTGTCTTTAATTCAAGAAGATAATTAACGCCCTTCTGTGCATAAGGATAATATTTTCCAAGGACGTCACAGGCAACATTTTCAAACATTCCACTAATAAGTTTTGTTCCATCAGAAATATTCAAAGCCTTAATCTTATTGATTTCAGAATTAGCAAGATTCATATCGTGATTTACTGCATTCTGAACTGTTTTGCGTAAACCATCTGCCTCTGCCAGGTCGTTATTAAAACTTTTCAAAACTCCGTTCGCATCATTTTTAACTTTTTCAATATTCTTTTTGGTTGAATCAATAGTTTCAATAAATTCTTTGATTTTAAGAGGGTTATTCTGAACTGCTCCATAATCAAACGCAACTATATCATTTACAGATTTAGAAAGATCATCTACAGTTTTCTGAACCTCTACAGGTTTAGCCTGCCACTTTGCAACTATCTGAGGAACCTGCTCCTGAACCTGTTTTGATATTTCCGGTGTCTGCAGCTGGGCATAGAAATTATTCATCAGGGTTTCAGGATTAAGAGAATTAAACAATCCCGTGATATTCTGTTCCAGCGAATTAGCCGCAACCTCTTTCTTTTCTGCAAGTATTTTTCCAAACTTAGATTCAGACGCTTTTTTTGCAGCTTTATCCTTCTTTTTCTTAAGCTTCTTTAATTTTGCAGGAGGCAGTTCTCCGGAAGTTTTTCTTTCAGTTCCGGAATTAACTTCCAGTACCGAAAGTTCATCTGCAACAAAGCGCTTTTTCAAAAGCTGTCCTAAATCAAAATCAAGGGTAATTGAACCAATATCCACGAGATTTTTCATATAATCGTTTTTATTGGCAATTTCTACTTTTTTGATTTTAAGTGAAGAATCAAAAAATTTAAAATCAACTTTCTCAATATCACATCTTGCTTCAAAAACTCTTTCGCAGACTAAAGTAATTCCCGCTTTAATAAGCACATTTTTGAACATTGTAAAGGTGATTGGAATTGCAGCGATGAAGGCAAGTGTCACAATAAGCGGAACAATATTTACTCGGCCTTTCTGACTCTTAATCTGTTTTGCAAGAACCTTAAGCCTCTTCATTTCTTTTTTTGCAAGTTGTTCACGCTTTTCCTGAGGAATTGCATAAATTGGAATCTGTTTTGAACCTTTCTTTTCAACTTCTGCAAAGAGACTCTTTACATATTTTTTATCATCCGGAACATACAGTTTCTTAAAGATTTTCTTTTCAAGTTTTTTTGCTGTATATTTTTTTCTGAAAAGTGATGGTATTTTTTTCATTTCTCTGCCCCCTTAGTCCTTCTTTGCAGCAAGTGCCGCTATTTTCTTTACAAGCGGAATTTTTGAAATTGCCACAATGAATTTTGTCTTTCTCAGAATAGGGACAATTTTATTTCTCATAAGCCAGACAAGAAGTCTTGCAATTATATAAAGCGGAATATATAAGGCAAGTCCGCACAAAAGTGATCCGGAAGCAATTGTATTATTGAATTTTGTAAAGCCTACAAAAGGAATATCAAGCAGGCGGGCAAAGGTTGGTTCAAGCTGAGGAAGGGTAAGGAACCAGTAGCCGACTTTATCAAAAAGAGGATCAAAAATCGGTGCCAGCAGTGTAAAACCCAAAGTACTGAGTACAAGCGCACCCTTATTAATTCTCATGAATAGAATAAATACAGTTATGATATACCAGAAAATATTGTTCTTCGGCAGAAAACCGAGGAGCATTCCCAGACACACCGCATGAGCAATTTCACCAGGATGTGAATTGCTGTTCAATGCTTTTAAGAACTTTACGATAAATTTCAGCATAAGAAACTCCGTTTTTTAATCTTTCTTATATTTTAACAGAAAGAACGGAGTTTGCAAGAAATAAAAAAGGAGAGGTTCTCCTCTCCTCTTTTTTCTGCTTACTTTGCATCGCGCTGAGATGGTGCATATTTAACTACACGGAAGCCTACATCATCATAAAGCCTTGAAACCGGAGCGTAGTCTCTTGAAACTACAGACACACCTTCTGCGGCTTTTCTATAGCTTCCTCCGCGCATTACACGGCGGGCGTTATTGCTGGACCATGGATTGTAGCACCATTCCCATACATTGCCGTTCAAATCATATACACCAAATCCATTTGCAGACTTTGTCATAACGTCATGTGCTGTGCCATTAGAATTATCTGTATACCATGCAATTGAATCTGGAGATGTGTTTGATACACTATAAAGATTTGTCCAGTTTTCAGATTTCTGATCTCCTCCACGTGCAGCAAATTCCCATTCTGCTTCTGTAGGAAGTCTGTAACCGTTTGCAGAAGGATCAACTACGGCATTTTCTGCCTTTCCTTCTCCATCCTTTGCAGAATCAGCTTCTTTGAGAACTGCACCATTGTATTTGTAAACTGGTGACAGTCCGTCTTTTTCACTTGCTGCATTACACCATACAACAGCATCACGCCAGCTGATCATAGTTACAGGAAGATTTGAACCTGCAGGAGCGGCTCCATCTCTACCTGCATTTCCCTCACGTCCAGGATTTGTAAATTTGTAGCCCTTGTCTTTTGCCCAGTTTACTACTTCATACCAGCGGGCATAAGTTGTTTCAGACTGAGCCATACTAAAGGCCATTAAATCAATTGCATCATCCGAAGAAACTCGGGCAAACACAGACTCTTTTTCCAAAGCTGGAACTGTAACGATTTCAAAGAGATTCCTTGAAAATCCGCCTTCTGATAAATAACTTACACGTTTTTTAGATTCTGTTTTAGCACCTGCTGAAGCAGATTTTGGCTTTGAAGCACAACCTGTAAACAATGACACTGCAAGTAAAGCCGAAATTGAAATAACTAAGATTTTTTTCATCATCATTACTCCTTGGTTTAGAACCTGATAATTTAACACGGATAAATGCTTATCCTGCCACTTTAAAACAAGAAATTTTAAATAAGTTACAGCTTTTATCTGGAATAAATTATAAACGTATATGGATAAACATCATTAAATTTCTGATTTTTTATGATTTTTAAATCTTTTTTTTCAAATTCCGGGAAATATGTATCCCCTTCAAACTCTGAATCTATTTCTGTAAGGTAGAATTTTTCAACAATGCCGCTGGAAATTGCCTCCTGATAAATTGACTGGCCGCCGCAAATAAATATATCTTTTTGTGGAAAATGATTTCCGGCATAATCAAGTGCTGCCTGAAAATCTTTTACAGTTCTAAAACCTTCTCCTTCAAAATTCTGACTTTTAGAAATGACAAGAGTTTCACGGCCAGGAAGTCCGTGCCCAAATTTTTTATAGATTTCTTCGAAAGTTCGCCGGCCCATAATTACAAGGCCACCCTTTGTAATTTCCTTAAAACGCTGTTGATCGCTGGGGAGGCTCCATGGAATGCGACCTTTATTTCCTATAACTCGATTTTTTGCATAAGCAACAATCAGACTAATCATTAATTTGATTATATTGACTGATAAAAAATATACAATATTCAGATATTTCTTTTATACACTTTTCTGATATTTGTTGTACCATATTATTAACTATAATTGCGGGTAACAAGTGCCTTGCAATCCAAAATAGGAGATTTTATGAAATATTATGTAAATGCGGCAGCTGCGGCTGGCGGAGACGGCTCTGAAAAAAAGCCTTTTAATAAAATTCAGATGGCGGCTGATATTGCTGCAGCAGGTGATGAAGTAATTGTAGCACCTGGAATTTACCGCGAAAATGTAAATCCAAAGCATGCAGGAAAAGAAGGTGCCCCTGTTGTTTACCGCTCTGCAAAGCCTCTTGCAGCCCACATTACAGGTGCCGAACCACTTACAGGCTGGAAAAAAGTTGAGGGTACCGTTTACACTGCCCGCGTTCCAAACTCAATTTTTGGCAAATATAATCCATACAAAACCCTGGTTAGCGGCGACTGGTTTATTGCATATTTTATTGCACATACCGGCGACGTTTATTTGAATGGAAAATCTCTTTATGAAGTTCAGAGCCTGGATGAAGTAAAAAAGGCTGAAGCAAGTGATGCGGCCTGGGACACCCAAGCTTCCCGCTACAAATGGTTTGCAGAACAGGACAAGAAAACTGATGAAACTGTCTTTTACGCAAATTTCCTGGGGAAAGACCCTGACAAGGAAAATGTAGAAATTTCTGTTCGCCGTAACTGCTTCTACCCTCAGAAAGAAGGCGTTGGTTACATTACCCTGAGCGGCTTTACTGTTTCTCAGGCTGCAACTCAGTGGGCCCCTCCAACAGCCTACCAGGAAGGAATGATTGGTCCTCACTGGTCAAAGGGCTGGATTATCGAAGACTGCGAAGTTTATGAATCAAAATGCTCTGGAATCTCTCTTGGAAAATACAAGCAGCCTAACAACGACAACAAATGGCTCAAGACAAAATACAAGGACGGAACTCAGACTGAGCGCGACTGTATCTGTCAGGCCCAGGTTGAAGGCTGGTCAAAGGAAAATATCGGTTCACACATTGTGCGCCGCTGTAATATTCACGACTGCGGCCAGACAGGTATTGTAGGTCACCTTGGAGGCGTTTTCTCTCTGATTGAAGATAATCATATTCACCACATCAATAACAAGCAGAATCTTGCAGGTGCAGAAATTGGTGGAATTAAAATGCATGCCGCAATCGACTGCATTTACCGCAGAAATCACATTCACCACTGTACCCGCGGAATCTGGCTGGACTGGCAGGCACAGGGAACCCGCGTTACCCAGAACTTCTTCCACGACAACTGCCCGCCGCGCCGCCCGGGAAAGAACATTGTTGCCGAAGTTGCAGAGGATTTGTTTATTGAAGTTTCACACGGACCAACTCTAGTTGATAACAACATCTTCCTTTCCCCTCGCGCCCTCAAGCTTGCAACTCAGGGGGTGGCCTGTGTTCACAATATTATTGCCGGAAGCTTTACTGCAGTTGGCCGCGGCTGTAACAATGGTGCGCCACATCGTTCTTCTCCACGCTACACTCCTTACCACATGCATCACCGAACAGAGGTTGCAGGTTTTATGACAATTCTTCACGGCGACTGTAAGTTCTACAACAATATCTTCATTCAGCAGGAAATCTGCGCGGAGTTTGCAGCCCGCATGCAGGAAAATGCTTTCAACGATTGGGATGATTCAAACTTTGTTGCAGGTACAGTGCCTTATAACAACTACCCTACTTTTGAAGAATGGGATACCCAGTTTAAGGGCTACTGCGGAATGGGTTCTGCAACTACCGATCGTTATTATAGCGAGCTTCCGGTTTGGGCTGGCGGAAACCTTTACTTCAACGGTGCAAAGCCAATGAGAAAAGAAAAAGATGCCTATGTAGACAGTGCCAGTCCGGTTACAATCGGCTACGAAGAAAAGGGCGGAAAAATCTGGCTTAAAACAAATGTTTTTGATTTAGTAAAAACAAGCTGCAAGCTGATGCGTACCGAAGATATTGCTCCAGCCTTTGAGCCGGAACAGGCTTACGAAAATCCTGACGGAAGTCCGATTATTTTTGATACTGATTTCTTTGGAAAAAAGAGAGGCAAAAAGCCGATGGCCGGACCGTTTGCAAGTGCAGATGAAATAAAAGAATCGTTGTTCTAATTTAATATATGGTTTCGATACGTCCGCTCCGCGGACACTCAACCATCGGTGGTTGAGTAGGCCGGAGGCCGTATCGAAACCACCTTGTTCTACATCGCAGTATAACCGCCGTCAACTGGCAGAATAACGCCAGTTACGTAGCTTGAAGCCGGGCTTGCGAGGAAGAGAGCTGCAGTATCGAGCTCTCCCTCGTTGCCGTAACGGCTGAGAGGAATCATAGTCTGAGCGTTCTGCTGGAAGAAATCTGAATCAAGAGTTTCCTTTGTAAGAGGGCTGTAGAAATAGCCCGGGCAGATTGCATTTACATTGATATTGTATTTTCCCCATTCACTTGCAAGACCACGAGTCATGTTTACTACACCACCCTTAGCTGCGTGATAAGGTGAACATGGCGCAACCTTATTTCCAACCATACCGTACATAGAAGCAATGTTGATAATGCGGCCATATTTAGCAGGAATCATAGCCTTCTTTGCAATAGCGCGGGCCATGCGGAAAGAACCGAACATATCAATATTGATTTCGTTGTAGAACTGGTCGTCTGTAATGTCTTCGGCAGGAGCCACAGCACCGGTTCCGGCATTGTTGATAAGAATGTCGATGCGGCCGAACTTTGCCATAATTTCGTCGATTACAGCATTTACGCGGTCAGTATCTGTAATATCACACTGAATGCCAATAGCCTCAACCTTGTATGTATCTGCAATTTCTTTAGCAACAGCATCAATCAATTCCTTACGACGTGCAATAGCAACAATCTTTGCACCCTGATTAGCAAGAGCCTTAGCCATCTGAACACCAAGACCTGTAGAACAGCCGGTTACAACAGCAACCTGACCTGTTAAATCAAAATAATTTTTCATAAAAATACTCCATTTATTTTTTAATACTTTTACAATTCAGATTATAGCAGATTTATCGTTTAATGGATAGTTAGTTGCAATTAACAAAGGAGGGCGGAGCCCCGCCCTGCGCCTCAACCGCCTGCGGCGTTTTCGGCTACCCACCCAGCGGGAGTTCGCCACCCCCGCAACGCCCCGGCTATTTTGTAAGTTCGTAAAAAATCACCGAAGCCGCCTGGGCAACATTAAGGCTGTCTACAAGACTTTCTGCCGCACCGTCTTTCATGCCACCCCAGGGAATAATCACCAGCTCGTCACAGTTTTTTCGGACAACTTCACTGATTCCATGCTCCTCATTTCCAAGCACAATAAGAGCCGGTTTTTTACGGGCAGCAGCTGTACTCAAAAAGTCTACAGATTTTTTTGCACTTAAATCAGTTCCAACCCTAAGCATTTTTCCTGCAAGGGCTTCCAGCAGTCTTGCACTGGACTGAACGCTATAAATATTCACGTACTCCATTCCGCCCTCTGCCACGCGATAGCTGCTGGTAGTAATAGAGCTCTGTGCTTCATCCAGTGGAATCACAATATTTTTAATTCCGAAAAAAGCTGCACTTCGCACAATTGCACCAAAGTTGTTAGCATTACCTATCCGGTCTAAAAGCACAGCGTTCTCGCCGCGTTCAATCCAGCCGTCAGTAATATCAGAATCCAGAGGCTCAATCTGAGGCGCTTCTATCATAGCAACAACACCCTGATGATGTACTGTGCCGCTTAATTTCTCAAGGTCTGCAGCCGGTTTCTGATTGTAAATGCCATGAACCTTGGCCAGCTTCTTACAGAGTCCACCAAATTTCGGCGCCACCTCTTCCGTAAAATAAAGGCGGGTAATCTTCTCCGGATGATTTTTTTCGAGCTTTTTTACAGTCGCAAAACCACAAACTGCAAGCTCATTATTTTTCTTATTCTTCATAATCTAAATATACACAAATAAATACAAAATTGATATATTAAAAACAAAGGAACAATTTCCACCCCACCAGGTGTTACAATATAAAGAGGTATGATAATGAAAAAAATAATTACCGCAATGCTTATTGCTTCGCTTTCAGCAGGACTCTTTGCCCTTCCAAATCTCTTAAAAAAGGAACAGTTTGGAGCAACTGCAATTGACTCTTTAGCCTTTGATCTGTCTTCAGAAGAACTACAGGTAAAAGAAACCTATGACACTACAAGCATAGAAGTTGAAATTTACTGTAACTACAAAAAACATGCCCCGGAAGTTTCTGTTTCCGGTTCTACTCTTTATATCGATTCAGTAAGAAAAGGTTTAAGCTTTTTCCAGGATCCAACAGGCCTTACCTGCACAGTAATTGTTTATGTTCCACAAAAAAAAGATTTTGACGAAATTTCTATAAAAACCTCAAGCGGAGAGATAGAAATTGAACGTCCTCTTTCTGCAAAAAATGAAATCCAAATATCAGCTTCCAGTGGAGAAATTGAATCAACCGGTGGCCTTTTTGCTGATACAATCAAAATATCTGCAAGCAGTGGAGATATTGAACTTTTTAATGTTGATGCAGATGAACTTAAAGTAAACACATCCAGCGGAGATATCTCAATCAGAAAATTTACAGGAGGAACAGGCAGTCTTAATTCAACCAGCGGTGATATTAAAGCAAGTGATTTTGCAAGTGAATACGCAGAATTCAATTCTACAAGCGGAACCATCTCGGTAAAAAAACTGGATTGCGATTACTTTGACGCAAAAAATACAAGCGGCGGTATTTCTCTGGAACTGGAAAGTGCTCCGGCAGCCACCTCATCTGTAGAATGTACAAGCGGCGACGTAGAACTCTACCTGCCTATGCGCGCAAAATTTTCTGTAGACGTTTCCTGCTCTTCCGGCACCTTCCGCGACAAGTTCAACAACAACCGCATGAACCCCCGCGATAATTACCGCATGGACTACAACGGCGGTGGTTCAACAATAAAAGTTCGAACCACCTCCGGAGATATTACACTGGAATACTAATTCACTTTGTCCATTGAAATACGTATTGTCTTAGTTACTGAGTCAGTGCCGTCTTCCAGCTTCCACCAGAAACTTGCGGCACTGTCCTGACCTGCCTTAAGTCCGCTCTTTTTTGTAGTATTAAATACCTCTTGCAGATATTTTCCACCATTATAAGAGCCGAACCACAAACCATTTACATCTGTAACAGCATTGGCATTTTTCAAAATAACAGAGAAAGAGTATTTGCTGCTCAGCATTGTAAAGCCGTTGTTTGTTTCTTTTACTGTTACACTGTCATTTGCAGCTACATTTGCTTCATGGATTTCTCCAATAAGGGTATCAATTGCAGCACCAAGTTTTACGTTATTCAGATTACCTTTGTCAACTTTTAAGTTAAGTTCCAGATAGTTAGCTTCATTATCTGATACAAACTTTGGAATAACTGTAAGATTAAGGCCTTCCGGCTTTACAGCTTCCTGTGGTTCTTCCTTTCCGTAATAAGTGAAGAGTGTCTCAAGCTTACCTTCTGCATTTAATTTTACCCAGTAATCTCTTCCATCAATATTCAGAACAAACTGGAAACCACTTCCGCCAAAACTGCTTTCATACCAGGTACTTCCATCAGAAGTTCCAATAATATCAATTCCACCAAAGAAGCCCTTTGCACTTGTGTTATCAGAAATGAGGGAGCCGAATCTATAGGCAAGACCAGAGCTAACTCCATCTGGCATTATGAAGGTCTTTTCTGTAATTATTTCTTTTGTCTCAGTTTCTGTAATTACCTTATATTCAGGAATTATAAGAGCCACTGTATAAACAACAGGTGTCACGGCCGGAGACTGAGCTCTGACTGTATAACTGATATTATAAGTTTTGCCCTGTTTATTTATGTAGTCATCATATGGAATTGTGATAATTTTATTATCATTATTAATATATTCAGAAAATTCCTGATCATCACATTTGATACTAACAGCTGTAATTTTAGCCTTAGGATATACCGTAGGCTTGATTACAATATTACCAGTATAATTGAGACTTGCGTATAATTCCGGGGATTCAGTTTCTGGCTCAAAAGAGTTTGCAAGAATTGTTCTGTTATCCTCTTTTCCTTCCTGAATAATACTGAGAGCATTCAACTTAGCTGTTGTATCTGCTTCTATATGAATAATGAGATAATATGTATGTGTTAAAACTTCCGGGTTTTCTGTCGAAACAGAAATCTTATACAGAATTGAACCTGTGTTTTCGTCGGCGTTGTCTTCTGTAAAATTGTCTATATAAGAACGAGTATCTTTGCTTTCTGGTTTAACTTCAGTCAGGGGGTTAGACCAGCCTTCAACGTTATAAGATTTTACGGTTGTTAGCGCATGATGTGCTCTTTCGATTTTGACTTTTGCCTCTGGATTTACAGTTTCTACCTTAAGAGTTTTTTCTCCGGCATCTACCCCAAAAGGCTTTTCAATTTCATAAACGTAAGAGTCTTTTTTCATACCGGCATTCCAGTCTTCTGTAAACTTCTTAAGCGATATATTTCCAAAAGTCAGATCCTTAAGACGGGTATCCGTATTTTCTGCGCGGATAATATAATATGTAATATCAGCTTTTTCTTTTTTATTCTCGACATGAACTACAAGCTCTGTAGTTCCTGCAGGAATATTTCTTATTTCAGCTATCCATTCTGTTGGAAGACCTGAAGTCTGCTTAAAAGGTGTAACATCGCTTTCTGCAGGGTAAGTGTCTGTAACTGCGTTTCCTAAAGAATCTTTAGTATGCTTACAAGACCCGATAGAAATTTCCTGATTCTGCTGCTTTGTATTGATAGTCAATTTCAGATCTTTCTCATTCTCAGTCAGATAAATATATCTATCCCACTTAACGTCACCCTTTCCAAAGCCAATATCGTAACTTACATCTTTGTAGTCTGGCTTTACAAAGGTATAAGTTTTTCCGAGGATTTTTACCTGAGTTCTTCCTCGAGGAAGATCTTTTTTTGTTTCTTTTTCTATACCTTTTTCTATACTACCTATTGTTAGTTCATAATATTCTGAAGAGTTATCCGCAAGAACCTCGCATAAACCATCTATCTTCTGAAGCCCTTTTCCTGTTGAATAGCCTTCAAAAGCAATGTTGGCGCTTTCAACATCTGTCACCGTATTTACAGCCGAGTATGTAACTTCTGCATCCTTATCCAGAGGACGGAAATAGAACTCTATCTTATCTGCATAAGTTGAAACATTAATCAGATTGTTATCTGGTGCTTTATAAGCAACAAGTTCTTGTGAGGTATATCTCAGTTCATTTTCCGGCTTTTCATCTTCATTTATCACACGAATTACGAGAGCTGTAAGATTCTGATTTTTATTTCCCGCCTTTGTCAGCAAAACTGTATGATATGTTGTATCTGCACGCTTATCTTCTTCATAAGATTTTTTATCTGCTGTAAGATGATAATACTCATCGCTTACAGTTTTAATCCATAAAACTTTATTCAACTCTTCAACGTCCCCATCTCCAATGTCCACCGTACAACAATTTACAGAGTTCTTTTTGAAACCTTCGCTCCAGTTTGCCGGCATATCACAAATTGAATCTGAAATTCCATAACTTACTACCGTTCGTTTGTTATTTGGTACGGCAGTAAATACAAGCTCACGAACATCTATACGGCTGTCTGCACTAAGAGTCATTTTATATGTAGCAGCATCGGTTAACTTTTCTTTTTCCTCTCCCTTAAAGCTGTCATCAAAAACAAAACCTTTTACACCGTTTTCAAAACCAGCTCCCGGAGTATAAGTAAGAGAACTTAAACTTGTATCTCCATCTTCCGGTTTTTCAACATAAATTGTATAGGTTCTGCTGATACCGGTTTCATCTTTTACCGTAAATGTAATACGTGTAGTTCCACCAACAAGATTAATATTCATTCCATTCACAGCAGGAACATCACCGTATTTTGTAACTACTGCCGGATTAGAAATTGTTGCATTTTCATCTGCAGCACTTGCAGCAATCTGAATGGAATCGGCTTCTTCATCTACAATCAGAGTATAAGTTGTTTTAGAAGGACTAAATTTCGGTTCAAGTTTTGCTGTCGAAGAAGAATTGCCATTTTCATTTGCAATACTTATATTAAGCTCTTTAAGCTGTGAATAATTTCCCTCTCCAATGCCCTTTTCAAGATTCTTTGCAAACTCACTTTCACTGACCGGCTTAGCACAGATATCTCGACGCAGGATAATTTTATAAACACTTGTAGTCTCGTTTTCTGAAGAAATTTTTGCAACAGCCTCTGTAACTCCATAAGGAATTTCAGCCTTTATTTCATTTGCAAAAAGTTCTGCTGTAGTTTCAAAAGTTAGTGGGATATTACAAGCTGTCTCAGTCTGCCCGCTCATGTATTCATAGCTTACCTTTTCTGTTTTTCCAAGCATGGAATCCCAAATCTCTTTTTCATATACAGACTTTACCGGTGCAAAGGATTTTGTCTGTGTAAGAGTCCAGGTGATATTCGCATCTGTATCCGCAAGATAACAACGGAAGCTCATATCATTATCTTCTTTCTGAATATCTCCTACTGTATACACATATTTTGAAGGATTGAAAGAGATTCTGTTCAGACTTTTATTCTGAGCTCCAAGCACAACAAGTCCGCGGTCTGTTACGGTACTCATTTCTTCGCCGGTTGAACTCACAATATTTACATTTGTCGAAACCTGTTTTTTCCTCAGAGTAATTTTATAAGTAGTTGCAGAATTCTTATCATCCTGAGACTTTACATTTACAGTAACAAGGGTTATTCCATAAGGAAGATTTCCCTGGCAGAAAAATAAATCACCTTCTTCAGAAACTACAAGAGGCCCGCTGCTTTCATCTGAAGCAAGAAGATTAACCGGATTCAAAAGCTCTATAAATTCTCCGCCACTCTGGTAAGTGTAAGTCACACTTCCGTTCGAAACAGAATAAATCTTCGGCTCATAAGAATGAGTCTGTACAGCTGTCCAGGTCACTTCTGTAAACAAAGGCTCTTCCGGGCGGAAATCAATTTTTACAGGATCATTTGCTCCCGAAAGATTTTCAATTGAATAATCCAGAACTGCAGGTTTATAGTTAATCAGATTACCATTTTTTCCATTTGCATAAACTGCAAGACCATTCTCATTTACTCCCACAGAATTGCCGGCTGCAGCAGTAATGATATATCGCTTTGTAAGTGTAATTTTATACTGAGTAACATTAGGAAGAAGCTTACCTGACGAATCCGTGTTGTAAGCAGTAATTGTTACATAAACTTCTGTTACACCATAAGGAAGATTTGCTTTTACTTCATTTTTCTTTTCTGACAGGAACTGCATGAATGTTCCTGTTCCTTCATGAATATCTGCATAATCAACAAAATCAAAAGCAAGAGGTCTTTCCAGCGCCTTCAGAGTCTGCGAAATAATTCCGTGATTATCAGAATCCCAGACAGGCTGATATTCTTTTGTCTGTACAGCCTTCCATGTCAGCTCTGCATTCTCATCAAGCATAAAACATTTGAATACTAAAGGATCATCACGACCAGTTAAATCCAGAGAAGTATCTCTTCCGCTGGAATCACCAACCTCATATTCATAAGTTGTACTGCTGTAATTAATTGCGTTTCTTCCAGGATCACTTGCCTTAATTACAACAAGGCCATGGTCTGTAGTATTGTTAGCATCTGCATCTGGGCTTGAGTCTGCAAGAGTTGTAATATACTCCTTTGTAAGAATGATTTTGTATTCAGTCTGATAAGCTTCATCATCTGCAATAACAGTACAGGTTGCTACAGTAACTCCATAAGGAAGGTCAGAAGTCAAAACAGAAGCGCCACTCTTACTTTCAATTTTATAATTTACAGAAATCGCATCTCCAAGTTTTTCTGCCTTCTGCGCTTTTATTCCACGGTAAGTTACTTCATTTCCATCAGAATCTCTTGTCGTGCGAACTTCTTCCTGAGGAGTGTATTTCCAGGTCTGAATAAGATTCCAGACAACCTTTGCATTTGAATCATTCGGGAAACACCTGAGTTCAACAGGATCATCCTTTCCAAGAAGAGATGTCTTAGTTCCGTTCTGATAATTTATGCTATAGTCAGAGTATCCAGAAGGGACGCTTCCTACAAAATAAATTTTCTGATCCGGAGTATAGGAAATCTGATTTTTATATTTTTCAGAATTTTTGATTACAACAAAACCGCTGGAAATACCTGCGTTTTCATCTCTGGCACTTGCAACAGGCAAAAGAGAATCATCTCCCTTTTTAAAAGATAAATCTTCATTAATAAGATTTTCAAAAAGATTTGAACATCCGTTAAAACAAAAACATGTCAGAATAAGGCTTGCTAAAATTGCTATCTTTCTTGTCATAAAAAATTATTTCTCCAAAATTATTTTCTGGTTACAATAAATTCAACGCGGCGGTTTTTCCACCAGTTTTCGCGGTCTTCCCATTTTGCAATCGGATTTGAACCACCCTTTCCATCAGAAGAAAGAATGTCTGGGTCGAGTCCATTTTCACTGAGAATATTTACAATTGTCTGAGCACGTAAACGTGAAAGCGGAATAAGCTCCTGAATATTTTCGCGTTCTGTATTTGAAACGTTATTTGCATAACCTTCTACAAGTACTTCAACTTCTCCATGCTCAAGAATCTGTCGTGTAATGCTTTCAAGAGTTTCTTTGTTTTCGCGCTTCTGCTCTTCAGAAATCTTTTCAAAGGTAGCACGGTCCGGGTCAAAGTAAATTGTGTTTACAATAATCTTCCACTGCTTATCAGGAATAATTACTTCAAAAAGAATTCCGGTTTTAATTACAACAGAAGAAGAAAGCACTGCAAGGCCTGTGCGTTCGCGGTCGCCTTCAGAAAGCGTTACAGTAAAATTAACAGTGTATTCATCACGAGAGAAAACAAGCTCACCGCTTTCTGCTTTTCCATCCCATTCAACCTGAGACGGAATCTTTCCTTTCCCTTCAATACGTTTGATTTCTTTGCCCTTTTTATCACAAATAGAAACAAGCCATGACTCAGGATCATACTCAAGATATTCTGTACTAAGATCAAAGACAGCAATATCGTTAAGTCCGTCGTCATCAGGAGTAAAACTATCTTCCAGTGCTGTTTTGATTTTTGCAGCTGGCTCCGGCCATGAGGCAATCATCTTTTCATAACGTTCCTGCTTTATTCTCTTCACGTCATTTACAATTCCAAATGGATAAGTTCTGACACCCGCATATATTCTGGCAAAACCTGCAAAGCCGCCTCCAATGCTTGTATCATAAAAGGCGTTATAGTCAGCACCAATAAAAGGAATAAAAAGATCTGTAATTCCGTTCAAGGCAAACTCAAATCCTGCTCTATAAAAAAGGCAGTTAGCGCTTTTATCTCCCAGCTGCACGCTGTTAAGACGGCCGTCTTCCTTGGCACGAATCGAAGGATAATAATCAGTTGTAATAAAATTAACACCAATACCAAGACCGGGAATAACTTCGAGATGTTTTGGAAACCATTTAATACTTTTTTTCGAAATGATTTTTCTTAAACGGAATTCAATAATATTATTTTTGAAGTTCTCCATAAGGGCATATTCGCCCTTTCCCTGGTCCCACATATCGCGGGTTACTGTGATACTATTTAGCCAGCCGGAAAAGTTATAACCCACACCGGCAACAAAATTACCGCCATAACTGGTCATGGCTACCCTTCCCTGATTAAAGAAATTTACAGGAAAATTCAATCCTCCGCCTGCTTCAAGAAAAACATGGTTAGGGACGAGCATTTCTGCAGAAGGCAGAAACTTTCCGTTGTCCGGCTCAGCAAAAACTGCCCCAGACAACAGCACGCATGCAAGGCACGCAAGAGTTGTTTTCTTGTCCATTTTGAGACTCTGATAATTTAATTAATTTGATTGATAAACCGAAAAATCCGAGGCCAAAAAATCCGTAATAAATTTTTTTAGCGCATTCGAATATAAGTTATTAAAATAATAAATTCAAGACTTTTGAAAGTATTTAAAATAAGAAAGTTCGTAGAAATAAAAAAGACTGCCGGTTTCCCGACAGTCTTTCTAAAGATTCCCCGATCAAGTCGGGGAATGACACTTATGCCATGCTGCAACAAGGTGGTTTCGACAAGCTCAACCACCGTTGTTTTCCTCAGGCACCTAAGCCCATGGGTTCTCAGTAGGGTATCTAACTCCCTTAGGCTGGTTGTATCCAATCTCGCTTACGTCTACGCCGATGTACTTGAATACTTCGTAGAGTTCCTTGCCAAAGTGGCCGAATGCAACGGCACCGTGGTGTGGGAAGTTCTTTTCGATGAGTACGTGGCGGTAGAAGCGGCCCATTTCTGGGATTGCGAAAATACCGATACCACCGAATGAGCGTGTAGCAACTGGGAGAACTTCACCCTGTGCAATGTATGCGCGGAGGATATTATCAGCAGTTGACTGCAAGCGGTAGAATGTGATAGGACCTGGAACGATATCTCCTTCCAGAGTTCCGTTTGTAACTTCGATTGGAAGAGCACGAGCCATAATCAGCTGGTACTTCATCTCGCAGAATGAAAGCTTTGTAGAAGCTGTGTTTCCACAGTGGAAGCCCATGAATGTATCTTTGAGAGTGTACTGACCGTACTTACCCTTAATGTCTTCATCATAGATATCCTGTGGAACAGTGTTGTTGATGTCGAGGAGAGTTACAGTATCGTTAGAAACAACAGTACCGATGAACTCAGAAAGACATCCGTAGATATCAACTTCACAAGATACAGGAATACCCATCTTTGTGAGACGGCTGTTTACATAGCAAGGAACGAATCCGAACTGTGTCTGGAATGCAGGCCAACATTTACCAGCAATTGCAACGAACTCACGGTATCCGCGGTGAGCTTCAACCCAGTCGAGCAATGTGATTTCATACTGAGCAAGTTTTTCAAGAACTTCAGGCTTTTTGTTTCCGTTTCCGAGTTCCTTAGCCATATCAGCAGCAACTTCCTTAATACGAGCGTCGCCAGCGTGCTTGTTGAATGATTCGAACAAGTCAAGCTCAGAGTTCTCTTCAATTTCAACACCAATGTTGTAAAGCTGTTTAATAGGTGCGTTACAAGCAAGGAAGTTGAGTGGACGTGGTCCGAAAGAAATAATCTTGAGGTGATTCAAAGCATAAACTGCCTTTGCGATTGGTGCAAATTCGTGAATCATATCTGCACACTGTTCAGCAGTTCCTACTGGATATTCAGGAATATAAGCCTTGATGTTGCGGAGTTTGAGGTTGTAAGAAGCGTTGAGCATACCACAGTAAGCATCACCACGACCCTGGATAAGTCCGCCGTCCTTAGAAGTCTCTTCTGCAGCAGCACAGAACATCTTAGGACCTTCGAAGTGCTTAGCAAGCAAAGTCTCAGAAATTTCTGGACCAAAGTTACCAAGGTAAACACAAAGAGCGTTACAGCCGTTCTTCTTAATGTCTTCCAAAGCCTGGCACATGTGGATTTCTGATTCTACGATACAAATTGGACATTCGTAGATTTCATCTGCACCATACTTTTTTGTATATGCAGCAACAAGAGCCTTTCTGCGGTTTACAGCAAGAGACTCTGGGAAACAGTCGCGGCTAACAGCCACAATACCGATCTTAATTTTTGGTTTGTTGTTAATCATTTTTTTATACTCCTATAAAATTTTTTCAAATTGAAGGGGGAAGTCTCCCCCTCGCTCGCACTACGTTGCTCGCTACCCCTTCTCCTAGGGGGACGCAGCAAGCTGCTTACCCCCTAAAACCCCGGTAAATTCCCCGTGAGTTTCCGAAGGAAACTCAATAGTGAGCGATAGCGAACGTACAACGCCCCCTGCGAACTTACTTGCTCTTCGCGATATCAATATTGATTCCGCTCAAGCCAACAAAAGCGCCCTGCTTTGCTTCACTTGAATCCGGATGTGCAATGAGCCACTTGTTGCGAGCCCAGAGCAATTTATCTTCAAAGTCAATTTCTTTGATAGCAGGCTTTTCTGTATTTGTATCTTTTGGAAGAACGATAATTACGCGGAAACCTTCCTTAGAAACTTCGCCATTTTTAACAGCGTTACATGGTGCATAGTGAAGAGTTGTTTCATAAACTTCAACAACAGTTCCCTTTGGAACGTAGAAAGCTTCTACAGCGCTTGTGTTCAATTTTCCATTTTTTACAGACTGAAGAGATGCGAGAAGAAGAACGATGTCATTAGAAGGAATGTTGAGCTCAGAACCACGGTGCCACTCAAGACAGTTGAGCTTTGTGTTGTTACCGTTGCAGTAACCAACCTGAATTGGCATTCCGCCGTAAGCGTTGTCGCTGAATTCTTTTGCAATTGGAAGAGCTTCCAATCCTGCATCGCCCGGCTCATAAATTACGGCATTGTCAGGCTTTTTAGTAGTTTCGTCCAGTTTCTTGAGAAGGTCTGTTACATCATAACCTGTAAGAACCTTTCCATACTTTTCAAAACTGTGACTAAAGACAGATTTAATACGCATGCTTTTTTTATACTCCTATTAAACGTTTTACTTATTCTTCAACCGCTCCGACGGCCAAAAAAATTTCGCAGAAACGCTCATTTTCATTCTATCACTAAGTAAAAAATAATGCATTAATTATCTTTTGAAAAACAAAAAATTTATCGTCAAAAAGCAAAACGAAAACGTTGTAGTAGGCAACCGGTTGCCGCATATAGAGATTTCTACAACTATTAAGAATAATCCCCGCTATTATTCAGGCTCGCTTTATACCATAATCAAAATCATGAAAAAATTATTCGAAAGCTATAAAGATTATTTTAGAGTTGGTGCTGCTGTCAGCGGAATCCTTTTGATGAATGATGAAGAAAAGGCCGGACTTTATGATTTTATGAAAGCCCGCTATGAAAACTTCAAAAAGAACTTCAAGCCTACTCCAGAATTCCCGGAGTTCAAGTTTCCTGAGCCAAAACCTTTTCCAAAAGGCGACATGCCGGATAAGGAGCTAGCTGCAAATCAGTTTAATCTTGTAGTTGCCGAAAATGAATGTAAAATGGACTCAATTTACCGCCTGGGCCCGGATGGCAAGCCGTTTTTTGATTTTAAGGCAGCCGACCGCCTCCGCGACTTTGCAAAGAAAAACGGCCAGGATATGCGCTGGCACACCCTCGTATGGCATAATCAGTCACCGGACTGGATTTTCAAAAATGCGGACGGCAGCTAGGTTAGCCGCGAGGTGCTGGAAGAACGCCTTAAGAACTACATCTTCACCGTGGGCGAGCGCTACCGCGACGCCATCTGCTCAGTAGACGTTGTAAATGAGTGTATATCAGATAAAAACTTTGTATTGCGCGACGGGGATGACCGCTCACAATGGTTCGACATTCTTGGCCCGGATTATGTAGACAAAGCCTTTTTCTGGGCAAAAGAAGCCTTCCCAAAATCAAGCCTGGTAATCAACGACTATAATCTGGAGATGGTTCCCGGCAAGCGCGAAGGAATGTACAAGCTTCTGAAAGGCATGCTGGAACGTGGAGTTCCTGTAGATACAGTTGGACTTCAAATGCACATAAATATCGAATACCCGCCGGTTAGCGAAATCGAAAAAACAATCGAACTCTACGGCAGCCTTGGCCTCAAGGTAATCGTAACTGAAATGGAAATTTCTATGTATGCAGACCGCGAGCAGGACAAGGGCATTTTTGAAGAGCGCAAGGAATACACACCAGAACTCCTTGAAAAACAGGCCGACCGTTACGCCGAAATCTTCGAGTGTTTCAAAAAAGAAGCCCGCGCCGGCATCCTCAAAGACGTAGTTCTCTGGGGCATCACCGACCGCATGAGCTGGAAAAACGGCTTCCCGGTTCCAGGCCGCACAGACGCCCCTCTCCTCTTCGACGGAGAAGGAAAGCCTAAGCCAGCCTTTGATAAACTCTGCGGAAAATAATCTTCAGAAAATAAACTTTAAAATCTGCGCCATCCGCCATATAATAGAAACAAGAGGTAAAATTATATGGCAAACTTAAAAGACGGCCTCAGTGCCGCAACAAAAGAATTAAGCGCATTCAAAAAGTTTATTTCACGCGGAAACGTGATTGATATGGCAGTCGGCGTAATCATCGGCGGCGCCTTCGGAAAAATCGTAACAAGCCTTGTAAACGACATCATCATGCCGCTCATCGGCCTTGCTTTGGGAAAAATCGACTTCGCCTCACTCATGTTCAAAATCGGTGAAACCGAAATCAAATACGGTGTCTTCATCCAGACAGTCGTAGACTTTTTGATTGTAGCCTTCTGTATTTTCGTAGTAATCCAGATTTTCGAAAAGTTCAAAAAGAAGGAAGCTGAAAAGCCGGAAGAGCCACCTGCAATCGTAAAATCCGACGAAGCGATCCTTCTCGAAGAAATCCGCGATTTACTGAAGAATAAGTCTGCACTCTAGTGTCATTCCGAACTTGTTTCGGAATCTATTTGCTAAATACATAGCAGATTATTTTTAATCCACTTTGCAACGCCGTCGTTTTCGTTTGAAGCACAAACAGAAGCGGCGGCTTTTTTTACTTCATCAATAGCATTTTCCATAGCAATGCCTGCCCCGCAAAGCTTGAGCATTCCAATGTCATTAAAGTCGTCGCCAAAGGCGGCGATTTTTGAAGCCGGGATATTCAGATGGCGGCAAAGCTCTGTGATAGCCTTTTCTTTTGTGGCTCCTTTCTTACTGAGCTTATACCAGGGGATATCTGAAAAAGGAAGATAATCTATTTCATCAAGTCCGATTACCGAAGCAACCTTTTCCACTTTTTCCTTGTCCAGACTTTCGATACACATTTTCATGCAGGGTTCGCGGAAATCTGAAAAATCGTTGTAGGTCCAGAACTTGTCGCCCAACTCCTCGCGGGAATTTGAATAAAGGGCATGTTCGTTATCAGCAGAAATAATCACATCCTTTCCAAAAACTTCAAAGGCGGCCGCAATCAGATTTCGGATTTCTTCAACTGTAAACTCGCAGTTGTAGATTTTCTGCTCCATGTAATAAACCATGCCGCCACCGTTTGTAATGAGAATATCCGGCTCTATGCCCTCCAGAAATTTTCCCGCATTTACTTTTGCACGTGATGTACAAATACCAAAAAGCAGCCCCTTTGCCTGAGCACGTTTTATTGTTTCTTTTGTAAAATCTGAAATTGATTTGTCGTTGCGGAAGAGGGTTCCGTCTAGGTCTGAAAGAATGATTGAAATGTTTTCCATATTTAATTATGGAGGAGTTTTTAAGAATTTACAAGAGTAAAGTTAAATATGTTATCTATACTTTTCTTCAAACTCCGATGTATCACCAAAGAAAATCATTGCAAGTGCAATTACATTAAAACCTATGCTAGCAAAAATCTGGGGCTTGTATTGATTCAGGCGGAGTCCAACTTTTGTGGAAAGGATTTCGCCGCGCAGGTGGTTATTGTTCTGGGCATCAGCTATTTCTTTTGGCCAGATAAGGTCGGAATAAATATTGAAAACAAGTCCGCAATCAACTCTGAATTTATCTAATCCTTCAAAAGCTCCAAGATAAGATGATACATATGGCATGAGTTCTACATTTTTTCTGAATCTGAAAATATCATATGCGAGTGTAAAATTTCCAAATGTTGTAAGATGAATATCTTCTTCTTCCGGCTCATTAAGTACGCACCAGAAATTACATGGAGAAAATGCAAACGAAAAACCTGAATCACTTTCTAAACGAAAATCCAGAACCTGAATATCAGCTTCAAATTCAGATCCAATTGTACCGTCATATCCAACATTACCACCAGCAAAAGCAGTTCCAAAATCCCAGAAAAAATCAAGGGCAAAAGCATTAATGGATAAAGAGAAGAGGATTAGTGATAAAAAGAGTTTTCGAAAATTCATAATCTTCAAAAATTATACCAGATTGTATTTGTTTTATATAGATTGCTTCGCAACGCTCGCAATGACACAATGACGAAACATACAATTGACAGATGCCACCTTTTCCACCTTTTCTTTATCCAGACTTTCGATACACATCTTCATACAGGTTTCACGGAAGTCAGAAAAATCATTGAAGGTCCAGAATTTGTCGTCGCGGAAGAGGGTTCCGTCGAGATCTGAAAGAATGATTGATATGTTTTCCATATTTAATTATGGAGAAGATTCTGAAAAAAAAACAAGACACTCAGCGTCAATTACACTATTCCTGATTCCGAAAAAAACGGTCATTTAAATCGAATAAAAAAATTTTTTACTAACCTTAAGGAGGGTTAAAATGAAAAAATTAATTACTATTTTGGGTGCAGGTCTTCTTGCATTTGGTATGTTCACATCATGTGGAGCTAAAGATGTAAATCTCTCTTGGAGTGATGAAAAAACTAATTACAGTTACACTTGTGATGTAACAGCTGGATCTATTTCTGTAATTGATGAGCCAACATCATATACAGAGCAGGAAAATAAAAAGGCTGCAGCACTGCTTTATACAACTTCTGTTGGTGCAACTTTCAAATATGCTACTGTTTCATGGTCTGAAGGTTATCAGGGACAGAATGCACAGAAGTATGAAGGTAATAAAGACTTATACACAATTGAGCTTGTTTATGATTTGGAGTATACATCAGAAGAAAAAGCTACTGGTAATATTGAAAAACAGATTTGGAGAAACTTTACTGAAACTTTATACGTTTATAAAGTTGGTGACAAATATTTCCTCAACCCTGGTGCAGATAACCAGGCAGAAGTTACAATCGATGGTGACATTGATGATGATGAATTTACATTCTCTGCAGAAGTTTTCAATACTAGATTTGTAGACAGCTGGAAGGCTGATGGTTCAACAGAATACTACAAAGGTGATTCTTCAGCTGTGCAGAAAGCTGTAAAGATTGGTAGAAATGTTCGTAATCCTGTTACAAATTCACCTGAATATGTTCCTGCCTTCTCTTATTCTGGTATTACAGTTGTACGCAAGTAATTACTGTTAGTTTGTAATTAAAACGCGAGATAGCAATATCTCGCGTTTTTTTATAATCTGGGAGATTACCTTGAAAAATAAAAGTTTTATTACACTTACAGTTTTTATATTATTATCAGTAATTTTTATATTAATTTCCTGTAAAAGCGATAGTGATCAAATGCAATTAGATCCTAGTATGTTTGCAGATTCTGAAGACTCATCAGATTCTTCAGATGAATCAGATGAAAAGATAAAACAAGCTTCAAGTAAGTACATGAGTGTAGAATCTATATCTGAAGGAATTAAAGTTCATCTTGATTATAATAAAAATAGATATCCTTATTTTAAATTATTTATATCCAAAGAAAATTCAAGTAAAGATATTTATTTTATTCAAAATACATTTATAGATAATAATGACATAATCTTCAGTTCAGTAGTTCCAGATAATGAATATTCTGTGTGTCTATATCTTTATACTACGATAGAAGACTTAAAAAGTAATAAACCCTTAAAGTATGATAAAATCCATTCCATCACAGCCGTCGGCGGAAGCGGTGAATATACATTTAACATTTCTTCAACAAACCAGAAAGCAAACTATGACACCACAATAAAAACACTTACTTTTAACACAATCACATCCAGCAATCAATCATATGAATCAAGACAGACTTTTGATTTATATGTTTATACTCTCACTCCAATGGCTCCGGTAAATGGCCAGACAGACCTGACAGAACTAACCATCCTCGAAAAGTTTCCAAATCTAGAAGTCCTTACAACAACAGACAATACTTATGATGTTTCTCAAGTTTTACAGCAGTATTGTGTAGATAATAATTTACAAAGCCTCCAGTTTGGCCTAGTAGAAAAACTACAGTTCCGCAAAGCCGGAGAAACCGACTACTTATATGAGGTCATCTACTATGATACAGTTTTTAGTCGTCATGACCCATATACATACACAAGAAATTAATAAGTAACAAAAATAAAATTCCAACGATTTAAAAATCCAAAGGGCTGTCCACCGGGCAGCCCTTCTTTATTGTATAAATATAACTAAATAATCAGTCGCTAAACTCTATGCCTTTACAAAAACTTTTTCCTGCAGCTCCAGAACCTTCTTTAGTGATAGTCCTTGTGCATCTGCAATTTCTTCTGGAGAAAGTTTTTTCATTTTTAAAAGATTTATCGCTGCTTCCTCAGCCTTCTGCTGGCTGCCTTGCTGAATCCCCTGCTGTAAGGCGGCGGCAGCTCGTTCATCGCCGTATTCTTCAACTATTTTACTAACCACCTTTACCCCCTCTGAATCTTGCTTGTGATAGCGCACTTTCTCGGCAAGTTCATCATAATACATTTCGTCGGCATTCGGGGTTGAAAAATCGTGCATAAGTTTTCCGAGTGGATTATCACCCCTGTAATCACCATTAACATACATTATATTACATCCATCTTCATATTTCAAATATTTACCGTCTGAATCCTGCACATCAAGATGTTTTATCACACGATACATTGCTTCGCCTTTATCAAATATATCATGCTCAAGAATAAAAATGATATAAAGATTCGGCAATGTTTCTGTATCCTCTTGTTTCTGCAGTGTGTGACTATCAATCATTGCCTGATGATATCTGATTCTTCGTCCACCGGCTCCTTTTTCAGCCCGTTGTATTTCTGTTCAAAAGCAGTTCCGTAGTTTTAATGTTACCGCTGAAAACAACCGTCATAAGTTCATCGTCAATAAGCCTTAGCGATTTTACTTTTTTAAGCACTTCAGGTTTAATGTTATCAAAAACAGTAGTCATTTCTTTTCCCATATTAATCACCTCTTGAAATATGTTTTGAGCATAGTACCGCCGGCAGCAATACGAATTCTCTACAAATAATATGTACTTAAGTTTGTCATTTCTGACACTTTTCTTCTAAAAAAGTTAGAAAAATCTTCAATAAACTTCCTTAATTGATCAAAGTGAGTCTACTTTATATGTAGAAGGCTATGCTGCCAGGCGCAGTTTTTTTATAGGAGGCAAGGAGGATACTTTGGCAGAAAAAGACAAAGTTCAGCGGACGCTGGAGTCTTACAATGATGTATTTGCAGATATCATGAATGTACTGCTGTTTAATGGTGCAGAGACTGTGAAGGAAAATGAGCTGACAGATGCACAGCCGTTTTCTTATTACAAAATGGATGGCAAGAAGATTAATTCTCAGGAACGGGATGTTTCCAAATTCTGGAACAATGGGCAGATCAGGCTTAGTCTGATTGGACTTGAAAATCAGATGAAGACAGATAAGTATATGCCGCTTCGTGTCATAGGCTACGACGGGGCAGCGTATCGTGCTCAGTTGCTTGATAAGTCAGTAAAACGGTGTTATCCTATAATTACTCTAGTGCTTTACTTCGGCACAAAGAGGCATTGGAAACGTAACCGTACGCTGAAAGAAGTTATCACTATTCCATCTGGGCTGGATCCATACATTAGTGACTACAAGATAAATGTATTCGAACTGGCCTGGCTGCCAGACGAACAGATTAGCAAGTTCAAGAGCGATTTCAGGGAAGTGGTTCAGTTTCTGAAATGTCAGAGGACTGACAAAGTATTTACGGGAAGCAAAAAGAAATTGAAGCATGCAATGGAAATCCTTGACTTGCTTCGGGTAATGTCAGAAAATGATAAAGACTTTGTAAGTTCAATTGAAAACTTTAATGAGCAGAGTATAGAAGGAGGTATCGGTATGTGTAATGTAATTCAGTATTGGGTTAATGAAGGCCGTCAGAGCAAGGCTGAAGAGACTGCAACCAATATGCTCAAAAAGGAATATCCGTATCCGTCAAATCTAACCTCGTAAACAAAAGCAACATATAGCATTACACTTCATAAAGAGGTGTAAAAAAATGCAACAATCAAGAACAAAAGAAGAGAAACAGGAATTAGTAGAACTTTACAAACAGAGCGGCATGTCGGTAAGAGCTTTCGCGGAAGAGTTCAACTTGAACCTTGCAACATTCAGAAACTGGCTGTATAAGAAGCAGCCGGAAACAAAGCCAGCGGACGATAATTTGAATTTCGTTGAAGTAAAAGCAACTCAGGAAATAAAATTCAACGGACGTCAGGAAATCCGAATCCAGAAAAACGGGATTGAAATAAGTATCCCGGTAAACGCCGGACTACCGGTGCTTGAAAAAATCCTCGGAGCGGTAAGCGCAATATGAAAGTAAACTTCGAGGAAGCCAGAATCTATGTACGCCCGGGCTCTACGGATCTGCGTAAAGGAGTTTCCGGACTGTGCTCAATCATCGTAAACGAAATGAATCTCGATGCTCTTTGCGGCTCAGCATTTCTATTCTGCAATAAAACTCACAAGCTTATGAAAGTAATCTTCTGGGACAAGAGCGGATTCTGGCTTGCTCAGAAGAAGCTTGAGAAATCAACCTGGCCCTGGCCTAATACAGAAGAGGCTGCCAGGGAAATAAAATCAGAACAGCTTGAAATGCTGCTTGCCGGAATAGATTTCTGGCGGGCTCATGAAGAGCTCCACTTCAACAGTCCATTTTAAGTGTTAAGAATTCTTTTGTATGGTTTTTGATTTTTTCATAAAGTGATAAAATCAAGAATATGAAAGACGGAAAACCGGAAACATTAGCAGAAGCTCTCAGACTGATTGAAGAACAGAACCGTC
>NZ_ATWV01000008.1 GCF_000421345.1 Treponema bryantii NK4A124
GCGTTAGTTGTTATGATTAAATAATCCGAGAAAAAGTTGTACTCTGAGTTGACGGACTTGGAGAGCCGGTGGAAGGCAGGCATTGCCTAGGGAGATTAAAAAACTCGTGCGTTAGTTTTGTCAAAGCCGGCCATCGTATAACAAAGAGCGGCCTGGGGCAGGACCCCCAGTACCGCGAATAGGAGAACGGTGTTCAACGCACTCGGATTGCTCTCCAGTCCTCATTTTATATCAAAGGAGGACACTTATGGAAGTGGCAGGAAACGCAGCAGGATTAGACTTGGGGAAGAAGACCTATGAGATGTGTCTTATAGGTCCCAACGGAAAGGTAACAAGAACAGGCGGAAAAACTGATTTTGAAGGCTTAGATAATCTGTGTAAAAAACTGAACAAAGATGATGTCGTTGCCATCGAAGCCTGTAATCTAGCTTTTAGAATTGAACGCATAATCAGAAACAAAGTTGGTTGCCGAGTAATAATTCTAAATCCAGGTAGACTTGCTATAATCTTTATGAGTACAAGAAAAACTGATAAAGAGGATTCTATGAAGCTGGCAAAATATTTGCGAAGCCATGATGAAAATGAGATGCCGATTGTTACACCTCCAAGTGACGAAGAATGGGCAAGAAGAAAACTCTTGAGCGAATATCGTTCTTTAAAATCACTAAGAACAAAAGAAATAAACCGTCTGCACGCAATCTTTGAGCACAACGGTTATACACAGTTTAAGCGAAAAGATATGTGTGTGCCTAAAAATAGAGATAATATTCTTCCCCTTCTCAAAGGGTATGAAAAAGAGGAAGCAGAAAGACTTGTAGAACGACTTATTCTGATAGAAAAGCAACTAGAGTTGCTGAATCAGAAAATAAATGAAGAGACAAAGTCAGATGAGAAAGTCCAGCGGCTTATGACAGTTCCTGGAGTAGGACCTATAACAGCTTTGTCTTATGTAGCTTATATTGGTGATGTAAACAGATTTGAAAATGCACATCAAGTAAGCAATTTTATAGGATTTGTTCCAAAAGTAGATCGGTCGTGTACGATAAACCGATTGGGACATATAACGAAACAGGGAAATCCGATTTTAAGATCTTTACTGGTACAAGCAGCGTGGTCAGCTACGCGGTCAAAATCAGGCGGAGCCTTAAAAGATAAATATAATTACATGGCAGTTACACGTGGTATTGGAAAAGGAAAATCTATAGTTACTGTTGCCAGAAAAATGGGGGAACTTCTTTATACACTTTTGAAAAATAATCAGGTTTATGAGCCTAGAATATCAATAACTCCTGATGCATACATTTCAAAACTTGCTGAAGAAGCTCTAATTTCGTGAAAAAGAGGGCTGGAGAATAAAAGAATCATAATTCTTTGTTGACAAAAATCATAGGAAAGGCAATGATTCGTGTCTGGTCTGCAATATCATTAATGATTTTAACAATTTCCCAGATGCCGCTGATTTTTTCACCCAGCTCACGGATTCCAGAAATTGTAGAAACGTTGGCATCTGTAATTTCTGTCATCTTATCCAGATTAGACTGCAGGGTTTCAAAGCCGGCATTTACATTGCTTTCTGTACCCTCTGCAACTGTAGTTACATCTGCAATTTTATCTACGATTGTACGAGTCTGGCGGTCTGTATCTTCCATGGTAGCAAGAATCTCTTTTACACCGGTAGACTGCTCAAGCGAAGTTGAAGCTGTACTCTGAGAAATTGCAGTAAGCTCATTCATAGGCTCTACCATTGTCTGGCCGATTCTTCTTATATCATCAAGAATAGAACGGAAGAGAAGAACGATCTGATTGATAAGATAAAGATTATAAGAAACCTCAGACTCAAAATCAGTTGGTACAAGACTTACTGTAAAAATATCATTCTTGATTATGTGAATCATAGAAGTCTGCAGCTTATCAGAAGAAATAAGAATACTTCTAAGGAAAGAATAAACAGAAGCAATTCCTACTGCCGCATTAATTATAAGAACGATGGCAATACGAGGCAGTTGCATTTTTCTAAGCCCCATTCCCTGATGGTCTGCCGGCAAAAAGCCTACTGTAGAAGGAACATTATTGTAGTAATAAACTACAAAAAGAAGAATCGCAATCACAAAGCCCCAGATTACAGGAACTGTACAGTAAAGTGAGAAAGTTTTCTGATAAGATACACCAAAATATTTTTTCTTATTCAGAATTTTTGAATCGATTCCTTCTTCTACAAGCATGCATTCATATTCATTACAGATTGCCCGGGTATTGGCAAGAGCAAGAAGTCCTGCCACATAAGCACCAAGAACACAGCTGAAAAGACTTACAGCGTTAATGCTTGTATTTACCTTATAAATAAAGTGATAAGCAGCGGCAAGCATAACGGCACAAATTGCAAAATAAGCAAAGGCTTCTATTGCTTTTCTCATAGGACACTTGTGCAGTGAAAGAAAAAGTCTTGTGCGTTCCTCTGTAGTAGTACTTTCATTTTCCCAGCGTTCTACTTCTTTGGAAACGTTTGCAAATAAAATATGATTAGTAATTGGAGAAACACAGAACTGGGCAAATAAAACTCCAAGAATTACAATAATAATCAGTGGATAATGAGTTGAAACTTTAAGATTCAAAATAAATACTGTATACAAAAGTAAAACTATTCCACAAAGGACATCAGGAAGATGACTTGCTCTGAGAATTCTTCTTTCCAGTGATAAATACTTTTCGTTCTGTTTCATTATTGTACCTCTTTTGACATTGTCATGGCTTCTACGATTGCATCAACTGCAGCCTGTGCGCTTTCATCTTCACCGGTATAATCTTCAAGATCTTCAGGCTGAAGATTTTTAAGGTTAGTAGAGATAAGACAGAGATTCTGAGCAGAATCGCTGATTTTCTGAGTTGAACCAGAGAAACTTTCTGCGGCTTCTGAAATCTGTCGCAGAGTAATTACTATCTGTGCGAAAGAAGCTGTCTGCTGCTCGATAATCTTTTTGATATCCTCAGAAGCATAATTCATTGTTTCAGAAGATATCTTAAGTTCCTCAAACCTTGTTTTCAAATCATTTATAATCTGGTTTCCATCCAGAATCTTTTCACTTCCGTTCTGAGAAGCTGCAAGAAGTTCATCAGAAGAATGCTGAATTTCAATAATTCGTTTACGGATTTCTTCTGTAGACTGAATTGTATTATTTGTAAGGCGGCGGATTTCGTTTGCTACCAGAGCAAAGTTTTCACCAACATCGCCGGCACTTGAGGCTTCAAGCTCTGCATTAAAGGCAATAATGTTTGTCTGGTCTGCAATGCCATTGATGATTCTTGCAATATCCGAAATACCTGAAACCTTTTCTGTAAGAACCTTAATACCTTCTACGGTTACATCGTTAGCACGTCTGATTTCTTCAAGCTTATGCATATTCTGCTTGAGGATATCAAAACCTTCATTGATATTATCTGTAGTACGGCTTGCAACAAGTGAAACCTCACCTATCTTTTCGGCAATGCTCTTTGAAAGTGTATCAGACTCTTCCATAGCAGAAAGCAGCTCTTTTACTCCGGAATTCTGTTCAAGAGAAGTAACTGCCGTTTCGCGGGAAATAACAGAAAGCTCATTGCTGGATTCTACAACCGACATACTTATGCGCTGACTTTCCTTTAAGATTTTCTGCAGAATTTCTACGATTGTATTAATGAGATAAACATTAAACATAAACTCGTTCGAAAGGTCTGTATTTGCAGCCTTTACCTTATGCAGGTTTTCTTTATTAATTCCGGACATCAAATCGTGCATATTGTTTATAGAGCGCATCATACGCTTAAAGAGAGATGTAGAAAAAAGATAATAAAGAATAATGCTTAAAGAGCCTACCAATATGAGTCTAAAGAAAACAATGTTTGAACTTGTATAGGAGGTGTAGGTTCTCCATGCAAGAACAAAAATAAGGGCTCCAAGAATCAGAATAGGAGCAAAGATATGAAGTATAGTTATAACGGTTGAAGTAAGTCCAAAGTAATGTCTCTTTTCAACCTCTTCCCGTGCAATACCTTTTCTCACAATTGCAGAGGCATGCTTTGAACAGATTTTCTGAGAGACATCTGTAACTGCATATACCGAAACAAAGTAAGCCCCTACATACAACATACAAGAACTTAGAATTACTGAATTTAAATTAAGGGCACCTATGTTTTTATAAAAGGCAAGCCAGACAGCTCCGGTAGTCATAAAAAGAGCAAAAACAACGCCACCGATTCTTCCCGGCATAATCATAAGCTGCTTCATAAGTCTGGTACGTTCTTTTTCTGTAGTTTCATACAGATAAAAAGAAGTAACATCTTCTGTTATTCCCTGTGTTATCAGCATATTTAACATACCAAGAAATAAGAGATGCAGGCCAATACAAATAACAAGGCCCAGGATAATGATTTGCGTATACTTCGCTAAACGCGTATTTTCCCAGGCAATTGCAATACAGCCAGCCATTGTCAGTATTTCTGCAAGCACCACTGGAAATACCAGTTTTGAAAAGACTTCATTGCCAAAATGAACGTCTTTTTCCGAAGCCTTTTTTAAGTTGATAAACTTTTCTTTTAGACTCATATTAACTCCTATTTTGATGTGAGTGTAATCGCACCATCCCAATTATCCGGTTTATTTACTGCAAATTCTCTGCAGCGTTCAAGCATAAGTTTCGCAGTTTTATCCTGAGGCAAAAGTTTTACAGATGTCTCAAAATAAGGAATTGCAAGACTAAATGCTCCTTCGTTATATGACTTAAAGCCCTTTTCGTATGCCTCAACAAAGTCTGCAGGCAAAGGCTTTTCATCTACCCTGTAAATGAATACAGCTTCTTTTTTACCCTTTACTTTTACTGAATCCAGAAGCAGAAGATTCAATGAATCATCTTCCCCTATCTCTTCACGAACAGCACCAGAAATTACAATCTTGGCACCGTAAATCTTGGTAAGTCCTTCCAGACGGGAAGCAAGGTTTACTGTATCACCGATTACTGTATAGTTTGTTTTATCGGCACTACCAATCTGTCCAACAATTACTTCTCCGTAATGAATACCAATACCAATATCAAGCTTTATTCCTTCCGGGAACTTAAGCTTTTCACATGGAATTTCAGCCAGCTGTGCATACATTTCTGTTGCTGCCTGCACCGCCCTCTTTGCATTATCGTTATAGCTGATTGGTGCACCAAAGAGAACCATAATTGCATCGCCGATAAACTTATCTACAGTTCCGCCGTATTTTTTTACAATATCTACCATGTGGGTAAAATATGTATTCAAAAAGTTTACGACATCTTCCGCTTTATTTATTTCACTTATGGAAGTAAAGTTTCGGATATCGCACATAAGTACAACGACATTTCTTTTTTCGTTATTATTGTTCAGCTCTCTTTCTTCATCTGAATTCAAAAAGTCGTTAATAACTTCTTCCGGTACAAATTTTGAAAAGGCTGTACGCAGTTTTGATTCCTGCAGGGCAAGCTCCGACCGCTGCAAAGACTCCTGCAATATATCTGCAAGAGAAGGCAGAATAAACTCTATGGAAGACTGCACCTTGTAATTAAAAATCTTTTTGCGGCAGGAAGCCAGATGCAAGGTTCCGACAAAACCGTTTTTATTTTTTATTGTAAAGGCACGGTAAGACTCAAACTTTTTGTCTGAAGGAGCAGAAAGAACTATATTTTCGTAATTTTTTTCTTCATAAGTAATTGTATGATTTTTCTTTGCCTGCTGCTCGTATTCAACCTTACAGATATTCCAGAATTCATCAACTACAGGAACTTCAAAAAACTCTGTACCAGTCATAAAGACTTTTGCCGGCTGATTGTCCAGAATAAGGGCCGCAATATCATAAGAGCAGGCACTGTAAATTAAAACAAAAATCTGTTCTACAAGAGTATTCAGATCTTTTACATCATCATAAAGCCTTATGATATTTTTTGTCATATTCAGGAAGAAGCTGCTTTTCTGCAGGGCCTGTACCATCCATGATGCGAGAACCTCTTCCTGGACTTCTTTTTCAGAAACTGCTTCTTTCTTAGAAGACTCTATATCTTTTTCAAAAAATTCTTCAGATGTAACATATTTATAATCAATAAGTTCTTCTGCAGTTTTTACCAGATAATCTATATTCTCATTATTTATCAGTACAACCCGATTTGCTTCCATTGAGCTGATCCAGAAATCAAAAACAGAATCATCTGCAGAAATAAGAATAAATGGAATTGCATCTCTGTTTGAACCAGTTTTCAAGATTTTGCATAATTCAATTCCACCAATCTTTGCAAGGTTATTATCTGAAATAATGAGATTTGGAGACTGGACAATAACTTTCTTCAACAAAGTATAGCCGTCTTCAAAAAGTTCAACCTCAAAGCCCTTTTCTGCAAGAGCCGAAGTTATCATCTTTGCGAGAATCTTTGAAGGCTCTGCCAGATAAATCAAAGGCTTTACAGATACTTCTGCTGATGCAGTTGCTGCGGCTGTTGACGTGACAGAGTTTTTTTCTTTTTTACTTTTACTCATGCAGCAGCTCCTTTACCTTTGCAGTAAGGCTTTCTCGTTCAAAGTCAGATTTAACGATATAGCCCTGGGCACCAAGATTTCTTGCCTTTTCCAGAGTATCGCTTTCGAATACAGAGGAAACCATAATAACCGGAATATTTTTAAGTTCATCTTTGTGACGCATATTATGAAGAAGAACAAAACCGTCCATACGAGGCATCTTTACATCAGTTACAACCAGGTCAAACTTGTACTGCTTCATTTTTTCAAGGGCATCAATTCCATCTACTGCAGTTGAAACATTATAGTTTTCTGCCTCAAGAATAATCTGCTCAATATGACGGGTTGTATGCGAATCATCTACAATGAGAATAGAATGAATCTTTGGCATCTTGTGAACTTCAAGATTTTTAATTTCATAAACATTAACAACCCTGAAGCGGCGGATAGTATCAGGAATATTCAAAACCGGAATAATACGGTAGTTTTCATCAAATACAACTCCCTGAAGTGCATTGAAGTCCTTGAGCAGAGGAGGAACCGGTTTAATTACAACTGTTCCGTAATGCAGAATCTTATCCACCATAATTCCTATTTTCTTATTCAGATATTCAAGAATTACTACAGAAATTTCGGTCTTTGTATTAATCTGCTTTTTGGAATTAGGATTGATGATGTCAAAGTCAAAGAGAGGAACCAGCTCGTTGTGAACATTCAGAACAGGTCCATGCTGCAGCTGTAAAAAGTCATTTCTGTTTACAGTAAGAATCTCTTTGATATAGTGAGAAAGAATAAGATATGAGTTGTCAGAAACCGTTACAAAAAGACCGTCCTGGGTTGCAAGAGAAGCAGGAAGAGAAAGTTCAAAAGTTGTTCCCTTGTTGAGTTCGGTATAAACGGTAATCTTTCCTTTAAGTTTATCCATTTCGGTGCGGACAACATCCAGACCTATTCCGCGGCCGGAAAGTTCTGTCTGTTCATCTTTTGTAGAAAAGCCGGATGTAAAAATAAACTGCAGTAAATCTGTATCGTCTGCCGAAAGAATTTCTGCTTCCCGATCCGGGAAGAGTCGCAGTGCCTTGGCACGGATTTTTTCATAATCGATACCGTGTCCATCATCCTTTACGTTTACAAAAATGCGGTTAGAAACCTGGCTTACAGAAATAGAAATTGTTCCCTTTTCAGGCTTACCAAGCTTTTTACGTTCTTCTTTTGTTTCAATTCCATGATCAATTGAGTTACGAACCAGGTGAATGAGAATTGCCGGAAGCTTTTCGAGAATGAATTTATCAATTGTAATTTCTGACTGAGGAATATCGAAGTCTATATTCTTACCGGTCTTAAGAGCTTCGGCAACAATTGAGCGCTTTATAGGACGCAGAATCATGTCGAAAGGAAGCATTCGAAGGGCGATGATATTTTTCTGAATATCTACACTCTGATTTTCGAGTACAGAAATATTTTCTGAAAGCTCCTGGAACTCCTGGAATTCTGAAGCTTCGCTTTTATCCTTTAAGACTTCAATTTCGTTCTTAAGCTTTATCTGTCGCATTATAAGCTTATCGAGAGACTGAAGGATTGAATCAATCTGGGAAATCTGAACCTTGATGGTCTGGGAATCGTGGAAGAAATCTGAATTTTCTTCCTGGATTTTATCATCCTGATTTTTTTCTTCTTCATCAGCGGCAGCCTTATCCTCTTCAGACATTTCTTTGTCAGAAGTAAAATCAGTAATAAAGTTTTCATCTTCCAGAGCCTGATCTATATTTTTAAGCACATCTTCGTACTGTTCAAAAGTACCGTCGCTGCCATCTTCTATATCATCTATAACCTTATGAATAAGGTTTGTTACGCCCATTAAAAGCTGAATTAATTTATTTGAAATTTCTGTCTGATTATTCTGAACATTTTTAAAAACTGTTTCCAGATGATTTATGACCTTTTCAATCTGGACATATTCCATCATGCGGGAAGAGCCTTTGAGGGTATGCAGAAGTCTCAGAATTTCATTGAGGCACTGGCCATTACGTTTTTCTTTTGTTGCCTGAATTGCAACATCATCAAGAGAGTCTAATATCTCGCGAGCTTCGGAAATGTAATCTGTCTTGAACAAGTTTTTATCCAGATTCATTTATCGTCCTCCTCCCGTAGAAAATGTTTCGCAAAGCGAATATATGTATGACGGACTAAATTCGTCCAGAGTAAAATCATAAGGCACACTTCCTGCCTGTCCCTGCTTTCCAAAATCAGCAATAAGAGACTTACATTTTGAAAAGCAGTTCTGAGCAGTTTCGTCCCGTCCCATATCACGCAGCACCATTCCATGATAGAAAAAGGCCGGCCAGAAATCCGGGCAAATACTTTCGGCAGAAGCAAAAAGAGTTTCGGCAGCAGCACGATTGTCTGCATGATATTCTACATAGCCCTGCATAAAATAGGCATACTTTTTTGTATCGGCTCCGCTGATTGCCTGGACAAGAGTTCGGGCTTTGTCAAAATCACCTCGGTTTATTTCTGTGCAAACTTCTTCATAAGTTTTTTTAGCATCAAAGGCTGGTGCAGCGACAGAGATTTTTTCCGGCTCCTGAGGTTTTCTTTCTTCGGTGAATTTCTGAAGCTTTACCTTCTCTACTTCCAGACGCAGCTTTTCTTTTTTCTTTGCATGTTCTTTTTCTTTAAGGCTGACTTCTGAAGGAGTAACAACTGCATTAGATTTTGAAGACGCCGAATCTTTTACAAAATAGTAAACACTTTCGTAATTTGTTTTATAAAGTTCTTTTGGAATTACAGTATGATCAATTGAACCAATCTCGTTCATTGAAAATAAAAGCATTCCCTGATTTTTTAAGCGCTGCGTTATTTTCTTTGTAACATTAATTCTTGTTTCTTTATCAAAATAAATAAAGACATTACGCATAAAAATAATGTCTGCATTTTCAAAGAAAGGCAGTGAAGAAAGCTCGCTCTGAATCAGATTAAACTTAAAGGCGTGAATGCTGTTTATAAAATCCTTATGAAAAAGCAGACTACCTTCTGTTTTTGTATAATATGGTTCCAGGAGTTTATGATATTTTTTTCCATCACTTCGAAGCGAAAAATCTGAATAGTGGCCGGCCTTAAAAAAAGCAAGGGCATCATCATCAATATCAGATGCATAAATTGTGAGATTTACATTCATGGAACGGGCAAGAGCTAAAAGCGAAAGCGGCTCCTCTCCTGTTGAACAGCAGCAGGTCCAGATTGTAAGATTCTTTCCTGCGAACTTTGGAAATACTTCCTTCTTCAAAAAGTCGAACTGTTTTTCTTCCCGGAAAAAGTAAGTTTCGTTAACAGTAACAAGATTAATTACTGCATCAAAGTCCGGAGTATGCGGCGCAAGATTCCTGCAGAATTCCTCCGGTCTCATACCGCGTGCTTTTGCCTCTTTTTCAATATGAGCTTGTAAAGCAGGCAGCTGCGACTCCGCCACATATATTCCAGAATAGACGAGTATCTTGGACTTTATCTGCTCAAGCAGTTCGTTGACCACTCTCTCCATCAACTAGCTCCTCTCCACTCCCATAAGATTCCATAAACGTTCAGAAATCTGCTGTAAAGGAAGAACCTCGCAGGAACCTCCGTTTTCATAAGCAGCTTTAGGCATTCCATAAATTACACTTGTTGCTTCATCCTGTGTAATTGTATAGGCTCCAAGATTTTTAAGATGAAGACATTCCTTTGCTCCGTCTGCTCCCATACCTGTAAGCACAACTGCGATACAATTTTTTCCCAGAACCTTTGCAGCACTTTCAAACATTTTATCTACTGCAGGGCGAAGGAAATTTACCGGAGCATCATGATTAAGCACCATTCTAAAACCATCATCAAGAGACAGGGCAAAAGTAAGATGTTCATCTGACGGTGCAAAATAAACGTGACCTTCAACAGGCTTGGCATTATTGCGGGCAAGCTCTACAGGAACTTTTGATTCGCTGGCCAGCCAGTCAATAAGGTTCTTATCAAAAAATGAATCTATATGCTGGGTAATAAAAATCGGGAGAGGAAAATTGCGGCCTATTCCCTTTAAAAATTCCAGGAGGGCGCCGGGACCGCCTGTTGAAACACCGACAAGAACTGCCTTATAGTTATGGACAGGCAGATCCTTTGGAAGAGGCTTTAAGGCTGGCGCAGAGGAAACTTCTTCGAGCCCTATATTTACCGGTAAAGACGGATGATTTTCAAATAGAACATTGCATTTCATATCTAAAATGCACTGTTCAAGCCTATGAGAATATTCCGTAATTTTTTCAGAAGAAAAATTCATAAAATCAGGCAATTCACGGAATATTACATTTTTAGAAGACAGATGTCTTTCGTCGCCCTTCTCATGAAAAATAATTGTTGGAATCTCAGTAGTGCTGCAGTAATCAGAAAGTGTACTGATTCTGTCTGCATCAAAAAAAGTCTGAGTTGCAATTATTACATCCGGCTTTAACTTTTCTGAAGCAGGCTTTAGTTCATTGTAAGAAATTACCTCTCCTGCCCAGTCGAGTTTTTTTGTTTTTAAAATTATTTCTTTGAGAGTAGAGCGAAAAATTGCAGAAGAATCGGCTACAAGAATATGAATCATAATTCCTCCAGAAAGCAGTCATTCATATAAGAAATAGTTTGTTTTACATCCATCAGGATTCTAAGCCGGTCCTCTTTAAAGCAACAGGCAAGAAAGCCAAGTTTCTGGAACTGTTCAGAATAAAAATCAGAAAAAAGTCCGAACTCATCTAAAGAAATTGAGCACACCTTGCATTCCTGTGTAGTTACAATTGAAATATGATTTAAGCCGTCATCTTTTAAAGCTATCATAGTTTTAATATCAGCTTCTCTTGGTATCTGTATAAACTGAGAAGCAATTTCATCAAAGTCAAAAATACCGGAATCCTGATCTCTGAGCAAAGAAAGATTCAGGTCTTTTACACCAACACTCGAAGAAACATAAGCATTTGGAATGAGAAAATCTACTTGAGAATATGAAATGCAAATAAACTTTTCAGGCTGCTGCAATTTCTTTTCCCACTTTTTCAATAATTGTCTGAACCTTAAGAACGAAGACACTCTGACCGTCTACATTAAGAGTTCCTTCGTAGTAATCAGAAAGCTCTGCTTCCGAAAAGTGAATTACATCTTTTTCGGTTGCAGTAAAAAAGTCTTTTACATCTGTAATTCTAAGACATGAATGGCTTTCATCATTAAGAACGATAAATAGAAATGATTCCTGCGGTTTATTACCTTCCAGTACCGCAGAATCAATTACTACATAAGGATCACCGTATCGGTTCAAAACGCCATTAACATAAGGTGGAACAAAAGGCAGCGGGAATACTGTTGCATCACGCAAGATTTCTTTTACCTGATCGGCAGGAATTGCAAACTGTTTTTCGCCAATGGTAAAAAGCAGCCAGGTTGATTTTTTTTCTTTAACTTTTTCTGATGTCTTTCCAGACTTTTCACTTTTAATAAGCGATAAAATTTCTTCATCCATAATGTTACTATTATACAGTACAAAACAAGGTATCGGCAAGAAAAAAAAGACCCCGAAACAAGTTCGGGGTGACGGCAAGAAAAATATGGATTGCTTCGCTACGCTCGCAATGACGTAGCATTGTCATTGCGAGGAGCCCGACAGGGCGACGTGGCAATCTACTTTACTTCGACCTTTTTCAAATGCCAGATGTCACGAACGTAGTCTTCAATTGTACGGTCGCTTGAGAACTTGCCTGCGTTGGCAATGTTCTTCAATGCCATCTTAGCCCAGCCCTTCTTATCCTGATAAGCCTCTGCAATGCGCTCGCGGGCCTTGCAGTAAGAATCGAAGTCTGCCAGAACGTAGTAAACATCCGGGCGCTGACCTTCTACGCCGTAAATCAAAGAGTCGTGAAGCTCCTTGAAAAGCTGATGGGTCGGGTCATAAGTTCCGTCAACCAGCTGCTCAACAACCTTTGCAAGAGCAGGATTACGGTCCAGATATTCCTGTGGGTTATAAGAGTGCTCTGCTTCCATCTTCTTGATTTCTTCTGTAAGAAGACCGAATACAAAGCCATTTTCTTTTCCAGCCTCTTCAAAAATCTCGATGTTAGCACCGTCCATTGTACCGAGGGTCAAAGCACCGTTGAGCATGAACTTCATGTTTGAAGTTCCCGAAGCTTCAAGACCTGCTGTAGAAATCTGCTCAGAAACATCAGCTGCAGGGAAGATTTTTTCTGCAACAGAAACGCGGTAGTTTTCTACGAATACAACACGAATCTTTCCGCGGACACGGCGGTCGTTGTTGATTCTCTCTGCAACAGTATTAATCAGCTTGATGATAGACTTTGCACGGCGGTAACCTGAAGCAGCCTTTGCACCAAAGATGAAAGTGCGAGCCGGTGGGTTATAACTTGGATCTTCAACCAGGCGGTTGTAAAGGTACATTACGTGGAGAATGTTCAAAAGCTGTCTCTTATACTCGTGAAGACGCTTAACCTGAACATCGAAAATACTTTCAGGGTCAAGGAACTCATTCTGTGCGTGCTTGAGGTAGTCTGCAAGAGCTTCCTTATTTTCTTTCTTAATGCGGATAAGCTCGTCGATTGATGCTTCGTCGTCGAGGAACTTTTCCAGTCCCTTAAGCTTTGAAAGATCCTTTTCCCAGCCGTGACCAATGCGGTCTGTAATGAACTTTGAAAGCTTAGGGTTTGCGTTCAAAAGCCAGCGGCGCTGAGTAATACCGTTTGTCTTGTTGTTGAACTTCTGTGGGTAAAGAGCATACCAGTCTTTGAGCTCGGCAGTCTTCAAAAGCTCTGTGTGAAGCTCTGCAACACCGTTTACGCTGAAGCAGGCGTGAATAGCCATCCAGGCCATGTAAACCATGTTGTTATGGATGATTGCCATGTGCTCGTGCTTGTAGTAGTCGTTAGGGAATTTCTGGCGAAGCTCAATTACAAGGCGGCGGTTGATTTCTTCAACAATCTGATATACGCGTGGGAGAAGTCCCTGAAAGATTTCGATTGGCCACTTTTCGAGAGCCTCCGCAAGAATTGTGTGGTTTGTATAAGCGAATGTATGAGTTACTACATCCCATGCTTCGTCCCAGCTTACATTGTATTCATCAATCAAAATACGCATAAGCTCAGGAATTGCAACTACCGGGTGAGTATCGTTGAGCTGAATTACATGAAGGTCTGCAAACTTAGAAAAGTCTGTTCCGTGGTCTGCAACGTAATGGCGAACCAGGTCCTGCAAAGAAGCAGAAGAGAAGAAGTACTGCTGCTTGAGGCGGAGAGCCTTTCCGCTAGGGCCGTTGTCGTTAGGATAGAGAACGCGGCTGATATTTTCTGCGCTGTTCTGACGCTCTACGGCACGGTTGTAATCCATGCTGTTGAAGAGCTGAAGGTCAAAACCATTTGGTGATGATGCCTGCCACAAGCGCAAAGTATTTACAGTCTTTGTATCAAAACCGATGATTGGCATATCGTAAGGAGTAGCGGTTACCTCTTCTGCGTTTTCAATAAAAAAGCGAGGGTTTCCTTCCGGAGTTTTCCCGTAAGCGATGTTTCCGCCAAACTTTACTGTTACGGCAAGGTCTGAACGTTTAATTTCCCAAGGGTCGCGGTGCTGCAGCCAGTTATCAGGATATTCAACCTGATATCCGTCTTCAATACGCTGCTCGAACATACCGTATTCATAGCGGATTCCGTATCCGTGTCCAGGATAGTCGAGAGTTGCGAGAGAATCGAGGAAGCAGGCTGCAAGGCGGCCAAGACCACCGTTACCAAGACCAGCATCAGGCTCTTCATCTTCAATCATATTGAAGTCTATGTTCATTTCTTTAAGAACTTCGATTACAGATTCTTTAATTCCACAGTTGATGAGGTTATTGCTGAGGGCACGTCCCATCAAAAATTCTGCAGAAAGATAGTAAAGCTGTTTTGTAGGCTTCTTATCATATTCGTTACGAGTTGCCATCCAGTTAGGCATGATTAACTCAAGGGCAGAAGCAGAAACCGCATCAAAAAGGTCGTGCTTGTTAGCCTGCGAAATGTCCTTTCCGTACTGACGGCGAAGTCGGGCAGAAAGATTTGCCTTAAATTGTTCCTTATCAAATTCCATAAAATCAACCTCCGGAATTTATTTGCTCATTAAAATCACGGTAGCCCCGGAAATCAAAACATAGCGTTTCTGTTCCCTAAGGAGCTCCTCTTTTCCTTTTTCTAATATATCATCAGGACTCTCAAAGGCCGTATCCGCAACGCGGTGCCATTTTTTGTTTCCTGCTAATGACGGTAAAGTAATTGTAAGGTCATACTGGTCCAGATTTGTTGCAACATAAAAATCGCTGTCAATTTCAAGACCGCTCAGCTTAAAGGCAAGGAAGTGATTCATCTTTGCCCAGTCCGGAACCTTAGCATTAATATCATACCACAATATCTCAGGGATTGCATTTGTCTCGTAGGTATCGCGGAAAAATTTGATTCTGCTGAAAATATTATGAGATTTACGAAGTTCTATCAACTGCGAAGTAAAGCGGATCAAGCCTTTGTTACGCTCTGCCAGATTCCAGTTGAACCAGCTGAGAGGTGTGTCCTGGCAGTAGGCGTTGTTGTTGCCGTTTTGTGTACGGCGCATTTCATCGCCGCCCAGCAGCATTGGAACGCCCTGAGAAAGAAAAAGATAAACCAGGAAATTTTTGATTGTGCGCAGGCGGGCCTGTTCGATTTTTGGATTTGTGCACTCCCCTTCAAAGCCGTTGTTGTAGCTGTAATTGTCGTCGGAGCCGTCGCGGTTGCACTCGCCGTTTTCCTCGTTGTGCTTGCAGTTGTAGCTGACAAGGTCGTTGAGGGTAAAGCCGTCGTGAGCCGTAATGAAGTTTATAGAAGAAAGCGGCCCTCGTCCGTCGTGGTTGTAGCAGTCTGAGCTTCCGCTTACACGGGTTGCCGCTGCCGTAGAAAGATGCTCGTCTCCACGGAGGAAGCGGCGAATGTCGTCGCGGAAGCGGCCGTTCCATTCGCTCCAGCGGTTGTTAGGGCCGCCCGGGAAGCCGCCAAGCTGATAGAGGCCGGCACAGTCCCATGGCTCTGCAATCAGTTTTGTCTTCGACAAAATCGGGTCGTCATTAATTGCGGCAGTAAGAAGAGGCATGTCGTTAGAAATCGGAGCCCCGTTCTGAGCACGTGTTAAAATAGAAGCAAGGTCAAAACGGAAGCCGTCTACATGCATTTCTAAAACCCAGTAGCGAAGACTGTCCAGAATAAAGGCAGCAGTAACAGGATTATTACAGTTCATGCTGTTTCCGCAGCCGCTGAAGTTCATATAGTAATTTTTGTCGCTGGCAGGAAGAGAGTAATAGACATCATTCTGGAGACCGCGGAACTCAAAAGTGTAACCGCGCTCGTTACCTTCTGCCGTATGGTTGTAAACGACATCAAGAATAACTTCGATGCCAGCCTTGTGTAGAGTCTTTACCATCTGCTTAAACTCGCGCACAGGGCCCCCCGGTGAGCGGTCTGCGGCATAACTTGTTTTTGGCGCAAAGAATCCGATTGTACTGTAGCCCCAGTAATTTACCAGAGTCTCTCCGGTACGCGGATTCGTATTGGCATTTTCATTTTCATCAAATTCAAAAACCGGAAGAAGCTCTACTGCGGTAACACCGAGGTCGCGCAAATAGTCAGCCTTTTCTTCAAAGCCACGGTAGGTACCAGCAATCTCCCGTGCCACGCCCGAAGTCTCCGAAGCAGTAAAACCCTTTACGTGAGTTTCATAAATTACAGTCTGCTCGAGCGGGCGGTTCAGTGGCTTATCGCCTTCCCAGTCAAAGCCGTCGTCATCAACAACAACGCACTTTGGAAAATCAGAAAGATCCTGAAGCTCGCCGCCCATATTGCCGTCAAAGCCCTGCTTCCACTGCTTATTGTAAGAGCGGAAAACTGAGCCCGGCGTAAAGGCCTTTGCGTAAGGGTCAAAAAGATATTTATTGGAATTAAAACGAAGTCCCTTTGGCGGAACATAAGGCCCATCCACCTTGTAAAGATAGAGAGCCCCCGCTCCAAGTCCTTCTATATATATGTGCCAGATGTCGCCGGTCCTGTTGGCATGCGGGTCAAAATCCACCTCCTTCGCCGGCTTCTGATCGTATTCACTGTCAAAAAGCACAAGGCTCACTTTGGTTGCATCGCGGCTATAAATAGAAAAATTAACACCGCCCCCAGTAAGCACCGCGCCAAAGCCCATAGGCTTTCCGTTATGAACCTTTATATCAGTCATAGTTCTAATATTTTAACACAGGAATAACAGAATTTCTATAAATAAATTCGCAAGATTGGAGATTTTATTCCGGGCCCGGCATTAAAGTCCAAGGCGCCTTCCGCAGCTCCCTTACGGTCGGCCTCCTCGCCCCCGCCGCTCCGCGGCGGTGTCTGCGGTGGCTGCCTCCGGCACTGCTCCACGCTTGGGGCGCATCACCGGCTCATAAAATCAAAAAATACATATTAACCACAGATTTTCCCTCAGTTAATATGTATTTTTTCCGTCGTCCACCCTCATCCTTCCGAATAAATACATATTTAAAGGCAAAAAAACACTGGTTAATATGTAATTTTCTTGCTCGAAAAACTTTTTAAATCCTTTTCTAATCTGTTTTTCACAAAAAAATACATATTTAAATGCCAGTTTTCACTAGTTAATATGTATTTTCGCTTTTTAGAACTCGCGGATGGCACAGACTTGCCAGCCATTTGTGTCTCTATTCCATGAAGCGGTCGTTGCAGAAACTCCTGTCATTGGATTAAATGTTGGTGACATTCCTCCACCTGTATTAGATGTCCAGTAATAAGTCTGTACTATTTCTGCTCCACCAATTGCTTCCAAAGCATTGTTAACAGTGTATTTTTCTACACAAATCATAGCACCTTCCGCTAATGTTGGAAGATACCAGCCACTTGCAAATACTCCTGAATAATTATATTGATTTCCATATCCGTTTACCCATTCCCAGGCCGGATAATTACCTGCAACATCTGTATCATCACCACCATTTTCTGCAAGGAAGTCTTTTAATATCTGCCAGTTGTTCGAGCCATTTATATTACCAGAGAAAGTTGTACCACTACTATCAATTTCATTACCATTACTACAAGACCCCTCAAGATCAGAAATTGTCTTTCCTTCAAATACATTCGAAACTGGAGTACAGGCATTTGAAGTTCCAAGACACCAGTACTTTCCATAAGTCTGTTTTAATCCGACACCAAGAGTCCTTTCTCCAAGCTTACCATTTTCAGTGCCTTTATAGAAAATTACACAAACCGCGTTTGACTTCTGGGAATCAGTAAAGGTAAGGCCGCTGGTATACCCAACCGCTGAGCCATCATTGAATACAATATCACCTACTGCATCAGGTGCAGATTTTTTAACACGAAGTTTTCCGCCACCGTCCAGCATGTAGTTTGTTGTTACACTATCTACTACTTTTGGCTTTATTGTAAACTTACTAAGTATTTCATCAAAACTTGTTCCGGCACCATTTGAAACAGAAATAATCTGATCTCCTTCATAATAAGCAAGTGATGAAGATCCTGTGCTGGAATCCACACTATAAAAGGCGATTCTTGCAACTGTGCCACTTGTAGTAAGCGGACCAGAAACTGTTACTACTGTTGGAATTGTCTTTCTTGTTCCGTCGATATAAATAACCGTTACTTCATTATCATCTTCAACTTGAACATTTCCACTGATTTTGAAAAGGCCTGTTGAGGATGCCGGACCACCGAATGTGTTACCGCTATAAGTATAACTGATCATTACTCCACTTGCTTTTCCATTAAGTGAAGTATTGCCGCCAATAACGCCCCCCTGCATATCAAAGGTTGCAGAACTGCCTATGCGAACACCTCCACAACCACAACCATTATTTGATTTTATTTCTCCACCCTTCATGGTAAAAGTGCCGGCCTCAATATCTACTCCACCAACACCATATTCAACCATATTTTGATAATAACCGGTTTCATTCCCACTGATTTGGCCACCATTCATTTCGACTGTTCCCTTAGAATAAACTCCGCCGGCGCCAGATTTATCTCCAGTACAGTCTGTAATGCTGGCATTATCATTCATAGTTAGTTTTCCATAACTGTCTACATCAACTCCGCCTGCACTGTAACGGTTATTGGTATTATTAATCATACTTCCTGTACAAGCTGTTATTAGAGAATTGCCGTTCATTGTAACAATTCCGCTACGCATGTCTGTTCCAATAACATAAACGCCGCCACCTATATTAGCAGTACAAGACTCAATTGCCGCATAGTCATTCATAGTCAAAGTAGCGTTTGCAGCACTTGATCCGCTTTCACAAACAATATAAAGACCGCCACCGTAGCTTCCAACTCCGTAGGCATTAGATTGGGCAATACCTGTGCAGCCCGAAATTTTGGAATGGCCATTCATTGTTACAGAACCGCTGTATACATAAACTCCGGCACCGTACTTCGACTGGCAATTATAGATTTTTGCATTATCATACATTTCAAGACTGCCTTTTCCAACGTATACACCGCCGCCCTGACCATCACCTATAGCAGTCTTGCAGTCATAAATTTTTGAATCATCCTTCATAACAAGACTTGCGCTGACACCCTGCACATAAACTGTATGTCCGGAGGTCTGCTTAAAGCCGCTGATTTCAGAACTGCCCTTCATAACAATTGAGCCCGAAACATACACTCCATACGAACCAGTACCTTCTGCGGCGGTACATTTGATTTTTGAATTACCGTCTAATGTGAGAGTTCCTGCATGAATGTTTGCACCAATGTTTCCATTTGCCATAACAGTAATATTTTTGAGACAAATATCCTGGTAGCTTTCTAAAGGATAGCCGGCAACTCCATCACCTGTAATTTTACTTTCCACCTCGCCACCATCTCCTTCAATCATAAGATGGGCTGCAGGAATGTTCTGTATAATAAGGTTTTCTGCAAAGGTACCGCTTGTAATGATTTTATAGTTTTCCTCGGAATTATCCAGACTCGTGATATAAGCAAGTGCATCGGCAATTGTAGCAAAAGGAGCTTCTTCCGAACCATCACAAAGTTCATCGGCACCTAAAGTGCGGGCTGTAGCATAAATATCAACATAAATTATTTCAGGTTCTGAATCACTTTTCTCCAGCTTCAACGCAAGCTGGTTTTCGCCTGCAACCACTGTAATTACTTCTGATTTACCAGTATAAAGAGTGACTTTTGAATCTGCTTCGTTTTTATAAATTTCTGCTTCTGCCCATAGTTCACTTCCTACAGGAATGTCTTCAAAAGAAAATCTTTTTTCTTTACCCAGCAGAATTGTTTTACTGTCTTCAAAACCGCCCTTAAGTGCAATATCGAAATAGAAATTTTCGTCTTCTAACGCAAGAGCATCTCGCGAAGTATTTGGAAGAATTTGTCTGCTCTCTCTTGTATTGAGCTTGTTTGTGAAATTATCAGGAATCTCAAAAACTACACTGGCAGTATTCTCTTTATCAAAATCAAAAAAAGAGCAGCCTGCAAATAAGAAAAGTGAAATAACAAGAAAAAGACAGAATCTACCTAATTGATTGATTGATTGATTGATTGATTGATTGATTGATTGATTGATTGATTGGCGCATTCATAAAACTCCCCAGACTCTTCATTTCAACCATATTATAACATATTATCATTTAATTAAAAACACAGTTGCGGGGAAAAAATTCTACTGTTATAATTATACAAATATGAGCGATGAAATTAAATCGAACGAAAACCAGCCTCTCCGCACAGCTGTTGTGGCAATCATTGGCCGCCCGTCTGCAGGTAAATCAACCTTTTTAAATACTGCCTGCCAGGAGCCGGTGAGCATTGTTTCGCCAATTCCGCAGACAACCCGCAACGCAATTAAGGGAATTGTAAATACATCTTTTGGCCAGCTGATTTTTATTGATACCCCCGGCTATCATGATTCTGAAAAGAAATTAAACCTTCGCCTTCGCAATGTTACAGAAAGCCAGCTGGAAGGAATTGATTGTGTTCTATATATAATCGACTCTACCCGTGCCCTTGGAGAAGAAGAGGTTCACACCGCTGCCCTGCTTAAAGACTTGCAGGCTAAAACTGTTGTTGCAATCAACAAGTGCGACCTTCCTGCCAGCAAGCCCCTCCCTATTCGCCAGTTTATAAGCGAGCAGCTGCCTCAGGTTCCTGCCAGCCGTATTCTGGAAATGTCTGCCGAAAAAGACACCGGCATCAACGAGGTTCTCAAGGCCCTTTACGATATTTCTCCGGAAGGAGAGCCTGTTTACGACGAAGAGCTTTACACAGATCAGGACCTCACCTTCCGCGTTTGCGAGGTAATCCGTGGAGAAGCAATCAACCGCCTGCAGGACGAAATTCCCCACGCAGTTTATGTTGAGGTTGCAGATGTTGAACACCGCAACGAGGGCAAAAAACTCTGGATTCGTGCCTTCCTCTGTGTTGAGAGGGAAAGCCAGAAGGGAATTGTAATCGGTAAGGGTGCTTCAAAAATCAAGGAAATAAGAACTGCTGCCGTGCGCAAGCTTTCTGAAATTTATATACAGAAGATTGACCTGGACTTGCAGGTTAAAGTTGATAAGAACTGGCGTCAGAGGGATTACACTCTCAACCGCCTGATTCCTTCGCAAAAGTAACGAAAGAGAGGAGCTTTATAGATAATTTAATATGCTGTCTTTAGAGAAAGGTATGAACCAGGTCCACCATGTTCTTAATGCCGACCAGATGGCGAATATCGCTTTGAGAATGCTTGCCTGCATAAACAGGGAAGTTGTTCTTCACAGCGTAAGGACAGCATATCTCGCTTACAAAACCGTATGCGTACATCCGATGAATAAGCAATGTATACCGGAAAAGCTGGTCATGCTTGCAATCTTCCATACAATCGGATTTTTCCGCGAAGACATTCATTTTAATTATTTTCCGCATGATGCAAACATCGACTACTTTGCAAATGAAAAATCTGTAGAAAGCAAATATGTTTTTGCCTGCTACTATCTTGAATACATGACCCCGCTCAAAGGCGATGCGGTAGGCCTCCAGAATTTTTTACAGCCCTATAATAAAGATTTGCGGCAGTACGTTTATCAGGAAGAATACAAAGACGTAATTTACCTCTGCGCAAGAATCAGCGATTATGTAATGAAAAATCCTGACAAGCCCCTTCCTTCTGATTTAAACGAACTTGCTCCCGGTCATTTTGATCCTGAATATGTAGCAGCTTTTTCTGAGGCTAACAAAAATAATGTGCTTACTGATACTATTAAAATAGGAACTCATTTTGATGAAATTACAAAGCTGGTTTCCACAATTCAGCTTTCTCCTGCAGAAAACAAAATGCTTGAAAAGATGCTGATTCACCTGCTGGATTTTAAGAGCACTTCGACGATGAAGCATTCCATCAATACTTCCAGTTATGCACTCTCACTCGGTCTGAGAATGAACCTCACTGACCATGAATTAACGGTTCTCTATAACAGCGCTTTCCTTCATGACATAGGTAAAATGGCAACTCCGCAGCGCATTCTGGAATCTCCCGGAAAGCTTTCGCCGGAAGACATGGGTATTATGCACCATCATGTAAATCATTCTAAACGCATTCTCAGCGGATTTGTAGATGATGAAATCCTGGAAACAGTTTACCGGCATCACGAAAAGCTTAACGGTCAGGGCTACCCCCATCATGTAGAAGGAAAAGACCTTACGCTGATACAGAGGATTCTCACGGTTGCAGACATCACAAGTGCCCTCAACGACAGCCGCAGCTATAAGGGTGAGTTCTCTAAAGATAAAACCATTTCCATTATCAAAGATATGACAGACAAAGGCGAGCTCGACCCTAGAATTACAAAATTTGTAATTGAAGATTTTGATGAGCTGGTAAAAGAGCAGCAGTTTTTCCAGAGCATGCTTGCAGTTGATTTCAGTAAGGTTATCATCAATTATAATAATTATATTTATGAAGATGTTGATATGTGGGTGGAAAACCTTATGAATGCCACGACAACTTATAACGAAAATACAGAAGATATTGATGACATTGAAGAACTGGAAGATTTAGAAGAGTTGTAACATACCGTCACCCCGAACTTGATTCAGGATGACAAAAAAAGCCCTTTTCATTATATTATATAGTATGCAAATAACTTACAAAACTCAGGGCGTGTGCGCACGCTCCATTACTTTTGATAAGGACGAGAGTGGTAAAATCACAAACATCAGCTTTGAAGGCGGCTGCAACGGCAACCTCAAGGCAATTTCAAAGCTCTGCGAAGGCATGACAGCAGACGAAATTGCAGCTAAGCTTAAGGGCAACACCTGCGGCTTTAAGAGCACAAGCTGCGCCGACCAACTGGCTATTGCGGTGAGTAAATAATTTTTAGAGGATATATATGGCACTTGAATGTGGTATTGTTGGACTTCCAAACGTTGGAAAGTCTACTATTTTTTCGGCTTTGACTGCGGCCCCTGCTGCGGCAGAGAATTTTCCTTTCTGTACAATCGACCCTAACATCGGTATTGTTGATTTGCCGGATGAACGCCTGGACTTTCTGGCTTCGATTCACAATCCAAAAAAGAAGACACCTGCAAGCGTAAAGTTTGTTGATATTGCGGGTCTCATTAAGGGTGCAAGCAACGGCGAAGGTCTTGGAAACAAGTTCCTTGCAAACATCCGCGAGTGTTCGGTTATAGCCCATGTTGTACGCTGTTTTGATAATCCTGATATTATGCACGTTCGCGACAATGCAAACGAGGCCGCTCCGATTGACCCGGAAAGCGATATTCTTACTATTAACTGGGAGCTCTGTCAGGCAGACTTGAACACAATCGAAGCCCGCCAGGACAAGGTTACCCGCGCAATCCGCTCACTCGGAAAAGAAGAAGAAAAGAAGTACGCACCTTGGATTTCTGCCGTTGCAAAAATCAAGCCTCTTCTTCAGGACGGAAAATGTGCCCGCACCGCAGACCTCACAGACGACGAGCGCGCTGCCCTTTACGACATGTTCCTTCTTACAATGAAGCCAACAATTTACGTAGCAAATGTTGATGAAGATTCTATTGAAGCACAGACTAACAAATATGTTGAAGTTGTTAAAAAATATGCCGACGAAGAGCACAGTGAGGTTGTTGTAATCTGCGGAAAGTTTGAGGCAGACCTTGCAGAAATTACAGACCCGGCTGACCGCAAGGACTTTATGGACAGCGTTGGTCTTAAAGAAAGCGGACTTGCTACCCTCGCCCGCAAAACTTATCACCTTATGGGCCTCCGCACCTTCTTTACAGGCGGACCAGATGAGTGCCGTGCCTGGACAATTCACGCAGGCGACAAAGCTCCACGCGCCGCCGGTGTAATCCACACAGATTTTGAGAAGGGCTTTATCAAGGCCGAAGCCTATACCATCGATGACCTCCGCCAGTACAAGGACGAAGCTGCAATCAAGGCAGCCGGCAAGTACCGCCAGGAAGGTAAGGAATACGTGGTTCAGGACGGAGATGTTCTCTTCTTTAAGTTCAATGTCTGATCATGCTGACACGCAGGCGTGCAGCATATCTGGAACATATCAGGACGCTGCGCGCCTGATAAATTAATTTCGTGTCGACAAACTCGCTTCGCTCGTTTGCGACACAAATCATAGACTAACAAAAAAAAGCTTGCTTCGCTCGCTTTTTTTATCGGAGATCCTATGAGAATCAAATCAAATCTTTTCAAATCACTTACAATTTTAATTCTTTCAACCACAATCACTTTCACAACTTTTGCACAATCAAAAAAAATCAACACTTCCCTTTCTGCAATGGATCTTGCAAAGCAGATGGAATGCGGCTGGAACCTTGGAAACTCACTGGATGCCCGTGACAACTGGTCTGCACAATCAAAGAAGTTTCCTTTTAATCAGGGAGTAGGTTCTGAAGCCGTATGGGGCGAAGAGATTACCACAAAAGCAATTATCGAAACCGGAATCAAAAACGGCTACAAAACAATCCGCCTTCCGGTAACCTGGTGTAATCACTTAGTAGATACTAACTACACAATCGATCCAAAGTGGATGGCCCGCGTAAAAGAAATTGTAGACTGGTCTATCGATGCAGGCTACTACGTAATTCTGAACGAACATCATTCTGTTCACGATGACATGAGTAATCCTCTTAAGCACTGCGAAGGCTACATTGTCCACACAGGCGACGAAAAAGAATCAAAGGCATTTTTACAGGCAATCTGGAAGCAGATTTCAGAAACCTTCAACGACAACTATGATGAACATTTGATTTTTGAAACAATGAATGAGCCAAGAAACTCTGCTCACGAACACTGTTGGAATCCACAGCCAAAAAGCTGTAAAGAATGCAAGGCTGATGTTCAACTGCTAAATGAATTAAACCAGCTGATTCTGGACACAATTCGTGCAAGCGGAGGAAATAATGCAAACCGCTTTGTAATGATACCGGGAATGGGGACAAGCATTTCTACCGCGCTTGCAGATTATTTTGTTTTACCAAAAGATTCTGCAAATGACAGACTGCTTGTAACAGTTCACTTGTATCCACTTGATGCAGGTGGAACCAGAAACGGTTCACATCATTTTAATTCACAGACAAGAAATGAAATTATTACAAATTTCCGTCTTCTGGATAAAAAGTTCTCTTCTAAAGGAATTCCTGTAGTCTTAGGTGAATGCGGAGCTTCGAGAATAGGCGGCACTGTCTGGGAAGGTAATGTTCAAAAGCAGATTACAGATTACGTTGTAACTTACGAAGACCGCCTCAATTGTTTTTCTTTTCTGGCAAGCCAGACAGGAAAATACACAATGCCTTTATTAAACTGGGATTGCGGCGGAACAGACTATATGGCAACAATAGACCGCAAAAACTGCAAAGTTGTTGAAGCAGAATACAATGCTGCCGTTATCAAAGCCTGGCAGGATGCAAATAAAAATCCTGCTGCAACAAATTCTTCTATTGAGGATGAATCTATTTCTCTCGAACACATAACAGCCTGGGACAAAACAAAAGTTTCTTATGACGAGAAAACTAAAACCCTCAATCTTAAAGGTTCATGGCAGGGCTGCGATATCTGGCTTGGATCAAAAGATATTTCCGAGTACTCTAATCTTATTCTTAAATATAAAGCTACGGCTTCTTTTACAGTTGAAGTAAGATATGCAGATGAAAATGAAGGAAAGAAAAGCAAAGCTGCATCTGGAACAAAAACTCTTAAGATTCCGCTTGATAAATCAAAAAAAGTAAAACAAATATTGTTCATGTCAGAAAATAGTGCTTCAAAAATAACTTTTGAAAGCATTGTTTTTTCAATAAAATAGGAGCGTAAAATGAATTTAAAATGGATAATTCTGACACTTGCACTTGTTATGTACCTGCTCGTAATCATCTTTCAAAACAAGAAAGTATGGATGACAAGTGCTGCAGCCCTCATCACAATCGTACTCGGTTTTTTAGCTCAGGGCGGAGCGCTCGCAGGAAATGTTTTTGAGCCGCTCGGGGGACTTGGCGAACTCGCACATCATATTTTCCTCGAGCTCATCAACTGGAATATTCTTATGATTTACGTGGGCTCTATGATTATTGCAGCCCTCTTTATTTATTCTCGTGTTCCGGCAAGAATTGCCGACGCCCTTGTTACAATTTCGCCAAGCACAGGAATTGCGGTTATTCTGATTCTTGCAATGACAGGCATTATTTCTATTTTTGTTGAAAACGTTGCAACTGTTCTTGTAATGGCACCGATCGCCCTTGCTCTTTCTAAAAAACTCAAGCTTAATCCGGTTCCATTTATGATTGGTCTTGCCCTCATGTCAAACCTGGAAGGAACTGCAACCCTCGTTGGCGACCCTCCAAGCATGATTTTTGCAAGCTACGCTCACTACACCTTCAACGACTTTTTTGTTCATCAGGGAAAGATTTCTATCTTCTTCTTTATTCAGGCTGGTCTTATTGTAGGCTGTATTTTCTTTTACTGCTTCTTCAGCAAGGCAAAGGAAAAGGCAAGTGTAGACAAAGAACCTGTAATTTCTTATCTGCCACTCTGGCTTCTTTTGATTATGATTGGTGGCCTTGCTGTGATTTCATTTCTAACTCCGGAGCTTGGTTACAGCTCGGGCTGCTTTGTACTGGGACTTGGTTTGCTCGGCCTTCTCTGGTACCGTCTTTCACAGAAAAAAAGCCCGGCAGAAATCTGGACTCTTGTAAAAGAACTGGACTGGGAAACCATCGCCTTTTTGATTGGAATCTTTGTAGTGGTAGGAGCCATCAGCGAGACTGGCCTGCTCGACGATTTTGCCGGATGGCTTGCTCACATAACAGGCGGCAGCAAATTCGCAGGCTTTATTTTGATTCTTGCCTTCTCTATTTTGATTTCCGGCTTTGTTGATAATGTTCCTTACATCATCGTAATGCTGCCGGTTGCAGGTTCACTTGCCACAGGCCTTGGAATCCAGAAAGAGCTTTTGATGTTCGCACTTTTGATTGGTTCCTGCCTTGGCGGAAACCTCACTCCATTCGGAGCTTCAGCAAACGTCGTTGCAATGGGAATCCTCAAAAAGGAAGGCCACCCTATCACCTTCCCAGGCTTCCTGAAAATCTCCGCTCCTTTTACAATTTTAACTACAGCCGCAGCAGCAGCTTTGCTATGGGCTATATGGGCATAAAATTATGACAGATATTAATAAATTTCTTTCTGATGTAGAAAAAACACTTAAACACGACCGACAGAATAATGGCGGCAAAAGTTCTTACGACCGCGTAAAGGGAGACTTGCGCCGCCTTTTTGAACGCAACGCCGCAGCTGTTGGCGAACTTGCAGATTCAATTTTTGAATATTGGGAAAACGAATATATTTACCGCTCTACTGATTTGACCTGGGAGCCGAGTTCTGAGAATCAGAACCGGCTTGCGGCTTATCTCGCCTTTCTTGAAAACAGCGATGAATACCAGGAGCTGATTTCTGATGCCGACTGGGAAGAATTTGGCCGGCTTGTAAACTTTGAAGCTGAAGATCTGGACGTTGATGTTTTGCAGGATTTGATGAAGATTCTTGTAAGCAAGGGCGCGTATTAATGTATACAATCGAGCTCTACAAGCAATGCCGCCAGTGCCCTAGAAAGTGCGGAGTCGATCGTACGGCAAGTACGGTGGTTGAGTGCCCGCAAGGGCGTATCGAAACCACCGCAAATTACAGCATCGGCTTTTGCCGCGAACCTGCTGACCTTCGCATTGCCTTTGCGGGCCTTCACTTTGGCGAGGAACCTCTTGTAACAGTTTTCGGGGGCAGCGGAACTATCTTTTTTACCGGCTGTACTCTGCGCTGCGCTTTCTGTCAGAACTATCAGATTAGTCAGGATGGATTTGGGCGGGCTGTTGACTGCGCCGAGTTTACTGACATCTGTTTACGCTTGCAGGCTGCCGGGGCAGAAAACATAAATCTTGTTACGGGAAGCCATCACATTCCAAAAATCGCAGAGTACCTTCGGGCTGCAAGAGATGCTGGTGTTACTGTGCCCTTTTGCTGGAACTCTTCTGCTTATGAATCTGTTGAAATGCTGGAACTTTTGAAGGGGCTTGTTACAATCTGGCTGCCGGATTTAAAAACTATGGACAGCGCCTTTTCAAAAAAACTTTTTGCTGCGCCTGACTACCCCGATGCAGCCACCGCCGCAATCAAATGGATGATAGAAAATAACCCGTTGGAAATTGCAGAGATTCCCGAACCACCGAATGCAAAGCCCGCAGAATGGGCAGAGCCGGGTCAGCCCCGCGACAAAATGATGTCTGGAGTAATTATCCGACACCTTTTTATGCCAGGCCACTTTGCAGAAACTGCAGATGTGCTTGCCTGGCTCAAGGAAAACGCAGACGGCCGCGCCATCATCAGCCTGATGAATCAATATACGCCGGTACCTTTTGAAGAAGATTCCCAGAAGCTGGCTGCCCGCACTGTCGCCCTTTCATCAATTGAAAACCGCCTCGTCACCGCCGAAGAAGACGCCGACATCCGCGACCTGATAGAAGCCTACGATTTCGAATACCTCTTCTATCAGGAGCTCACCGACGACACCAGCTGGCTGCCGGACTTCCGCCGCCCGCAACCGTTTAGTAATAAACTTGCAACGCCGGTCTGGCACTGCTAAAGAGCATTAATCGCACTATCGAGCCAGCTGAAACGTTCATTGCACCAATCAATAAGATATTGAACCTCACTTTGATAAGTAGTTCGATTTTCATAACCTGCAGCATTTGGCCAGACATAGATTCCTAAAATTTGCCATTTTTTAAAATTATAATCTGCAGACGCTTTATTTTCATCTGCAAGCAACTGGATTTTCGTATTAACAGTTGTGTACAAGTCTGATTTCTTTTCATTCCAGCGTGCTTTCAAGTTAGTCACAAATAACGGATCCTGGAACATACGTGAAATCCATGCAGCATTTTTTATCCAAAAACCTTCTGTTTTATCACAATTATTATAGTCAATATTTCCACAAGAAATATCAAAATCCCAATTTGGCCCCATATGTAATTTTGAAGTTTCTGGATTATAGTACAAATATACTGAAGAAAAGAATATTGCATCATTATTCTTTGTAAATTCATTAATGATATACCAGTCTATAACTGAACTTTCATCGATGTATTCTCGCCATCCATTATCCACATCAGTAAACCCATCACCATAAAGAGCATTTTCTGTAGTTTGGATTATATTATCTACATGGTTTTTAATTTCCTGCGAAACTTCATCTGGGTCTTTTAATACAAAATTTTTACCGCTTATACTACCTTCAACATAAATATCTTCTGCTGTGATTCTGCCGGCTGGATCAATCTCAAGCACAAAACCTCCGTCACTTAAATCTTTTACACCGTCATTATTTGAATCAACTACTTTACCAGCCTTATTTGCAGCTAACTTTTCTTCAACATCCGAGATATCTTGAATATCTATTCTTCCGCTTCCAATTGAATTCTTTTCACTTAAAGTGTAATTACCAATATACTCTCCATTTAAAACTACTTCGACACTCACATAAGTTGGATTCCATTCTTCATTAAATATTTCCGTTCCTAAAACTGATGCAAATTTATTTCTAAGTAATGTCTTATCCGAATAATTTGCAATTATGCACCATTTTTTTGATTCAGGTAAACCGAAGATACTCTGTTTTTTGTCAAATTTAATATTATAACCTTTTTTTGGCATTCCCCAGCTCGAGTTTCCACGACCTTTTATTCCTTCTTTTACTACTCCATTTTTAATTTTTTTAAATCTATATTCTGTAATACCGTAATCTTCTGTAACAAGTCTAAAATTACCAGTACAATAAGAATCTTTTGTAATTGAAGATGTAGCAACATCTCCTGTAGAAATATACAATACAGGTAGCCCCGTGCATGCGACACTAAACGGTATTATTGAATAATCTGTTTTTTTCCCACCATCTCCATTGTCAAAAAGATGCTCTGTTACAAGACAATAATAATTCTTGATTCCAGTTGCTGTAAATGTGGGTGTTGTATAAGTTGAATAAACCTCATTTTCAAGCAAAGTACCATTTTCAGGCTCACCCTCATACCATTGATAAGAAACAAATGAATCTTTTTGTGAAGGTTGTGCTCTACAAACCAACTGAACAGCCTCTCCTTTAGAAGCAACATTCAATTCATAAGATTGAGAATTGATCAAAGGTAATCCAGCATTCTCAAGTATAACTTCCTCTTCATCATCTGAAGAATGCTGACATGAAGTTACCATTAAGCAAACAAGAGAAAATAATATTATTGCTTTTACAAAGAAAAAATGATTTTTTTTCATATAAACCTCTATTAGATAATAGTCTAATATTACAATACTTTAGTATTTAGTTAATGTCAAATTATCAAATACAATAGTATTAATTATTTTGACGGAAGACATAATGCTATTAAACGAAAGGATAAAACAGCTACGTACAGATAGAGGCTTAAGTCAAGTTGAACTGGCTCAAAAACTTGGCGTCTCAAAGCAAAGTGTTTCGAATTGGGAAAATGATAATATCCAACCGTCAATTGAAATGCTTCTAAAAATATCTCATGTATTTTCCGTAAGTACTGATTTTTTGCTCGGGGAAGATAAACGTCAATTTCTAGAAATCACAGGATTAAACCAAAAGTATATTCCACACATACAGCAGATTATTGATGACTTAAAAAAATAAAGCTGACTAATACTTGATTGCCTCAAAAATAATTCTTATGTTACAATAATCATACTTGGACAAAACAATGAAAAAAGTAAAAATCCGACAGGCAACCACAAGTGACATTCCCGCAATGAATGAACTTTTTCAAAAGGATCTTGGATACGCAGAATGTAGACTTGAAATTGTTGAAAAGCAGTTTGCAGGCCTGGACAATTCGCGGGAAGCGGTTTTTGTGGCTGAGGCAGATTCCGGTCGCATCGCAGGCGTAATCCACGTAGAAAAATATAATGTACTCTACTTCCCAACTATGGCAAACATTCTGGGGCTGGCTGTAGCTGCGGATTTCAGACGGCAGGGAATCGGTTCTGCTTTGCTGAAACGCGCGGAAGAATGGGCCCGCGAAAATGGTGTCTGCAGCATGCGCTTAAACTCCGGTGAAAGTCGAAAGCAGGCCCACGAGTTTTACCGCGCCCAGGGCTATATTGATGATAAAAAACAGCTTCGGTTTATAAAAGAACTATAATGTCATGCTGAACTTGTTTCAGCATCTTGTGCAACACAGAGCCCGAACCCTGAACTAGTTTCAGGGTCGGAATGACAGAGGAGGATTTTGAAAATGTCAGACAAACCTACCCCACCCTGGGCAAACGAGATTCCTGAGGGAAGTTTTATTTCATACGCGCCGACCTATAAAGTTGGCGAATACTTTGACCGCTTTCACAAGACTTCTTATGATAATATAAATTATTACTATTTTGACCCGACCGAACACGGTTATGAAAAAGGAAAAAAATATCCGCTTCTTGTTTTTATGCACGGCTACACAAATGCTCTTGAGGGAGATGTCTGCATAAATTATACGGGCGCAGAATTTTATTCAAAAGAGGATTATCAAAAAACTCTGGGCGGCGCTTATGTGCTGGTCCCTCTTGCAAATGAATATCGCGGTGACGATGGAAAAGTTCATGGCAGCTGGGATGATTCTTATATTCCCCGGGTTTATGATTTAATCTGCGACTTTATAAAAAATCAAGCTGAGCCAAATGGCGGAATCAGTAAGAAAGTTATTTTTGGAAATTCCCGGGGCGGAACAATGAGCATAAGGATGCCTGTCCGCTATCCTGATTTTTTTGACATTGCAATTCCTGTTGGCGCAGATGAAATTGTAGAAGGAAACAACCTGGATGTTTTTGAAAAGAATAACATTGGACTTTTTCTTGCACTCGGAAAACGAGATGAAATTAACAGCTACGAGGAAAGAATCAAACCGCTTTTACCTCGCCTTGAAAAATTGAAGAACTCTTTCATTTTTACGCCAGACTGGGTTTACAACGGTGACCACGGAATTGCTTCCATCAATTTTGGATTCGAAATGGGACAGCACTGCATTACAAATGCGATGCACTGCAACCTCATGTTTGATGACGGCACGCCGATGGAACCACGTCTTCCAAAAGGTGTAACCGGCTGGCTGGCAGAGACGCTAAAAAAATAATAAAAGGAGATTTTCAAATGCAGGAAAAAACAAAAATCAGATTAGGCTTAATCGGGCTCTGGGTAGAGTTCGCAGCATACTTTTTCATCTATATAATTGCAACAAAAAACTTTTTTACTTTTACGGCAATATGGAGCAGCGGACTTGCAATCTACCTTCTTATAAGACTGAAGCTGCCTTCTGTAAAATATTTTTTGATTTCCCTGATTTTCGGAATTGCCGTTTCACTTTGCTATCTTGCAGTCCAGATGAATGTCATGGTTGTTGTTCATCAGGGCTTACTGGCAGGCTTACCGACTCTTCTTTCTTCTCTGGCAGTTTTTGTGGTAATGGAGAAAATTGGAAGTGAAAATGCCAGACCTTATTATCTGATTCGAACTTCCGGCAAGCGCCCTTTCTATCAGGAGCTTCTTATAAGCCTTGCAATTGCGATTGGGTCGGCTGCGGTGCTTGCAGTAATTAATTTCTTTTTATCAAAAGCTCACTCAACTGAAAACTTTGCAATCACCTGGCAGCGTCTTACAATCTGTCTGAGCCCTGCGATTTTTGAAGAGATGGCCTGCCGGGCAGTCTTTATGGCTTTCTGCGTATATCTTTTCCGTAAGCCGACAAAGTTCCAGCTTTTTACAATGTGGTTTATGATGATTGTCCCGCACACGCTGGCTCATCATTACAATCTGTTAAGTTCTCTTTTACTCTGCGTAATTTTCGGACTTCCTTTCGCCCTTCTTCAGAGAAAGCGTGATTTAACTTCTGCAATGATAAGCCACGGCCTTGTTGATGCAATCCGTTTTTGCATCTTTGGATTTTAACAAGCTGATGGTCCGCGACTTTTACTAGGTGATAAAATGAAAAACTTCTCTCCAGATTTAGAATTAAAAACTCCACGACTCACTCTTCGCCCAGTTCGGCTTGGTGATGAAAAAGAGATTCACGAATATGCCGGCGACAAAAGCATTACCATGATGTTCTGGCTGCCCAATGACACTTTTGAAGAAACTCTTGATTTTGTAAAAAAATATTCTGCTGAATGGGAAAAGTCTGAGCCGGAAGATTTTGAATTTGTGATTATTTATGAAGGAAAGATTATCGGTGGCTGCGACTGCGACCTTAGCCACAGTGAAGATCATTCCTATGCCACTCTTGGCTGGATTTTGCACAAGGATTACAGGGGCCGAGGATTTGCAAGTGAGGCTGCGCGAGCCCTTGTAGACTTCGCCTTTTCAAATCTTGCAATATCGCGGGTGCTTGCCCAGTGTGATTGTAGAAACCCTGCTTCCTTCAATGTTATGAAGAAAATCGGTATGAAGCTGATTGACGACAAGGGCAGCCGCACCTATCCAAAAACCGGAATTACATCCGGTGAGTTTACTTGCGAGCTGAAAAGAGAAGATTTTCTGATAAATTTCTAATCATTTTATTAAATATTGTGCTATAATATGCGGGCTATGAAAAAGAGATTGACGGGCGTGGCGGTTCCGCTTGGTGCCCTTTATACTAAAGATAATTCGGTTATTGGTGAGTTTGGCGACCTTAAGCCTTTTGCAGATTTTTGCAAGGCGGCGGGCATTTCGATTATTCAGCTTCTGCCGGTGAATGATACCGGAACTCAGTCTTCGCCTTACAGCGGGCTTTCGGCTTTTGCCCTGCATCCTATTTACATCCGGCTGAGCGATGTACCTGGCTTTGACGCACTTTATAAGAGTGACGCCAAGTTCAAAAAGGCTTATGATGATTTTATCAAGAGCCAGAAGTATGCAGCGCGCTACAACTACGACGCTATTTTAAATGGTAAAAATGCCCTTCTCAAAATGCTTTATGATGCAAGTGATGAGGGTAAGACCGGCGAAGCTGGCACTGAGCTTTCTAAGTGGATTCGCGCAAACGGCTGGGTAAAATCGTATGCTGTTTATAAAAATCTCAAGTGGAATTACATGCAGGCAAGCTGGAAGACCTGGCTTGATACAGACCGCCTTAAGACTAAGGAAGAAATTACCGCCCTCTGGAATAAAAAGGCTTTTAAGAAAGAGCATCTTTTTTATGCCTGGTGCCAGATGGTTGCAGATGCACAGTTTAAGGATGCAGTTGCCTATGTTCACGAAGCCGGCCTGCTGCTCAAGGGCGACATGCCTATTTTGATGAACGAGGATTCTGCTGACGCATGGGCCTGCCCTGAAGTCTTTAATCAGGATTTGCGTGCTGGTGCGCCTGCCGACGGAGACAACCCGACCGGCCAGAACTGGGGCTTCCCTACTTACAACTGGAAAAATCTTAAGGAAGCTGATTACGGCTGGTGGAAAGACCGCCTGAAGAATGCTTCGAAATATTATGATGCCTACAGACTCGACCACATTCTGGGCTTCTTCCGTATATGGGCTATTCCAGAAGCAGATTTGAATGCACTTAATGGCCACACAGAGCCTTATGCTTCTATAAAAAAGACTGAACTTTACGAGCTTGGCTTTGATGATGACAGAATCCGCTGGCTTAGTCAGCCTCACATTCCGACTAGTGCTATCGAAGACATTACCTGGAACCACGATAAGGCTCATCAGATTCTTGCGATTTTCTGTGACAAGATTGATGGCGAGGAGTTGTGGAGATTTGCGCCGGCTGTGCAAGGCAGCAAAGCTATTGAAGAAGCTGATTTGAGCGAACTCTGCGCGCCTGAGGCAATCGGCCGGGTAAAGCAGACTCTTGTTGATTACTGGAGCAACCGCACCCTGATTGAGATTTCGAAAAACAAATATGTTCCTCTCTGGACTTACGGACAGTCTACTTCCTGGGGCAGCCTGAACGAAAAGGAAAAGACTGCGCTTACAGAATGCTTCGACGACCTGAATAAGAAAAACGAAAAGCTCTGGAAAAAGCAGGCCGACGAGATTTTTGAAGCAATCACAAAGGTTGTAAAGATGATTCCTTGCGGCGAAGACCTTGGCGTTGGAATTGAATGCGTGCCAAAGACTATGGACGCTCACAAGATTCTGGGGCTCCGCGTTGTGCGCTGGTGCCGCGAATGGGCCGAGGCCGGACAGCCTTACGTACCTTTTGCAGATTACACTCCACTTTCGGTTACCACAACTTCTGTGCATGACTCAAGCACTTTGCGCCAGTGGTGGGAAGATGAAAAAGAAAGCGTAAAAGCCTTTGTTATGGCAAATGCAGAATACTTTGGAATTGAAACTGGTGCTGAGGATGGCCCTTTGTTTACTGTGCCAAAGGAAGAGATTGAAAAGAAAGCAGAAGCCGTTGCAAAAGCCGAGTTCTCACCAGAACTCGCCCAAACGCTTCTTAAGGCTTCCGCCACATCTGCAAGCCAGTGGTTCATTCCGCCGCTCCAGGACTTCCTTTACATGGACAAGTCCCTCTGGCTGGACAAGGCCGCAGACGAGCGAATCAACGTGCCGGGAACTGTTACCGAGTTCAACTGGACTTACCGCCTGCCTTGCACACTGGAAGACCTGAGCAAAAACACAGCCTTGATTGAAAAAATCAAAGCCGTGTCACAGCGCTAGTTGACTAGAGCTTATACTGCATGAAGTTTCCGTTGTGAACAAAGCCGTATGCAGTATAAAGCTTTACACCCATATCTGAAGCCGTAATCTGAACGGCCCCGCAGCCGTAAGCACGGGCTTCTTCCACAACGCGGTGCAGCAACTCTTTTGCAATTCCTTTGCGACGGTAATCAGGATTTGTAAACATACTCGAAAGCAGCCCCAATCTCCCAGACGGACAGCCAAAATAAGGCGGCTTTTCAACAAAGGACATTCCGCTTGTACCGATAATCTTTTCGCCGTCCAGAGCCAGCCAGGAAACAAAAGTCCCGTCTGCGAGGTGGCGTTTATAATAATCCTTAAGGGCCGGCACAAGGTCGAAATCCTCTTTTGCGCCCTCTTCGCGCAGCTGAGTGATACGCATTTGGATGAAGGTTGGCAGGTCAGCCTCGGTTAGTTTTCGGTATGTGATTTTGCTGGTAGATTCCATTATTTGTCCTCAAAAGCTTTGATGTCTAAGTTATTATAACCTGATTTCAAGTAAAATTCCGAAAAACTTCTATATTATTCGCATATTCAGTAAATCCGTGGTATAATTATTTTATTACAAATATTTGTCAAATTTGACTGATTGTAACGCCGGGTTTTAGGGGTGCAACCCCTAGGAGAAGGGGTAGCGAGCAACGAAGTGCGAGCGAGGGGGAGACTTCCCCCTCCTTACCTATAAACTAAAAGTAGGAGTACAAAATGAAGATTTCACACAACGAATTTCATATTTCTAAGAAAATACGAGACCTTTGTAATTTTGACGGCGGGCTTTTTGCTTCGAGCGGAAATGTAGTTTTTGCCAATATGCGGAATGTGCGCGCCTTTCAGCTTTTGATTAACAATGTGTTTGAGAGCCGTGGGGAAGAAAATAAAAAGCTTTCAGCCGGTCAGCTCAACGCTATGGGGCTGATTGATGAGATTCTTCATTATGTGTGTATGCTTTACCGCCGCGACAAGGTGCTGACTTTTATGGACGACCTGCTGGGCTCGCTGGACAAGGAGTTTGGTCGCGCTGAGGTGGACGGTCTGCTGCTGGATTTTATCCGTGAGTTTCCGCCGGTTGCGGTTTATAAAGAGAAGATTTCTGCGCAGGATTATCTTGCCGCCACAGAGCTGGATGCGGGTACCGGAGTTGAACGTACTAACCGGGCCCAGACTCTTGAAGAGCTGATTCTGCTTCACCTTGCAAATGAAAACAAGGCTTTTGAGCCTTTTATGATTATGTTTTCCGACAAGGAGCTGGCAAAAAACAAGCTGTATGCCAAGAGCTGGAAGTCTATTCAGAAATACGCTGCCGGACAGCCGGTCTTTGGACCTTTTAATCATGATTTGATTACACTGCTCCGTGAGCCTCAGGTTTATGCGCCGGACAGTCTTCGCGGTCAGTTAGAATATCTGCAGAAATACTGGGACACCTTCCTTGGCGAATGGCTCAAGCGCATTCTTGCCGGCATGGATACAATCTCCGAAGAGGAAAAAGCTGCCTGGCACGGCTTTGGCGGCGGCGACCTTCCGGACATGCAGCCTTACAGTTTTGAAAACCTCATGAACGAATATGAACGATTCAGCGCCGACAGCGAATGGATGCCAAAGGTTATTTTGATTGCAAAGACTGTTCTTGTCTGGCTGGATCAGCTGACAAAGCAGTACGGCTACCCTATTACTAGACTGGACCAGATTCCGGATGCCGAGCTTGATAAGCTGCGCGATGAGGGCTTTACCGGTCTCTGGCTGATTGGTCTTTGGGAGCGAAGTAAGGCCAGCCGCCGCATCAAGCAGATTTGCGGTAACCCTGAGGCGGCCGCTTCTGCCTACTCTCTTTATGATTATAACATTGCTTCGAATATCGGTGGCTGGGATGCCCTGGCAAATCTGCGTCAGCGCTGCTGGCAGAGGGGAATCCGCCTTGCTTCTGATATGGTGCCTAACCACACCGGTATGGACGGCGACTGGGTTATCAATCACCCGGACTATTTTATACAGCGCCGCGATAATCCATTCCCTCAGTATACTTTCAATGGCGAAAACCTTTCGCAGGATAGCAGAGTGTCCCTTTTCCTCGAAGACCACTACTACAGCAAGGATGACTGTTCTGTAGTTTTCAAGCGTGTTGATAATCAGACTGGCGACACCCGCTACATCTACCACGGAAATGATGGAACCGGTCTTCCCTGGAACGACACTGCTCAGATTGACTTTTTGAATCCGACAGCCCGCGAGGCTGTTATGCAGGAGATTCTGCATGTTGCCCAGAACTTCCCTATTATCCGTTTTGATGCAGCTATGGTTCTGGCAAAAAAATCTATCCGCCGCCTCTGGTATCCGGAACCGGGACATGGAGGAGATATTGCAACCCGCAGTGAGACAGGATTGAGCACCCAGCAGTTCAACGACGCAATTCCAAACGAGTTCTGGCGCGAGGTTGTAGACCGTGTTGCAGCAGAATGTCCTGATACTTTGCTGCTGGCCGAAGCCTTCTGGATGATGGAAGGTTACTTTGTTCGCACTTTAGGTATGCACCGCGTTTACAACTCGGCCTTTATGAACATGCTCAAAAAAGAGGAAAATCAGAAATACCGCGAGACTGTAAAAAATACAATTACCTTTGATCCACAGGTTCTTAAGCGCTATGTAAACTTTATGAACAATCCGGATGAGGAAACTGCCATTGCCCAGTTTGGCGACGGCGACAAATATTTTGGTGTCTGCACCCTGATGATTACAATGCCGGGTCTTCCTATGTTTGGTCACGGCCAGATTGAAGGCTTTACCGAAAAATACGGAATGGAATACACTAAGGCTTACAAGGATGAAAAACCGAGTCAGTATCTTGTAGACCGCCACTGGCATGATATCTTCCCGCTGATGAAAAAACGCTACCTCTTCTCCGGCGTAGACAACTTCCTTTTCTACGACCTCTGGGAAGACGGCCATGTAAACGAAAACGTGTTTGCCTACTCTAACGGAGCTGGTGACGAACGAGCGTTAGTTTTCTACAACAACAAATACGACCGCGCTGCCGGCTGGATTAAACAGTCTGATCCTTATGCAGTTAAGACTGGAAACGGGGATGAAGTTGTGATGAAATCGCGCAGCATCTCCGAGGGACTTAATTTGACAGCCGAAGACGATAAATACTGTATCTTCCAGGAACACAGAAGCCGCCTCTGGTTTATCCGCAAATCCAGTGAGGTTTGCGAAAAAGGACTGTTTGTAATGCTCAACGGGTTTGAGTATCAGGTTTACCTCAATGTTCATCAGGTGAGCGACCAGGCTGACCACCGCTATAAAATCCTATGCGACTTCTTAAACGGCCACGGCTGCGAAGACATCGAGACCGCATGGCAGGAATTGATTTATAAAGACCTCTATGCTGATTTGCACGCTTATGCAGCTAAGGTGATTTCGCCTCTTTTTGAAACCTTTGGTTATGAGAAGATAAAGGATAAGAATGAGGCGGAAAGTGCCGCTGTTGCAGAGGTGGAAACTTCACAATCAAAGAAGTCTTCAAAATCACCGAAAACCGCTGCCAAAAAGCCGGCCGCCCTCACAGCAAAAAAAGTGACAGACATAATGACTGCCGCAAAGAAGGAGCTTACAGCCTTTGTAAAGACCGCTTCCAAGTTCGCGGGCAAGGACGTAAAACTCGACGCCTCAAAAGAAGCAACAGAAATTACAGGTCGCCTCAAGAAGCTTGTTGCAATCCACAATCTTAAAAAGGCAAAGCAGCCAGCAGATTTGCAGAAAGCTTTGTTGAAGGCCGCAGACGCAAGTGTTTTTGCAAGCCTCATGGAAGGGGCAGATGCCGGCCTCGAAAAACAACTTTTGTGCTGGGCCCTCTGCGGAAGTCTTGCAGAAAAAGGCTGTGCTTTAAACTTTGCCTTTGGCCGCAAGTTCAACGAATACCTGCACGAAGAAAAGTTGATTGATAAAGACGAAAGATGGAATCTTACAAAGCTCTTTGTTCTCGCCACTGCAACCAACACAGCTGCAATTAAGAAGGATTCAAAGGCAGCAGCTTACGAAGTAACAAAGCTTTTGATGCAAAGCCACTGGTGCGGACTTTTAGCCGGAACTAACAGCTTTGACAATATCCGCTGGTTTAACAAGGAGCTTAGCGACGACAGCCTGAACAAGACAATTCTGCTACTGGCCCTGACCGGAAAAGCCGCAGACTTCGCAAACATCCAGAAGTTCAATAAACTCCTGACCTCCGCTAAGACCAAGGCTGCCTACAAGTGCGAGCTTATGCTCAAGGAGTTTGAACCGAAGGTAGTGGCAAAGAAGACAGCGAAGAAGCCGACAACTACAAAGAAAGCTCTGGCAAAGAAGCCTGCTCCTGCGAAGAAAACTCCGACCTCAAAGACGACCGCAGATAAGAAGCCGGCTACCAAAAAAGTTCCGGAAAAGAAATCTACAAAAGGAAGTACTTCGAAGAAATCAACAAAGAAATAAAACTATACAGATAATTCATTATTTCTTAGAATTGATTACTATATAACATTGTAGTACAATTCAGCTATTGGAACACCGTAGAAAGGGTGGCTGTCTCCTAATCTTAATATGATGGGAGATTGTGCAGACATGACAAACTATGAAAAAGCAATCATCGTTATTGCTGTTCTGACTTTGCTTGTAAATGCACTCGCTCTCTTCAAGTAATCTTGTAGAAAGCAAAAAATAAAGCCTACCCCGTGGTCAAACTCGGTAGGCTTTTTGAAAAATTGCCAAGGAGACAACCACACCTCTGCGGTGTTCCTTTAATTTAAATATAACACATTTATCTCAAATGTCAATAATCTTCACTCATGGATTCAATCTTTCTTTTTGGCTTTTTAATCAATGACAAATAGAAAAATGAAGAAACTGCCCAAAATAAAGCCCCAATTATTGCCCAGTTTTTTGTACTCTGATTATTTTTTGTACCATCTCTGAATCTTCTATCCTTCTCTTCTTTCTTTAACGGAAATCCCATTATTAAAAGCATAAGTAAAGGGGAAAAAATCAGAAGTGATATCTTTGTCATAAGAGATATAATTGAATATAGTAATGGTCTCTTTGTTCCAAGGTTATTCATTATCGAAAATATCAGTGCAGAAATGAAGGAAATAACAAATGAAATAAGCCATACGTACAAGGTGATTTGTGATTCAAAAGTTGCAAAACTGAGAAAAATCGGAATTATAATAGGTAGAATCAATAAAATGATTTCTTTTACTGATGAAAAAATAACACATTCTGTTTTCTTCGATAAAACTCTACCCACTATGTATATAACCACGACAAAAATACAGTAAAAAATCAAGAAATAACCAACAGTATTTTCTGGCAACTCCTCAAAAATTGCTGATACTATATTCTGATTCCTAACTGTTTTTCCTCTCAGTAGTTTTTCAATTGTCTTTTCTGAATAGTTTTTATGAGAAAGACCTAATTGCTCTTCCTTTGCAATTGCATACAAATAATATTTTTCATTTTTTTCATCTGCCTTTTCAAAAACATAAGCAGCAGCGCTATAAAAAGACAAATATTCTTTCTTGGAAGCACCTATCTGTTCCATACTGTATGCATATCTATAAAAAATTGTCCCATCATATGTCTTATCTTCGAAAAGCGTTTTCTTAAAATATTCAACCGCATTCGGGTAATCATCTGCATCATAATACTTATTTGCTAAATCAAGATTTGTCTGAGCAGAAATAAAACTAACCCCAAACATGAAGATAATTGTTGTAATAAAATATTTCAAAGTCTTTGATATGAACATTTTCTTTTCCTTTATTGTCAGCTTGATTTCCACGTCTTATAAATATCAAGGATTTGCTTCTGATATGATTCATCTGTCATATGAGCTCCAGGATGCCAATAATTAATAAGCAGTTTTTCTGAGTTTGAAGCGTAATCAACTACATAATCAAATTCAGGTCTAAAGTCATATTGTTTTTTTGACAGGTTATACATTTTACAAACATCATTGAATAATCTATTTACACGACTACAATTAATAATCACATCTGGAGCAATGCCTTCTATCTGTTGCAAAAGAATTTCTTTATGCTTTGTATAATTCTCCTCTATTACAACAGGATTTGCCATTGAGCCGCCTCCATTCTTGTTTACATTAATTAAAGCGATTTTATTCAGAACATATTCATTGTTTATAGGTGCATCATCATTTAACACAGGTAAATCTTTATATGCCAGATTATGCAGAATTCCGTACGTAGGTAAAATTATGTTCTTATATGTAGCTTTCCATCCAGAATAATAATTTGACACATCTGTGTGAAAATCACGATGATCGCGCTCTTCCTGTTCTGTATTTTCATTCCCTTCTTTTAATATCCAAAGAATTTTAACAGGAGCTTCTTTATATTCACTGATTTTTGTGATTCCGTCATAAACAACAGGAAAGCCCCATTCCTGTTTTATGATTGAATCAAATTCATATTCCGTATTAAACATTATACCTCCTATATTTTTAATTTTTTTATTCATCATTCACTATATAATAAACAGAAAGACCATATAGACTGTTCATCGGTAACATTGCATTTTCCCCATTCATCGGGCCAACATAAATATTACGCTCTTGAGTATAGCTGTCATCACGATACCAAATACTTTCAGTATCCTCGAAAACAAGTTTTAAACCGATGTTCGATATAAAAGCTTTTATATCTACAGTTTTTACGCTCCTTGGAATAGTAAGCTCAACATTTGGAGCAAAGCAATACTCAAATACCCTTTGATTTATAATTGTTAATCTCAATGGAATATTAATCTGTTTTATATTACTACAATGCGAGAAAGCTGCGATTGCAATGCTTGTAATGGTATCAGGCAGATTTACAGAAGTTAAACTTTTACAGCCGTAAAAACTTGATCCGCCTATGTCAGTGACACCTTGTGGAATATTTATTTTATTCAAGGAAGTACATCCCGAAAATGCAGAGTCCCCAATTCTAATTATAGAATCGGGAAGAATAACTTCCATTAAACATTCACAATTCTCAAAACAGTTTGATGGAACTACATCCATTTCTGAAATTCCAGACAAATCTAAAATCAGTTTGATATTTCGTGAATGTAATGAGTTTTTAATATTTTTAAGCAAAGTTTCATTGTAAGCACCAGAAACAACAACCTTCCCGTTATAAGTCATATTATTCAACTTTTCTGCAATACTTTCTAAAGTTGTATAAATTGTTTCTGAACATAAAGTTTGAATACTTGTCCCATTACTCTCATTCCCTACTCCATCTATAGTTTTTGCAAGTACATACATAATACTATTTTCGTTTTTTCCTGCAGCAATAGGAATTGAGACTAACTGCTCGCCTGAACCAACAGTTATAATTCCGTTATCCGAATCCATTTCATTATTATCATAAATGTATTTGAATTTTAGTTTATTTAACGGGCTATCATATTGCCCCTCATCTAATGGATTTGTCCATGAAAGTATTATGCAACCATTTTCACATATAGCAGAAAAATTAGAAATCTCATTCAAAGGTGTTTTATCAATCGTCTTTACCTCAACTTGTTCCCATTCATAACGACCAGCAATATCTTGAGCAACAATATCATACCAGCCATTTTCTGTTACAGTAAAAGTGCCAGAGGAATTTGAATCAAGCAATAGTTGATGTGAATTACTATCTGCGAAAAATGACACAGGTTTTACACCTATTCCTTTTGATCCTTTTTTCCACATTACTTTTTCTATAGAATCAGGACCTGTAATTTTTACATTTACCGGAGCAGAATCATTTGTAAGCTTTATATCGGCTCCATTATCATTTGGTAATGAAGTTTTAATAGATATTAATCCATATTTAGGTGATGCAGAACCTTCTCCCTCCGATTTTTTTTCTACTTCAACCTCTTTCTCAATTACCTCAGGTTGGCAAGAAATCAATAAGAATAAGGCTGGAACCACAATCTTAATTAATTTTTTCATATATCGCTCCTCCATAATCAATTACCTTTATCAAGGTATATATTTTATCATATAACTACTTTCAAGGCAATTTTTAAATATTATTACCCTAATAAGAGTATTATTCTTTTATGGGCTTTAGAGAAAACTTAAAAGAAGAAATGGAATATCAGGGAATCACCACTAAAGAACTCGCAGAAAAATCTGGAGTTGGCAAAAGAACCATAGATCATTACCTTATGACTAATCCTCAGGAACCTGGTGTTTACAATGCACAAAAAATTGCAAAAGCTCTAAAAGTATCTGTTGAATATCTTGTTACAGGAACGGAATATAAAAATTCTATTGTAGTTACTGGTGATAAACTAGAGCTCTTTAATTCATTTGATAAACTATCCGCAGAAGATAAAGTTCTTATAATCAAGCTTGCACAAAAATTGCGTAAATAATCAAAACCTGTATATTTACTGTAAATATCCAAACAAAAATACTTAGTTTTATTATTGCAGTTATCTAATAATTCATTAGTATCAACTTTTTCTCTATTGCGTGTTATATTAATACTAGATTGTTTTAATCACTGAAAAATTAAAAATAATAAAACCTGGAGATTATATGACCTTCGGCTTTTCCTACATTGGACTCATCTGGTTGCTTATGCTGCTTGTTCCCAATTTTATCTGGACTAAAAATCAACCCAAGGATTATGAAAAATATGCCGCAAAGGAAAACAAAGTTTTGCTGGTTCTCGAACGAAGCGGCGAGTTTATAGTAACTCCTATTGCCCTCATCTTTTCTGATTTCAACTTTAAGGGCTGGAACTTCTGGCTGACAGTACTTGTGATTTCGTTTTTGTGCATGATCCTTTATGAGATTTACTGGATCCGCTATTTCAAAAGCGAAAAGACCATGAAAGATTTTTACCGTGGTATTCTTGGAATTCCGGTTGCCGGCGCTACCCTTCCCGTCATTGCCTTTTTCCTGCTTGGAATCTACGGCGGAAACATTTTGATGTTAGCCGGCTCTTACATACTCGGTGTCGGCCACATCGGCATTCATCTGCAGCACAAAAAAGAAGTTTATGAGGCACCAGAGAAAAGAAAGCTTGCCACGAGAATCACTCTTGGTATTTTTGAAGTGCTTGGCATTACTCTCGCAGTTCTTGTCTGCGGAGCCTTCACCTTCTTCATAGCCGGCAGGAATATCAAGCAGATTAAAAGGGCTGTCAGTTATAAAGATGGCGTAAACGAGCAGCTCTATCTTCAGCTGACAGACCAGAAAGAATACATCACCATCGCAGGCAAATCAAAAGAAAATCCGATTATCATTTCGCTTCACGGTGGGCCCGGTGCTCCAACTACTTACGTTGATTACTACTGGCAGGACTATCTGACTGATGAATACACTATTGTATGCTGGGATGAGAGGGGCGGCGGCCGTTCATACTATCCGAATGCGGCAAAAGACCCGGACAATAAAAGCCTCACTTTTGATAAGCAGCTTAACGACCTTGATGCCCTTGTAGATTATCTTTGCGAACGCTTTAATCAAAAGCAGGTAATAATTCTCGGTCACTCTTACGGCACCATGCTTGGAAGCAGATACGCGTTTTCTCACCCCGAAAAAGTTTCTGCCTATATTGGAGTTGGCCAGTGCGTAAACGAAAAGAATTATGCCGGCGAAGTTTATTCTTATGAAGACGCCATAAAGATTGCCCGCAGCAGAGGCGACGACACAACAGCGCTCGAGGCCGCTTACAAAAACTTTATGGCAGACATGAGCCTTCAAAATCTCTTTACCCTGCGAAAGCTTGTAAGTCCATATCATCCGCAGACAGTCACAAAAGACCTTTCAGTTTTCGCAGCCCTGACAAGCCCGATTGCTGGCATTGACGACATGCGCTGGTACTTTATGCAGCTCTTTAACATGAACCGCTTTATAGAACTGATTTCTCCCCTCGAAGAATATATGAATAACTTCAATGCACTGGAGGCGTCCGACAATTACCAGATGCCTCTTCTCCTGATTTCCGGCTCCTGCGACTGGATCTGCCCGGTAGACTTTGTAAAGGATTACACCGCAAAACTGTCCGCCCCAAAAGTAAAACTTGAGCTGCTTGAAGGCTGCGGTCATTCGCCACAGATACAACTGCCGGAAGAGTTTAGTCAGATTATTATTGATTTTCTTAAAAAGTAAGAACTTGGGAAGAAATTACATATTTAAACAATTAAATCTCTTGTTAATATGTAATTTCCGTAAAAATCAAAAGGTTCTTGTTGTAGCAGAAGTCATTTTATTAGTCAAATTACATATTTAAACTGAAAAAAACTCAGTTAATATGTAATTTCAGGCAAAAGCAAAAAGTTTTTTCTAATGCAAAAGCCTTTTTACTGAGCAGATTACATATTTAAACTACTAAAAACCCGGTTAATATGTATTTTCCGTCAAAAGCAAAGGCTCTTGTTGCAGCAAGAGCCTTTGTTACAGTTCGATTTACATATTTAAATCACGAATATCCGAGTTAATATGTAAACCCGGCGAAAGATCTTATTTTACCCAGTAAACATAATTCTCTTTGCGTGGCGCTGCAGGCTTTACGCCGCCTTCATCCACATAACCGAGTGCAACGTGGCCGATTCCTTCGAAGTCGCCTTCAATTCCAAGGTCTGCAAGCAGCTTCTTTCCGAAGTCGCTTTCGAACTCCTGTTTTGCCCGGTGAATCCAGATTGAGCCGATCCCCAGCGACTCTGCGGCGTTCATAAGATTTCCCATAACAAGGGAGCCGTCGTAGATGTAGTTAGGACTTTCACCCTTGTTAGCGAGAACTATCAGAATTACTGGAGCCCCATAGAAGGGGTCGAAGCCCTCGTTCCAGCCGCCGATTTTTCTGTTTTCTTCGCTGATTTTGTCGCGGAGTTCTTTGTTTGTAACGGCAATTATGATTGGTGTCTGTTTATTCATTCCGGTTGGCGCAAAGGTTCCGGCACGAATGATTGCGTTCAAATCTTCTTCGCGCAGCATTTCGCTTTTGAACTTGCGGCAGCTGCGACGGCTTTCTAATACTTTAAGTGTTTCGTTCATTTCTATTTCCTCCAGAATTTAAAGCGGGTTTTAGGGCGGCAGCCCTAGGCGAGAGGGTAGCCCGCAACGAAGTGCGGGCGCAGGGGGAGACCTCCCCCTCCTTATTTATTCAAAATCGGTCTTGCACAGTAAACATTAAAGAACTCGATAAGCGGGCCCATAAAAAATGCGGTAATAATCGTTCCAACACCGGCAATTGTAATAATGTCTCGAGCAGCCCCGCCGGAAATCAAAAAAAGAGCCACACCAAGAAGCACACAAACCACATCAGTAATGATTCTGACATACTGGAACTTGCCACGCTTCCAGGTGTTTACGATAATCAGGGCAACGGCATCGTAGGTTGAAACTCCAAGGTCGGCGGTCATATAAAAAGCGGAACCAAAGCAGATAATCACAACGCCCACAACAAGGCAGAGCACTCGAACCCAGATGGCAGGCTCAACAATCACTGTCTGCAAAAACTCATAAGTAAACTGAGTAATATAGCCCAGTAAAAACAAATTGATAAAGGTTGCAATTCCGATGTAGTGACGGTCGAAAATCAACATGAAGATAAAAAGCACTGCATTCGCAATTACATAAAGAGTTCCAAACTTAATCGGCACGAGGGCGTCCAGGCCGGCCATAAAGGACTGGAAGGGATCTACACCAAGGGCAGCAATCTTAAAAATTCCAACACTTATTGCACAGATAATTACACCAAAGAGCGACATCAAAATGCGCTTAACAAGATTCTTCTTTTCCATGGGAATTATAATAACCCGACACCAGGGAGCACCAAATAACAGAGGTTTACAAGAATTGAATAAATCTCTTTAGAAAAAAAAGATCCCGACCTACGTCGGGATGACAGTTATTTTGTCGGGATGACAGTTATTTTGCCGGGATGACAGTTAGTTCCACAGTCCTTCTACAATCTTTCTGAGTTCTGAAGCTCCACTCACAGATGGGCGCTTCAATTCTACAGGCACAAAGCTTGCTTTAATTTCCTCAGGCATTTCCGGAGCCTCGCCAATTACGTGGCGGCAGTAATCAGAAGAAAGAGACGGATGATTATACGCAGTCAGAATAAAGGCGCCGTCTTCGTCATAAACTTCGCTGCAGTTTTCTTTCACCACTGCATAAGCCGAAGCCGTATCCTTATCTGCAAAAATGCCAAATTTCATGTAAAGCTCTTTGGCAGCAGCATCGCGCTGAGCCTCGCTTACATCACAAGGATAAATGAAGTTTCGCATCATCATTTCGTTTTTGCCAAAGAAAGATTCCAGACGTTCAAGGTTTGCAGGAACCGCAGGATTTGTTTCACCGCGCTTTTCGAGTTCTACAATAGAATCAAGAACCACAGGTGCACCATTGGCACTTCGCGCAAGTGCTGCTGTAGATGGAACATAAAAACCGTTTACAGGAAGGGCAAAACGCCAGCTGTAGAGCCCTGCAATCAGGGAACCGTAATTTCCGGCACCCATTGCGTAATAAAACTCGCCGTTGAACTTATTCTTTACTTGAGCAAAGGAATAAGGGAAGAAGAAAATCTGTCCGAGAAGTCGGCAGACATTTGTTGTATTAGCAACTGTGAGTCCATGCTGCTGAACAAAATTGCGGTCTGCAAAGACTTCAGAAATAGCAGCCTTAATCTCTGCCTCACTTCCTTCCATCTCTACCGGGTAAATATTTCCGCCGTTCCAGGCAAGACTGTCTTCATCAAGACCGCGTACAGTTCCTTTTTTATAAACCAGCACTGCCTTAATATTTTTCTTCCCCTTAAGAAGTTTAGACATAAGGGCACCAAGGCCACCGTGGGTAAAGTCAACAAAGACGGCCTTACCCCCCTTAAGCTGCAGGGTAGTTTCCAGATAAGAAACCAGATATGAAACACCATAGTCGCGGTGACAGCCGGTAAAGCCATGGTACATTTCCATCATAAAAAGACTGCCGTCCAACTGGCGCACAACCGGTGCTACTGGGAAAGCGGCAGTGGCAATAGTTTCACAAATAATTGGAGAAAATTCTTCGTGCATTAAAGCAGAAGTCAAAGAACCTGCTATAGAAGCAAAAGGTGTAGTTTCATCAATATAATAAATCCAGCGGCGCATATCTTCGATAGAAGATGGTACAAAAACACCGCCATCGTCCGGAATACAATCCCGAACAGCCTGAGAAAAACTCACCGTTAAATTATTGTTACGTGTACTTGTAAACTGCATGAGGTAAGTTTAACTGAAAAAAGGAAATCTAACAATATGGGGGAACTTTAATCCTCAATCCCCGGAATATGTTTCTTGAGTTTTTCCATGAACTCGTCGCCGGTAACGCCTTCGCGCAGGCAGGCAAACATACAGTTGTCGCCGGCTACGGTGCCGAGAACCTCGTCCATATTCAGATTATCAATTGCATTGCAGACAGTATTTGCATGGCCCGGGAAAGTTTTGATAACAACAATGTTTCCTGAAAAATCAATGCTTACGTAGCCGCGCAGAAAATCCTGAACGTAAATCGCCTCGCTTTCGCCGTTTTCGTCCTCACCAGGCAGGGCGTACTTGTAGCCGTTCTGTCCGTCCGGCACCTTACCTACCTTCAAAAGCTTAAGGTCGCGGCTCAGTGTTGCCTGAGTAACCTCGTAGCCTTCCTTTGTAAGCAGAGAAAGCAAATCATCCTGACTTTCGATAGTATTATTTTTGATGAGATTTTTTATGGCCTTAAGGCGAGACTGTCGTTCCTTCATAATGTATAAATATACACTTTTTATGCATTTTCTTCAAGTTTAGAAAAATCAGCGAAAAAGTCAGCGGATTCTTATATCCGTCAAAGCAACCTGGTCACCGGAAAAAGCAACAAAAATATCTTTATTTCCGCTTTTTACCCTTGTAGTATTCTGTATGAAGATGCCTTTATTTTGTGTTCTCAGCACTACTTCGCTGCCATTTTTCATAAACTCAATCTGGCATTCATAACCTGCTTTATTAATCTCCTCCCAGTCTTCCCAGCTTGTAAAGCTTTCGGTTTTCTTCATAATAAAATCATTTTCTGCATTTTCATTTGAACCGTTTTCTTCGCCATCGAATTTAACCATTGCATATTCACAATAATTGTTTCCGTAGACCTTTCCGTCATCTGAATAATAAAGAAGAATGTAAGGGCAATGCCATACAAGATTTGCATCAGGAAGGCTCTGGGCATGGAAGAAAATCTTCATATTATTTTTTACTTCAACTCCCTGAGTAAACTGACCAAGAGGTTTTACAATCTGAACATTTGGAATATCAGACTCAATTCTGTTTATATAATTCAGTTTTTCAGCAATGCGAGGAATATCATTTTCTCCTGCAAGCTGGCTTGTATGCTCAATTTTAATATTGCTGATATGTACATTCTCGCCGGTAATTCCGACAAAGGCAGATTTTGATGCACTAGGCAAAGCAACAATTGTCTCAAAGCTTTTTGCAGGCCCCTGCATTTTCAGTAACAGATGATCTTCAAAACGTCCAGCTGTAATTGTATAAAGATTCGGATTTTCTGCTCCACCTTCTCTTTCATTCCTGATTTCCATATTTCTCGCACTTGTAGAAATATAATGGGCATCAAACCAGACTTCGCCGTATTCAATATATTTGTGCGATTCAATTGTCTGTTGAGTTTTCTGAACCTTTTCATCTGAAGAATCAAAAATAATTATTGAAGGCAGAGAAAACCTTGCATCTTTATCGAATACGCTGCAATCGAAGCAAATCTCTGTAACATTCTGCAGAACAGGGATTCCAGAAGTAACCTCTTCACGATAATTATGACACTCCAGTTCCGTCTGCATTTCTTCATCAGCTTTTTCAAAAGTCCCTTTATTTGTTTCACTGTCTAAAAGCTGTACTGTAAGCTTTGCATAAAGAGGATCATACTTTCTGCCTGCTTCCCGTATAAAATAATCGCGCACATAAAAAGGCGGTATAGTAGGATCATTAATCATTTTATCATAATCCTTTGCAACCGTTACAATTCTTGAATATTCAGGCTGGCTTTCATCATAATCTTTGCCGACAAACTGCGCCGTCTCCCTCAAGTATGGAAAGGCCTTAATAAAACTAAGAGCCTCTTCTCCAGCATCAAAGCAACATCCTGCATAATAAACCTTATCGCACTCATCTTCGCTTTTACCATTTCGTCTGGCCAGTTCTCTTGCCGTAAGTGCAATACGCTCTGCACGCCCCTTCTGGGCACTGTTATTCTTCTCTAACACACTGGCCATAGCCTGAACTGCCTGTCCAAAAATACTCTTCATTTTTTCCTGTTCAGTTTTGAAGGATTGAATTTCAATTTCATGAGCCTTATCAACAGCTGCGTTAACATCGAGATAAGCAAAGAAGTAAAGAAAAACAGAAACCAGAACCATTACCATATTAACAATGGAAATTCCGTATGTGAAAATCTGGATAATTCCTGTAATCAAGGGAAGAAAAATAAAAAGAGCAACTGCCGTAAAAATAAATTTACTGAAGCTTTTTCTATGTTTAATAATTGCAGTGTACTGAATCAGAGGGCAAACCACAGGAATTATGTAGGCAATCAGAAAGCCCTTTCCCCGGTGATAACAATTCATATAATCAAAATAATAATACAAATGAGTGAAAGCAGAAACAATCGCAAGCATCATTCCTGCAAAGGCTGCAAAACCGGTAAAGACAAGACGACGTGGAATTTTAGTAAGCTGCCCCTCGTTTAATACTAAATCAATAATATAAAAGTTAAATACAAATACTGTGGTACTGGTCAGGAAAAAGACCATGAAGTTTGAAAGACGAACCATTATATAGCCAATTGACTCCGTATTACCGGCATAAATATAGGCCAGTCTGTCAAAGAAAAGCAGCAGGGTTGCCACAACCTCAATACATATTAAAATCCATTTACGACGGGTTGAAAGAAATTTTGTAAGAAAGAGCATTATGGTCATTGTTGCACAGGCAGCGCAAAGACAGAGCATAATATTCATCTGATGATTACGAATAAAATCAAACATCTTCATTCCTCTCTTATTGCATTTTCGGATTTTCCATCATCTCTTTTGGAAGATGTTTCATAATGGTCTTCTCCAGAAGCTCCGGATCAACCGGAAGAGCAATTGTTCCAAAGAAGCCCTTCTCTTTATAATAGTTTTCATCAACAGAAGAATTTTCTGTAATGATATAAATCGGAAGCTCCGTCTTTAATTCTTTTATCTTGCTGATAACTTCATCAACCTTGTTTTCATCATTTTCAAAAAGTAATTCATCTATGAAGGCGATATTGAATGATGTGTCACGCAGCTTGTCTGTAAACTCCTGGCGGCTGTAGGCACGGGTTACAAAAACCTTAGTTGCCTTCAGAAGATTATCAAGTACATTGAGATTATCAAGATTTTCGCTGGCAACCATAACGTCTGCATCAGGCGCAATAAACTCCGGAACATAAGTTCCTCTCTGAACCGCTTCTTCTGATTCAATAAAGGTTCCGATAGGCTTTGCATCTATAATTTTTTGTGTAAGAGTAAAAATAAATGTAGAGCCTTTTCCTACCTCACTTGTGCAAACAAGCACACCGCCCATAAGCTCTGCAAAGCGTCTTGAAATATCAAGTCCAAGACCTGTTTTTAAGTGAAGTTCTCTTGCATCTTTTTCAAAGGCACCATAAGCATCAAAAATAGTTTCGATAATCTCCGGCGGCATTCCTCCTCCGGTATCCTTTACAGTAATGCAAAGATCGCAGCTATCGTTAGTACGGCCTTCCATAGAAATCTTAAAATCAATATGGCCTGCCATTGTATACTTAATTGCGTTTATAAAAAGATTCAAAAGAATCTGCTTGATTTTTCCTACATCGCCGTAAAGACGGCAAGGGAGCATCTGATCTATATCAATATTTAAGTTCAGGCCTTTTGAAAGATTTTTCTGGCGGGCCGGAATAATTACAGAACGCAAAAGATTCTGAACATCATATTCGGTTTCGCGTACAGTTATTTTTCCAGATTCAATTCGAGATATTTCAAGTAAGTCATTAACCAGAGTCAAAAGAGCTTCTGCTGCTTCGTGAACGCTGATACCATAACTCATTATTGAAGAGTGATAGTTCTTCGGAACATCCTTAGAATCCTCGCGAAGAATCATCTCATTCATTCCCATAATCGTATTAATTGGAGTTATGATTTCCTTAGACATGTTTGAAAGAAAGCGGGACTTTGTTTTGTTTGCACGCTCTGCTTCAGCCTTTGCATTTTGCAGCTGTCTGTACTGATTCAAAATGACTGTAGACTTCATAACCCGCCATACAATAAATGCAGCAGCAAGAATAAGGAGCACAATGAGAATAAACTTAAATTCCATAAGCTCCGTTAGACGGAAGCGCTTAATGATTGAGAAGGTATTGTCCAGCAGAATATCATTTTTATTCTGACTAAGAACCTGAATATGGAAAGTGTAATAACCATAAGAAAGATTTGTGTATTCAAGAGATGAAAGCTCATTACGGTTTACAGTTATACCATCGTCTTTTGCCCCCTCAAGATAAACCCTTACAGGAGGATTTGACATGGTATAATCCATAACAGAAGCTGTAATTTTTATTCGCTCATCTGATGCAGGAATAATGTATGTGCCGTTTTGTGTTGGAAGTATTTTTTTGTTACCGCAGTAAACGGACTTCACCCCTGTTTTAATCTGAATTTTCTGTTCAAGATAATTATTTATATTTACACAGGAAACACCTTCGCGACAGGAAAGATAAAGATTTCCATTTTCATCTAAAGCACTATAGGAGTTACTGGTAACAGAACTCGGAAGTCCGTTTGCAAGTGTATAAAGTTTGTAATCACTAACAGAATCTGAAAGTAAATCATCTATATTTGCAGTATAAATTCCGCAGGAAGCGAGAACCCACATTTCATTGTTATCATTCTGATAAAGATCGTAGTTATTGTTATAAGGGAAGCTGTTTACCGATTTTACTCTTCCTCCCTTCAGATACTGAATTGAGTTAGAAGTAACTAACCAGATAACATCATGCTTTTTATCCTTTTTGATGCGCATTACTACATCGCTCGTAAGCCCGTCATCGCGCCCGATTCTTTGGATAATATTTCCGGTAACAACGTAAATTCCGTCGCCATCTGTGCCCAGGTAGATTTTGCCGTCTTCAGCTTCTTCAACCGAAAGAATTACTGAGTTTTTAATAATTTCATTTTTACCCAGAGATGCTATAACTTTTTGATTTTTGATAATTGAAAAACCGTCGTTCGTTCCGCAGAGAATTGTGTTATTTTCTGCGACCTTTATAGCTCGTATCTGATTATTTGCCATTCCTTCATTTGTTGTAAAGGCGGTAATCCTTCCATCCGGGAACTGGCAGACAAGTCCTTTATTATTTGTAAAGGTTCCAATCCAGAGATTCTTATCATGATCTTCTACAATACAGCGGATTCTTGAATCACCTATATATTCAGTAAGAGAATTGTTAATTACATTTTTGTTTTTATCCAGAATTTTGAGCCCCGACTCTGTTCCAATATACAAAAGCCCATTATGCAGACAGGTTGTATTTACAGTTTTTTTAGGAAGCTTTGCCTCTTCTGTTATATTTACAAAATTATTTGCAACAATTTTCATTACGCCCTGTGTTGAAGAACAGGCCCAGATATTACCCTGATAATCTGAAGTAAACATTTCTATTGAACCATTCATTGGCAGATTAGAAACGACGTTCACTTTATTATCCTGATCAAGATATGCAATCTGTGTTCTTGAACAAATCCAGATTCTGAAACAGTCATAAGAAATCCACTGAACACTTTTTATCGGCGAAATATCTATTTCCTGCAATTCACTGCTTTTCTTTCCAAAGTCACCATAATAGATTTTTCCGCCTTCACAGCAAAGATATACCTTTCCTTCATTTACAGGGTCTGCAAGGAGAGTTGTTATTTTAGGCATATCAAGCTCGGCACTTGTATAGATTTCAGAAACATTTCGTTTCTTTACAGAGAAGACAATTCCGTTTGTAGTGTGTCCGTAAATTGTTCCACTTGAATCAGAATCAAGTTTTAAGATTCTTTCTGTATTTAAAACTGCATCAGAAAGATGATACAAAAGTCCATTTTCTTTGATAAAGGCAAGACCGGAGGTTGTGGCAATAAAAATATTACCTTCTTTATCTTCAGCAAAATTTCTAATGGAAGATGAAGGAAGCCCATCTTTATAGGTGTACTGACGGATATCTTCACCATCAATTAAAACAACACCGTTATCATTTGTTCCAACCCAGATGCGTCCTTTACTGTCTTCATAAAAAGCGCGCCCACTTGTAAGGCCGTTTGCAGTTGGCAGGCGCTCAAAGATATTTCCGTCATAACGTATAATGCCGCTGTAACCACCAATCCATATATTACCGGTTCTGGAACCTAAGATACAATTTGCATCTGATGTAGGGAGTCCGTTACTTGCATCATATATCATGCTTGTATAACCAAGGTCAGGATACTGTTTAATTACAGCATAACCTCCGCCCTGAGCAGAAACTGATGATACAAGAGCTGTAAAAAACAGACATATAAAAAAATATTTAAGAGTACTGAGACGGGCTTTAGTCAGCAAGGTTGCCTCCATGATATTTCTTCAGAATCATTTTAACTTCATCAAGAGAATCCATAAAAACTTCTACGCATTTTGGATCGAACTGACTGCCGCTACCCTCCTGCAAAATTGCAAGAGCTTTTTCGAGAGGAAAGGCCGGCTTATAAACACGGGGAGAAGCAAGGGCATCAAAAACATCAGCGACTGCCATAATGCGGGCAGAAAGAGGAATTACCTCTCCATGCAGTCCTTCCGGATACCCCTTACCATCCCAGCGTTCATGGTGGTAGGCCGCCATATTGCGGGCTTCCTTAAGATAGTTTTCACCTTGAACTGTAGAAATTGCCTTTTCGAGAATTTCCTTACCGGCTGTTGTGTGAGTTTTCATTATTGCAAATTCTTCGTCGGTAAGTTTTCCAGGTTTATTTAAAATGGTATCTGAAATATTGATTTTTCCAACATCGTGAAGAGGTGCAGAACGCACTACATCTGACATAAACTTTGGAGTTATTTTCTGAGGATAATAGCCCTTTTTCTTTAAGCCCTCTACGATAATTTTTACATAAGCGGAAGTTTTTTGAACATGGGCACCTGTGTCCGAGTCGCGGCTTTCAACCATATCTGCCATTGTAATAATAAGGCCGTCCTGCATTGTCAGGGTAGATTCAGAAAGTCTGCGGATATCGCGGATCTGTTCTGTCTGGCTCAGGGTCATACGACAAATTGCATCGTAGAGTTTCTGTATTTCGTCTCCGCTTTGAATATTAAGCGAACGGATAATCTTTACATTTTCTTCAAGAGTTTTCTGATCCTCGGCAGAATCTGAAAAGCGGTCTACGCAGGCAGCAATTGCACTGATTGGGAAAGACATATTATTTCCAATAGACCAGATTGTGTAAGAAATAATAAGAATAAAGAAGCCTGCCATAATAAGGAAAACTTTTACGATGAAGACTCCTGTATATCCTGCAACATATCTCATAGAAACATCTGCACCAATATAACAGACAGTTTTTCCATCTTCATTTGCAACAGGTTTGTAAATACTAAGCAGCCAGCCAAAAATATTATCAGACTCTACCGGAGCGATTTCTTTTCCTTCAAAAAGTTCCGGAAGATACTGCCCGAACTCTTTATCAAAAGAAACAAGTTCTCCAGGTGCATAAGGCTCTTCTTCATCGGTATCAAAAATAAAACGGCAGCCATTTTCTTCAATTCGTAAAACGTAAAGATAAGTAATATCATCAAAGCCTTTCAGTATTTTAGAAAGCTGCTGCAGTGTTTCATTATATCCGTCTGCTTCTTTTCCATATTTCAGATAATCGTCTATTCTCTCTGTATCAAGATAATCTGCTGCAAGATTTACACAGCTATAGGCTCTCTGAGTCTTTTCTTTTTTAGTGGTATCAAAATACAGACGCAAAGCAATTGCTTCTGTTAGGAAAACAAGAATCATGGATGCAATAACAAAGGTCAGAACTATTTTTGTATGAAGGGGATTCTTCACATTTCTGTGATTCTCTGCAAGATATTGCCTTGCACTTTCAGAGAGGTCACCATCACTTGCAATAATTTTTTTAGGAATAAAGAGGCGAAGAAGAAAGACAAAAATACAGATAACCCACTTTTCCAGAAAGTAGAGCATGAAGTTTGTTATACAAAAGGAAAGCAGATATGGCACAGATGCAGCAGAAGAAAAAGCCAGTGCATTTTTTGCTATAAGCGAAGTATCATCCAGACCGTTAAGGCAATATTGAATAATTGACACAGAAAGGCTTGATATCAATGCTGTCAAAGGAACATATATAAAGAGTTTTCCAATCTGCTTAAATGAATCTCTTCTTAAAAAGAATAAAGTGATAACTATAATTACAGCATTAAATGATGAAAAGTACATTGCCGGCCAGTAAAAAAATGAACAAAGGACACTGGTAATAACTGCCGTACAGATGGCCGGGAAAAGAGCTCCCGTAATTGCGACAACCGCAATGGTTCCGATAGTATCTAAAAACAAGGGCAGCCCAAGCCTGTACATTATATAAGAAAAAATTACATTTACTATAATTCCGCAAATCGAGATGATAAAACGTCGGGAGCGGAGTGTCAGTTTTGTTTTAGCAAGCTTATTCATCGTAATTCATTAATTATACCACCACTAATATAATTCTACAAAATTTAAAAAAACATAAAAAAAGCGGATGCTTAATACTTAAGCATCCGCTCTAGATTGTCGGGTCAAGCCCGACAATGACATTTATTGTCATTCCCGGGCTTGACCCGGGAATCTGCACATATCATTATTTAATAAGAAGTCCAGCATAAGCCTTGAGAGCACCTTCCATGTTGCCGCTCAAAACTGTCTTAGCAAGCTTCTTACCGAGCTGTACTCCCTCTTGATCGAAAGAGTTTACATTCCATACAAAGCCCTGGAACATTACCTTGTTCTCGTAGTGAGCGAGCAAGGCACCCAGGCTCTTTGGATTGAGTTGTGCGCCGTAAATCAGGCTAGATGGACGTCCGCCGGCAAATGCCTTGTTTGGATTCTCATCTGATTTTCCACATGCGAAGGCAACAATCTGAGCAGTTACGTTAGCGCAGAGTTTTATCTGGCTTGTAGAATCTTCAATTACAACATCTTCGCCAGTCTGGTTTTCGCGGAAGGCGATAAACTGCAAAGGAATGATATCAGTTCCCTGGTGAAGAAGCTGGTAGAATGAGTGCTGACCGTTTGTTCCAGGCTCTCCAAAAATTACAGGACCAGTTACGTAGCCGAGTGGCTTACCGTCGCGGTTTACTGATTTTCCGTTTGATTCCATATCAAGCTGCTGAAGGTGAGCTGGGAAGCGGCTGAGTGCCTGTGAGTATGGAAGAATTGCTGTTGCAGGATAGCCCTGAACGTTTCTCTCGTAAACACCGATGAGGGCATCCATAAGAGCAGCATTCTTTGTGATGTCCTTGTTGAGACAAAGTTTATCTTCTTCTGCGGCACCGTCGAGGAATTCCTGGAATACCTTTGGTCCGAAAGCGAGGCTCAAAACAGCTCCGCCTACACCAGAAGTTGAAGAATAGCGGCCGCCAATATAATCATCCATATAGAAGGCTGCCATATAGTCAGGGTTGTGAGCGAGAGGAGATGTCTCAGATGTAACAGCAATCATGTGCTTGCTTGCATCACAGCCAGCCTTTTTAATAAAGTCTTTTACGAAAGATTCGTTTGTAAGAGTTTCCAGAGTTGTTCCTGATTTAGAAACAAGAATGAAAATTGTCTTTGAAATGTCGAGAGACTTAACAACACTTGCAGCATCATCAGGGTCTACATTAGAAATGAAGTGTGCTTCCATCTTAAATGTGTTGTTTTTCTTTGCCCAGTTTTCAAGAGCAAGGTACATAGCGCGAGGACCAAGGTCTGAACCGCCGATACCAATCTGACAAACTGTTGTATATTTTTCGCCCTTCTCGTTCTTGAGCTCGCCAGAGTGAACTTTGTCTGCAAACTCAGCAATGCGGCGAACTTCGTTGATGTAGAATTCACGCTTGTTTACACCATCAGCCATAACGTCTTTTCCAAGCTGACCGCGTGTAAGCTGGTGAAGAACCATGCGCTTCTCTCCAGTGTTGATAACAGCACCATCAAGAAGTTCCTGATATTTTTCTACAAGCTGCTGCTCTTCTGCGAGCTCAGCAAGAGTTTTAAGAATCTGTTCATTAACCTGTTTAGCAGCGAAGTTGTATGTCAGTGCTCCGCCCATAGGAATAGAATATTTTGCGATTCTGTCTGCTGCACCAGAGCCGGAAAGCTCATCTGCAACAGAAACCATACCTTTAAGAGACTGAAGCTTCTTCCATGAAGAAAGCGAGTCTGCATTAGACCATGTAGCCATTTAAATTACCTCAGATAATCAAATATTGCCGTAAATTAACTGTCGGCGGTCTTATTATAGTAGATTACAAGAGGTGATACAATAATTAAATGTAATACATCTCGCCAATGTCGCTGCGATTTTTTTCTACAAGCTTTTCAAGGGTTACAGAGTCAACATAATCATTTATAACAGTTTCAAAGTCTTTCCAGTAATCATCGTTTCCTACATTACTGATAACATTTCCATGCGACTCACCCACCGGCGACAGGTCCCCCTCCAGAGCGCGGAGAATCTCGCCGGTTGTGTACTCCTCTGTCTTCTTAGCAAGTCTATAGCCGCCGTTACTTCCACGTACGCCATTTACAAGGCCAGCCTTACTTAACTGAATTAAAATCTGTTCCAGATACTTTACAGAAAGATTGTGTCTGTGAGAAAGCAGCTTAAGAGAAATAAATTTTCCCTCAGGCAGCTCGGCCAGTTCTGTCATAATCAAAAGGGCGTATTGCCCGCGTGTAGAAATTTTATACATAAAAAAATCTCCTATAGGTCCGCACGATGGTTTCGATACAACGCTTCGCGTTACTCAACCACCGCTGCAAACGCATTTGCAATTCTTTCCAGCGCTTCTTCGAGCAGGGGCCGGGGCGTTGCAATATTTATTCTCTGATAGAACTCTCCCTCCTGGCCGAACATAGTTCCCCGGTCCAGCCAGACCTTTGCCTTATTTACAATAATGTCATCTATTTCCGAATCGGAAAGTCCAAGCTTAGTCCCCAGCTTTGAAAAATCCAGCCACAAAAGAAAGGTTCCTTCCGGTTCTATAAGCCTAACTAACGATAGTTTGTCTTTAAGAAAATCCCTCACAAAATCAATATTCGATTTAAGATGTTTATGCAATTCTTCCAGCCAGGGTTTGCCATTCTGATAAGCCGCTCTTGCAGCAGTGAGGCCCATTATGCTTGGTTCGTCATAACCGGTTTTATCAAATTCTGCCTTAAACCTTGCGCGCAGGCCAGGATTTTTTATAAAGTTAGTAGAAAACTGAAGTCCTGCAAGATTAAAGGTTTTGCTGACAGACATTGAAACAATAGAGTTTTCTGCAACTTCTTCAGAAAGAGTTGAAAAGACGGTGTGTTTGTTAGGCGGGTAAACAAAATCATTATGAATCTCATCTGCAAAAACTATTACCTTGTGACGCAGACAAATCTCTGCAATACGCTCAAGCTCTTCGCGGATCCATACGCGGCCAACGGGATTATGCGGACTGCAGAGAATAAAAAGTTTTACCTTGTTATCAATAATCTTCTTTTCAAAATCATCAAAATCAATAAACCACTTTCCATCTTTTTCATATAGAGAAGAAGTTACCAGCTTACGATTATTTGCCACAATCATATTTTTAAAAGGATAGTAAACCGGTGTCTGAATAATCACTGCCTCCCCTTCCTGTGTAAAGGCTCTTATAGCACATACGATTCCAAAAACAACACCAGGTGTAGTCACAAGCTCCCGGCGATCTGGAGAAAAATCATGCTCGGTCTGCATCCAGTTTTTCAAAGCAGTAAAGAAAGAATCATCAAGGCAGGAATAGCCGAATATTCCATGGTCAACTTTTTTATGGAGAGCTTCTAGAATTGCAGGACTTGTCGGAAAATCCATATCTGCAACCCAGAGTGAAAGAACATCTGCAGGCTTACCGCGGGCAAGAGCCAGATCTGTTTTTATGGAGTTACTTCCATGGCGGTCGGTTACTTTGTTGAAATCATAAATCATATTCTGCCTCCATTTTTATTTTTTTACCTATTGACTTAATAGGCTGATTGAAGTATAAAGGGTATTACCTACTAAGTCAATAGGTATATTAAATATTTGAAGAGGTATCTTATGAAAAAAGTAAATGTTTTTTTCTCTCTGCTTATTCTTGGTCTTGGAGCATTCACTGCTATAGCCCCTTATTCCTTTGCTCATGTCTGCGAAGTCGGAGAGAAGGTCATGAAGTGTCACTGGACCGGCCGCATAGAATTGTTTATTGGAATTTCCATTGCCCTTCTGGGGCTTTTAAAGCTGCTTTCCTCTGATGCAAAATATCAGCTTGGAATAAATGCCGGCATTCTGGTAAATGCACTGGGCGTAATTCTCACTCCAACTGTTTTGATTGGCGTTTGCGGAATGAAATCAATGCATTGTGCCTCTGTTGCAAAGCCAACCTTAATTGTATTTGGAATTTTGATTTTAGCTGCTACCCTTATTCAGAGTTTTATTACATGGAAAAAGAAATAAGTTCAAAATATATTGCTCTTTCTAATCTCAAAAAAAAGCCCTTCCGAACGGCCGCTATGCTGGCGGTAATTGCCCTAAGCTCTGCCCTTCTGCTTGGGAGCTTTATTATCAGTGCAAGTCTTAGGGGCGGCATTTTTGGAATTCAGTCCAGGCTTGGAGCTGACTTAATGATTATTCCTGAGGGAGCCCAGCAGGAACTTGAAGGCATTCTTCTTTATGGAAATCCTAATTATTTTTATATGGATAAAAATATAGAAGATCTTGTACGAACGGTTGACGGAGTGGAGGCGGCTTCCAGCCAGACTTATCTTGCCAGCGTTTCTGAAAGCTGCTGCGACTTTCCTGTTCAGCTTATCGGCTTTGACCCGGAGACTGATTTTATTGTAAAAAGCTGGGCAAAGTCACGTTACAGTAAATTGAGCTCTGAGGAGGAAGTCCTCTTCGCCGGCAGCAATATTGATGTTCAGAAAAAGACTGTAAGATTTTACGGGCAGACTCATAAAGTGACGGCAAAGCTCGCAAAAAGCGGTTCCGGAATGGACAGCGCAATTTACACCGACACTGCTACCCTTAAAAATATTTTTCTGGATGCCCGCTCCAAGGGCTTTGGTTTTATTTCTGGCGATGACATTGATAAAAAGGTCAGTGCAATTTTTGTAAAATTAGCTGATGGAGTAAGGCCGGACAGTGCAGTTTTAAGAATTCAAAGAGCTCTTTCCCAACAACCGGATGCCCCTGCAATTCAAATCATTCAAAACGAAAAAATGATTCTGGATCTTATGAATAAGTTTTCGGCCATTCTGATTTTTATGAATGGGCTTTCTGCACTTGTACTGGTAATTACCTTTGCAACTCTTGCAGTTGTCTTTTCTCTTATGCTTAATGAAAGGCTTAAGGAGTTTGCAGTTTTACGCGTTCTTGGTGCAAGCCACCGGACTCTGGTAAAAATCATTTTGAGCGAGGCTGGTCTTGTGGGCTGTGCAGGTGCTGTAACAGGAATCTTCCTTTCGCTTCTGATTATCCTGCCATTTAATGTTTTGATTTCAGAAAAGCTTGCACTGCCATTTGCAATGAGCAGTCTGCCCCAGCTTGTGCTTTTTTCTGTCCTTGTATTTGTGATTATTCTTGCAGCCAGCATTCTTTCTTCAATATTTAGTGCTGTACGCATTTCAAAATTTGAACCTTACGGAGATGTAAAATGATTGAACTTAAAAACATTACAAAAGAGTTTTCTACTCCGAGAGGAAGGCTTTCTGTTCTAAAAGATTTTAATCTTAAAATTGAGGCCGGAACTTTTCTTGGGCTTGAAGGAAAGTCCGGAGCGGGAAAGTCTACCCTGCTTTCTATAATTGCGGGTTTGCAGAAACCGGACGCGGGTCAAGTTTTTCTCGGTCAACCTCAGGTGAATATTCTCACTCTCAATGATAAAGAACTCAGCGCCTTCCGCAATAAAAACATTGGCTTTATTTCCCAGGAACAGAGTTTTCTGGAAAATCTTACTGTTCTGGATAATGTAAGACTGCCGGCTTTTCTTGCAAAAAAATCAAGTACTGTCATACTGAACTTGTTTCAGCATCCATCAAAAGAGATTCCGAAACAAGTTCGGAATGACTTCGATGTAAAAATCACCGAAAGGGCCCTCAATCTTCTTGAATCACTTGGAATTGCAGGTCTTGCAAAGAGTTTTCCGCGCGATCTTTCCGGTGGCGAAAATCACCGGCTTCTTATAGCCCGCGCTTTAATGAATAACCCGGATTATATTCTTGCTGATGAGCCGACCGACTCTGTGGACTCAGAGCAGACCCAGGCCATCATTAAAATCTTCCGCCGCCTTGCCGACGAAGGCAAAACTATTCTTATTGCCAGCCACGACAAGGAAGCGCTTAAACTGTGTGATATCAGTATGACAGTGCCTGGCTCAAATCGTTAATCAAATCTTCAACATTTTCAATACCAACAGAAAGGCGCAGGGTTGCCGGAGTTATTCCGTTTTTAAGGCGGATTTCTTCGGGAACGTCCGCGTGGGTCTGGGTTGTCGGATAGGTAATCAAAGTTTCAACACCGCCAAGACTTTCTGCATACTGAATCAGCTTTACATGATTGAGTACAGAGAGGGCGTGTTCGGTTGTATCAGTCTGGAAGGTAAGCATTGCGCCAAAACCACGGGCCTGCTTTTTCATAACTTCGTGGCCAGGATGTTCTGTCAGCCCCGGATAAATTACGCGCACAACAGACTTCTGCTTCTTAAGCCATTCTGCAATTTTTGCAGCATTTTCCTGGGCCTTTTCCATTCGTATAGGAAGAGTTTTTATTCCTCGTAAAACCAGCCAGCTGTCAAAAGGAGCAAGCCCCGCGCCGGTTGTCTTTATTAAAAATCTAAGCCTTTCCTGAATATCAGCTCTATTAGTAACAATAAAGCCTGCAAGAGTGTCGTTGTGGCCGGCCAGATATTTTGTTCCCGAATGAATTACGATGTCTGCACCAAGGGCCAGCGGATTCTGGAAATAAGGAGACATAAAGGTGTTATCGACAATTAGAAGAAGGCCATGCTTTTTTGCAAGCCGGGCAGTCTTTGCAATGTCGGTAACATTCATCATAGGGTTGGTTGGAGTTTCAATATAGATTGCTTTTGTTTCAGGCTTAATCAGGGGCTCAAGATTTTCTGTGGCGCAATTTACGCGGGTAAAGCTGATTGCATTTTTTGCAGAGACATTATCAAAAAGTCTTATAGAACCACCGTACAAATCGCTGTCTGCAATTATGTGGTCACCCGGATAAAAAAGTTCCATCATAAGACTGATGGCCGCCATACCGCTTGAAAGGGCAAAGGCATCGATTCCACCTTCAAGCTGGCAGACAACTTTTTCCAGCTGCTCCCGGGTAGGATTCTGCAAACGGCTGTAATCAAAGCCGGTGGAGTTTCCTACTGAAGGGTGAGCATAGGTTGCAGTCTGATAAATTGGAAAGCTTACCGAACCGTAGTGATTACAGGCAGGCTTTCCGTCCTCTCTTACTGCTTCATCCTTTTCCAGATGAAGACATTTTGATTCTATAGATAATGACATTGAATTACTCCTGAAATGGTGGTTTCGATACGGCCTTGGGCCTACTCAACCACCGGGCTGGTCTAAATGTTGTATTCTGCCTCGTGCAGCTGGCCACCGAAATTTAAGATTTCCAGAATCTTATTTCTGTAAAGGGCAAAGGTATCCTGTACACGTACGCGCGGATGAGGAAGCTTAATATCAATTACAGCCTCAACACGGCTTGGGCGCGCGCTCATAACTACAACCTTATCACTCATGTAAATTGCTTCATCAACATCATGAGTAACCATCAGCATGGTCATATTATTTTCATTTTTGATGCGGAGAATCTCATCCTGAAGATTCATTCGGGTAAAGGCATCAAGAGCACCAAGAGGCTCATCGAGCAGCAGAACCTTTGGGTGACCTACCAGGGCACGGGCAAGAGACGCTCTCTGCTGCATACCGCCGGAAATCTGATGAGGAAAGGAATTTTCAAAGCCCTGAAGTCCTACAAGCTTTATGATATCCGCAACATCATTTTTTCTTTCTTTATAAATCTTTCTGGCCTTAAGACCAAAGGCAACATTGCCCTGAACAGTAAGCCAGGGAAAAAGATTTGACCCCTGAAAGGCAAAGCCGCGGTCGGAACCTGCTTTTGTTATTTTTTCGCCATCAAGCAAAACTGTACCCTGGTACTGCTTTTCAAGACCGCCGATAATCCGCAGCAGTGTAGACTTGCCACAGCCCGAAGGACCAATCAGCGAGACAAAGCTGCCCGGCTCAATATTGAGCGAAAAATCATTAAGAACATGAACCTCATCAAAACTTTTATTTACGTTATTTATTTGAATATTGCCAACATTTACCATCTGATTACCCCCTTCTGCCATACCATTATTTTGTCGCGAATCTTAAAGAGCATTGTAAGTACAAAGGAACACAGCACCGCAATAATTATCAGGCCTGCATAAACTCCGTCGTAAAGCATTACCGACTTCTGCCAGTTAATGTACCAGCCGATTCCCTGGGAGTTTCCATTCATCTCTACTGCCATCAATGTGGCAAAGGAAGAAACGATTCCATAGAAGAGTCCCAGAAAAATCTGTGGAAGACTGGCCGGAACTGCAACACGGAAAACCTTGTAAAAGGTACCCGCCCCTAGTGTTTCGCTTACTTCGAAAAACACCTTGCTTACACTCTGAATACCGCTGGCCGTCATCAGCGTAACCGGAAACCAGACTGCAAAGGCAATTAAGAAAACATTGGCGCCGTGGGTTGTAGGGAATACGCTTAAGGCAAGAGGAATCCAGGCGGTGGTAGGAACTGGTCCTAAAAACTTTGTAACAGGATTAAGCCAGTAGCCAACGTGCCGGTTGTAGCCGAGGGCAAGGCCCGAAAAAAATCCGGTCAGTAAACCTAAGATAAAGCCCTGCAATAAAAGCCCCAGAGAGAAAATCAGGTTTTTGATTAAGAATACTTTTTGTTCCCACAGGAGTCCTGTTATGCGGTCAATCGAAGGAAAGTAAAGAACAGGAAGAAGTCTTGTCTTTGAAAAGATTGTGTTCAAAAGAGCAATAAAAAGAATCAGGCCTGCATAAAAAGGAAGTTTACCCTGCAGTTTCTTTCCAAAATCTTTTGCAAAAATTCCTGCAATCAAACAGACTGCGAGAATAAGAACTGCCGCAAGCAGAAAACACATGTAATATGGAGCATTCATCTGCTTTTGCTTTCCGCTTTCCGGAATTGCAAAATATAAAACTGCCGAAGCTATTGCCGCAAGAAAGGGCAAGGTGTAAATCAAAATCTGTTTTATTTTTTTATTCATGTGCTTTCTCCTTTGACAGCAGATGCTGAAACAAGTTCAGCATGACAATACCTGCTGTACCAATGTCTTACAATTTGCTTACATATGTTTCTGAATAAGTTCCGTCTGAATTGTAAACGTAGCTGTCAGGAACTCCATCAAAGCTGATAAAGTGATTCTTTACAAAGCCTTCTTTATCTTTAACGTTCTGCATTACACCCATATCAACCAGCTGGTCGATTGTGTTTTCAACAGTCTTTCCTGCAAGATTTACAGAAGGTGTGTAATTGTAAGTGCGCAAAAGGTAGCCGTTTGCTTCAACGTCGCCGCTCATCTGTCCGTTTTCAATCTGCAGCTTTGCAGAATCTTCCGGATTTGCCTGAACGTAAGCACTTGCCTTAAGAACTGCACGGATAAAGGCCTTTGTGTGCTCAGGATATTTCTGTGCAACATCATTAGAAACAAAGGTCATACAGCAGTATTCCTGGCTGAACTTTTCATCACTTGTTGTATCAAGAATATTTCTAAAGCCGTAATCGCGCTCTGCAATGTAGGCAATTGGATCATGAAGACCAACTGCTTCTACTGCACCATTTTCAAGGGCAAGCGGAAGATCCGGCAGATTGTAAACTGCAATTGTAAAATCAGCTTCAGGACCAAAGGCCGGAATTCCTAAATCAAAATATTTTCTCTGGAAGGCAATTGTCGAAGAATCCTGAACTCCAGGGAAGCCGATTACTTTTCCACGAAGGTCTGCAACTGTCTTATATGGTGAATCAGCCTTTACATAGAACTTTGTACAACCGGTATGAACACCTGTCAAAAAGCTTACATCAAGGCCATTGTCCATCTGAGGAATAAGGCTTCCTGCAAGACCGAGAGAAGCATCGATTTTTTTAGAAACACAGAGGGCAGTTGCTTCCTGAATATTGATTTCAATAGTTTCAAATTTGAGTCCGGCTTTTCCAAACTCTTCTGCAAAAATGCCTTTATCAATTCCTATATGAAGTGGAGCTCCACAAAGGCCTGAGTTAGCTGTTCCGATTTTGAATACGAAATCGCTTTTATCCTTTTTTGAACAGGAGGTCATACCTGTAATAAGTGCTGAAACTGAAAGAACTGTCAGTAATGTAGATTTAATTTTTTTCATTTTGTACCTCCTCTGAAAAAATTAAAAATTACAAGTTATCATATAAATCTTCTGTAAAGGTCAAACTGCCCTTATAACCAGAATATGTACGGTTGAATACAAGACGCTCATTCATAGGGAAGGTTGCATTCAGATACTGAATCCCCTTTTCCAGAGCAACTTCTTTTTCGTTAGTTGAGCCCACCAGAAGTGAAATATCTTCCGGCTCCTCGCGGATTGCCTTGTTGATTTCCCATTGGTCGCTTGCAAAAACAATCTTTGGAGCCTGAGCATATTCAAGACTGCTGATTTCTTTTATGATGCGGTCCTTATCTTCCGGACGGAAAATATTTTCTGTAATCACAACCAGAACCGGAGAGAAGCTGTAGTCGTTTGCAAGGTAGCGGGTAATTGCGATTGCATTCGAAGCATCACCTGCAACTGCAAAACGCTTCCAGCTGAGCTGACCGATTGACTGAGCCAGATAGCTGTAAACATAATCCTCTTCTTCCTTGATAACCTTTTCTACAAGAGCATTGTCGAGCTTAAGGGCTTCAGCAACCTCGCGGATAAAACGGGTTGTATCTGTCGCACCAATTGGTGCAAATGGGAAGCGCAGAGAAGGAACTCCAAACTTCTTTTCGAACTTTTCTGCAGGGCCCTTAAAAAGCCATGGGTTTACGATGAGGTTCAAAGCCGCTTCCGAAGCATGCTCCACAACATCAATTCCCTGATGCTTTGTAAAGAAAGTGTTTACTTCAAGACCAAGCTTGCTGAGAATGCGGTCCAGCTCTTCCAGAGTGCCGGCCCAGAAAGGATCATGGTAAGGAACAATTCCAAAAAGATTTACCAGATTAGATTTTTTCTCACGGGCTGGCTGAATCACCTTATCAATAAAAGTGTTCCATACTGTCTCGTAGCCAAGAAGGCTTTCGCCGGCAAAGCCCGGAGTATCAATTGCATAAACCTTGTGGCCCTGCTCTGTAAACTCATCTACTACACTCTGAATATCGTCTCCGATAATACCTGCTGTACAACCGGTAAGAACAAAGTAGGCCTGGGCATCAATGATATCAATTGCTCCCTGAATTGTAGTACGAAGCTTATTTACACCACCAAATACAACTTCTTTTTCAAGCATGTTACTTGACGGGAGAGAAACTCCGCTTACAAAGCAGGCATGCTTATGACCACTCTGTCCCTGCTCTGCCGCAGTTGTCTGCATACAGCAGCCAGGACCAGAATGAAGAATAGGACATACATGATCTATTGCGGCAAGTACCGAATTAATTCCCGAAAGTACACAGCCGCCTCTTGGATTTTCTGTAACAAAACTCATAACTACTCCTTACCCCTTGATTATGTATTTGAATGCATCCTGCTCGTACCAGCTGTCACGATAAGGAAGTTTTACATGCTCTGCGAGCTTTTTATTAAAGCCCGGATTACTCAACTGATCTGCAATCTTATTTCCCAGATACAAAAGACCGTCGTAACCCATTGTCGGGCGCTTTCCATCCAGAACGTGGGTTGTAGGAATTCCAAGTTTTGCGGCCCATTCAGGAACTCCGATAAAGGCATCCGGCTTAAGTTTCTTTACAAGATTTACCTGTTCAAAAGGCTGCATATTTGCAATATCAATTACAAAGTCCTTATGGATTCCGTTGAGGTATTCAACATCAACCTGGGCATCGGCATCGTAAGTTGGAGTTTCAAGGCCAACAAGCTTCATGCCAAAATCATCAATAAGAGCGGCAGCAGCAAAGCTTCGTCCTGTTCCACCACAGATGAAAACACGCTTACCCTCCAGGCGGGCTCTGATTTTTGCAACAAGAGGTTCAATGCGTTCATGCTCTTTTGCAATGATTTCTTCAACCTCTTTTTCCTTACCGATAACCTTTGCAATACCGCGATACCACTTGTCTGTATTTCTGATTCCGATTGGCATTACAGTGTGGGAATAAGGAATGTAGTAATCTTCCTCAAGTGTTTTCATAAACTCATCAGCAAAAACCTTACAAATCGAAGTTGAAGCTGCGGCCTGAGGAATACGTTTAATCTTTTCGAGAGAGCTGTAGAATGGAATGTAATTTACCTCGGCTCCAATCAGCTTAAGCATTCGTTCCATTTCCTTCTGGTCTGCATAACTTACAGTTGTAGGCGCAAAAAGATTTATAAGATTTGGAACTGTGGGAAGTTTCTGCTTTTTCAAGATATATTTATTGATTGCAAGGAAGGCTGCATCAAAGCCGCTTGCACAAATCTTGCTCTTAAAACCTTCGCAGTGAATAGGAATAATTGTCTGGTCAGGATATTCATCTCCTAAGTCCTGGCAGATAGAATCAATATCATCTCCAATAATTCCAGAAGCGCAGGAAGCATAAACAAAAATCAGTTTAGGGTTATAGCGTTCAACAGCCTTTTTTACAGATTCACGGAGCTTCTGCTCGCCGCCAAATACAACGCTTTTCTGATCAAGGTTTGTAACAATAATGCGAGGATTTTTGATAAGTTTTTCACCGCGGTGAGCCTGTCCTACGCGGAACATATCAACCGCCATGATTGTACAGCCGACACAGCCCTGTGGCGAATGAGAAATAAAAACCGAATCCTCAAGACTCATAAGACATGCCATAGAGTTTATCTGCTGGCACTGAAGCCCCTGGGCAAAGCTGCGGTCTGCACGCTTAAGACATTTTCCGGCAAATTGTTCCTGCGCATTTACGCTGGATCCACCAAAATCATTTACGCGGCCTTCTTTACTTTCTCGCACACCTGAATACTGTACTGCCATTTTTTGCTCCTATTTTCCAAATCTAACGTGATTATCCACGCTATAGAAATACTTCGTAATTTTTTCCAACGCTTCCTGCACAGAGCATTCCACATCAAAACTTGCTATTGCTTTCTTCTCAAGTGCCTTGGTAACGTTAAAACCAATTTTTGCAGCAACCACGGCACGAACATCAGAAATCAAGCTAACCTTGGCAGAGCCTCCACCATTACCGCAACCACCACCATTACCATTTCCACAGCCACCTGAAGCACAAGCTGTATCAGCAGCAGCAAGACCTTCCTCAGGTACTTTCATTTCCCGTTTTTCTAACAGATAAAAACTTCCGTCATCCTGAACTTCATAAATATCAATACTTTCTGCTGCACCAAAGTGCAAATCAACATTTACGCCATCACCAGAAACCACTGCAATTTTGTAAGCCATGATGCCTCCTTTAGAAGGTTATTACCTACTTGCTTAATAGGTAGATAATAACCTTTATTACCTAGTATGTCAATAGGTAATAAGGCGCGAGAGTTTTTTCTTTAAATACCAGATTTCTAAAAGCATGCTTGGAGGCCAGGCAAATGGGTATGCCAGCGCTATCAGAAGAGATGAATTGAATATATGAGAAACAGAAAACAAATAAATCTGTCTGAAAATTACAAAGCCAAAGAAGGTAATGCTTGTTGGAATTACAGTTGAGCCAAGCCCCTGTGAAATCTGACAAAAAAGCATTGCCCCAAAGCAGAAAACATAAAAAAATGCGGCTGCACGCATAAATTGTGAGCCATAACTGACAACTTCTTCCTTTGAATTAAAAACAGAAATCAAGGGACGGGCAAAAATAATCAGAATTGAAGAAATTACAAGGACTACAGAGAAGCCTAAAACAGAAGACACTCTTATTCCTTTTTTTACGCGGTCAATTTTCCCTGCCCCATAATTCTGTGCTGTAAAAGTTGTTGCCGCCATACAGATGCTTACCATAGGCAAAATTGTAAGCTGATCAAAGCGGGTATAAACAGCCCAGCCGGCCATACAATCAGAACCGAAGAAATTTATATAACGCTGCATAAAGGTATTTGAAAAATTTAATATACTATTTGATATTGCACTTGGCAGCCCCAGCTTTAAAACTGAACGCACTACAAATCCAATTGTACAGATTTGATTTGAAACTGCAGAAAAAATTACCTCAACTTTTATCCGCTTTAATAAAATAAAAAAGGCAAATATAGCAGAAACAAACTCTGAAATAATTGTTGCCCAGGCCGCACCTTCAAGTCCTGTCTTCAATTTCAAAATAAATAGAAAATCCAGAATTACATTCAATAATACAGTTAGAAACAGTATATACAGAGGTCTTTTCGAATCGCCAAGAGAACGTAAAATTCCAGTACAGATACTGTAAAAAAGTACAAAGGTAAGCCCTGCGAAATAAATTCGAAGATATGCAATAGCCTTAGGAAAAACATCATCCGGCACCGAAATCATTTTAAGCATTAATGGTGCTATAAAAAATCCGGCAGAAGAAAGTATTATTCCTAATGCCAGGGAAAGCGGTAAAACTGTCCGTATTGTTTTTCTTATTTTGTTTCCGTCTTTTGCGCCATACAGATGAGCAACCAGAACCCCTGCCCCATTTGCAAGTCCATTAAAAAAGCCTGTAAGTGTAAAAATGATATTTGCACTCGCGCCTATTGCAGCAAGGGATGCAGTATCGCAATAGTTTCCTACAATCAGAATATCTGTGGTACTATAAAAAAACTGGAAGAGGTTTCCAAGCAGAAGAGGAATTGAAAATTTTACAAAGGCCGGAGCAATTCTTCCGCTAGTCATTTCCATAGAAAACTCCAGGAAAATTAAATTGTATATTCACCAACAGGTATTATGCGGCGCAGAAATTTCTTAGTACGTTCTTCTTTCGGATGATAAAAAATATCACGCGGGCTTCCCTCTTCTACAATATAGCCGCCATCCATAAAAACAACCTTGTCTGCAACCTCTTCTGCAAAGCTCATTTCATGGGTTACGACAATCATTGTATGACCTTCCTTAGCCACGTTCTTTATGATTTGCAAAGTTTCACCTACAAGCTCAGGATCAAGGGCACTGGTAGGTTCATCAAACAAAATTACCTCGGCATCAAGAGCTACTGCACGGGCAATTCCAATTCTCTGCTGCTGTCCACCGCTAAGCTGTGAAGGATAATAATCTGCTCTATCTGCGAGTCCAACTTTTTTAAGCTCCTCCAGGGCACGTTTTTCAGCCTCTGCTTTTGAAATCTTTCTGGCCGTAATTAAACCTTCTGTAATATTTTCAAGCGCAGTTTTATTTGCAAAAAGATTGTAATTCTGAAAAACCATTGCAGTTTTTCTTCGCACCTCAAGGATTTCCTTTTTCTTTGCTGAATGCAGATCAACCTTTGTACTTCCGATTGTAAGACTTCCTTCATCAGCTTTTTCCAGAAAGTTTATTGAACGCAGAAGGGTTGTCTTTCCAGAACCGCTGGGTCCCAGGATTACAACAACATCACCTTCGTTCACCGTCAGCGAAACGTCCTGCAAAACTTTAAGATGTCCAAAACTTTTTTTTACGTTTTTTAATTCAATCATGATTTTCCTCCGCTTCTATATTTTGCAGAACGTTTTTCTGCAAGACGTAAAAGATTTTCTGCGATTATGTTCAAAATCCAGTAAATAATTGCGGCTGCAACATAGCCTTCAAGATAGCTGTAAGTTGTTCCACAAGGAATTGTCGCTCCGTTTAAAACTTCTGTAACTCCAATTGCAAAAACTATTGAAGAATTTTTTATTGCTCCCACCGTCATATTAGTAAAAGCAGGAAGAATTACAGGTATAACCTGCGGAATTATAATTCTTCGTAAAGTCTGAAAGGTTGTAAGACCAGCAGAATAACAGGCTTCATACTGTCCCTTTGGAATTGCAAGAAAAGCACCACGAATACTCTCACTAAGGTGTGTTGCCTGTCCAAGACTAAAGGTAAAAAGTGCCACCCAGATAACACCCGTAACTGTCGGCTTAAAAAACAAAAGATAAATCAGGTTATAAATAAAAAGTGTTACAATACCCGGAATTCCATTGTAAATCGGAATGAAGATTGAAAAGAACTTTCCGGCAAAACGTACCTTAAAGATTCTGGTCAAGGCGATAAGAGTTCCAAAAATTGTTCCGACTGTAAGCGGTACAAAGGCCAGTATAAGCGAAACATGTATGTATTTTACGCCCGAAAGAAGGCATTCAATTAAGTAAGAAACATTAAAACTCATTTTTTGCCCTCCTTATTACTGTTATGGCTTTCAAAACTTAGTTTTTTATCAATTAATTTATTCAGCCATGCAAGTAAAAGACTTATTACCACAAAAACTAAAGCTACAATCAGATAACTTTCAAAGGTGTGGCGAGTAAGACTTCCAAGAGCCTGGGCTCGTCCAAGAATATCTACAACTCCCACCATACATACCAGAGATGTATCCTGAAAAAGTCCGATAAGTTCCAGTCCAACTCCCGGGACAGCTATTCGGACTGCCTGCGGAAGCACAATCCTCACAAAGCTCTGGACTTGTGTCAGTCCGCAGGCAAGAGCTGCTTCCTTCTGTCCTTTTGGGATAGAAAGAATTGCACCTCTGAAAAGCTGGCTTGTAAATGCAGCCTGATTAAGGGTGTAGGTTATAATTACGAACGTGAGTTTTTCCCAGCCTCGGGTATCAAGTCCGAATACACTTTGTAAAACAAGAGGAAGGCCGTAGTACATTACAAGCATTTGTACAAGAAGCGGAGTACCGCGTTCAAAGGAAATAAAAACCTGCAAAACCTGATGAAGGACCGGAGTCTTCTTTATTTCTGCAAAAGAAATAAGAATTCCAAGTACAACTCCTACACAAAATGCAATGACTACAATTTCAAACGTAATCGGAAGCTTTACCACAAGGCGAGGGAAATTCTCCCAAACCCGCTGCCAGGAAAAAAACTCGTTCATAATTCCCCCTAAACCCTACATACTTTTTAACTACTCTCCCTTTGTTGTATCGCGACCAAGATTCTTGATAGCGAGTTCCGATAGTTTTCCTGATTTTTTAAGCTCTCTCAAAGCACCATCAATTGCTTCCTGTAATTCAGTATCACCTTTTCTAAAGAGGAAGTATGAGAATGATGAGTTCAAAGGCTTGCCTACAGCCTTAAGAATGTCGCCATATTCACGGTTATCCTTGTCCAGGTCCAGAAGAGGCATAAAGGTTGCATCGAACTGACGGCTCTTAAGTCCTGCTACAAGTGGCTCAGACTGCAAGGATTTTGTAAGGAAGGTTTTAATCTGCTTGTCCGAAGGAGCTGTTTCATTGTATTTAAGAATAGTTGCAGCACTGTTATCACCAACATTAATCTGAACAGTTTTTCCAATCAGATCATCAAATTCGTTGATGTCGTTGCGTTCTTTTAAGACAACAATGTGAGTGATGAAGGAGTTATAAGATTCGTTACTGAAAAGATAATTCTTTCTTCTTTCTTCACTCTCTTCAAACTGATGAGCACCAATGTCGATTTTTCCAGCACTAAGAGCAAGCAGAATGTTAGAAAAATCAAAGGTTTCATACTTAAACTGATACTGTGGCAAAAGCTTGTCGATTTCATCAAGAACATCTTTTTCATAACCAACAAGCTTACCATCTGCATCAAGATAGCAGTAAGGGTTATAAGCAGTTCCTGTTCCGATAATAATTGTTTTTACCTTCTGCTTTGCATCCTTCTTCTTTTTAGCAGCAAATGCTGGTGAAGCCATAGTAAGTGCGATAAGTCCCGCAATAATGATTTTTGTAAGTGATTTTTTCATAATATACCTCCGCACCAGATTCTTTGTTTCGTTGTATAACCTAGTGTTGTAGTAGGTATATATTTTTTACAGGCTCTTGTCTAATATAAGTTTTTAATATGTGTTATAGATTTTTGTTATCACGCTATTTTATTCCCAGGATTTTTTTCACAGCTGAAATATAGTGATTTGCCGGCTTTCCTATTTTTGAATCCTTTTTAATAATATAGCCTAGACTGAATGATGTTGAATCAGAATCATGCAGACTTTGCAGAGGAATGGTAAGAAAGTCTTCACTTTCGTCTTCACGTGCCTGCTCTTCTGAAGCACCTGAAAGAAAAGTATAACCGTTTAAATTTTTAATAAGATTTAATTCTGTAGCTCTGTCTGCAACGGTAATAGGCTGATCCAGACCAAAGCTTTTGATTATTTCATCTGAAAAAAAAGATTTTACGTCGTCGGTATCAAAAGTCACAAAATGATAAGGCTTAAGGTCCTCAAGCGAAATCCATTTCTTTCTGGTAAGAGGATGATTTTTGTGAAGATAAACAAAGGCACCGCATTCGGTAAGAGGTGTAAAAACCAGAGAATTAGCCGCAAGTCTTTTTAAAATATCCTCACGGTTTCGTTCACTTAGATATAAAAGTCCTATATCGCTGTTACCGGCTGCTACATCCTCAATAACATTTAGAGCACGCTTTTCCCAGAAGGAAAAATCGTAATCCATATCGGAAAATTCTTTTACCACCTGAACAAAGGCTTTTCTGGCAAAAGCGTAATACAGGGCAGAAACAGAAAAAGATTTCTTTTCCTGCCCTGTATATTTATTTAAGAGTGACTCATAATTCTGGAAGAGCTGTCTTGCATCTAAAAGGAACTCACTCCCCCTTTCTGTAAGACTTGTACCGCGAGAAGTTCGCTTAAAAATCTCAAAGCCTAATTCAGCTTCCAGATCATGAACGCTGCTTGTGAGCGATGGCTGAGAAATATAAAGTTTTTCAGACGCCTTGTTAAAGGAGCCGCAATCTGCGACTCCCAAACAATAGCGTATCTGCTGAATTGTCATAAGAAGATTAGTTAAATCTCTGAACGGCAACCGAATAGATATCTTCTATCAGCTTTATACCACCACGGTATCCAACATAAGAAGTATCCATTACAACACGATCCTGAAAAGGCCATGACACATTCAGGAAGTTTCCTTTAAGCTCGCCGGTAATCTCTTTGTCAAAGTAACTTCCCAGAACCAGAGGATAGCCATGGTAATCGTGCTTTTTGATTTCCTCGTGAATCTGGTAGCTGTCGGTATTAAAGTCCACTTCAGCCTCAATTCCGTAATTGAGCTTTTTGAATTCCCCGCGGATTGCTTCCTGATACTCTTTTGGAGTATCGTCTGTAACAAACTGCTTTGCAGGGAAAAGTCCCAGGTCGTTAACAAGGAACTTAGTTGCCGCAAGGGCATACTGAGCGTCTGCCACTACAGAAAACTGCTTGTTGATTACGCGGTTTTCCAGGAAGAGATCTGCATAACGTTCGATGATGTAATAAAAGTATTTTTCATGTTCAGTAATTACGGCTTCTACTTTTTCAGAAGGAACCTTAGTAAACTCTGCAACAGCCCGCAGGAACTTACTTGTTTCTGTTGCGCCGATTGGAAGAACCGGATAATGCAGGTAAGGTGTTCCGAATTTCTTTTCCAGCTTCTGAACGTTTTTCAGGCCAACCCATGGAGAAATCAAAAGATTGAACTCTGCTTTTGGAACAAGGTCAATATTTTTAATTCCGTGACCATAACCGAAAATAACATTCGGAGTGAGCCCCAGCTCGCGCAAAAGATTTTCGAGCTCACGAAAGTTTCCAAGCCAGAACAAATCCTGATAAGGAACATCAGCCCAGATGTTTACAAGGCCTTTGATTTTTTGAGTGGCCGTGCCTTCTACGCCTTCTACACGAGGAAGGTATTGTTCAATAATTGCATCTACAACCTGCTCATGACCCTTGTAGTTGTTCCCCTTAAATCCCGCAGTATTTGCATAAACTACAGGCTTTTCTGCATCTTCAAACTGACTTACAATTTCGCCCGAATCATCACCTACAATTTCCGGAATACAACCTGTAAGAACTACATACAAGTCTGCATCAATAACCTTAAGGGCGTTTTCAATTGTACTCTTAAGTTTTTTTGTACCACCGAATACTACATCCTTTTCATTGATACTTGTACAAGGGAAAATGTTAGGAGAAAAATATCCCGAGCTTCCGGTTCCATCAGAAAGTTTCTGCGCACAACCAGGACCAGAATGAAGAATCGGAATTGCGCGTGTTATTGCCTGCACTGTCTGCATAGAAGCGAGTGCACATTTATATCTCTGTTTATCAAGTAATTTTGCCATTTAGTTTGCCCCCGCCACTTTTTTATCTTCTGATTTCGACTGCTCAAAGAAAGCGTCAACATTCTGCTTGTACCACCAGTCGGTATATGGAAGCTTTACACGCTTTGCAAGATTCTGTTCAAAGCTTCTGTTGCGGATTGAATCCAGAATTGTCTTTGCAAATTCAAGAGTGTGCTTGTAACCGAAAATCATATATTCATCAGCAACATAAACTGCACTCGTTCCGTTTTTGATAGCCCATACAGTTGACCCCGGATGGCGTGACAAATATAAATCAGGCTTGTACTTGTGAAGAATATTCATAACCTCATAGTTCTGCTGGTCAGAAACACTAGCCTCAAAGTTAATATTATTCTCCAGAAGATACTTCATGCTAGGAGGGACATCTCCGTTTTCATATTTTTTGTCGTAGTGCCATGCCAGAGCCCACACTACTTCAATGCCAAGTTCATTCAAAACGCGGCTAACTTCAAAAGTATAACCAGGACCCATTCCGATTACCGCACGCAGTCCCTTAAGTTCCTTTTTGATTTCTTCGATCTGAGGAATGTAAATTGCACGCTGCTCTTCAATGTATTTTTCAACTTTTTCTGAGCGGCCTGTTACGCGGCCAATTTCACGAAGCCAGGTTTCAAAGCCGACGATTCCACTCTGGTTAATCGAGCGCACATAAGGAACACCGTACTTTTCTTCAAGTCCGTTTCCAAGGTAGTTTCCCAGAGTACCGCAGATACAGGTTGTAGCAAGAGATTCCGAAATATGCGAAAGCTCATCAACAGTCGAGTTACAATAAAGGAAAACAGGATCAAGATCAAAGTTCTTAAAGATTTCTATGATTTCAGGACGTGCACTTTCGTAGAAGTTTTTAAAGTTGATTTTATTTGATTTAACGCCCTCTCTCGGCGGCTGAACAATCGAAGACAAAACCGCGTGGTCTGCAATATCAAAACCAGTTGCCCAGATACGAGACTTAAAACCTTCGCAGTGAACTGCAACAATCGGAATTCCAATTTCATCGCGGGCTTCATCTACAACGCTATCAATATCCTCTCCGATAATTCCAGTTGCACATGAACTTGCAACGAAAATTGCTTTTGGACTATAGCGTTCATTTACCTGACGTATGATTTTTGCAAGCTGAGAAGTTGAGCCGAAAATTGTATCCTGCTCGTTCATATCAGTTCCGACGTAAACCGTACTTGTAGTTACGCCGCGTTTTTTTGCCATTACTTTATCAAGATAATAAGTGCCTGCGCTAGCAACAGAACAGCCTGCAGGTCCGTGGTGAATTACAGCAATGTCTCTGATTGCACTAAGCTGACCGAGTGCACAGGAAGACAAGCAGGAACTAGACTGACTGAAACAGCGGGAACAGCCCTTGAGTGTTCCGCATTCAGATTTTTCTGCCAGATCCTTTAAGTCTCCTATATAACCAGTGATCGACCCGATACGATTCTCGCGAGTCGCCACGTTAGATGAGTTTGTATTTATTGCCATTTTTTAATGCTCCTATAATTTCGGGGAAAAAGGGCTGCGCCCTTAAAATCCTGCTTTCTTCTCTACGTCCTCGCGTACATGCTGTAAGTCTTCGCTCAAATAACGCTCACCGTTATCAGGCAAAAGTGGAACGATAAGCTTACCTTTATTTTCATCGCGCAAAGCCTGCTTGATTGCAATTGCAAGAGCAGCACCACTTGAAGCACCAATAAAGATTCCTTCATAGTGAGCAAGAAGATGAATTGCTCGAAGAGTTTCTGCATAAGTTACAGTTTCATATTCATCAACAACTTTTTCGTTAAAGTTTGTAGGAGCCATAGGGTTAAGACCGTTTTCGTCATGAACAGCATGGATTCCATGGAAGCCACCGTCTTCTACACCCTGAACTACAGGATGCTCAACATCAGCTTTATCTGGCTGTGCAATTACGGTTTTAACAGAAGGATTCTTTTCTTTTAAAAACTTGCTTACACCATGTGTGCTTCCGCCAGTTCCAACACCACCAACAAAAATATCAACCTTACCATCTGTATCTTCCCAGATTTCAGGACCAGTATGCTTGTAGTGGGCACCAGGATTATCCGGGTTTGCAAGCTGATATGTTGTCCAGCTGTCTGGTGTTGTATCAATCATCCATTTATAAACATCATTGAAAGCTTCAATACCCTTTTCAAAAACTCCGGCAATTAATTCTTTTGGAGGAGTTACAAGTTCAGAACCGTACGCTTCAAGAAGTTTTTTGCGTTCAACAGAAACTCCATCCTGAATTCCAACCTTGAATTTATAGCCCTTTGCTGCAGCAATAGCCGCAATTCCAATTCCCATGTTGCCGGAAGTAAACTCTACAAGAGTTGTTTTTTCCGGACTGATTTCGCCGCGTTCCTCAGCACGCTCAATTATTTCCAGAGCAGCACGGTCTTTGTGAGAACCTGCAGGATTAAAATATTCAAGTTTTCCTGCAATGCGTCCTTTAAGACCAAGTTCCTTTTCCAAGCGATGAAATTCAACAAGTGGTGTATGTCCAACAAGTTCTGTAATTGAATCGTAAATTTTTGCCATAGTTTTCTCCTTTCTTTATTCCTGTATTTTTTTTAGATTTTGTAATCGTCAGCCATATCCATAAGACCGTACTCAAGAAGAATCTGCTCAAGACGTTCCTGAGTCATTGGTGTTGGAATTGTAAAGTTTGTATTATTGATTACAGCTTCTGCAAGGTTGCGGTATTCCTGAGCCTGTGCTGAATCCGGCTTGTACTCAATTACTGTCTTACGGTTGATTTCTGCACGCTGAACAATGTTGTCGCGAGGAACGAAATACAAGAGCTGTGTTCCAAGTTCCTTTGAGAAGGCGCGGAGCAAATCGAGCTCGCGGTCTACGTTGCGGCTGTTACAGATGATACCACCAAGGCGAACACCACCGGCTTTTGCGTAACGGCTGATACCCTTTGCAATATTGTTAGCAGCATACAAAGCCATCATTTCACCAGAAGCAACAATGTAGATTTCCTTAGCTTTACCTTCGCGGATTGGCATAGCAAAACCACCACAAACTACGTCACCAAGTACGTCGTAAAAAACAAAATCAAGGTCGTCTGTATAAGCACCAAGATTTTCAAGCATGCTGATAGAAGTGATGATACCGCGTCCTGCACATCCAACTCCTGGCTCTGGACCACCTGATTCAACACAGCGTGTTCCGCCAAAACCTGTTCTCATAATGCGGTCGAGTTCAACGTTTTCACCTTCGTCGCGGATTGTGTCCAAAACAGTTTTCTGTGCAAGACCTCCAAGAAGCAGACGAGTTGAGTCAGCCTTAGGGTCACAGCCAACAACCATGACCTTTTTTCCATGCTCAACAAGTCCTGCTGTAAGGTTCTGTGTGGTTGTGGACTTACCAATTCCACCCTTTCCGTAAATTGCAATCTGTCTGATTTCGCCCATTGTATGCTCCTTTTTCCATATTTAGATTGCCGTATAAATCTGCAGACAATTCCACAGATAGTACAGGCAATAACAGTCTTTTTTTTACCTACTATTCTACTAGGTAATAACAATATAAAAACTATTACCTACCTTGTCAATAGGTTATTCAAAATTAATTAAATAAATTTTGAATTTGATTGTATTTCCAGACGCGAAGAATTGCGTCGTCTATGCTGCCCGGAAGCTCCATAGCCGTAATTCCAGCTGCAGCCAGCGTAGCACTTGCTGCAGCCCCAAGGCGGGATACAACTATATAGCGGCAGTCTGTAAAATTGAGAACACTTTTTTTCATTCTGGAAATTTCATGGGCGCCGTCCATACAGACTGGCTGCACATGTCTTTCTTCCTCCAGATCATAGCCCACCTGGTCATCTATTGAGTAGATATAAAATTTTTCTGCCTTGCCATAGTGCTGATTTACGGTCTCACCGTCTGTAGAGGCAATGGCAACTTTATAAATTGAAGATATTGAAGCCTTATCAGCCATGAGAGAAGTTTTCCTTTATTCCGTTAGTACCGAAATTTGCATAAAGGGCTTTCGAGAACTCTGTACGGCCCGGTACACCAACTGCATCTGCACGGCAGTGATTACAGTGAAGAAAAAGCTCGATGTAAGGCATAGCAGCAGCGCGGGCTTCGTGAATATCCTGACAGGTTGGAGCCGGTTCATCGGCAAGCTTTGCTGTTGGAATAAGAGGAATGATATTGTATTTTTTTGACCCGGCAGCAGCTACTGTCTTTGCAATTTCTGCTATGTGAGCTCCGTTTATGCGGGGAACAAGCACTGTGTTTACTTTGATTGTAATTCCGGCGTCTGCAATTTTTCTGATTCCTGCAAGCTGATTTTCTATGAGGATTTTTGCACCCTCTACCCCATCGATTTTTTTGCCATGCCAGATGATGTAGTCGTTGAGCTGAGCTTCAATTTCGGGATCTACGGCATTAACTGTAACTGTAAGGCTGTCGATTCCGACTTTTATGATTTCTTCAGCACGTTCTGCAAGCAAAAGGCCGTTTGTGCTCATACACTTTATAAGCTGAGGAAACTCACGCCCAATCAGACGGAAGGTTTTGAGAGCATTGTCACTGGCAAGAGTATCGCCAGGACCTGCAATTCCTGCTACCTTGATTTCCGGACTAAGCTCAAGAGCCTTTTTGATAAGAGGAATAGTTTCTGCCGGTTTAAGTACTCTGGAGGTTACGCCCGGCCGGTTTTCTGTTATGTTGATTGAACGCTCGCAAAAGCGGCAGGCGATGTTACAGCCCGGACAAACCGGAAGATGTATACGACCGGTGGTGGCGCCATGAGAGCCAAAGCAAGGATGTGATTCTTTAAGTTCCGAAAAGCTTTTTGCCATAAAAGTCTCCTCCAGAATGGTTATAAAATTAGATTTATATTCCTACTTGTTTACTAGGTTTATAAATCAGAATATACACCGCAATTACCTACCTTGTCAATAGGTAATAATTTTTTTTAAGCATTTCAGAAGAATACTTTTCCGGATTTTTATGATCGAACTTTAATTGTCTAATTTCCTTTTACAAGAATTTTTGAAATTTCAATAACACCGCGGTGCTGCAGCTTTCTCGGTTCAAAATGAATTACTGTATAAACCAGCTGCATAACAAGACCCGCGCCAAAGGTTCCTATTACAGTACCTATTCCAACAGGGCCGCCCAAAAGCCAGCCGCCAAGCAGAACCGCTGCCCACAAAATAATTTCTACAATTCCAATCGGGAGCTTAGGCATTCTTTTTCCAAGGCCTACAAGCAGGGCATCGCGGGGGCCGCAGCACTGCTGGCTCTTCATATAAATTGCCATTCCCAGAGCCATAAAGACAAAGCCTGTAAGCATGTAAATCACACCCAGAAGCAGGCTTTCGTTCAAAGGAAAGGGATTTAGTGTATTGTAAAGCTGAACAAGGTTTCCGGTAATAAGGGCATCTATAATTGTTCCATAGCCGATTTTTTCTTTCATAAGGATATCGATCCCGAGAATTACCAGGGCCATAATTGTCATAGCGAGGCCGTAATTAAGGGGTGTATGATAAGAGATACCCATGCCAAGACAGTCCCAGGGAGCAAGGCCTATATTTGCAAAAATCGTAAGGTGAACGCCAAAGGCAAAAACGATAAGTCCTAAAACAATTTTTATCCATTCAAGTATGATTTTTTTTCGCATAGATGTGATAGTAATTACGAGCCGGGCTTGCGTCAAGGCGGGGATTGGGGGCGTCGCCCCCAATCCCTATAATTAATTATCGCTGAAAAGCGGTGTAGAAAGGTAGCGGTCGCCTGAATCTGGAAGAAGAACTACGATTGTCTTTCCCTTGTTTTCAGGACGCTTTGCAAGAATGCTTGCTGCCTTAAGAGCTGCACCACTTGAGATTCCTACGAGAATACCTTCGCTGCGGGCAAAGGCACGGCCCTCTGTGAAAGCGTCTTCATTTTCGATTGGAAGAATCTCGTCGTAAATCTTTGTATTGAGAACGTCCGGAACAAAGCCTGCTCCGATTCCCTGGATTTTGTGTGCACCGGCTGTTCCCTTTGAAAGAACAGGGCTTGTTGCTGGTTCAACTGCTACAACTTTTACGTTTGGATTCTGTGACTTAAGATATTCGCCAACCCCTGTCAAAGTACCACCAGTACCAACACCGGCAACGAAAATATCTACTTTTCCGTCTGTCTGATCCCAGATTTCCGGGCCTGTTGTCTTTTTATGGATTGCAGGGTTTGCAGGGTTTACAAACTGGCCAGGAATAATGCTGCCCGGTGTTGCCTTCTGAAGCTCTTCTGCCTTGGCAATTGCTCCCTTCATACCCTTTGCGCCTTCTGTAAGCACAAGCTCTGCACCGTAAGCCTTAAGAAGATTGCGGCGTTCAACACTCATGGTGTCCGGCAGTGTAAGAATTGCCTTATAACCCTTTGCTGCGGCTACTGCGGCAAGACCAATTCCGGTGTTGCCAGAAGTTGGCTCGATGATTGTTGCACCAGGCTTAAGCAGACCTTTTTCTTCTGCATCTTCAATCATTGCAAGTGCGATACGGTCTTTAACGCTTCCTGCCGGATTAAGGTATTCAAGCTTTGCAAGGATTGTTGCGTCTTTTACTCCTGCTGCCTTTGAATATCCGTTCAACTGTAAAAGCGGTGTTCCGCCAATCAATTCCAATGCACTCTGTTTAATCTTGCTCATAGTAGTCTCCTTGTGTAATCATTATGTCACCCCGTCCCTGAAACAAATTCTGGCTTCGGGGCTTTTTTTATTTCCTATTCGTTTACTAGGTATTACAATTTTTACTATAAGGCCTATTACCTACTTTGTCAATGGGTAATTAGTTTTTTTTAAAGGTTTTCTAAATAAAATTATTTTTATTTTTTCTCTATTAATAGGTAGTTTTACCCTTGACAAGTTTTGCAAGTGGAAATAATATAAAAATATGGACTTAAGAACAGTATTAACAACAGACACAGTAAATCTTCACTTGAAGGGAACAACTAAAGAAGAAATCGTTGATGAAATGATTGACGTTTTGTTCAAGGCTGGAAAGGTTACTGACAAGGACGCAGCACGCGAATGTGTTTTGGACCGCGAGCGCAAGATGTCTACAGGTATGAAGCACGGAATCGCTATTCCTCATGGAAAGACTGACACAGTAAAAGACCTGGTTGCATGCATTGGTATTTCTGATAATCCTGTTGATTTTGATTCATTGGATCAGGAACCATGCCGCATTTTCATTATGACTTTGTCACCAGTAAACAAGACTGGTCCACATCTTCAGTTCCTTGCTGAAGTAAGCCTTTTGTTCAAGAGCCCTGAAAAACGCCAGGAAATTCTTGATACACAGGATAAGGCAGAAGTAATCCGCATTCTTACTGAATAGGATTATCTAATTTTGATTTTTCAAGACCTTTATGCCCTGCGTAAAGGTCTTTTTTTTTTGAGGAAAAAACATGAAACTTGACCCTATTTTTACAGTAAAAAACAAAAAACTTTATAAAATTGCTGATGGCAGCGAGGTAGACACTGATACCCTCAAGCGCATTGATATTCCATGGAGCACAGTAGAGCTCGAAGACGAAGCCTACAACGAAGAGTATCTGGCAGGTCTTCGCGACCAGCTCAAGTCCCTGGAAGCAGCAGGCGAGTATGCCGTACTTGTTCCTGTTGTAGACAAGGCTTTAGAAACTCCAGAGCAGGAAGAGCTTTTTATTAACGCCTATAATCACACTGCCCGCCGCGTAAAGGACTGCGTAAGCGTAGCAGGACTTGAACTCCCGGCCCAGCTTAAGGATAAAGGGGCTTTTATGGAGACTCTGGCCATTAAACACGCTCAGTACGTATATTTCACCAAGGCAGAAAATCCGCTATCAGATGACATTGTCTTATACTAGAAAACGTTTTCTTGCGAAATAACGCAAAAAACCGCACTGTCTGCGAAAGAAAAGTAAAATTTTCGAGAAAATTCACTATTTTTCTTCAAAATTCTCTTGATTTAAATTTTCATTTGTGGCATTATACTCCGCAATAACGAGAGAACAAGGGGAAAAAGTTATGCAGTCTAAGCACGAACAGAACAGACTTGCGGGTACATGGTTCCTCACTGCTTTTTTGTGCATTGTTTTAGCATCTGCAGCTCTTCTTGTATATATGTTACTGCCTAATGCAGCGGAACCGGTTCAGCCAGTAGTTGCTGAGCCACTAACTATAATTGATTTATCTGAAGAAACTGAAGAAGAACTTTCAGCAGCTTTTCAGGATTACTTTTCTGAAGTTTCTTTGAATCGCCTTACAGACGATTACGATAGCGGTCTTGCACTTTACCGTCAGCCGCTATCACGTTCAGCAGTAGAATGGTTCTACTTCCAGATTACTGGAAACCGTGAAGTAACACAGGCCATTATTACAGAAGCTGAAAAAAATGACATTCCGCTTTCTTTAGCCTTTTCATTGGCTCATACAGAAAGCAATTATAATTCGAACGCAACGAACAGAAATGCGAACACAACGATTGACAGGGGACTTTTCCAGTTGAACAGCAACTCCTTCCCTGCTCTTTCAGAAGCAGATTTTTTTGATCCGTTCGTTAGTTCAAAATATGGTATGGCGCACCTTAAGTTTTGCCTGAAAACAGCCGGAAACGAAGTTTCTGCACTTGCAATGTACAATGCAGGAACCGGCCGTGTTCGTTCAAACAAGACTCCACAGTCTACTTTGAACTATGTTGGCAAAATCCTGTCATACCAGAAGATGCTTGATCAGCTGTTCGAGGAACAGGTTGCGTCTTACTTTGAGACACAGATTACACCTGGAATCGCAGTTGCTTACGCACACTAATTAATTTGCCTCCTAATTTTTTAGAGGGTCCGGTTTTTATAGTTTTTCCGGATCCTCTTTTTTTTAACCTGAACCCCATTATTATTGTTAAGGTTTTAACAGTATTTGCAAATTTACGCCATTTTTGATAAGATTTCCTCAAAATTCACACTTTTGTCTCATAAATTTGATTCCACAAGGCAGGAGGAAAGCCTATAATGAGCGCAATTGTTGACCTTCCAGAAGTAACCAGAAAACGCATGCTGATTTTGCAGAATCTTTTGCAAGGCTGGCAGAGCGAAAAAATAACTTCGGTACAGATCAGCGAGATTACCGGTTGGAAAGATTCGCTGATTCGCCACGACCTATGGCTGCTTGGATACAACAAAGGTGTTTCAAACGGGTACCTTAAAGACGATTTGCAGGAAGCAATCGGACGGGCACTCGGCTTTGAATCCGAAGAAGTCAACTGTTGCATTGTGGGCTTGAACAGACTTGGAGCAGCCCTGCTTGATGACGCAACCACAGAAGGAAGCGTCTTTAAGATTAAGGCGGGCTTTGATTCTAACGTAAACCGCGTTGAGATTCTCCGTTCCACCTTCCCTCTCTACCCTGCAACAGAAATGAGCTGGGTGATTAAAAAAGAAAACATCCGGCTTGCAATTCTGACGGTGGCCGACAAGGATGCACAGACAATGTGCGACAGGCTGGTAAAGGCCGGCGTCACGGGAATTGTGAATATGACACGTGCGGTGCTTAAGGTGCCGGATGGTATAAAGATTGAAAACGTGTCGGTTATTACGGCACTGAAAATGGTAAATTAAAATAAAAAGACGAAGGAGTCGATGTATGGCAAGAGTGTACAATTTTAGTGCGGGACCTAGCTGCCTGCCGGAAGAGGTTTTGAATGCTTGTGCAGCAGAAATGCTGGATTATAATGGAACTGGCCAGTCGGTAATGGAAATGAGTCACCGTTCTAAGGCTTATGAGCCAATCATTCAGGATGCTGAGGCTATGGTTCGCAAGCTGATGAACGTGCCTGATAACTACAAGGTGCTTTTTGTTCAGGGTGGTGGTTCTACTCAGTTTGCTATGGTTGCTGAAAACCTTGGTATTCACACTGGAAAGGCTGCCTACATCGAAACTGGTGTCTGGGCAAAGAAGGCTGCTGCCGAAGCTAAAAAGCTTGGCGTTGATGTTGATATCATCGCAAGCAGCAAAGACAAGAATTATTCTTATATTCCAAAGGTTGAAAAGATTGAAGGCGACTATGATTACGCTTACATCTGCTTCAACAATACAATTATGGGAACTCACTACGAGTACATTCCTGACACAGGAAAGATTCCTCTCGTAGCTGATATTTCTTCTTGCGTTTTGAGTGAGCCTTTGGACGTTAGCAAGTTCGGCCTCTTGTTCGCTGGTGCTCAGAAGAACTTGGCTCCTGCTGGTGTTACTCTCGTAATTATCCGCGAAGATTTGATTTGTGAGCCAGAAGCTTGCCGCGCCGGAACTCCTACTATGCTCTGCTACAAGACTCATGCTGATAATGATTCTATGTACAATACTCCTCCATGCTACACTATCTACGTGCTTGGAAAAGTTCTTCACTGGATTGAAGCAAACGGCGGAGCTGAAGGTATGCTCAAGCGCAACAAGGAAAAGGCTGATTACCTTTACAACTACCTCGATAACAACGAAGGCAACTTCTATCACGCAACAACTGAAGTTGGAAGCCGCTCTTTGATGAACGTTCCATTCCTTACAAAGTACAGCAACCACGCCGCAGACGACGAAGCCGCTGCCGCAAAAGAAAAGGAAATCAACGACAAGTTCGTAAAGGCCGCAGCTGCTGCAGGTCTCGTAAACCTCAAGGGCCACAGACTTGTTGGTGGTATGCGCGCTTCTATCTATAACGCTATGACACTTGATGGTGTTAAGGCACTTGTTGAGTTCATGAAAAAATTTGCTACTGAGAATAAATAAAACGTCATCCTGAACTTGTTTCAGGATTTTATTAAAAAAGACCCCGAATCAAGTTCGGGGTGACACTTTGGAGAAAAGACTATGAGTTTCAAAATTCAGACATTAAACAAAATTGCGAGCGTGGGTCTCAACCAGCTCGACCGTGATAATTATGAAATCGCATCTGAAATCAATAATCCGGATGCTATTCTTGTTCGTTCTGCAGAAATGCACGACATGCAGCTTTCTGACAATGTAAAGGCTGTAGCTCGTGCCGGTGCCGGAACTAACAATATTCCAATTCCAGAACTCACAGAAAAGGGCGTTGTTGTATTCAACACTCCTGGTGCTAACGCTAACGCTGTAAAGGAGCTTGTTATTCTTGCACTCTTGCTTTCCAGCCGCCCTGTAATCGAAGCTAACAAGTGGGCAAACGGCCTTGCCGGAAAGGGAGACGAAATCCCTGCCCTCGCAGAAAAAGGTAAGAGCCAGTTTGTTGGTCCTGAACTGATGGGTAAAACTCTCGGTGTAATTGGTCTTGGTGCTATTGGTGCTATGGTTGCTAACCTCGCCCTCCACTTTGGTATGGACGTTTGGGGCTACGACCCATTCCTTTCTGTAAACGCAGCTCTTAAGCTTGATAAGAAAGTAAAGATTGCTGAGACTTTGGATTCACTTTATGCAAAGTGCGACTACATCACAATCCACGTTCCACAGACAGACGACACAAAGGGAATGATTAATGCATCTTCTATCAAAAACATGAAGGACGGAGTGCGCATTATCAACATTGCCCGCGGTGGTCTTGTAAACAATGCAGACATTCTTGCTGCCCTCGACAGCGGAAAAGTAAGCTGCCTCATCACAGACTTTGCCGCAGAAGAACTTTTGAATCATCCAAAGGTTGTTTGTATGCCTCACCTTGGAGCTTCAACTCCGGAAGCAGAAGACAACTGTGCTATCATGGCAGCAGCTCAGCTTAAGGACTTCCTTGAAAATGGAAATATCGTAAACTCTGTAAACTTCCCTAAGACAGTTACAGACAACCCAATTCCAAAGGGCGGAACACGTCTTTGCATCAGCCACAAAAACATTCCTGATACAATCTCTAAGTTCACAACAATCCTCGGTGAAGCAAAGCTCAACATCAGCTCCTTCATCAACCAGGCACGCGGCGACGTTGCATACAACATCATCGACGTAGACGGCGTTGTAACCGACGACATCATCGCAAAGCTTGCAGCTTGTGATACTGTAAACAGAGTTAGACCGATTTTCGGATAAAAGATTCCCGGGTCAAGCCCGGGAATGACAGGTCAACAAAAAAGTCATATAAAACCTAAACAGCAGAGTCACACGGCTCTGCTGTTTTTTTATTAAATTGATAATTACACCAATCTACCATCAAAAGAAAAATCATGAACTTCGTTGATAAAAACTTTTTTAAAATCTTCATGCAGGGGATTTAGAATCAAATTACACTCATGCTCATATTCATAAGGAAGAATAACTGAAGGAACTTTAAGCATGAGACCAGACTTTTCTTTGAGCCACTTTGTACCGTATTCTATTTCTGTAGTATCAGAAGGAAGCTTTAAGATTTTCATTGAAAGAAAAGAATCTGGAACATAAATAGAAGCATAAGCCATATTTACAGGTGGCATTGATTTGTCTGTATGAACAAGGATTTCCAGAGCAGCAAGAGACAAGGAAGATGAGGTGTATAAAGCAGGATAGCCTTTTTCATTCCAGCGCCCGCCAAAAAGTTCTGCGCCTCGTCCTGACAAATCTTCTATACGTTCTTTTCGTGCGATTCTGAATACAATCATGAAAAAACACCGTATTCAATGCGGCCAAGAATATCCATAACTTCTTCTGCGCCAAAACGGGAACTCATTGCTTCTACAGGAGTTATCCCGTCAAGTACACTATTTGGAGATTTCAACCATTTTACAGCATTTTCCTGAGAGCCAAAAATCTCTTTTGCTTTTTCATAAGCCCTCATGAGAGAAATTGTTACTTCTGCCGCCTGCTGAGGAATATTCTGATCTGATTTGAGTCTGGAAAGTGTTCTGGCACTGGTACCTGCAATGCCAGCAAAATCTTTATCTGTGTATTTAAAGATTACATGAATAAAACTGTTATATTCATTCTTAGGTACACCTTTTGATGCCATAATGCGACAATTTACAGGTGTGTATTGTTTTGTCTTTGTCATATGCACCCCCCAATTAAAAAGTGATTTTGAAACACAAGCCAACTGTCTCTTATCATAACGCCATTTGGCGCATATAAGCAAGTCTTTTTTATACATTGCTATACATTGCTATATCTCGTCAATTTTAATATATTTGCACTTCGCAGAATCATCATTAGAATCTATACCAGGTCAAAAAGATTTTATGTTTGATGCTGAACTTTTCAGGGTATTTTTCTTCCAGCATGGTGCGGTGTTCTTTATCAAACTGAAGCAACTCTTCTTCATTCATACTGGCCATTACACCGCGACTTGCAAGCATTCGTCCATGCCAGCTTTGGCGGGTGAATGGAATCTCTGTAATGAAAGTTTCAAGCTGAGGTTCTTCAAAATAATGACGGCGTAAATCTTCAAGTGCACTTGCTGCCCCATGCCAGGATGGATTGATTTTTTTGATTAGTGCGTTGCTGTCCTGAGTTACAGGCTCTTCTTTCAAGTATGAAATATAAAGCTTTAAGAAAACCCCACCCTTTTTAATGAGTGATTTTATTTTTGGAACTACAAGCTCAGGATTAAAATACCAGAAGCACTGGCAGGCTGTAATTGCATCAAAAGAATGCTCAGGAAAATTAAGTTCTTCTGCAGCCACTTTTTCATAATGAATGTTATCCAATCCTAACGAAAGGTTTCTTGCAATTTCAAGCTGCTCTTCCGAAATATCTGTTGCAGTTATATCAGCTCCATATTGATAGAGATTTCTTGGGAAGACTCCGGTGCCTGTTCCAAGATCCAGCCATTTTGTGCCGGCGTTTCCAATTCCAAGAGAATACAATTTATCAAAAAGTGATTGCGGATAAATATCTCTGAAGCGGCCGTAGTATTCAGCAGTTTTTCCAAAATCAAAGACCTTGCCGTTATCAACTTGAATCTTATCCAGTCTGCCACTTTCTGCTTTGTATAAATCCTTGCTGCGGTACTTAATGTCATAAGGAACATAGCTAAGTATTGAAATATCTGATTTTTCATATTCCGCAGGATTACATCCAAACTCTGTAAAGAAAGCCCGCTGAAATCCATCTGTACTGTCATAGCCCGCTTCAAGGGCCACATCAAGAACTTTCTTTTGTTCTTCCCTAAGCTTTCTTGCCGCTTCTGAAAGTCTTGCCCGACGGATATAATCTGCAATACTGATTCCGGCCGCTTCCTTAAAATTTCTGTAACACTGCCATTCAGACAAGCCCACCTGGACTGCAAGATTTTCCAGAGTTAATTTTTCATAAAGATGAGACAAAATAAATTTCTGAAGCTCATAAACTTTTTCTTCTTTTTCACTGAACATATTTTTATTATATGTCTGATTGAAATGATTTTCTCGACTTTTTTTGCAAAGCAGAAACTTTTGTCTATCACTTACACCATCACCTGCATCGGCGTAGCATTCCTACTTTCCCGGATAAGAGATTTCATTACCCCAACTAACAATTGTTTCATAAAAATTCTGAACCTGAAGGAGACCGTAAGACCACAAGAATGCACGGTCTTTTTCGCTGATTTCGTTCAAACTTTTCCAGACAACTTCTCTGAGAGGAGGATTGTCAGAGCCGGCTTCTTCGGGATCGTAACCTGTAATTGCCTGCTGATCTTCTGGAACTGCAACTTCAAAAGAATATTCTTTTCTTCCGTGAGAATAAATAACTGCAAGCGGCTTTACAATTGTGCCGTCCAGGCCGCACTCCTCTTTAAGCTCTCGAATGGCTGCCTGCTCGGGAGTCTCTCCTTCTTCTATGCCACCACCTGGCACCGAAAAGAATTCCTTGCCATTATTTTCATCTTTGTAACAGAGTCTTTCCATTAAGATTTTTCCATCGCGGATTACTATTGCGACGCTTCGATTTTTGTAATTTGGGTTTTCTTCCATTATTTCAGTATAAAGACTTTTCAGTATCTCGTATATGGAAAACTGAGTAGCATCTTTCTTTTCGGGATTCCTACAAAATATGTAAAATTCCTTATTTTGTAGGATACATATCATTTTGTTCTTGCCAATATTACCTACAAAAATGCAGAAAATATTAGTTTTGTAGGTATTTTTATCAATTCTTATATGATATAATGAAACCATGAAAAACGTTTACGAAGAATGTCCAACCTTTGAAAGTGAAAAATGGCTTTTGCGCTTTGTGGAAAAATCTGATTCTGATAATTTGCTGCAGGTTTATAGCGACAAAAATGCACTCCCTTTTTTCAACAGTGACAATTGTGACGGCGATAATTTTTATTATCACACAAAAGAACTTATGAATAAGGCTATTAATTTCTGGCTTTATTCTTATAAAGAAAAATGGTTTGTCCGCTGGGCGATTATTGAAAAGTCGACAGGCAAGGTAATCGGTACAATTGAAATGTTCAAACGGCTTTCGGAAGATGCCTTTAATAAATCTGGAATTCTGCGACTTGATGTCGGCAGTTCTTATGAAAAAGCAGAGGTACTGAAAGAAATCATGTCACTGATAATTCCACATTCCTTTGAAATGTTTGATTGCAAACAGCTTGCTACAAAGATTCCTCTTTATGCAGTTGAAAGAGCCGTTGCCGCACAAGCCTTTGGTTTTGAAAAAACAGATAATCTGCTTGTCGCAAAAGATGGCGTTGCCTTTAACGGCTACTGGATTTATAAAAAGGAGAATTAAAAAATGGAATTCCGAAAAATTTTCGACACAATACCAGAACAGTTTGATAAGTTCAGACCACGCTACAGTCAGGAACTTTTTGACAGTCTGATTGCTTATGCGAAAATCGGACCGGGTAAAAAAGTGCTGGAAATAGGACCAGGGACCGGACAGGCAACCGAGCCGATTTTAAACACTGGCTGCGACTACAATGCAATTGAGCTGGGTGAACATCTTTATGCAAAAATGAAGGAAAAATACGGCGACCGCCCAAACTTCCATATCGTAAATGATGATTTTATCACGCACGATTTTGAAGGGCAGAAGTTCGACCTGATTTATTCAGCTGCAACAATTCAGTGGATCCCGGAAGATATCGCCTTTTCAAAAACTTATGACCTTCTTGCTCCCGGCGGCACCCTTGCAATGCTGCTCACAAAGTCTGAATACAAAAGCACAAATCCGGCCCTTCACGATGATATTCAGAAAATCTATGATGAATACTTTAAACCAGAGACTCCCTATCCTCACCGTTCCTTCCATTACCAGAACGCTACAAACTACGGCTATGTAGATTTTGAAGAACGGGACTTTTACGGTAAACGCGAAATGACTGCTGACGAATATGTTGCCTTTAGCGGCACCCACTGTGACCATATGGTAATTGCCGAGCCTTACAAAACTAAGTTTTTTGAAGGCCTGCACAAGGCAGTGTTAGCCCATGATAACAAAATAATCTTTAATGACACTTATGTTATGTATCTGACAAAAAAGCCCATTTAATTATCTTTCATCATTAACAATGTGAAGCACACCCTTGTTTTCTAAAATCTCATTCATGCGGGTGCGCAAAAATTCCGGGCGGATGTCTGACTCTGGCAGCTTGTTCAGGGGAATCCAGTGAATGGACTCTTTTGCATTATCCCAGCCGATGCTGTTACACTTTGCATCTTTTTTGCCACGACTTTTCATAAGGTAATAAAACTCAATTACATGGCAGTGGAGAGGATCGTATCCCAGATTTTTTTCTTTAAAAAAGTTTTCGCAGATTACAGCAAGACGGTCAACCTCGTAATCAACGCCAGTTTCTTCACGAACCTCGCGAACAATGCACTCCTCCGATTTTTCATTCATGTGCACGCCGCCGCCAACCGTATAAAAATATTTTGAAGTCTCGCTTTTCACAACAAGAAAGCAGCCGTCTTCAATTATGATTGCGCCGCTTCTGTAGCGGAACCAGTTATCATCTGCCATAAAACAGCAATCCGGGTAACCAATGCGGATATCTTTGATTTCTTTTTTATTTTCCATATAAAATCCTTTTTTGATTCTAGCATAAAAAGCGGGTGAGATATATACTAAAATCACAGACTTTGGAGACCCTCTTATGAACAAACGACGACTTGGAAAAACAAACCTCATGGTAAGCGAAATTGGCTTTGGCGGTGAATGGCTGGAACGGCACGAATTTGATGAATCTGTTGGCCTCATAAAATATGCACAGGAGCAAGGAATAAACATAATCGACTGCTGGATGCCAGACCCAAAATCCCGCGACATAATTGGAGAGGCAATAAAAGACTGCCGCGACAAATGGTATGTTCAGGGGCACGTCGGCTCCACCTGGCAGAACGGGCAGTATGTACGCACCCGCGATATGAAATTTGTAAAGCCTGCCTTTGAAGATTTGTTAGCCCGCCTTAAAACCGACTACATTGACCTTGGAATGATTCACTATATTGATTCGGAAGAAGACTGGAACAACAGTATGAACGGCCCCTTTATTGATTATGTAAAAGACCTTCATGAGCGCGGAGTAATCCGCCACATAGGACTCAGCACCCATAATCCTGTTATGGCGAAACGCGCAGTTCTTTCCGGCTTTGTAGAGATGATTCTATTCAGCATTAATCCGGCCTTTGACATGCAGCCTCCGAGCGAAGACCTTATGCAGATGTTCGGCTGGTACGAGGACAACATGAAAGGCATTAATCCCGAGCGCGCTGAGCTCTACCGCCTTGCAGAAGAAAAAGATGTTGGCATAACCGTCATGAAGGGCTTTTTAGGCGGCAAGCTTTTTGATGCAGAAAATTCTCCTTTTGGAGTTGCATTTACTCCAGCCCAGTGCATTCATTATGCTTTAACCCGGCCTGCGGTAAGCTCCATTCTGTGCGGCTATGACACTACAGTCCAGATAGATCAGGCCGTAGCTTACGAAACCGCCAGCCCAGACGAAAAAGATTATGCCTCTGTAATTGCAAATGCTCCTTATCATTCCTATAAGGGGCAGTGCACTTACTGCGGTCACTGTAAGCCATGTCCGTCAAATATTGATATTGCCATGGTAAATAAATTTTACGACCTTGCAAAACAGCAGCCGACAGTTCCTCAAAGCATTCAGTCTCACTACGAGCTTATTCCCCACAAGGCCGCCGAGTGCATAGCCTGCCGAGCCTGCGAAAGCCGCTGCCCCTTTGAAGTAAAGATTGCAGACCGCATGAAAAAAGCGGCAGAGCTTTTTGGATGTTAGCCTTTACAAACATAGAACATATTCCGGTACAAAGGCATTTTCAGCATTGATGTGTTCCAGAGTTTTTTGAACTCTTCCAGCGGAATTGTTCTATTGTAATAAACTGTTTCCCCGCTGGTTGGTGCTGTATCGAGGGCCGGCTCTATAGCCTTTCCATCTTTATCAACATTTACCCAACTCTGAATTGAATCTGCAAGGTAAAGCTTTTCTTCGTCATAACCTGTAACAGTTGCAAAATGCAGGTAACTCTTATTTACAAAGGAGCGGATTACAACAATTACCGGCCGTCCTTTTTCAAGCTCATTCTGCAGGGCAGCAAAGTTTCCTGTACACGCTGTCATTTTGATTCCTCGCTTTTTGAAAAAGCCTGTGATTCCCTTTGGAAAAGCAAGTCCGCCCTTCATCTGAAAAGGCACTTCCTTAAAGGCTTCTTCGCCGCCAATCTGCACTCCACTATGACGAAGCACAAAAGCTGATGAAAAACCGGCACAGCCACCGCCCTGCTGAAACTCAAAATATGAGCCGGCAGGAGTCCTTACTGTCTGGGCAGTCGGACTCACAAAATATTTTCCGCCCTTTGCATGACGTTCAAAGCGTGGCAGCAATGGCCCCATCAAAATGATATTTACGATATTTGTGATTATAAAAGCTGTAATACAAAATTTAACAAGTTCCCAAATAATTCTGCCGACCATAGCGCCTCCTTTTGCCTTACTTTTCGACTCTTTCTTTGCCTTTTTCATATTAGCCTCCAAAAGACCTGTTTTTCAAGTTACATTTGCATGATAAGGGCAATTTTTTGAGCGCACAAGGGGCTTTTTGGTAAGATGCAGATTTGCGGGGGTAAAGTATAAAAATCTAAGGGTAAAAATTACTCCCCTAACTCTGCAATTTCCTGATCTATTGTTTTTTGGATTGCTTCGTCAAAGCCTGTAAGAGCCGCAAAGGGCAGGAAGATTTTTGCCCGCTGCGAAAGTGGCATGCGGTTAGGAAGAGAATCATAATTCCAGTCATAGTCGAGGATATCGGAATATTTTGAATCACTGTCATCCCGAAACGAAGCACTGTCATCCCGAACTTGATTCGGGATCTCATTCATAGATGCTGAAACAAGTTCAGCATGACGTTTGTCGTCTTTCACGCCTTGTGTCCTCCTATCTGAGAATTGCGGTCTATTGTTGTGGCACCCTCTTCCAGGTCCATTCCTTTTAAGATTGCATTCTTGCCGTACTTGCGTATGATTTCCAGACGGGCCTTCTGCAAACTGTTTTCTTTTTCCTGATTGAGGCCACCTTCTTTTTCATCAACTTCATCAAAAAGTCCCGGCTGCCGCAGGCTTTCAGGTTTTGTATTATTTGCAGTGATATTCACGCGGCGCACCAGCCATGCAGGATTTGTGATTCTTTCGAAAAGTTCCACAAAGGCATCTACAATAGCACGCGAGGAATTCGTTTCCGAGCCCAGCGAAGCACTTCCGTGGGCAGGCTTTGGAACTTCGCGGCCATAAAAATCGCGCACCACTTCTCCATCAAAATCTTTTAGATTAAGGCTTTCTACATCATAACCCACCTGAAGAGTAACAGACTCTGCAACAAGCTTCTTCTTAAACAAATCAAGTGCAAGCAGTTCCGCCATCTCCCTCACAATGATTTTTGCTTTTTCAAAAGTATAAGGCTCATGAAGCACCTGCCCGCTCCCAAGACTCTTCGCTTCAGATTTATAATTCTTTATATCCTTCATACCAACCGGTTCAAGTCCCCAGGCGTGGTCAATTAAAATCTCCGCATCAATTCCAAATTCCTTAAAAAGCAGATCGGGATTATCAAGCGAAGTTCGGGCAATATCCCCCATGGTTCGGATAAAATATTTGTTAAGTCTCTTAGCTGTAGCCCGCCCCACCCGCCAGAAGTCAGTCAGCGGCTGATGATTCCAGAGCTGACGTCGAAAGCCCGTAACATCAAGCTCAGCAATGCGAACTCCATCCTCGTCTGCAGGAATATGCTTTGCAACAATATCCATGGCAGCCTTACACAAAAAGAGATTTGGAGCGATGCCGGCAGTCGCTGTAATTCCGGTTTCATGCAGTACCTCGCGAATTACCTTTACAGCAAGCTCGTGGGCACTCAGCTTATAAAATGGCAGATAACTTGTCGCATCAATAAAAACTTCATCAATAGAATAAACGTGAATATCCTCAGGCGAAAAATAGCGGAGGTAAACATTGTAAATGCGGGTTGAATACTGGATGTAAAGAGCCATGCGGGGCGGAGCCACAATGTAGTCCAGATCCTTTCCGGTTTGTCTTTTGAATTCCCGGGCCTTAGCCTCAACCTCAAAAAGCCGCGACCGCCCGCTGAGCCCGTAAGCCTTAAGAGCCGGGGTAACCGCAAGGCAGATAGTTTTACTGGTACGACTCTTGTCCGCCACAACAAGCTTAGTCGTAAGCGGGTCCAGCAACCGTTCCCGGCATTCCACAGAGGCATAAAAAGACTTTAAGTCGATTGCGATGTAGGTTTTGTCGGGCATGAGGCAAAGGGTCTCCCTGTCCTAGAGTTCAAGATCAACTACTGTAGCGTCGGTAGCTTTAATAAGGTCGTTGGGTGCAATTTTGATTTGCACACCACGCTGGCCACCGCTGATGCAGACCTGGTCGTGAAGGATTACAGTTTCGTCGATAAAGGTGCGGAATTTTTTCTTCATGCCGATTGGAGTGCAGCCGCCGCGGATGTAACCGGTAAGTGCTAAGAGTTCTTCTGGGCGCACAGGGCCGATTTCCTTGCAGCCTGCAGCCTGGCGGGCCTTTTTGAGATTTATTTCTGATTCTGCGCTCTGACAGAATACACAGATTTCTTTACTTTCTGTGCGCATTACGATTGTCTTGAAAACAGTTTCAGGAGCAACACCGAGTTTTTCGGACAAGCGGAGAGCAGCTCCTTTTGCAAGCTCGTGCTCGCCGTCATCTTCATATTCAGCAGTCTCGTAAGGAATTCCAAGTCCATCAAGGATGCGCATTGCATTTGTTTTCTTCATGATGATAGTTTAACAGAAAATGCAAGATTCGTCATTGTATATCATTGTATAGACTGCTTCGTCGCGAAGTGCCTCGCAATATCTAGATCTCTGCTCCCTCCCGCACAAAGAGTGGCATTTTTTGAATTGGAGCTTCTGCTTTAATCCACTGACCGCCCTTCAATTTTTCTCCTGTCCAGAAATCATACCAATCGCAATCAGCAGGAAGATAAACATCAATAAGAGGTGAAGTTTTATAAGGCACAGCAGCATCTGCCAGCTCGTATTTTTCAAAATCAATAAATGACTTAGTTACCGGACAAACCATAATTTCAGGTCCGAACATAAACTGAGTCGAAATATCAAAAAGTGACTTATCATTAAACTCCATAAAAAGCGGCCTTATAAAACTTTCGTCATTTTCACTAACCCGCTGAGCCACCTGCTTTATATAAGGCAGAAGCTTGTAACGAAGTTTGATAAAACTAACAAGTGTGTCATAAAAAACATTTGTCTTGTCGCAGAAGGCCCAGGGCTCGCGGCGGCAGTCTGTTCCATGGGCGCGGAACATTGGAAGAAAAGCTCCAAACTGAAACCATCTTGTATATAATTCGCGATAGGCCGGGTCGCCGTTTGCCTCAGAATAATCTCCGTTCCAGTACCAGGCTTCTCCACGCTTTACAAAAAAAGCTCCTATATCAACAGTCCAGTAAGGAATGCCCGAAAGGCCAAACTGACAGGCCTGCACCACCTGATTTTTGAGAACGCTCCATTTTGCAGAGGTATCGCCAGACCAGAGTGTAACTCCGTAACGCTGACTTCCTGGGTAACCGCTTCGGGTAAGAGTCAGTACAGGGCGGTCCGGAAAATCGCGAGTCTGTCCTTCAAACATTCCGCGAGCATGATAAAGACCGTAAGCATTTGCCTTTTGAGGGGGCATGATGTCGCCGCTTGCCTGAAGATATTCAGCATAACTATTTTCCGGCAGCGGCTTTTCTATATGGCCCCACTCCGGCGTGAGAGGTTCGCTTGAATCACACCACCAGCTTTCAACACCTAAGTCAGCAAGGCCTTTTTTTGCCTGCTTCCAGTAAAGCTCGCGGCCGGCCTTGTCAAAAGCATTGCAGATATTCACACCGGAAAGCAGAGTACCCGCTTCCTTCATCTCTTTATAATTTTCTGATTTTTCGTCCATTGTCGGCCAGATGGAAATCATAAAATGAACATCATCTTCGTGAAGCTTTTTTACCATAGCAGGAATATCCGGGAAGCGTTTTTTATCAAAGGATTTCTGTCCCCACATTCCATCCTCCCAGGAAAGCCAGTCCAGAACAATCAGACTGAGAGGGATGTCCCGCTTTTTAAATTCTGCAACAGTATCCAGAATCTCCTGCTGACTTTCATAACGCTCCTGAGACTGAACATACCCCAGTGCAAAATCTGGTGGCAAAGTTGCCTTTCCTGTAAGGGAACGCATACGTCCAATGATTTTAGAAAAACTGGCCGGTGCAATCACAAAATAATCAAGATAATAATCTGCATTTGTATAAAAGTAAGAACCATATTGCGTGTCACTAAAAACTGCGGGACTCTGTGTTGTAAAAAGCAAACCATAACCACGACTGGAAATCAAAAATGGAATTGCGATTTTTTTATTTGCCTGATGCAGATACTGGGTAGTGCCGCGATAGTTCCACACCCCTTCTTCCATCTGTCCAAGACCAAAAAGTTTTTCATTGGAAGCAAAAGCAAAGTTCACTCTTGTATGATAAAGACTTTCAACATATTCCTTATCTGCGGCAAGCACCCGTTTTTTTAGGCCGTCGGCAGTTTTCACTTCTTCTGTTTTTATCTGGCCGACAGATTTATAAACATCAAACTTTTCAATGGAATGGCTATGCTCAAAGGCTTCAGAAAAAAGCGGTGCTTCCTCTACCTGTCCGCCCTTTGCACCACCAGAAAGCTTAAATACCTTTACAGCCCCGGATGCCCTGCAAACGTGAACAGCAAGTCCCTTAGTACGAACAATAATTTCTTCAGCACTTTCTGTCAGCGAATAATCATCCTGCTTCAGCAAAGTCAAATCTGACAGCAGCATCCCCTCGCCTTGTCTTTTATCAAAGTCACCATTTTCAGAATAGGACACTCGGAGCACATCTTCAAAATATAAACGAAGCCTGAGTATGGACTTTTCAGATTTAAGAAAAACTTCTCCCCCATTGCAAGTCACACTCTCGATTCTATCTGATTTTCCAGCTATTGCAGTAAGCATAAAATCCTCTTATTAATATTTTACTTCAAAGAAAACAAAATCTCCCGGCTGAATTCTTACATGAAAGAGAGCCTCGTTTTCTTCTGAGCCCAGCTTGATTTTTTGGACTCCGAAAGGCTCCAGAGTTTGAATTGTCCACGGCATAGGCTTTTCACCGTCAGAAAGGCGGTGCAGCTCTTTTGCCTCTCCCCTAACGTGAAGGTCAAATTCCTGCGGCGCGCAGCCATCCCAGGTGTGACAGTAAAGACCATAAGTTTTATTATCGTAAGCAAAAAGCGAAACGCCTACGCCACCATCAATTGTAACTCCGCAGACATCCAGCTCCTGGCGAATCTGAGTAAGAACTTCAACCGGCAGGTCATAAAGCTTAGACGGCATATCAGGAACTGTTAGAACTGTTAGTCTACCCTTACCATAAGTATCATAGCACAAAATACTTTCATGATATTCACCATGGCCCGCATTCATCACAGACCAGGTGGCATTATTGCGGTGTTCAATCGAAGGGAAGGTAATCGGCACGGCTCCCTTTACGTAAGCAGTTCTATAATTTCCGTTTATGTTGTAATGGAACTCGTCGGCCGTTAGTGTGCGCTCACGATAACTAACGCCCGTTAGTTGCCCCAGCTGCTCAGGGCATTTTTTCAAGGCGCCAATCACAAAGCCGCTTGTTACGATTGCGTTTCCGCCTGCCTTCACGAAAGCTTCAATCTTCGAAATTATCTTTTCATCTTTCAAAGCCGATGCAGTCAGCAGCACCTTGTTAGCCCCCGCTTTCACTCCGGCCCCCGCAACCTCACTAAAGGTCGGAAAGTCACAAACCGGCTCCATAGGAACTCCAATCATGCCAAGGAAATCTTCCAGATGATCTTCACCCTGTGAATTAAAAGGAAGATAAGTCTTTAAGCCCACAGGCTCTCCCAGCTGCCCCACAATTGCATCAAGCTTTTTATACATAAAGCCAAGCGGAGTTGCACGTTTATTTCCTGCCAGAGCCGGCCAGCAGAACATCATAATTTCTTTTGGCTTTGCAAAGGCAGTAAGATAAGCCTGCTCAAGATAAGTATCAATTCTGTCGCAGTCAAAAGGATCAAACCAGCCGCCGCCGTTACGACCGGTAGCAACGCTTTCAAAATAGCGCATGAGAGAATAACTGAGATAGCGAGGCAGGTGCTGATCTGTCTGAGCTCCGTGACGGGTCTCTGTCCCGGTATAAATTGAATCAAAAATCTCCGGCTGCTGTCCCGGGTTATATCCGGTCTGTGCAAAGCTTTCCCGCCAGTTTGGATATTTGATGATTATGTGAACCTTAGGATTTACCTTTTTTGCAGGCCCGATAATCAGGTCGCGGGAAACTTCCATCATCTTTTCAAGACGGAACTCTTCCCAGCTGCGCTCGCCTTTCTCGCGGATACAGTCCTCACACTGACATTGAGTAAAAAAGAAATCATCTATAATAAACTCATCAAACTGACTTGCAGTATATTCGCTGACTTCCTTAAGGCGGGCCCGCATAGGCTCATTGCTGTAACAGAAGGTATTAAAAAGGCGTTGACGTTTTTTATCGGTCTCGTTCAGGTCCGGAGTAACAGTTGTAATTCCACCCGAAACTTCAATTCGGTAATCCTTCATAACCCGCTTGAACATATCAAGCTGTTCTTTTTTAGCAAACTCGTCGCGGTAGGTTTCCAGATAGATTTTGTCTATGCCGACATATTTCTGTAAAAAATCAGCCTGCTCACGAAGTTCTTCTTCTGTGATGTGATTTACCCAGCCGGCAACGCAGTAGGTTACGGTTTTGAAGTTTTTATAGTGCATGATTTTCTCCTTTTAGAATTTCAAAGTACCGACTACGGTTGTCTCATCGTCATCATCATAAGATTTTTTATTCCGTGGACTATTGCGGTCAAGTTCTTCTGCATAGGCAGCTTTTTCTGCCCGGCTCAAAAGTCCGCCTCGTCTGCCACTGCCGTCAGCCCCAGCCGCACTCTTTGTTGCCTTCTTTTCCGCCTTCATTTTTGGAGAAGTAAGGAAAGCAAAAAGACTTCCGCACAGGCCGCCCGCAATACAGATGATGATTTGTACAGTTCCTGCCCCGCTAAAAATCTGCAGCAGAACAAAAAGCACCATCACAGCCGCAAAAGACAGAGGAAACTTCTTTTTAGAAAAGGACATAAAGGCATTGAGAAAAATCATCATGCACAAAACCGGCACCGCGCCCACAAGACTGGTCTCACAGAAGCAGGCATTAAGAACACCGGCAAATAGAGCCGACACAAAAATCATAATTCCGATAATCACTGAACCATAACGTTCTTCCATGGCAGGGCCCAGAAGCATAATCAAAATCAGATTAGTAAAAAGAAGGGAAGCCCCGCCGGCAGCAGCTCCAAAAATATAAAAAAGAAGGCGCAGGTAAGAAAGCGGCGCAGAAGGAATAAAGGGCAAGACTCCCGCCTGACTGGTAGGAGAAGCAAAGATTTTTTCCAGCCCGCCAGCCTTCCCGCTTTTTGCCAGAAGCATATTTAATAGAAAGATAATTGCAGAAACAATCACAAAGGTCAAAGTTACAGGTGCATCGTAAGCAACTTTTAAATCAATTTTAAATTTCTTTTTAGCCATAAAAATATTATAGCACAGATTTATTTAAAACGCTCAATCAATTCTTCGCGGCTTTTTACACCGATTTTTGCATAAAGGCGGCTGGTATAATTTTCAACGGTTCGCGGAGAAATAAAAAGTTCGTCGCAAATTTCTTTGTTTGATTTTTCCTGAAGAATCGCTTCAAAAATATTGCGTTCCTGCTTTGAAAGCACAGACACAATTGAGTCAACTTTATTCTGGGCTTCGGTCATATACTGCTCAAGATATGTACCACCGCTCTGCACAACATCCAGGCAGCGGGCAAGTTCTTCTTCCTTTGCAACCTTGGAGATATAGCCTTTTGCACCGGAATCTTTTGCCTGCAAAACAAAGCCTGTTGTATCAAACATTGAATACATAACGCATTTTATTTCCGGCCATTTTTCCGAAATCTTTTTTACAAGCGAAAAGCCGGTTTCACCAATCAGCTGAACGTCAACAATTATAATTTCTGGAAAGGCTGTATCGCGAAGCTTCGCGTCCATCTTGCTCAGACACTCAAGACATTCCAGGCATTCTTTTGAATCTGCAAAATCTTTGGGAACCCGCCAGGAGGTGTGCTGCTCGAGCCAGGCTTTAAGTCCGTTCCGCACCATGTTATGGTCATCTACGATATAAAGAATGTTTTTCATTTTGCGCTCTCCAAAGGTAATTCGATTTTGATTTCCATACCGTCATTCTGTGCTGTAAAAAATTCTATCTGCCCGCCGATAAGCTCCATTCTGTCCTTCATACCGCGGAGCCCCAGATGCTCTTTGCTCTTGAGCTTTTTGGCAAGTTCATTCTGATTGCAGCCAATGCCGTCGTCTGTAATGTAAATCAAAAGTGCTGGCTTGCCGCCGCCGGAAGAATCGGCCTTTTTAATAAAGATGGAAGCCTGGGTTGCATAAGAATGCTTTTCTATATTCGTAAGCGCTTCCTGAATTACTCGGAAAAGATTTTGAGTTTTTTCTTTTTCAAGCACCGGATATTCAAAACCTTCTTCAACCTTAAAGACACAGGGGATATGGGTTCGCGCACTGAACTGCTGAACCAGCGAATTGATTATAGAAATAAGTTCAAACTGAGTAGAATCTCCTTCGCTGTGGCTGGTAAGTTCCGCCGGAGTGAGATTGTAGCATATGTTACGCAGCTTAATTATGCAGTCGGTTGCAAGGTCTTCAATTTTGGTCTGTCGCGTTTTAGAAGCCTGGTCCACCACAAGATTTTCAGTTTCAAGACGCAGCACGCGGATATCCTGTACAACCGAGTCGTGAATGTCCCGGCTGATTTTTGCGCGTTCTTTTTCCTGAATATCAAAAATCATTTTGTTGTGCTCAATACGGGAAGCTTCCTTTTGACCACCCCGTATTTTCTTAAGTACAAGAATCAAGACCACAGCAAAAATCACAAGAACTACAACAAAGACTGCAACAAGCGATAGCTGTGCCAAGACTTTCTGCTTTCTTGCATAAGCCCGGTCAATTTTTTCCGCCGCCTTTTTTGCAAGCTCCAGACTTTCGTATTTTTTCAGTTTTTCTGTAAGACAGTTAAATACCCACCAGGAGCTTTCATCTTCATCGCAGATTAAAAGGGTGTAGTCGGTAAACTTAAAGCACTGTTCATGCTCATGAAATTCAGAGGAGTTAGGCCGTTTTACTTCCATAAAATTATAAAAGGAATTAAAGCTTGCCTGCTTTACAGCTTCTGGAATTGAAAAAATAAAGTTTCCGCCAGTATCTTCTATTTTATAAAGCTGTCCGCTATGCTCTGCAGTGTCGTGCAAAAGCCAGACACCGGTTTTATTCACAGCCAAATAACCTCGACCTTTATCCATAGGTGTTGAGTCGAGTTTAAGCGGATTATCCTTAATTCCTGTCTGTGATGCAATCCAGAGCCCGGGAGAATTTCCCCAGGCAGAACAGAAATAAAACTTTTTTGAAAAAGGACTAAAGACAATATTTCCGACTCCACTCCCAGAATCCCAGAGTTTATGGATTCTTACGTCTGCCATGAATCTGCCGTTCAAAAAGTAATAAACGACATCTTGCCATTCTATGTCATCTGTTACATGCATTAAAAAAAGAGAATTATCTTCATTCCCAACACAGTTCCACATCCAGAGATCTTGCAAATCTTCATGATGATCATCACTCTGGGCCGAAAGGGAGAAAAGTATAGTTATAGAAAAAACGACAATACAAAAAATCTTTTTTATATGCATAATTTTATTATACATCAAGATTTCTAAAATGATATACAGAGTTGAACTCACAAAAAATTGTGAGTTCAACTCTGTATTTTTTTCATAAAAACACTCTGATAATTGTCTTATAAACAACGTCACTGATGCGATGTTGTAAAATATTTTTATAGGAGTGTTTATGAAAAAACTTTTAATCTCTTTGATTTTAGCTTGCAGTATGTTTGTTGCATTTGCACAAGCTAGTCTGCCTTTTTCAAAAGGTATCAATTTACCCTTATATTTTGAAGACTGGACGAATCCTATGGAACCGGATGGATCATATTCTAATACGCCGCCTTTAAATTTGAACAGATATGACGAAGCAGACTTTGCCTGTCTTAAAGACATGGGTATTGAAGTCATAAGGCTTAACTGTTCTTTTGATATTTACACAGATAAACCTCTTGGTTACGGAACAATTTACGATGAAGTTCTTAAAAAACTTGATCAGGTCTGCGACTGGGCGGAAAAATATCAGATCTATCTTATAATCGACAATCACAACAATCACATTTATAATCAGGAACGCAATCGAAGTAATCTTAAAATGCTGAGACCTCAGCTTGAAGCTGTATGGACACAAATTGCCCCACGCTATAAAGACAGAAGCGAATACATAATCTACGAAATTATGAATGAGCCACCAAGTAAAGATGCAGGAAAATGGTATAAACTCCAGGAAGAAATGATTAATCTGATCAGACAATACGACAAGACTCATTCTATTGTCGTAACCTGCTCTCCATGGTCTCACCTGGAAGCTCTTGTAAAAATGAAGCCTCATAAAGATGAAAATCTTATATACACCTTCCACAATCCTGGTCCAGAAGTATTTAACTTACAGGGAGCAGCCTGGGCAGATCCGGCAATTTCAGATTTATCCGGTCTCCCATTTCCTTACGACAAATCTCGTCTTCCAAAACTGCAGGGAAGAACAAAAAATTCCTGGGTTCAGGATTATATTCAGAACCAGTATAGGACAGAAGGAACTGAAAAGTTCCTAACCCAAAAGTTTGACACAGTCGGTAAATGGGCTGCAAAAAATAATGTAAGAGTTTTTTGCGGAGAATTACCTTCAACTATTTACATAAATCTCGAAGACCGTGTGAATTGGATTAGAACTGCCGTTGATGCCTGCAAGAAAAACAATATTGCTTATTTAAGTTGGGGAATTGGAGAAGATCAGGGTTTCTTAAAGACAGATAAAGAAATATCTATTTTCCCGCAGGCAGATGATTTTGAAGTTGCTGCTCTGGAAGCCTATGGATTTAAACTGCCGGATTCCTCTTTGATAGAAAAAGCAAGAGAGTTACACTTCCCTCAAAAACCATATACAGTATTTGACGGAATTGCCGGAAAGGGTTCAACTATTGGAATGTGGGGAAACGCTAAAATTACAAAGGAAGACAAATCTCAAAGCTGGTGTTTTAATGCATCATATCCTGCAAAAGAAATTGGTATGAAAATTATACCCTCAAATATCATTACATCTGAATTTAAAGATAATGCAGATAATATGATTATAAGTCTTTCTGTAAAATTTTCTACGCCACGACAAGTCTTTGAATTAATTCTCCTGGATTCTGATGGAGGAGAGAAAGAGCTTCCATGGTCAAAAAGCTACATAATAAAAGCTTCTGACTATTCTGTTGGAGACTGGGTGAATATTGAGCTCCCGATTACAAAGTTTGCAGACGGTCAGGGAGCCTGGTCGGATGTAACTCATAAATGGTATGATTTGCCGAGCCAGTTTGACTGGACCCGCTTTGAAAATCTCTATTTCAAATTTCCAAACTCAACAGACCCCGGCAGCATCCTCATCGACGACATCGTGATTAAGAAGAAATAAGCTATATGTCATTGCCTGACTTAATCGGGCAATCTGTAATAGATTCCCGCGTCAAGCGCGGGAATGACACTGGGCGGAGTATGAGAATGACACAGGCATCTGCAAATGCGGGCGGCTATCATATCAGGCAATTCCAGTCATACCGAATTCGTACTAAAATAAGTTAATATTTTTATACAAATCAGTATATTAAACTTGACTTTGAAACAGTTTGTTTTATAATACTTCCTATGGAAGATCAAATCTCAAAATCATTTGAAAACTCTTTTATTCGCACTGTCTGGAATGAAGCTGAAGAAGAATGGTATTTTTCGGTAGTTGATGTTGTGGGAGTGTTGACGGAAAGCAGTGATTATCAAGCTGCCAGAAATTACTGGAAAGTTTTGAAAATTCGTCTGAAGAATGAAGGGTTTCAACCGGTTACAAATTGTAACCAGTTGAAAATGAAATCAGCAGATGGAAAAATGCGTCTAACAGATGTTGCAAACACAGAACAATTATTGCGCATAATTCAATCCATCCCATCCAAAAAAGCCGAACCCTTCAAAATGTGGCTTGCCCAGGTTGGTCGTGAGAGAATAGAAGAAACTATAGATCCTGAACAGACGATAAATCGCGCTTTGGAAACCTATGCAAAAAAAGGATATTCCCGCGAATGGATTAATCAGCGTTTACAGGCAATTCAGGTAAGAAAAGAGCTTACAGATGAATGGGAACAGCGTGGAGTAAAAAAAGGCGTCGAGTACGCCATCCTCACCGATGAAATCACAAAAGCCTGGTCCGGAATGACTACACGCGCATATAAAAATCATAAGGGACTTACAAAGCAGAATCTTCGTGACAATATGACGACAACGGAGATTATCCTCAATATGCTTGCGGAGACTGCAGCAAAAAATATTTCACAGGCAGAAAATCCAGAAACCTTTGAAGAAAATCAGTCTGTTGCAAGGCGTGGCGGAAGAATTGCAGGAAATGCCAGAAAAGAACTGGAAGCAGAAATAGGCCACTCTGTTATTTCCGAAAAGGATGCAAAACAAATAAATACTGTTGTTACAAATCTTATTGAAGATGTTTCAAAATCAACAGAGGAAAAATAATTATGGAATCGGTAATAAAGACACTTCGCGAACAGAACAGATATACTCAGGTAAAGCTTGCCCAGGAGCTTGGTATTTCACGCCAGGCACTCATAAAATATGAAAGCATGGAACAGGAGCTCCCTGTGAATGTGATTCGGGGGCTTTCCAAGATTTTTTCTGTAAGTTATGAATGTTTAATTGACAACACATTACCGTCCCCTGATACAGCAGAAGATGAAGCAATGCTTAAGCAGCTAGCCCGTAATTTTACTAAACTCAAAGCTTCAGAAAAAAAAGCTGTCCTTGAAATGACAAGAATCATGGCGAATGCTTAGGAGCCGAGGCTCCTCCCTCCTAACTAATTTTTTATAGAATTCTCACTCAAATTGTGTTATATTATAGTCATGAGTGATTACAATAATCAGATATCACAGGCGGGAAGCGGAGTTGCGGAAGACACCTCTGTTATGCTGCCGCCGGAACGAAAGGTTGTTTTTTATAACGACGATTTTACTACCATGGAGTTTGTGGTAGACGTTCTGGTTTCAATTTTTAATAAATCTCACGACGAAGCAGAGGGGCTTATGCGCACTGTGCATGAGCAGGGCTCTTCTGTTGTCGGCGTTTATACTTATGATATTGCGGTTTCTCGCACAAATCTCACAATTCAGGCGGCCCGCAAAAACGGATTTCCGTTGAGGGTAGAAGTTGAGTAATCAGGAAAAACAGCCGGGAAGCATAAAGCAGATGAAGGTGAGCACAATGCTCAGCCGGATTTTGTCGGAATCGCTTCTTGTTGCAAAGGATTTTCATCACGAATTTTTCACCCCGGAGCATGTGCTTGCCACTGCCATCCGCGACGAATTTGTTGAGCAGCTTTTGCAGAACAGCGGTGCCGATACTAAAGAGCTTAAATCCGAAGTAAGCAACTACCTTACAACCCAGCTTCCTGTAATTTCCGAAAACGCTAATCCAGAAATAATTAAGGCTCCGGTTGAGTCTGCAGGCTTTCAGGCTATGATGAACCGCGCCGTTTTCCATTGTATTTCCTGCGATTCTGACATGATTGATATCACCGACATTCTCCTCAGTATGTTCGATGAAAGCAAGAATTACAGTTCATATTTTCTTAAGGTTTGCGGAGTTGAACGACTGCGTCTGATGGAAAATATTACAAAGCTCCGCCCTCCAAGACGACTTCCCGGAGCCACTGGTCAGGGGCCAAACGGACAGCCGGGAGCTGGCCCGGATGGAATGCCGGGTATGCCGGGCTCAAACAATTCCGGCGGTCTTAAACGCTTTGCCGTAAACATGACAGAGCTTGCAAAAAAAGGCGCTTATGATGTGCTTGTCGGCCGCGAAGCAGAAATTGAAAGAACCGTGCAGGTGCTCTGCCGCCGCACAAAAAATAACCCTCTTCACGTTGGAGATGCCGGTGTTGGTAAAACTGCCATCACCCAGGGACTGGCTCAGCGCATTGTAAACAATCAGGTACCGGATATTCTAAAGGGCTACACAATTTACTCTCTGGACCTGGGTCTTCTTCTTGCAGGCTCTAAGTTCCGCGGTGATTTTGAAGAGCGTCTTCACTCGGTAATTGACGAGCTCAAAGAAAAGAAAAAATCAATCTTATTTATAGATGAAATTCATATGATTATGGGAGCCGGCGGAAACGGTTCCAGCCAGGTAGATGCGGCAAATCTTTTAAAACCTGTTCTTGCCAGTGGCGAAATCAAGGTGATTGGCTCTACTACTTTTGAAGAATATTCCAAGAACTTTGAAAAGGACCGCGCCCTTGCCCGCCGCTTTCAGAAGATTGATATCCTGGAGCCGACCGCAGCCGAGACAGTTGAAATTATCAAAGGTCTTATTCCTAAATACGAAAAACACCATAACGTTGTTTACTCTGCAGGCGCTGTTGAAGAAGCAGTTAAGCTTTCGGTTCAATTTATGCCGGACCGCCGCCTGCCGGACAAGGCAATTGATATTATTGATGAAGCCGGCTCATACCAGCACATTCTGAAGTCAGGCGGCTTCGCCGGCCGCACCGCTAAGCGCCCCGGCGCAGTTGCTCACCCGGGTCTCGTTGCATCCGAGGCTAACCCTAGCCGCATTTCCACAGACATAATCCGCCGCGTAACTGCCAAAATCGCCCGCGTTCCAATCGAGAGCATGAAGGGCGAAGAAAAGGATGCTCTGCGTGAAATAGAAGCTACAATGGCAGCCGACATCTTCGGTCAGGCAGCCGCTATCCAGGCCCTTGGAAAGGCGGTAAAGAGAGCCCGCGCCGGCTTCAGGAACCCTGAAAAACCGGAAGCCTGCTACCTCTTTGTAGGCCCTACAGGCTGCGGAAAAACAGAGCTTGCCCGCACCCTAGCCCGCCTGCTCAAAGAACCTCTTCTCCGCTACGATATGTCTGAGTATCAGGAAAAGCATACCGTGAGCCGCCTCGTAGGTTCTCCTCCGGGCTACGTTGGCTTTGAAGAAGGCGGTCAGCTCGTAAAGGATGTCCGCAAAAATCCGCGTGCCGTAATTCTCTTTGATGAAATTGAAAAGGCAAACGAAGACATATACAACGTACTGCTTCAGGTAATGGACTACGGCCAGCTTACAGACAACCAGGGCCGCAAGGCAGACTTCCGTTCCTGCATAATCATTATGACTAGTAATGCCGGTGCCCGAGACCTTGAAAAAGGCAGCATAGGCTTTGGAGGCGACAAGGACGGCGGCGTAAGCTTTGCAGAACTCGAAGCCTCTCTCAACGACGCAGTAAACCGCGAGTTCCCTCCGGAATTCCGTAACCGACTGGACGCAGTTATTCCATTTAATTATCTGGACCTCGAAGTTGCAAAGCAGGTTTGCCGCAAGGAAGTTGCCCGCCTGGCAGAGCGCATGAAGGAAAAGAAAGTAAATCTTACAGTTACCGACCGCGCCATCACCTACATCACCGAGCTGGGCTACTCAAAAGAGTTCGGAGCCCGCAACATTGCCCGCACTGTAGAAGACGAAATTGCAGATAAGCTGGTAGACGAAGTTCTCTTTGGCCGTCTCGAAAAGGGCGGAGATGTTAAGGCTGATATAAAGAATTCAAAAAAGTTAAACGGTATCACATTCATTTATGGAAAAGAAAACAGCTAGGCAATTAAAATATGTTCTCTTAATTGTTTCATTCACTGCCCTCCTCGTTTTTTCCATTGTTTTTTTTGCCGCATTTCTTTCACCACACACCCGACCTCAAAATCAAAATGAATATAATCCTTCGGATAACTGTCTTTATCATGTTATCATAACCGGCACCTACGAAAATCAAAGTTTTCTTTCAGATGTTTACAAGGGTGCTTCAAAGTTAGCCGGAGCTTACAAAACCGTAGTAGACCTTCACGTTCCAAAATCACAGGCAGATACAGAGTCACTTCAAAGTCTTTTAGACTACTGTTCCTTCCTAAATGCAGACGGAATTATTTTTTACCTGGACTCTTCTGATGAAACACCTGTACTTTTACGCCGCCAGGACGGCCCTTCAATTCCAATCATTACAACCGGCCAGTTCTCTCCAAACATCCAGCAGATTTCTTATATAGGAACGAACAACTGGGAGCTGGGAAAAAAGATTGCAGACGAAACCAGCTACTTCCTTCCGGTCGGAGGAAACGTTTACATAATCAGTGACTCAAACGACATCAATTCAAATACTCTCATCAGCAGCATTCAGTCTGCTCTTGGAGATAACCAGACAATCACAACAAAGGTAATCGAAAAGGTTACCCCGGATTTGACAATTGAAGGCAGAGACAATATTTTTATTTCTCTTACCGAAGATGACACAATTGTTTCGGCCCAGCTCCTTTCCGAAATGTTCGACTCCTTCCGCTACAAGCTGATAGGAATCGGGGGCAACGAGGTTTGCCAGCTTTATCTTCAGAAAGGCTGGATAGGCGAACTTGTTTCTCTTGATCCGGAAAAAATCGGAGAGACTGCAATCCGCGAATTATTTGAATACCGCAGCAAGGGCTATGCAAACTCTTATGTTACAGCAGATGTAAAAACCATACGCAGCGAGGACCTGAGATGAAGTTGAAAATTGTTGACTACATCAGAAACAAAAGTCTCCGCTGGCGAATCATGGCTTGTATCGGAATTGCAATTCTCATCCTTGCAGCAAGCCTTTTTACAACCATGCGCCTTTCTTACTATTCAATGCAGAACCTTGGAGATTCCTATAAATCAAACTCCGAGCTTACTTATTTTTCCCAGGCCGTAACCACAACCGAAAAGGCAATGGAAAATTATGTGAGTTACCGTTCCTTTGAAAGTATTGATGCCTACTATAATTCACGCACAAAGGTAGAAGTTTATTATGAAAGCTTGCAGGACTTTCCTTCCAAAAACGAAGTAGCCCACAAAGAATATATAGTCCATCAGCTTACAGAAGCTTTTCTCTACTATAGTAATCTTGCAATTTCTGCCCGCCGCGCAAACAACGAAGCAGAAATCCAGCTCAACTACAATTATGCAATGGACAGCTACAACTACCTTACATCGCAGATCCTTGAGCTGAACAATCTGCGACTTCAACAGAACGCCCAGCGCTATGACCAGAACCAGTCCCGCATTCTGATTTCGAATACTATCAGTGTAATTTTCTTCCTTGTTTTTACCCTGATGATTTTCATTGTGCTCTATCTGACAATCACTTCAATTATGGAGCCGCTTGCAGATATTTCCGAGGTTGCCCATAAGGTTGCCCGCCGTAATTTCGATGTACCGCTTTTTAACAGAACTTCAAATGATGAAATAGGAACCATCTGTACTGCCTTTGACCGAATGATTATCTCTATCCGCGAGTATATTGATACCATCTGGGAAAAGGCCCGAACAGAAGCAGAGCTCAAGGAAAAGGAAATTGAAATGCAGGCTCTTTATACCGACGCCCAGCTTAGGGCCCTTCAGAATCAGGTAAATCCTCACTTCCTTTTTAACACCCTCAACACTGGTGCCCAGCTTGCCATGATGGAGAACGCCGATAAAACCTGTTACTTCATTGAGCAGGTTGCAGACTTTTTCCGCTACAACATTCAGCAGCAGGAACGCCTTGTTTCGATTGACGAAGAACTTGGTTTGATAGATAATTTCGTTTATATAATGAAAGTACGCTTCGGAAACCGTCTGGAATTTACAAAGGAGATTCCAGAAGGAAGCTTCCCTCAGCATATTCCTTCCATGACACTGCAGCCGCTTGTAGAAAACTGTATTAAACACGGTCTTAAAAACACAAAGGGCAAAGTAACACTTAGAGTTGAAATTGAAGAAAAATTCATTGTTATCAGTGTAAGTGACAATGGTGATGGAATGCCGGAGAAAACGCGGGAAGCAGTCTTCAAAGCAGTTGCTTCTGAAAATACAAGACTTCCGGCCGAAGCTCTGGATGATAATTCGACTCATAACGGAACAGGACTTATCAGCGTTTTCCTGCGCCTTCAGCTTCAGTTCCATCGTTATGATCTTTTTGATATACAAAGCGGAGACAATGGCCAGGGTACAAAATTTATAATCAGGATTCCAAACCATGTTTAATATATTAGTAACAGATGACGAACAGATTGTTATTGATTCTCTTTCCTTTATCATCAGCAAAAACTTTCCTGATGAAGCAAAGGTATTCACTGCCCTTTCCGGAACAGAAGCCCTGGAAATTGTGATGAAAGAAAATATCGACATTATGTTTACTGATATTAACATGCCGGGCCTGAACGGACTTGAAACTGTAAGCGTAATTACAAAGCTTAAGCCAAATATTGTTTTTGTAATTCTTTCTGCCTTCGACCGCTTTCAGTATGCTCAGGAAGCAATTAATCTTGGTGCCTATAAATACATTACAAAGCCTGTAAACCGTAACGTAGTTGTTGAAACAATCCGGGGTGCCATGCAGCTGGTAGAAGAAAAGCAGGGAAAGCTTAGCGCAGACCGGGAGCTTCACAAAAAGCTGGATATGGTTTCTCCAATGATTGAGAACGATTTTATCTACGCCTGTATTTACAACAACGACAAATCTACAGACCTTTCTTCATATCTCGATTATTTTAACATTTCTGATAATCCCTGGGTTTTCTGCTGCTTTGAATTTCCTAACATCAATTCAGAAAATCAATACAGCACCTATCTTAAGATTCATGAGCTTTTGAATACCGAACACCGCTGCCTTGTAAGTTCCTTTATGATGAACCGAATTGCAGTATTCTTTCCTATATTTTCTGCTACCCCGGATTATAACGAAATTCAGGAACAGATAAAAAAGCTCTACACCAGTCTCTGCTATAATATCACCGCAGGAATAAGGGCCGGCGTAAGTACAATCTTCAGCGATAAAACTCAGCTGCAGGCTTCCTATGCAGAATCGCTTTCTGCCCTTAACAAGGCAGGTTCCAGTGGTGGCCTGATTTTCTCTGATGGAATGAGCTATTCGGAAGAAGCTGATGTGGCTGCTAAAAAATCCGGTAAAGCTGAATTCAAAAATCAGATTATAAATAAACTCAGCGCCGGCGATACAAATGGGGTAAAATCCTTCCTTGAACTTTTTGCCTCCGAGCTTATTACTCAAAAGCTTGCTGCAGATAAAGTAAAAAATTCTTTCTTTGATTTGATAGTTACCGCTAACAACGCAACACGTGAGCTCAATAAAAACTTTACAAGCGATACCTTTGACAACGCCTTTTCAATTCTGAGTTCAGAAAATGACATAAAGCTTATAAAAGAGTTTGCCCAGAAATTTCTTATGGAATGTACTCATGCTGTTGCCAGCGTAAAGAAGGCAGAAGAAAATCCTATCATCAAAAAGGTATGCAGCTATGTAGAAGAAAATCTCGCTGATGATATTTCTCTGGAAACCGCAGCTGATTTTGCAGGTGTAAGTTCTTTCTATTTAAGTAAACTCTTCAAAGAAGAAAAAGGCGAAACCTTTATCAATTATATTTCCGACAAGCGCCTGGAAAAATCCCGTCAGCTGCTGGAACAGACTGAACTTTCAATTAAAGAAATTACGGCAGAGGTAGGCTACAACGATCAGAACTACTTCAGCCGAATATTTAAAAATAAATATGGACTTTCTCCAAAGGAATACAGAAAGGTAAAATAATGTTAAAAAAGTATTTTCATTCTGAACTCAAAAACCGTCATCCTGAACTTGTTTCAGGATCTATTGCAAAAAGATTCCGAAACAAGTTCGGAATGACAGTTATCTTATCTCTTATTCTTCTGTGTAACCTTTCCTGCAAAAAACAGGAAAGCACCACACAAAACCGCCCTGCCCGTACAACTTCTGCTGCCGCAGCCCGCCCTCTTACGATCGGCTTTTCAATCGATACCCTGGCCATTGAACGCTGGCAGCGCGATATGGATGTTTTTATTAACAAAGCCAAGGAAATGGGAGCCGACGTAATTGTACAGAACGCCGGTAATAATATAGAAGAACAGAACCGCCAGCTTATGTATCTGCTGGAAAGAAATGTAGATGCCGTTGTAGTACTTCCAAAAGACGCCTCTTCAATAACCGAAAGTGTACAGAAGCTGCGGGCAAAGGGAATCCCGGTTATTTCCTATGACCGTCTTGCACTTAATGCAGACATCAATCTTTACCTCACAATAGACAGCGAAAAAGTTGGCGAACAGATGGCTCAGGAAATGCTGCGCCGAACAAAAGGAATTAACTGGTATTGTATTCTTGGCCCTGAAGAAGATTACAACATGACCCTGATTATGGAAGGCGTTACCCGTATTCTAAGAACCAGTTCTGTCCGCCTGAATCATATTTTTTATACTGATGGCTGGAACTACGACCTTTCTTACCAGGAAATGGTCCGCATTCTAAAGAGCGACACCTTCCCGGATGCCATTATCTGCGGAAATGATGCGGTTGCCGCCAGTGTAATTGATGCAATCAGCCGATACTATCCGGATACTCATATCCCTGTCTGCGGCCAGGATGCAGATATTTCTGCCTGCCAGTATATTGTACAGGGAAAACAGGAATTTACTATTTATAAACCTATTATTCAACTGGCAGAGGTTGCCGCCGAGTGCACCGTAAAGCTTGCAAAACATGAAGAAATCTCCGAAGACCGCTACCGCATCAGTCCGATTAAGAACGGCTTTGGTGATATTCCTACAATCTGGCTGGAGCCTACCTATGTTGATAAATATAATATCGACAGAGTGATTATAGATTCCGGCTTTCATTCTGCGGCCTCGGTGTATAAAGACTAAAACCCGGTGGTTGAGTGCCGCGAAGCGGTATATCGAAACCACCGGATCCACTTCACATGTGGTTTCGATACGGCTTCGCCTACTCAACCACCATAACTTTAGCACAAAATCCACCACAAAAAAATCTAGATTTTCACACATTTCCTAGGGTGAATTCCCTACTCAAAATAAGAAAATAGCAAATTTTTGAAGAATTCAGGCGAATTTAGACCACTCCTTTGAGTTATACTTCAAACTGTAAAAAGAGCCGTTGGCTCTGTATAAAAAAATTTTAGGAGTGTTTTTTTCTATGAAAAAAATTATCGCAATTCTTTTGGCAGTTGCTTGTCTTTCATCAACTGCAGTATTTGCAAAAGCAAAGGCAAAGATTGGTGTATCTATGCCAACAAAGGACCTTCAGCGCTGGAACCAGGACGGTGCTAACATGAAGTCTCAGCTTGAAAAAGCAGGCTATGATGTTGACCTCCAGTACGCTGCAAATGATATCAACACACAGGTATCACAGATTGAAAACATGATTACAGGTAAATGTAAGGTACTCGTAATCGCTGCTATCGATGGTTCTTCACTTTCTAACGTTCTTGCAACAGCAAAGAAAAAGAAGATCCAGGTTATCGCTTATGACCGCCTTATCATGGACACAGATGCAGTATCTTACTATGCTACATTCGATAACTACAAAGTAGGTACTCTCTAGGGTGACTACCTTGTTGACAAGCTCGGACTTAAGACACGTTCAGCTTCTGATCCAGTTTACATGGAATTCTTCACTGGTGACCCAGGTGACAACAACATCAACTTCTTCTTTGGTGGTGCTATGGATGTTCTTAAGCCATATCTCGACAAGGGAGTTATCGTTTGTAAGTCAGGACAGACTGCAAAAGCACAGGCTGCTACTCTTGAATGGTCAACAGAAAGAGCTCAGAGCCGTATGGAAAACCTCATTACATCTAACAAGTATGGTCCAAAGGGACAGAAGCTCGACGCTGTATACTGCTCTAACGACTCTACAGCACAGGGTGTAACAAACGCTCTTATCTCTGCTGGTTATACAGCAGCTAACTTCCCAGTAATCACTGGACAGGACTGTGATATCACATCTGTTAAGAACATGATTAAGGGAACTCAGTCTATGTCTATCTTCAAGGATACACGTACTCTTGCTGCACAGGTAGTAAAGATGGTAGAAGCTATCGCTTCTGGAAAATCTGCTCCTGTAAATGATACAAAGACATACAACAACAACGTAAAAGTTGTTCCATCATATCTTTGTGATCCAGTATTCGGTGATATCAACAACTACAAAGCATTGCTCGTTGATTCAGGATACTACAAGGAATCTGAACTTAAGTAGTCTGATTTGACCTAGTCAAAAAAGAACCTTTAGTTTCGGCTAAAGGTTCTTTTTTAATAACAAATATTTATTAGTATTAAAAGAGGGGTTCCAATGGCTAAAACATTATTGGAAATGAAAAATATTACCAAGTTGTTTCCTGGCGTTAAGGCGCTTGATAACGTAAATCTTACTGTTGAAGAAGGTGAGATTCACGCCATCTGTGGTGAAAACGGAGCCGGAAAATCAACTTTGATGAATGTTCTGAGCGGTATTTATCCATATGGAACATATACCGGCGACATTGTTTACGACGGCGAAGTTTGTAAATTTCAGACAATCAGAGACAGCGAAGCTAAAGGTATTGTAATCATTCATCAGGAGCTCGCACTCGTTCCACTTCTCACAATTGGTGAGAACATGTTCCTCGGAAATGAAAGAGGATCTAAAGCTAAAATCAACTGGTCAGAGACCTTTGATAAAGCAGATGAACTTTTAAGAATGGTTGGTCTTAAAGATTCATCTAAAACCTTAATTAAGGATATTGGTGTAGGTAAACAGCAGCTTGTAGAAATTGCAAAAGCACTTGGAAAGAATGTAAGACTTCTTATCCTCGATGAACCTACAGCATCTTTGAACGATACAGAAGCAAAGCATCTGCTTGACCTTCTCCTTGAGTTCAAAAAACAGGGAATGACTTCAATCATCATTTCACATAAATTGAATGAAGTTTCATACGTTGCAGATAAAATTACTGTTATCCGCGATGGTACATCTATTACTTCCCTTGATAAAGCTAAAGATAATTTCACTGAAGATACAATTATTTCTGCCATGGTAGGACGCAGCCTTACAGACCGCTTCCCTAAACGAGAACCACATGTTGGTGAAGTTTGTTTTGAGGTAAAGAACTGGTGTGTAGACCATCCTGTATTTGACGGAATTAAAGTTTGCGATAACATCAACTTCAACCTGCGCAAGGGTGAGGTTCTTGGTATTTCAGGACTTATGGGTGCCGGCCGAACTGAGCTCGCAATGAGTATTTTCGGACACTCTTACGGAACAAACATCCACGGTCAGATTTTTATGAACGGTAAGGAAGTTTCTTTCCCTAATGTAAAATCTGCCATTAAAGCAGGTCTTGCATACGTTACAGAAGACCGTAAAGGTAATGGTTTGATTCTCACTGAATCAATCTGTAAAAACACAACTGCAGCAAAACCGGAAAAGATTTCTAAAAACTGGGTACTCGACTTTGATAAAGAGCGAATGTATTCAGAAGAAATGGCAAAAGAAATGCATACTAAATGTGCTACCGTAATGGAAGACGTTGGTAACCTTTCTGGTGGTAACATGCAGAAGGTTTTGCTTGGAAAATGGCTTTTTGCAGAACCAGATATTCTGATTCTCGATGAGCCTACCCGCGGTATCGATGTTGGTGCTAAGTATGAAATCTACTGTATCATCAACAAGATGGTTGCAGAAGGTAAATCTGTTATCATGATTTCTTCTGAAATGCCTGAGATTCTTGGTATGTGCGACCGCATTTACGTAATGAACGAAGGTAGAATGATTGCAGAAATGAATGGTAAAGATGCAACTCAGGAAAAAATCATGACTGAGATTATCAACTCAGGTAAGAATGAGACCATAGGAGAATAGAAATGGAAAACAAAAATAAGCTTGGTAATAGCGTAAAATCAGTGTTAAAAGGCAACACAATGATTTTTATTCTTGTAGGAGTTATGCTCTTGTTTGAAATTCTTATTAGAATTTCTGGACACGGCTCTCTCTTTGCTCCTGCAAATATCACAAACATTGTCCGCCAGAATGCTTACGTTGCAATTCTTGCAACAGGTATGCTTCTTTGTATTCTTACTGGTGGTAACATCGATTTGTCTGTTGGTTCTGTAGTAGCCCTTGTTGGTGCTCTTGCAGGTGTATTCATTGTAAATCTTGGAATGCCTGTATGGCTGGCAATCTGTCTCTGTCTTCTTATGGGTACATTGATTGGTGCCTTCCACGGTTTCTTTATTGCTTACATTCACATTCCGCCGTTCATCACTACCCTTGCAGGTATGCTTTTGTGGCGTGGTGTTGCAACAATTATTCTTGATGGTAGACCTATTGCTCCATTCCCAGAAAAGTATCTTAAGCTCTTCGAAAGTTTTATTCCAAATCCTAGCGATGCAACTATGGAAAAATGGGGTGAACTGGATCTTTTTGATGAATGGGTTGATAAGTATACTTTGATGGTAACTCTTATCATTACTCTTATCTGTATCCTTGCATTTGTTGTTATGGAAATAATCAGCCGCCGCAAGAAGATTAAGAATAACTATACAGTTTCTTCTAAGGGCTCTTTCATTGCAAAGCTTGTAGTACTTTCAATCGTAATCCTTATTATGGGACAGTTCCTTGCACGCGACCGTGGTCTTCCAGTTGTACTTATCCTTATGGGTGTAATCATTGCTGTATATTCTTACTTTACACAGAATACAGTTCCTGGCCGCTACCTCTACGCAATTGGTGGTAACGCAAAGGCTGCAAAGCTTTCTGGTGTAAATACAGATAACGTAATGTTCTTTGCTTACACAAACATGGGCTTCATTTCTGCAGTTGCAGCTCTTGTTACAATTGCACGTTTGAACTCTGCTCAGCCAACAGCTGGTCAGAACTACGAAATGGATGCTATCGCTTCCTGCTTCATCGGTGGTGCTTCGGCATACGGTGGAACTGGTACAGTTTCTGGAGCCGTTATCGGTGCTATCTTCATGGGTGTATTGAACAATGGTATGTCAATCCTCGGTGTAGATATGAACTGGCAGCGTGCCGTTAAGGGTATGGTACTCCTTGGTGCTGTAATCTTTGATGTCGTTTCAAAGAGAAAGAAAACCAGCAAATAGATAATTGCCTAAATAAAGTTTCATTTAGTCCTTCTTGTAAACTTTACTGCCGCAGTGTTAGACATAAGACACTGCGGCAGTTTTTTGTTATAATAGAGTTATGAATAAGTCTGAGTTATTTACTGAACTATATAAACGCTATGGCGCAGTGACCCGCGCGCGGGGATGCTTTTTATATACAAAAAAAGGAGTGCGCGTAACAGATTTGTACCAGGAAGCTGGCCGTGCAATTCTAGGTTGGGAAGGCGGATCTGCCTTTACCCTCTTCAAAAATGTATTATCCCGTGGCCAGACAGGAAGTTTCATTTGCGAAGAAGCCCCTGTTTCCCGCCTTCAAAAGGCTGTAAGCGAGCTGCTTGCAGGCGACAGAATTATTTTCTGCTTTTCTTCTCACAAAGACGCCTTTGAAGCAGGCCTTTCCCTCTTTCCTGATGAAACAAGCTTCTACCGTCCATGGAATGCTCAGAACGAAAAAATCAAAATAAACCGGCAGGCAGCTTTAATTCTTACACCTCCCCTGCCTTGGGCTGAAAACATTTTTATCCTTGCTTTAGATACAAAAAGAATTGAAGAAAATCCGGATAAACTGCTTTTCATACGCAATGCCATAAAACTGCCTTTTGCCCTTGAGGTTGCAATGACCCGCAGCATTTATAATCTTATAAAAGCCCTGCAGGAACGCCAGGAAAAGGACTGGTTTATTTACGACCCGGTTCTTACAAAGTACTGGAATCGCGAAGGCCCTTATCTTTTTCCAAAAGTACCTAAAGATAATTACACAGATTTTGCCCTCCACTGTCTGGACTGCGGTATAGTCATAAGCCCGGATTATAACCAGCCTTCAATCGTACCTTTTGGCGCAGACCGGGGAGTCTTTACAAAATTAAAAAACTCACCTTTTGAGTATTAACAGTCGAAAATTACAATATAAGTGTCATCCCGAACTTGTTTCGGGATCTATAAAAAAGACCCTGAAACAAGTTCAGGGTGACATCATGAGGTAATATGGAGCCTAAAATATTATTATTCATAATAAAGTTAGTTACAGGTGGCATTGTAGCATTCCTTGCCATTCTACTTATGTCCAAAAAGCGAACTGTTGCCTGGTCATTTATGGTTTCAGGATTTCTGCTCAATTATGCAGCACTTGTTTACGAATTATTAATAGAACTTGGAGTACTTACCGCAACTAAATACGGACTCTGGGGCATTCCGGTTTCTACTTTGATTTGTGCAGCATTACCTGCGCTATGTTATATAATTGCTTTTATTATAATGCTGTGTAAAAGATAAAGTGGTCTCGATACACCGCTTTCGCGGCACTCGACCACCGGTGGTTGAGTAGACACGAAGTGTCGTATCGAAACCACAATTACAGGAACTAAAATGAGTAATATTGACGAATACTGGAACAAATTTATAAAAGAAACAGGCCGCAGCGAAGAAGACCGCTGTGCGGGAGACCTTAATTTTGAAGCAAAAGGCTTTGTAGGTGATGAATTAATTACCCTTGTCCTTACAGACCGCAAAACCGCCTTCTTTACAAGCTGGGCAACCTACACAATAGACCAGGAACCACTTCCTGTTTCGGGAGAGTTGTATGTTGTCCTGGACCGGGCAAATAACCCACGCTGTGTAATAGAAACCCAGAGCGTAGAAATTGTTCCATTCAATGAAGTTACCTGGGAAATGGCCCGCCTTGAAGGTGAAGATGAAAACCTTGGAGAGTGGAAAGAAAGAAAACAGGAATATCTGGAAGATGAAGGTGCCATTCTCGGCTTTGAGTTTACACCGGATATAAAGCTGGTATTCCAGACTTTTAAGGTTGTCTACAGATAACAGTTTTGGAGCATATTATGAAAAAATCTTTATCATTTGTTTTTGTTATACTTTTTACCTGCACAGCCCTCTCTGCAAAAGAACGCCTTTTCAGTTTTTCTGCAGGCCTTTCTTCCGGAGTACCCATTTACAGTTCCGGATCTGTTGCATCCACAGGAACAGAAATCTCAGGAGCCAACCGCATTATTCTTGGTTTGAATGCATATGTAAATATCAATCCCATTAAACAGGTTTCTTTTTATTTTGGAAACGACACTCTCTGGGATTTAACCTGGAATTCTTCTGAGCATTCACATAAGACCCACGTTTCATTTCCGCTGGGAATAAAGGTTTACCCGGGCCTCGGAGGACTTAATGTAGGACTTGCCTACACACTTGGCTTCCGCGCAGATGCAATTAAAACAGATGAAGTAGAATACAACGGAGTTTCTTCCTGGGGTAACGGATTTAAGTTTCAGGTAGAGTATAACTTTGCACATGAAGGCGGCTCGCAGTACTACCCTTCAGTCGGCGGTTACTGGAACCTTATGCCTCGCGGCAATGATGCTTATGATAATTTGATTGTGCTGTATGTAGCAGCGAACTTTTAGCGTTAAAAAAAGATTCCCGGGTCAAGCCCGGGAATGACATATTTACGTTAGTGTCATTGTCCGGCTTGACCGGACAATCTAGACATTAGCGTGCATATTCCACGATTCGTGTCTCGCGGATCATTGTAAGTCTGATTCTTCCAGGATATCGCAAATCAGTTTCAATCTGCTTTGCAATATTACGTGCAAGTTCTTTTACATCGCCATCGGCAATCTTCTCGTTATTAACAAGAATGCGGAGCTCACGACCTGCCTGAATAGCATAGGCCTTTTCAACACCATTAAAGCCTTCGGCAATTGCCTCAAGGTTTTCAAGACGCTTAACATAGTTGTCAATTGTCTCGCGGCGGGCACCTGGACGTGCCGCAGAAATAGCATCTGCAATCTGAACAACAACAGCTTCGAGTGATTCTGTTGGAACGTCGTTGTGGTGAGCGGCAATTGCATTAACAATAACCGGACTCTCACCCATCTTACGTGCCATTTCAGCACCAACCTCTGCGTGGTTCTGATCGCTGTCTGTTTCAGCTCCCTTACCAATATCATGAAGAATTGCAGCACGCTTTGCAACTTCGCGGTCTGCACCAATTTCTGCCGCAATCATGCTGGCAGCCATTGCAACTTCTTTTGAATGGTAAAGAACGTTCTGACCATAACTTGTACGGAAGTAAAGGCGTCCAAGAGCACGAATTCCGTCGGTATTCATGTTGTGGATTCCCAGGTCGAAAAGGGCTCTTTCACCTTCTTCGTAAATCTTGTTCTGAATTTCGTGGGTAACCTTCTGAACAATTTCCTCGATTCTGGCCGGATGAATACGTCCGTCAGAAATAAGGCGTTCGAGAGATTCCTTTGCAATTTCCTTGCGAACCGGGTCAAAACAAGAAATAACTACAGCTTCCGGAGTATCATCAATGATGATGTCTACGCCAGTGAGAGTTTCGAGGGTACGGATGTTGCGGCCTTCACGACCGATAATGCGTCCTTTCATTTCGTCACTTGGAAGAGAAACTGTGGCTACTGTAATGTCGCTTGTTGTTTCCGGAGCAATACGTTGAATTGTGGTAACAAGAATGTCTTTTGCTTTCTTTTCTGCAGTAAGCTGAGCTTCCTGCTCGATTTTGTTGATAAGAGCCTGAGCGTCATGACGTGCGTCATTTTCAAGGTTCTTGATAATCAAATCTTTTGCTTCCTGCTGAGAAAGACCAGAGATTTTTTCAAGTTCCTGACGATAAAGCTCTTCCTGTTTAGAAAGTTCTTCTTCTCTTTTTACCATTGCAGCTTTTTTATCTGCAAGTTCTTTTTCGTTTTTTTCAAATTCCGCTGCACGCTGATCAAGGAGTTCTTCTTTTTTGTTTACCCTTGCCTCAAAGCGCTGCACTTCGGCTCTGCGTTCACGGTTCTCCCGCTCCTGCTGATTTCGTTCACGAATGAGCTCATCTTTTGCATTTAACAAAATTTCTTTTTTCTGTGCTTCTGCCTCGCGAATAGCGTCCTGTTTAACGCGCTCGGCTTTCTGTTCAGAAGCTGTTAATTGAAATCTGGCATAAATCCAGCGAATAATCCATCCAAGAACAATTCCAGCAACAGGGAGAACTATGTACAACACGATGTTCATACTTCACTCCTATTGTAAAATTTTTAGAATAGTTCAGATTCCATTCTACTATAAGAAGAGAGTGATGTCAAATTGATTTTCTACTATAAAATGTGGTTTCGATACGCCAGCTTCGCAGGCTACTCAACCACCGGTGATTGAGTAGGCCGAAGGCCGTATCGAAATCACATACTGAAATCTTTACCCAGGTAGATCTCGCGGGCTACTTCACTGTCCAGAATCTCTTGTTTTGAGCCCTGAATCATGATTGTTCCCTGGTTTACAATAATGGCTCGGTCTGTAATTTCCAGAGTATCGCGTACGTTATGGTCTGTAATAAGGATTCCTATGCCTCTTTTTGCCAGCAGACGTATCATGCTTTTGATATCAGCTACGGCAATAGGGTCAATTCCGGCAAAAGGCTCGTCCAGAAGCAGGAATTTTGGCTCCATTGCAAGGGAACGGGCAATTTCTGTACGACGGCGCTCACCACCGGAAAGAGTAAAGGCCTTCTGCTTGCGGATGCGGCCGATAGAAAACTCTTCTATAAGAGATTCCAGACGATATTTTTTTTCTTCTTTTGTAAGGTCACGGCGGGTTTCCAGAATAGACCAGATATTTTCTTCTACAGTGAACTTGCGGAATACAGAAGGCTCCTGCGGCAGGTAAGCAATGCCAAGGCGGGCTCTTTTATACATAGGAAGGCCGGTTAAACACTGGTCATCAAGAAAAACATCACCGGCAGTAGGTTTATAAAAGCCTACAACCATATAGAAAGTAGTTGTTTTTCCGGCTCCGTTTGGTCCAAGAAGGCCCAGAACCTCACCCATCTGCATTGAAAATTCAACACCACGTACAACCTTTTTATGACCAAACTGTTTGTAGAGGCTGGTTACGCGGAGAGTGTGTCCTGTATCAGTATTTTCCATCATTCTGCTGCCCCCTCTTTCTCAGCCTCTGCTGCACCAGTTGAATCTGCTGAATCTGCGGCGCCATCTTCTGCAGCCGCATCTTCTGCCGGGCCCTCAGTGTCCGCAGCTTCTTCTCCTTCCGCAGCTTCTTCTTCAGGCTCTTTAGTTTCTGTTACCTTACCCTTCACGTTTCCGCCAAGAGTAATATCCTGAGTATTCATATCCAGAGTAATGTTCTGGGCACGGAATACATCTTCCTTCTGTCTAACCTGAGCGTTGCCCGAAAGCTCCAGCATCTGTGTGTTTTTATAGTAAATTGCGTAAGAGCCGGAACAAATATTGTCTTTTTGTGTAAGACGAATCTGAATCTGAAGAATTGCAATTTCAGTATCCTGATTATATTCGATAATCTGAGATTCAGCCCTTACATCATTATCCTTATCATCAAGTTTAACGTTGCCTTTGAGAATGGCAATTTTTGTCGTGCGGTCGTACTCAAGAGCGTCGCAGGTAAAATCCATGTTAGACTTTGTATTTTTACCGGTAATGCTGCCGCTGGCCTTTATGTAGCGGTAATTGTCTCCCGAAAGCTCAACTTCATCTGCCTGAATTTCCATAGATTCAGTTTTGATATAGGCATTGCCCGAAAGATTTGTTGTTGTGTTAGAGTTGCCGGCCTGACCCGTCATACGGTTTGCAGAAAAGACAATTTTTTCGGCAAAAAGAGAACTGGCCGCAAAAAGTACAAAAAAGAGAGAAGTAAAAACTGTTTTAATATATTTTTTATTCAACATTTTCTAAATTATCTTTTTCGCCGGTTTCGCCATTTTCATCAGGCTGATTTTCTACAGGGGCATCTTCTTTTTCATCGTTTGTTTCTATAGTACCTGTAATATTACCGCGGAAAGAAAACTTTTTACTTATTCCGCTTGCAGAAAAACCGCTGCCTCTCATTATTGTATCATCTTTTTCGATTTTTACCATATCGCTGCGGCCGCTTGTAAGCTGTTCTGTAGCACCATCCCACTTAAGGACATTTGCAAAAAAGCGCATCTTTTCCGGCACGTTGTAAACATTTATATCATCATAAAGTTCGTAAACCTTTTTTCCGCTGTCTGCAAAAATGATTCCGCAGGAACCTTCGGTTTCGGTCTTGCCTTCTTTATCATAGGAAATAAAGGAGATATCTTTGCCGTAGCTTTCGTTGGTATCTTTATACTGTTCCAGGGTTGCGGCAGTAACCTCAAGACTTGGCTGCATATCTTCGTAGCGGATCATTTTTGTGTCCTCAAAAACAAATTCCGGAACACGGTCTTCTGCTTTTACCGTTTCGGAATATTTTAAAGAACAGGATGTAAGGAGGATAAATGAAATGAGAAGTATAGGATGCTGAAACAAGTTCAGCATGACACGAAAACTGTCATCCCGAACTTGTTTCGGGATCTTCTTAGAAATCCTGTTTAATTTTTTCAAGATCTTTACCCTTGTCTTTTTCGCGGATTTCTACGCGGCGGATTTTTCCACTTATAGTCTTTGGAAGTTCATCTACAAATTCATAAATTCGAGGAATCTTATACATGGCAGTATTTTCTTTTGCGAATGTAGAAATTTCAACTTCCATCTCTTTTTTGTCTTTGTCTGCATAAGCCGGAACAAGAACAATAGTTGCCTTTACAATCTGGCCGCGTTTTGCATCTTCAACACCGGTAACGGCGCATTCCATTACAGCCGGATGCTTCTGCAAAATTGATTCAACCTCAAAAGGAGAGATTCTGTAGCCGGAAGATTTAATGATGTCATCCTTGCGGCCGACGAACCAGATGTAGCCGTCGTCGTCGCGGTAAACATTATCACCTGTATGATAGAAACCGCCGTCAAATGCTTCGGCAGTAAGAGAAATGTCTTTGTGATAGCCGGTGAGCAGACCAAAAGGATGGCCCTGATCAACGTGAATGCAAAGCTCACCCACTTCTCCGTTTGGAACAGGCTTATCGTTAGGATTCAAAATTTCAACATCGTAAGCAGGACTTGGGCGGCCCATAGAACCAGGCTTTACAGGAGAATCTGCAAAGTCCATAAAGTTTCCGCAGATTACAGCAGATTCAGACTGACCGTAGCCTTCGTAAATGCGCTTGCCTGTCTGCTCCAGCCACTTGTCGTAAACTTCATCATTCAAAGCTTCGCCGGCTGTAGAGAAGCGGCGGCACTTGCTCAAATCATACTTTGAAAGATCCTGACGAACCAGGAAGCGGTAAACTGTAGGAGGAGCACAGAAGGTTGTAAGACCGTACTTAGAAATCAGGGTCAGCATCTTATCCGGCTTGAGCATGTTCATATCGTAAACAAACTGAGCTGTACCGCAGATCCACTGACCGTAAATCTTACCCCAGCTGGCCTTAGCCCATCCGGTTTCTGCAATTGTAAGGTGAAGGCCGTCATCAACAACACCGTGCCAGTACTTGGCAGTAATAATGTGACCGATCGGATAAGTAAAATCATGCAGAACCATTTTAGGATAGCCCGAAGTACCTGATGTAAAATACATGAGCATAGGATCTGAATTATGAGTTGCAGCCTCTCCTACAGGGCGAGGGAACTCAGGATCAATCTGTTCGTATTCTTTATGGAAGTTAATCCAGCCGGTGCGGTCAGGACCTACAGTAACAAGATATTTTACAGTAGGAGACTTTACCATAGCCTTTTCAATTTCTTCCTGAACGTGTGGATTATCGTAAGAAATAATCATCTTAACGTCTGCAGCATTTGTTCGGTATTCAATATCAGATTTTAAAAGCTGGTCAGAAGCGGCAATTGCAACTGCACCAATTCTGTGAAGGGCAGGCAAAAGGAACCACCACTCGTAACGGCGGCGCAGCATAAGCATAACCATGTCGCCCTTTTTGATTCCCTTGAGGGTAAGCCAGTAAGCGGCACGCTTTGATTCGCGGGAAATATCAGCGAAGGTAAAAACCTTTGCCTCATTTGAATTATCATCAATCCATACAAGAGCGCGCTTATCCGGACATTCGCGGGCATAGCGGTCTACAATGTCATAGGCAAAGTTGAAGTTTTCTGGAGCCTGAAGGCGGCAATTAGCCTTAAGATCCTCATAAGAAGTATACTCTCTGTAATCCTTTATATATTCATGGGCAAAATTCATGTGCCACCCCTTTTTGTTCTCCGTGTGTTCAGTATATTATGACATTATAGAATTTTTTGTCAACATATACTATAATAGAAGAAATGAAACATTCGGCTCTGGCGGCTTTTTTTGCCGTCCTTTTTTTTACAATAACACTTTCCGCCTGCAAAAGTTACCCGGCTGCTTTTGAAGTTGCAAAATTCATAAATCAAAATGAAAATGGCGTTACTTATATAGAAGGAGATTCATTTTTTGTAGTAATGCCGGAAGAAATCACCGACACCCCCGGAATCATCTTTTATCCGGGCGGACTGGTTGAATATCAGGCCTACCTCCCCCTTATGGAAAAACTTGCCCGCAAGGGAGCCTTCTGCATTCTTGTAAAAATGCCTTTTGATTTTGCTTTTTTTGATTTTGGAGCAGCGGGAAGGTATATGAAGCTTTATCCGCAGATTGATAGATGGTACATGGCCGGCCACTCCCTGGGCGGTGCAATGGCAGCATCTTATATTTCTCGTCATGAGGAAGATTTTGAAGGACTGATTCTTCTGGCCGCTTATTCAACTCACGACATCTCCGAAGAAAAACTCAAGGTACTTTCGATTTACGGCAGCAATGACGGGGTTTTGAATAAATCACATTATCAGAAATACCGCAGAAACCTGCCTGCTGTTGGCAAGGGACTTACAGAAATTATAATCGAAGGCGGAAACCATGCTCAGTTTGCAAGCTACGGAGCTCAGAAGGGAGACTACATGTCGGAAATTACTCCGGACGAGCAGCAGGAAAAAACTGCAGAAGAAATTGCAGAATGGATTGGCTTAAAATGAGTGAAATGTGTTACAAATGCTTCAAGCCAAAATCAGCCTGCCTCTGCTCCTACACAAAGGAGATTGACCCGGGCATTAAGTTTGTGCTTTTGATGCACCATAAGGAAGCAAAAAGACAGAGAACTGGAACCGGTCACATTGCAAAGATTTCCCTTAAAGACGCAGAGATTCTTGTAGGCTTTGAGTTTGAACATAACAAAAGACTTCAGGAGCTTCTGGCAGACCCTCAGTATTTTCCGGTGATGATGTACCCCGGAGAAGATGCGTGGACGGCTAAACGGGAAGGCTTTGGCCAGGCACTGGCCGGCAAAAAACTGCTGGTTTTGATTTTGGACTCCACCTGGTTTTGTGCCCGAAAATTGATTGAGCATAATCCTTTTTTGCTTAAGCTGCCACGGTTGTCGTTTTACGGCGACTACCGTTCCATTTTTACCTTTAAGCACGAACCGCGCCCCGAATATATTTCTACAGTTGAATCCTGTTATTATCTGATTAAAGAGCTGCAGAGTGCCGGCCTGTGCGATGCCAGCGTAGATCCCGAGCCCATGATGAACGCCTTTAAGCAGATGATTAAGTTTCAGCTGCAGGCGGAAAACGAGCGGATTCTGGGGATTCGGCCTAATAGTCATAGCTACGACGCTAAGTATAATAAGATTAGAGAGATTCCAACTTTTGAATAACGGTGGTTTCGATACGATGCTTCGCATCACTCAACCACCGCATCGCAGTACGATGGTTGAGTAGCCCGAAGGGCGTATCGAAACCACCTGCTAATTATACGGCTTTGTGCCCTGCGGTACGAACTCGCCGTTAACGGCGCCTAACATTGCTTTAAGAGAATAGTCGCAGCGCCAGCTGTAGCCCAAAAGAATTGAGTCTGCCCACTGCAGGCGCTCGGTCAGGGTCGGTGTCATATTGCAGAGAATCACTACCCGCTTGCCAGACCCCTTAAAATATTCCGCAATCTTCACATGATTTTCACTGGAAACACAGATTATGATAGTGTCGTATCCCGGAGCAACAGACGGCAGGTTGTCTAAAACCCACTGGGTTTCGTTAGGACCCGTTTCGTAAGTGTAATGGAATTCGCCGGCGCCCGGATAGCGCTGGTGGCCCGCTTTGAAGAAACTGGTGAGCGAGCCCATCAGTAAGACGCGGCCGGCTTTATCAGCGGTCAGCGGCAGGCTGCCCTGCTTTTCTACAGTCACAGACCGGCAGGCCTGTTCCAGGAAAAATTTTTCGCCTTCGCGGTCCGGAATGTGAGAATCAATTGCATCAGCATCCGGATAAAGAGGAGCTGCATTGCCGCTCTTAAAATAATCAAGCTTTGCTTTAATAACACGGCGGGCCGCATCCTTAACACGGTCGCGGAAACTTCCATCAAGAGTCATCAGCTCAAGGTTTTTATACCAGAGAGCTTCGTTCAATTTTGCAGTAGTAGAAGAAAGAATAATGTCGTTACCGGCCTCAAGAGCCATCTTAAAGGAATTAGACATAGTGCCCGCATAAACGGTGGCACCAACCATCATCATATCATCAGTTATAATAAGGCCCTGATAACCAAGCTGATTCCTAAGCAGGTCTGTGAGAAAGTAATATGAAAGCGAAGCCGGAGCTCCTGAAGTTTCAATCAGAGGGAAGCTGAGATGGCCCGACATAATTGCCGGTACCTTTTCTTTTATGAGGTAGAGGTAAGGAGTAAGCTCGCGGTTCTTAAAAGTGTCAAAATCAATATTGATTACAGGAAGCTTGCCGTGAGAGTCCAGGCTGGTATCGCCATGGCCGGGAAAGTGCTTTGCGGTAGAAAGCACGCCTGCAGCCTCAGAACCCGAAACAAAGGCAGCCCCAAGCACACCGGTTTTATCAGGATCATCACCAAAAGAACGCGTACCTATAATAGAAGAATCGTGATCTGTAAAAAGGTCTACGGTAGGCGCAAAGTTCATGTTGATTCCAAGCGCCTTAATTTCGCGGCTGATGTAATAGGCAGTCTTCCAGGAATCTACCGGGTAGCCGCCGGCACCAATTGCCATGTTTCCCGGAGTAATGGAAGTGTCACCCTTAACGTGGCGAATCCAGCCACCTTCCTGGTCTGTTGCAACAAAAAGAGGAATCTGAAAACGTCCCTCGGCAGCCTGCTTCTGCAAGCCGGAAATAGATTTTGCAACAAGGTAAATATCGTCGGTATTCCAGCCAAAAACTTTTACGCTGCCAAGGCCCCGCTCTACCCACTGGTACAAAAGCTCGGGAGGTTCTGCACCGGCCCAGCCAAACATAAAGGTCTGGGAAAGGAGCTCGGCGTCTGTCATTTCGTCGCTAATGCGCTGGGCAAGCTCGTCGTTAGGAAGCTTGCTCCAGAAGTTAACAGTGTTCTGAGCCACCTGGGACCAGAGAAAAGAAGAGGCAGAAAGTGCAGCAGCAAGAAGTAAGGCAGGAAGACGTTTAAGCATTTCTGATTCTTTCGCTTGCTATGTGAGCAGCGATTGCTCCATCTGAAACTGCAGTAACAACCTGGCGGAAAGGCTTGCTGCGAACATCACCGGCGGCAAAAAGGCCTGGCACTGAAGTTTCCATATTTTCGTCTGTAAGAATATAGCCGGCAGGATCTTTAGGAAGCATATCAACAAGGTCTGTCTGAGGAAGCATTCCTGTAAAGATGAAAACTGCATCTGTAGTAAGCTCAGTCTGTTCGCCGGTTTTCACATTTTCTACGATAACTGATTCTACCTTTGCTCCACCCTTAATCTCTTTAACAACAGAGTCATATACAGGCTTAACACCGGCAGCCAGCATCTTATCAATTACGGCCTGCTGAGCACGGAACTTGTTGCGTCTGTGAATAATGCTTACATCACTTGAAAGGGTTGAAAGATAAATAGCTTCGCTGCAGGCAGAATCACCTCCACCTACAACTACAATTTTTTTGTTACGGAAGAAAGGACCATCGCAGGTAGCACAGTAAGAAACGCCGCGGCCGGAAAATTCCTTTTCGCCTGGAACTTCGAGGTTGCGGTGAATGGCACCTGTTGCAAGACAAAGGCAGGTTGCCTCATAAGCGGCTTTCTTAGTTTTAATCATAAAGCTGCCGCCAGTCTTATCTATAGAAAGAACCTGAGCCTGAATAACTTTTGCACCAAAGGCTTCTGCCTGCTTCTGCATAGTCATCATATATGTAGCGCCATCTACAGCAGGAAAAACTCCGGGATAATTTTCCAGTTCAGAAATCTGGAGTACCTGTCCGCCGGCACCTGCTACATCAAGCACGAGAACAGAAAGTCCGCCGCGGGCAGCATACTGAGCCGAAGCAAGGCCCGCACAACCCGCACCAATTACAACATAATCGAATTTTTCAGTTTCTAAGTTTTCCATAGGATACTCCAATTGTAACAAATTTTATGCTATTACTCTAGCATTTTTCTGACCAGTCGTTTTGGAGTATAGTGACAAGTTAGAAGAGTGTCAATAGATTGTATACAATTAAATTGTATTTACATTTTTCATAATTGAATAAAAACGTTTTACTTGAAAAAAAATCATGATATAATAGAAGAATGCGACAATTTTTCAGAATCATACACAATTACTTTTTCTACTGCGGCATTGAAAAGGAAGAATACAATGCTGTGAAAAAAAATGTGTATGTTTCGAATTTCGTAACCTGGCGCAGCCTGCATATTTTTATGGCTGTTGTTTTTGGACTTCTCTTCTTTGCCTCTATTCTCATTGATTTTATCAGCTTTAACCGGGCTCTGTATTTCGGTGTATTTTTTTATTCAATACTGGCAATTTCTTTTTTCTATTTTTTTGAAAAAGATTCCATCTGGCCTCAGATTTTAATTTATGTTTCAATTTCGCTGCTTTTTATTTTCAGCTGTCTTCTTACCAAGAACAATCCAACTGCACCGGGCACTACCTTTATTGTTCTCCTGCTGATTACCCCTATTTTTATGATAGACAAGCCCTTCTGGATGACGATTGAGCTTGTTATGGCAGCCCTGGTTTACCTGACCTGGATGCATGGAGTAAAACCACACAACATCTGGGCCACAGATCTGGTAAATGTAAGTATTTTTACGATTGTCGGAACTTTCCTCAACATCATTGCAAACTCTATCCGCATCCGCGAATTTATTCTGACCCGCGAAATCAATATCCAGAAAGATACAGATGATATGACCGGCCTCAAAAACAAGGGTGCTATTACACGTGAAATAAACAGCTTTCTCGCAGATAAGACCTGCAGCAAGGGCTTTATGTTTATGATGGATATTGACCGCTTTAAGGCTATTAACGATACCTGGGGACATGATGTAGGCGACTGCGTTATTATTCAACTGGGAAATTATCTTCACAGCAAAGTAAAGAGCGACGAGATTCTAGGCCGTTTTGGCGGCGACGAGTTTATTCTGGTTGTAAAAAATACTGATGATGAAAGGGCTGCAGTAAAGCTTGCTGATGAAATTGTCCGCGGTGCTTCAGAAAATATTAACATTGGCAAAACTGATGAAAAAGTGAGCCTTAGTATTGGCATTGCAATCTACCGGGGCGAAGAAAAAAATTATTCCGAACTTTTTAAAAAAGCTGATATTGCCCTCTACGAAGCCAAGGCAGATCCTGACAATCGCTTTTATATTTACGAATAATCAGTTGATTTAGCCTCGGCTTCATAGCATCGCCGTTTTGCCGCCCCGCCATCGGCTGTTTTTCTTATTCACAGACGCTGATTTCCATATTATACTTTTTGATTATGAGAACTCTTTTTAATGACGGCTGGACCTTTGCGGAGCTGGCTCTTGATGAAAACACAATGTTTAAAACTGGCGAGGATGGGGCTTCTAAGATGCCTGTTCTTTTTACTCCTGACCAGTTTTTGAAAGAAGCTGATGCCCAGGCTTACAGGCCGGTAAAGGTGCCACACGACTGGCAGATTTATCATGTGCAGGATTTGTACAAAAACAGCGTGGGCTTTTATAAGAAGAGTTTTGACATTAAAGATGGTGACATCGCCGAGGGGGGCGGCTCCGAGGTTTCCGGCCGCTACATCGCACTGGCCTTTGAAGGCGTTTACATGAATAGCGCCGTCTGGGTTAATGGCAAAAAAGCGGGAGAATGGAAATACGGATATTCGGCTTTTGAGTTTGATATAAGTTCGCTGGTAAAGGCGGGGCAGAACGAGGTTCTTGTGATTGCTGTTTACCAGCACTGTAATACAAGGTGGTATTCGGGAGCGGGAATCTTCCGCGATGTAAAGCTGATTAATTGCCCGGCCCAGCACCTGGTTAGCGATGGAGTTTACTTTAGCGCGGTGCCTTGTGACGAGAGTCGGCTTGATGGCGAGTGGAAGATTTCTTTGAGTTCTGAGGTGGTTTCGATACGTCCTTCGGACTACTCAACCACCGGCATCACAGACCACGCGGTGGTTGAGTGCTCGCGCAGCGAGTGTATCGAAACCACCGGCGACGCTGTGTCATTGTCGGGCTCGACCCGACAATCCAGACATACCAGTGATGCCAAGATCCCCGGGTCAAGCCCGAGGATGACAAGAGACGACATAACAGTAAAGCATACCCTTACCAGGCCCGACGGTACTGTCTTCGCCACCTTCTCCGGCGACGGCGAGTACACAGTAAAGGCCCCTACCCTCTGGGACATCAGCTCGCCAAATTATTATATTCTCACCACCAGATTGCTTGCGGCGGATGGCACCCTGCTCGACGAAATCAGCCAGCACTGCGGCTTTAAGCATGCCGTGTTCACAGCCAGCGAGGGCTTTTTCCTCAACGGCCGCCATGTAAAAATCCAGGGAGCCTGTCACCACCACGATCACGGAGCTCTGGGAGCCGCCTTTAATGCCGCAGCCCTGCGCCGTCAGTTTACAAAGCTTAAAGAGATGGGCGTAAATGCAGTACGGTGCTCACATAATCCGCCACCACAGGCCTGGCTGGACCTTTGCGACGAAATGGGGCTTCTCGTAGATGACGAGATTTTTGATATGTGGGAAAAGCCGAAAACTCAGTTTGATTACGGCAACTACTTTAACGACTGGTGCGAGCGGGATGTGGCCAACTGGGTACGCCGCGACAGGAATCATCCAAGCCTTATTATGTGGTCTGTTGGAAACGAGATTTACGACACCCACATGGGTAATGGTCTTGAAATTACAAAACGACTTTATGCGGCAGTGGAAAAGCACGACCCAAACAAGAACGCACAGATCACAATCGCTTCAAATTATATGATGACGGATGGGGCGCAGAAATGCGCAGAAAATATTGATGTGGTTGGCTACAATTATCTGGAGCGCCTTTACGATGAGCATCACAAAAAATATCCAACCTGGAAGATTTACGGAAGCGAAACCGGTTCAACAGTACAGAGCCGGGGAATCTATCACTTTCCGGATTCACTGCAGCTGGTAACCTTCAGCGACGGCCAGTGCTCTACACTCGGAAACTGCACTACCCCATGGGGCTGCAAGAACACACAGACCGTAATTGCAAACGACCGCGACTGTCCTTTCAGCGCAGGCCAGTTTATCTGGACCGGCTGGGACTACATCGGTGAGCCTACACCTTATCACACAAAGTCTTCTTTCTTTGGTCAGATTGATACAGCAGGATTTCCAAAGGACACATACTTTTTATATAAGTCTGAGTGGGCAGGAAAAAGCGTTGCGCCATTTGTACACCTGCTCCCTTACTGGGACTGGAATGAAGGTCAGCTGATTGATGTAAAGGCTTATACTAACGCAAATTCTGTGGAACTCTTTTTTAACGAACGTTCGTTAGGAAGACAGGAGATAAATCACAAGAACGGAGAGACGCCCTTTGGCCAGTGGCAGCTCGAATATCACAAAGGAGAGATTCGTGCCGTGGCTTATGATGCGGATGGAAATGTGATTGCAGAAGATGTGAAGAGGTCTTTTGGCGACCCTGCGCAGATACTTTTGAGACCTGAGATTGACTATAACAATGGATTGCCACGTCGCTCCGCTCCTCGCAATGACGGAGACGAAGCAATCCATTTCATCCAAGTCATGACTGCCGACGCCGCCGGCACCCTGGTAGAAAACGCCCGCAACTACATCACAATTAACGTAGCCGGCGACGCAGAATTGTTAGGCATGGATAACGGCGACTCAACCGATTACGAAGAATACAAACCAGAAGGAAGCCGCAGCCACACAAGAAGGCTTTTTGCAAACAGACTGATTGCGATTGTGCGTAGCAAGAAAAAGTCCTCTTCATTTGTAGTAACCGCGGCCAGCGCAGGCCTGCCGAATGTTTCAATTAAGTACAACGGCAGTACCCCAGAAGGCCAGGAAAAATGGAGCGAAGTTGCACCATATCTTGCAATCAGGCCGGAAAAAGATTTTGTTCCAACCCGCAAAATAGAACTGATTGCAAACGGCTCCACAAAGTTAGACGCCGCTAACCGCCAGATCCATGTTACCGCAAAGGTGCTGCCGGAAAACGCAAGCATAAAAGAAATCAGCTGGAACCCTGTTTTTAAGGAATGTATTTCCAGCGATAACATCACAGTAAGTCCGGTGGTTGCGGACGAACATGCGGTGGTTGAGTGCCCGCAAAGCGGGCGTATCGAAACCACCTCCGCTACCCGCACCATCACCGCCGCCGGCGACGGCGAATGCATTCTCCGCTGCACAGCCCAGAACGGCACAAAGTACGACGAAGTAATCAGCGACCTACCCTTTACTGTGAGCGGAATCGGCAGCTGCCGCCTTAATCCATATCAGCTGATAGAAGCCTGCCGCTTCACAGGCTGGGACCAGACGAGTGGCAAAGCAAAGCCTGAAATGTCACTCGAAAGCGGAATCTCTAACCGCAAATGCGGCCCTACCTGGGTAAGCTTTGATAAGGTTGATTTTGGGGTAGACGGAGCCGACACAATCCATCTGCCGATTTTCAGTTTTGCTACGAAACTGGAGATTAAGATATGGGACGGCGAAGGCATCGGGGAGGCTAACGGCAGCAAGGAGGCATCTGAAAATCTCGGCAGCTTCACCTACCGCCACGAATCAATTTATAACACCTACAGCGAAAATGTCTTTACGCTAAAGCACCGGCTTTTCGGAGTACATACAATCACAATCAGCTTTGAGACAGACCTCTACCTGCACGGCTTCTATTTTGACAAGACGCCAAAGGCTTATGCAAAGCTTCGTGCCCTGGACGCAAACCTGATTGCCGGCGACACCTTTACCCGCACAGCAGATGCAGTAGAAGGAATCGGCAATAACGTAAATCTTGATTTTTCGGACATGGATTTTAGCGCGGGAGCCGACGGGACAGCAGACGGGGTTCCAGGCAAGGCAACCTCCATCACAATCTGCGGCAAGTCCAACACAGAGAACAACACAATCAACATCAAGTTCTTTGCCGAGGACGGTTCAAGCACAACCCAGGTAATCGAGTTCGCCCACACAAACGGCTACGAAGAAAAGACCTTCGCGCTGGCCCCGATAACCGGCCGCCAGAAAATCAGCTTCGTCTTCCTGCCAGGCAGCAACTTCGACTTTAAGTGGTTCAGGTTTAAAGCAGATAAACAATAATGCCCAGCACCGCCAGCAGCACCACGTTGTAGGCGGTGAAGACGGCGAAGTAGCTATGGCCGTGCCGGCCGGTGGTTTCGATACGCCCGCCTTGCGGGCACTCAACCACCGCAGCCTCTGCGCTGTAGAGCTTAAAGGAAATCACACTTGCCATGCTTGCAATCAAAGTGCCAAGGCCGCCCACGTTCACGGCCAGCAGCAGCATGGCGCCGTTATCTGTAAAGCCACTGAGCAGCAGGGCGGCCGGCACGTTGCTTATAATCTGGCTGGCAGCAATGCCGGTAAGGTAAGTCTTAAGCGGCGACGACAGCAGGGATTTTATAAAATCAGAAAAGGCCGGCACCGTAGAAAGCGTCTTCGTAAAAATGAAAAAGCCCACAAAGGTCAAAAGCAGACTGTAATCAACTTTTTTAAAAAGGCGCCAGTTACAAAAAGCCATCACGACAACAGTTGCGCACAGCATAATCAGATAATTTACCGTGTGAAAAACCGCCAGCAGACAGAGGACAAAATCGGCAACATAAAAGACGGTACGAAAATCAACTTTAAGCCGCACAACCTGAGACTGCAGCACATTGCCCGCAAGAGTCTGAGGCTGCTCATAGCCACCATGGTCCGCAAGCCGCCGCCTTGTCAAAAAGAGGACAATAGCAGTCAAAAGCAAAAAGGCCGGAACTGCAATCTTAGCCGTCAAAGCAAAAAACTCAAGTGCCCCAAAACCATAGTAAGAAAAAAGGTAGAGATTCTGCGGATTCCCCATAGGAGTGATGCAGGAGCCAAGATTCGCCGCCAGAGTTTCCAGCACAACAATGTGCAGAGCCGGCAGATTAATCCGCTTAAAAATCAAAAGAGAGATTGGTACAAAGGTCAAAAGCGCCACATCGTTTGTAACAAACATAGAGCTGAAAAAGACCAGGTAAGTCAAAAGAAAATAAAGGGAGCGCCGGGTCTTGCAAAGCCTCAAAAGCCTGGCCGCCACAAAGTCCAGAAAGTTCTGACTCTGAAAAGCCTTAATCACAATCATCAGCGAAAACAAAATAGCCAGGGTCCGAAAATCAATCGCCTGCAGACAAAGCTCCACCCCAGGCCGCAGCAGGCACACCGCCCCCACCGCCAGCAGCAAAGCCGCAAACAATACAGGCTCACGTTTTATAAAGTTTTTAAAAGATACAAGAAGAGTTTTCATTTCAAATTACCACTCAATAAATTCTGCATAAGCATAGGAAATAATATCACCTTGTTTTGTTTCTTTATAGCCTCGCTCATTATGCGAATAGTCTGCAATCTGTTTAGATCCGAATAAAGCAAACTTTTTTAAGACCTCATCCAGAACAGCCAACTCCTGCGGAGTAAGCATAGACTCAATAGTAGATTTTCCAGCCTTAAGAACATGCTTCTCGTAACCATTCTCGAGCTGTTCAAACTCAGAAACAACAATTCCTCTTTTTTCCAGCATTCCATATAAAATTGAATATTGATCTGGAACCGGACCATACGGAAGATGCACATAACGCGTTCCTGTCAGCGAAACCCCGTTCTGCTTGAAAAAAAGCATATCTGTATAATTAAGGAGTTTATTTAATTTTACAATAAGCAGTTCAGGTAGCTTATCAATAAAATACAAGACACATGAGGCGAACTTGTCAAAATCGAACTCTTTATAACCATTATCCAATGACAATTCAGCAGGAAAGAGAGTAGAAATATAACCATAATCAAAATCGTCTGAATTATCATTATTCAGTAAGGCAATACGCTGCTTCAAGTTTTTTAATTGATTTTCATCAAGCATAATCTCGTTTTGTTTTAAAAACTCACTCATATTCTGAGGATGCTGCAGAAACAATAAAAGACTATTGTGTGCTCGACTTTGCACAGAACCAGCCTCGTATCGGCGAATAGTTTTATCTCCCCAGTCAAGAAGTTTTGCAAAGGCACGCTGACTTAAACCATATTGTTCTCGTATTTCAATTATTTGTTTAGCTGTCAGTAATTTATGTTTCTTTCTATACAGATTCTGAGCCATTAAAAGATTTTTAGAATCAAGTTCTTCATTAAATAACTCGGTTCCACAGTTTTTACATACAGCCACAGAAGCCTGTATTTCCACCTGCTCTCCATATACCGGGAATAATTCTGTTTTTTTTACAACATCATAGTCGGCCATTACATTACAATGTTCACAAAAGCATTTCAATGAATTGAGTTTACCAGGCACAAGTATTACTCCTTTTGCAAAGAAGATTATAAATCATAATATTACACTTGTCAAATATATGCGGTAATATTACCGCATATATTTAGTAAAAAAAAACTCTCGAAAAAAAACGAGAGTCTTTTATACAGGTAATTAATTATTCCGGCTTTTAATAATCTCAGCAATCTTCTTCACATCCTGGATTTTGCCTTTGGCTGCGACAAGAAGAGCGTCGTCGCTGTCTACGATTACAAGATCATCAAGGCCTATAGTGGCAATGGTGCGCTTGCCGCCTCTTATGTAGGAAGAGGTGGTATCGAGAGTAATTACATCGGCCCCTTTTATAACATTCTGATTTTCGTCTTTTTTGCTGATGTCATAAAGAGCAGACCAGGAACCAACGTCATCCCAGCCGGCGTTGAGTTTTACTACCCGGCCTTTTGTAGTTTTTTCCATAACGGCATAGTCGATTGAATCGCCTTTAATTTTTCCAAAGGCTTCTGCATTAAGACGGATAAAATCTGTATCAACAGCAGCCTTTTCAAAAGCTTCTATCGAGAGCGCTGCCATTTCAGGATTATATTTTTTCAGTTCTTCAAGGAAAGTTGAAGCCTTAAAAACAAACATACCGCTGTTCCAGGCATATTCGCCGCTGGCAAGATATTCCTGAGCCTTTTCAAGACAAGGTTTTTCTACAAACTTTTCAAGAGTAAAAGCACCGTCAACACAACCGGTCTCTGAGCCTGTCGAAGAGGCAGCCTTTACATAGCCATAACCAGTAGCAGGGAAAGTCGGTACAATACCAAAGGTAACAAGATAACCTTTTTCTGCATTAGCAGCCGCAGCCTTAACAGCATTTTGAAAAGCCTGTACATCAGCAATTACATGGTCACTAGGAAGGACAATTACTACCGCATCCGGATCCTGTTTCATCGCCGCACAGCAGGCAGCCGCAATAGCCGGCGCCGTATTCTTAGCCATAGGCTCAAGAAGAATGACCGGCTTTCCAGTGTCATTCTCCGGCTTGACCGGGGAATCCATCTCATCTAAAACCTCCCCAATCTGCTGAGCAACCATAAAGCGGTGCCCTTCTCCGCAGGAAATTACAGGAGAACCCAGCTCAAGCCCTTTAAGGCGCAGAAGAGTCTCCTGAATCATAGTTCTATCAGAAACCAAAGGCAAAAACTGTTTCGGATGATCGCCCCAGCTCAAAGGCCAGAGACGAGTTCCGGCTCCACCGGATAAAATAATTGGAATTAGTGTCATAATATAATCTCCATAAAGGGAGGAGCCCCTCCCTCGCTCGCACTACGTTGCTCGCTACCCACCCAACGGGGAGATCCCCGTAACGCCCCCGGGCAGTAAACTAGTCTCTTCTATACTTACTTACATCCACAGGTTCAAGGACCGTTTTTAGAGAAGCTTTAACGGATGGGTTTTCTGTATTGATAAAAGACAAAGAATTCTTATGCAGATTTTTGAAGCCACTTATAAACTCATCAGCCCAGGAAGGAGCCAGAACTTTTACATCTGCAAAATCAAAAATAACTTCTTCTGCCTCATTAAGAGAATTAAACAAATGCGACTCTGCAAGCAAGAATGCATCTTTACCAGCGGGCCGGCCCATTAACATATCACCAAATTTGATTATCTGAACAGTCATAGAATCATACTAACATTATTTAAGTAAATAATACAGTATTATTACTATGACAGCCTCTTTCCTTGCCCAACCCTCGCATACAAACTATAATATGTTCATCAGGAGTAAAACCAATGACCATAAAACTCGAAAATCCAACCTTCACAGCAGAAATAAACACAAAAGGCGCAGAGCTGCAGAACCTTGTGCGCAAGAGCGATAAGAAAGATATAATCTGGCAGGGAGATAAAAGTGTGTGGGGAAATCACGCGCCAATACTCTTTCCTTTTGTAGCAAGATGCCTTGGCGGCTACTTTATAATAGACGGGAAAAAGTGCGAATACAACCGCAACCACGGCTTTGCCCGCGACCTGGAATGGCAGTGTACAGCACAAAGCAAAGACAGCGCCACCTTCGAGCTTACACAAAGCGACGAAACACTTTACCGCTTTCCATATTCCTTCATTTTGAAAACAGAATACAAACTCACAGACAAAGGAATAGACTGGAAGATTAGCGTAAAAAACACAGACACAAAAGCCTTCAAATTCAGTACAGGTACCCACGCCGCATTCAGCCTCAACGGCAGCCCGGCAGAAGACTTTGTAATCGAGTTCGAAAAGAAAGAGCCACTAACAGCAGTAGTCTGCACACCGGAATGCTACCTGCAGACAGATAAAGAAGGAAAAGCCCCTCTAACAAAAAGCTACGGAGAAAAAGAAGCCGGCATCATCCCGGTAACAAGCGCAGGCTTTGGCAACGGCCACCTTTTTACAAATACAAACTCAGACTGGGTAGGCCTAAGAAATCTCAAAGACAATTCAATTATCAAAATCCAGACAAAAGGCTTCCCATATTGCATGATCTGGCAGAACACCTCCGGCAGCCCACAGTTCGTATGCCTCGAACCATGGCATGGCCTCACAGACGCAGAAAACACAGACCATAACTGGAATAACAAAATTGGACTGATCGATTTAGCAGCAGGAAAAGAATTCAGCTGCGAACAGAATATTTGGGTGGAATAGACAGAAAATAATTTTAAGGGAGGCGCCCCTCCCTACGCGCCCACTTCGTTGGTCGCTACCCACCCTGCGGGGGACACCCCCGCAACGCCCCCGAGACATATTTCGTTAAAAAAATTAGCTCCCGACGCTAACTCTTATTAGAGTTCACCGAAATTAGCCATCAAAAGTCCAGCAAAAATAACCAATAAAAAGTTCAAGAGAAAAGACCAGAAACTCAATCTCTCTAATACTTATTTTACTGCTGGCAGTTCAGCATTGGTAGCCTTTCCGCGAATAGTTGTTAGTGAATAAGATTCACATTCCTTTCCGCGGTAACTGTTTCCTCTCAAATTGAAAATCAGAGCATCATCAAAGATTCTGTCCAATGCACAAAGCAAGGAATCATCTTCACTAAAATTCTGTTTCCATTGAGAGGGCTGCTTGTTGCTAGTAAAAATCATTGTGTAAGGGCCTTCTTTGTTATACCTGCGGTCAATCAGGTCAAAGAACATTCTTGTGTTTTCTTTATCAAAAACACAATGGCCAACTTCATCAATAATCAAACAGGAAGGCTTTACAAGATTTGTTATAACTCTTCCGGTTCTACCATATGCACGAGCCTGGGTGAACATGTCATTCAACTCAGACATTTTTATAAAATACGTCTTGAGTTTATGCTGACAGCATTCATATCCATAAGCCATAGCTATATGAGTTTTACCAGTTCCGGCAGGTCCAATTAATGCAACATTCTTATGCGAGTACAATGTAGAAAGTGACTGCAGTCCTTCAAGCTGACTGACATTCTTCCCATGGACCTGTGAGAAATCAAAGTTAGCAAATGTCCTCGGAGATTTCAGAGGAAGTTTACTTAATCTTAGCATCATTTGAATTGAAGCTTCATTATTTCGCTTTTCAAGAAAAGCAAACATCCTTAATACGGCATCAATATCCTTGTTTGAGAATTCATTATCAAGCATATAAGCCGATAATTCTTCTTCTGTCATTTTTACTTTAAGACTGGTAAAGCAGTTCATAATTAAGTTAAGTTTAGTATCATTCATATCATCACTCGAAATTAAATTTATTGAATCCGTCAGCAGCTTCTTCTTCAATAGCCTGCTGAACAATTGCCTTTACAGGTGCTGTAGGGAACTCTTCCGGCTGCATATCTGTTACATACTGATCTTTACAGAAGGAATCCTTGCGGCTCCATGTAACATTGTGTGTAACAAGACATTTTGTCATATCATCAGAATAAATAGAAAGAATTCTGTCTGTCCTATTTACCCTTACAATACTTTGTCCGTAAGAATAAGGAACTCCGAATCTTCGTCCTTCATAAGTAACGAAGCCGTCAAAACTTATTCTGCGTTCCGGGAACAGATACAGAAGGATCGCCGGCTCTTTTTTCAAGGGCAAACAAACTTTCCGGCATTTATCCTGATGTGTTACCACAGGGAAACCTTCAATTTCCTTTCTGTAAATGCTGTTCTTATCATTACACCATTGCAGTGCCTGTTCATTAAGGTCTGTAACGTTTACAAACTGGCGGCCTGCTATAAAGTTTTCCTTTACAAATCTCACAAGCCTTTCCACTTTGCCTTTTGTAAATGGATGCCGCGGCTTGCAGAGTTTTGTTTCAAAACCGATAGCTTTCATAAATGATTCATAATCATGATTCCATACAGGCTTGCCTTCAAAATCCCTTTTTATAACTACAGATTTCATGTTATCTGTAAGGACTTTTTGAGGAATTCCCATATATTGAAATGCATGAATCATTCCAATGAAAAGATTTTCCTGTTTTGCATTAGGAAAGAACTCTATATATTTCATTCCACAGTGATGACAGATAATTGCAAAGCATGCAGTTTGGTATTCAAAGCCTGAATAATCCCGCACTTTTATAAATCCCCAATCCATTTGAAAAGATTCGCCAGGATTTGTAAAATACCTTAACCCACGACTTCCTTGCGGCTGAATAGCATACCTTACTGGTGGCAGAAGCGTTTTGTTTGCATTTATATAACGCTTTACTCCACTAAGGCTGCCTTTATAGCCGACTTCCTGAAGTCTTTCAAAAATGACTGATGAGTTTTTGACTCCCTGTCGTAACAGATTGTTTGCAACTGACTCATAACCTGTCATTACTGTTTTTACAGACTTTCGGCCGGTTAGTGCATGGGGCATGTCTTTGAAATTGTTTGATTTTAATCTTCGGAGTTTTGCCCGGCTGATTCCGGTTCTCCGTTGTAACTCTGCAAGATTTATAGCTGATGGATCAAATTCTTCACCTTGTTCCATCTTCATATCTTGCAGCGCTTGTGCTAAACTGACATGTAAGTCATTATCATTTTTCATATTCCTCCCTGACTGAGTTTCTGGTCGAATATCAGTTTAGAGAGTTTTCTTGAATTTGATAATGGCTTTTTTATTTGAACTAAATATTGGCGATTTTCACTGGACTTAGGTGTGGCTGAAATCAGCGAACTCTAACACTCTATTATTTTTCTTAAAATTTGACAACACAATATAAATGTTGTATATTTTTTTTATGGGATATACGGCAAAGCAAATAATGAAGATTCTTAAAGCTAACGGTTGGAAGAAGGTAAGAATCGAAAGTTCTCATCATATTTTTGAAAAGAGAGGCTTTGACCGTCCAGTTCCTGTTCCATTACATGGAAATAAAGATTTAGGTATTTTTGGAAATAAAATACTTAAAGAAGCAGGAATCAATCCTAAAACTCTTAAGGAGGAATAAAATGACTTATAACTGTACAATCGAAAAACAGGAAGATGGTATTTATGTTGCGCAGTTTCCTGATATGACTAATATTTTAACCTGTGGGTATTCTCATGAAGAAGCGTTAAAAATGGCTGAAGAAGCCTTGAATGGAGTGTTATCTGTTGATTTAGATCACGGGCACCCTATTGCCGAACCCAAATATACAGGCGGATACCCAATAGAAGTTTCTCCTAAAGTTGCATTTGCAATTGAACTCCGTAAGGCACGGGCAAATAAAACTCAAAAAGAGGTGGCTGAAAAAGCAGGAATGAGCTATCAGCAGTATCAACGTTTGGAGAATCCTCATAAAACAAATCCAACACTTGAAACACTTTATAAGCTGCAGAAAGTGTTTAACAGACCATTTTTGGCACTTTAAAATTGCAAAACTCCATCAGATAACCGATGGAGTTTGTTTTGATTTTGTCGAAAAACAACTTTTTGTTGGTCTTATATACTTGAAAAATTAATTTCCGCATACCCTTTGAAAACTGCTTTGCCATAATTATTCGGTAGAATAAAATGGTTACCTTTTGTAAAGGTATGATTATCAAGGTTAGAGTTCGACGATTTCAACCTGTGGCTAATTCAGGCGAGCTCTAATTCTACTTAGTTTGTTCGACTTTTAATAATCTCAGCCACCTTTTTTACATCCTGAATCTTGCCCTTTGCGGCAATAAGAAGTGAGTCATCGCTATCAACAATTACGACATCATCAAGACCAATAGTTACAATTGTGCGTTTACCGCCTCTGATGTAAGAGCTTGTTGTATCAAGTGTAATTACATCATCTCCCTTTATAACATTCTGATTTTCATCCTTCTTGCTGATATCGTAGAGTGCGCTCCAGGAACCTACATCATCCCAGCCGGCATTCAGTTTTACAACCTTACCCTTTGTGGTCTTTTCCATAACGGCATAGTCAATTGAGTCGCCTTTGATTTTTCCAAAGGCTTCCTTGTTTAGGCGGATAAAGTCAGTATCAACTACAGCTTTTTCAAAGGCTTCTATTGAAAGAGCGGCCATTTCAGGACTGTGAGTCTTAAGTTCATCAAGGAAAGTGCCTGCCTTAAACACAAACATACCACTGTTCCATGCATATTCACCGCTGGCAAGATATTCCTGAGCTTTTTCAAGACAAGGTTTTTCTACAAAGCGTTCCAAAGTATATGCTCCATCTGTTTCGGCACCAGCAGCCTTAACATAACCGTATCCTGTTGCCGGGAAAGTAGGAACAATACCAAATGTAACGAGCTCACCTTTTTCTGCATTGAAGGCAGCTGCTTTTACAGCATTCTGGAAGGCTGGAACATCTGCAATAACGTGGTCGCTTGGAAGAACTACAACAACAGCATCCTTATCCTGCTTCATTGCAGCACAACATGCAGCGGCAATTGCAGGAGCAGTATTTTTAGCCATCGGTTCAAGAATGATTGTCGGCTTTTTGTCACTAACTTCACCAATCTGCTGAGCGACCATAAAACGATGGCCCTCTCCACAAGAAATAATAGGACTTCCGAGATCAAGCCCCTTAAGACGAAGTAAAGTTTCCTGAATCATAGTACGCTCACTTACGAGCGGTAAAAACTGTTTTGGATGATCGCCCCAGGAAAGAGGCCAGAGACGAGTTCCAGCCCCGCCACTTAAAATAATTGGAATGATTGTCATAATAAAATCCTTACAAAAAAGGCTGTCCTATGAAACAGCCTAAATTCCTCTAAAAGTGAGATTTAATTCGTATAGGTTTGGTTCTTATCGTTTATCAAAAATTCACTTTTTCCGACTATCGCTGCCAAAAATGAGTATTTTTTACCAAACACTACCAACAGATACATTAAATATTATTAAACACCTCTTTTATCCATTCAGAAAGCATATACTTTTTATATATTTCTTCTGAAACTGGTTCAAAATTCTCATTTACAAGACTTTTATCAACACAAACCTTTTTTCTATCTATTATTATTTGATTTCTTGGATTATAGAAATCATATTCCTCTATATTTTCATTTGTTGTTAGTATTTTTTTATGAGCCCCTAACATTTCTATGGTTCTCATTGTTAAACCCCTTTGTTTTGGGTGATTGATATCTATTATATATTTTGAGTTTCCTACAATTGAAGTTATTTTTTCTTTAGTTAGTGATTCTGTATGTACTAATCCAAATTTTCGTAATCTTCGAAAATTAAAATCAGTAATTGTTCTAAGGAACAACATTAATTTCCCAGGAACATAAACATAATAATAGTATTTCAAATTCTTTAAATTAAACTCAACTCGTAGTTTATTTAAGATTTTAGCACGATCACTATGTGCAGTTCCAATAAATGTGAAATCAAATTCTTTTTTTTCTGGTGCAAGATTTTTTTCAAAAGACTTAATGAAAAAAAGAGGCCGAAAAATGAATCCATATTTTTTACAATCTACATGATCAAACGAAAGTTTTTTATCAAATAAATAAAGTATTGTTTTTATTTTTTTATTTTCTAAAGAATCCCACATATACAGGATTAATTTTGCCATTGGATATATCTTTCTCAAATAGAGAATGGCATTCTTTGTTACAGCTTCTGGATTTACAAATAAAATATAGTCTGGATAAAAGTTATTATTTTCTTTAGCAACATGTGTATAATAACGATAAATTCGATTTGCCATTAAAAAATGAGCTTTTCTGAGTAAGACTTTTTCTATAGAAGAAGGGTTATTACGTTCATCATATAAATGAACGATAGCCCCTTGCTTTTCCATTTCCTCTTTTATTGAAATTTCATAATTGAAGAATTTTGGAGCAAAGAAGAGAACTTTCTTTCCTTCTAATGAACTCATTTATATAACCCCTTCTTCTTCATTTCATCAAGAGATTTTTTATAATTATCCTCTTCTATCGGCTGTGTCAATACCCATTCACAGAATTTCTTCAACCCTTCCTCAAAACTAAACTTTGGCTCATATCCCAAAATGTTTTGAGCAAGAGAAATATCTGCGTAATTATGACGGATATCCCCTAACCTAAAGTTTCCTGAAACATTGATATTACTTTCAGAGTTATAAAACTCTTTTAAATATTTAGCAACAGTCATTACGTCAACAGCCTTACCAGTTCCTACATTAAAGGCTTTATATGCACATTTGTCATTTTCAATAGCAAGAATAGTTGCATCAGCGACATCGTCTATGTAAACGAAATCACGACTTTCAGTTCCGTCCTCAAAGATATTAATGTCATGATTCTGACGAAGACTGTTACTAAAAATTGAAAGAATTCCTGTATACGGATTCTTAAGACTTTGACCTGGTCCATATACATTCTGGTAACGGAAACTTACAGAAGGTATTCCAAGAGATTTACATACAGTATGAACAAGTTCTCCTTGTACCTGTTTTGTAATTCCATAAACAGAAGTAGGATGAATTAAACAATCTTCGCTTGTCTTTACAAGTTCTGCATTTGCACCACATTTCGGACACTTAACATTAAAGTCCCCTGAAAGCATATCTTTTTCTTCACGAGCAATAGGATATACAGTTCCACATTTAGGACAGTTATAAGTTCCTTCTCCATAAATTGCACGACTTTCAGCAACAATGACTTTCTTTATGTTATGCTTTTCATTTGCAAGGATATCAAGAAGCAGCGCTGTTCCCCCAATGTTTGTATTACAATATTTGTAAATCTCATACATCGACTGACCAGTCCCTGTTTCTGCAGCCAAATGAATAACAGCATCCTGTTCTAAAAGTGCTTTTTGCCAATCTTCTCGACTTGTTACTGTTCCACGTATAAAGTTTACTTTTCCCTTTATTCTATTATACAATTCTGATTCATCAGGATTTTTTCCGTGAATTTGTTCAGTAAGACAATCTAGAACAGTTACATTATAACCTTGTTCCAAAAGTTTCAACGCAATAGTACTACCGATAAAACCTGCACCACCAGTTATAAGAATATTTTTCATTTATTTACCTTCGTTTTGCTCTAAAATTTTCTGAATTTTTGAATTATCTCCCCAAACAGCAAGAGAATCATAAGGTCTATCAGGAAATGCTCCATAGTTCAGTTTAATCTTATAATTATTATCTTTTATAAAACGCTCTACTCGACTAGCCAAAGATTCTGGAATACCAGAGCAACAGTTAATAATACCAAGGACTTCATTGTTGATTATGACATTAGCAATCTGTTTACAGAACTCATCATAATCAATAAAATCATATTGGTTTCTACCAGTTGTAAATGGAAACTCTGTCTTCCCTTCTTTTTCCGCTGCTGTTATCTTTGAAAATATCGACGCACCTTTTTCAGAGTTTCCAACTATATAGTAACCACGGATCCACTGAAACATTGTGTTTTTCTGTTTACATACAAGTTCCAATGCTTCCCGAAGTGCATTCTTAGAAATACCATAAAGAGACATCGGATTACAAGGAGTATCTTCTCTTATTCGACCTTCCCAGAATCCAATTTCATGCATAGACCCAAGAGCAACAATTTTCTTTACACCAGATTCTGCCATTTTGGAAAGGAACTTATAATGATTTGGAAGATCTTCTAAATGTGTATCAGAGTTGTGCACAAAACCATTTCTCCATGCCAAATGAAGTACTACATCGGGCTCTTCAAAATATTCAAAAGGTTTTTCAAGTCCAAAAATATCTCCAGCGATTGTTTTTGATCTTGTATCAATACCATCAACAATAAAATCTGTGGCAATTACATCTTGTTTTAATTGCAATAATGCCTTTACCACACCTGTCCCAATATAGCCATTAGCTCCAGTTACAAGAATTTTCATTTTCAACTCTTTAAATAGATTTAATTATAATATACGTATATAACGTTATTTTTTTCTTACATAATAACGTCTGCATAGTTTATGTTTCTTATGATTTACAAAATTGAGTTTTTAAGCAAAACATTTTGAACCCATCTTATAAAACGCTACAATTATACATAAAAACATCGCTTTTAAATAAACAAATTTTTATTTAATACTTTCAATAGTTAAAAGCATATATATTTTTCCAGTGCAAAGAAGATCTATTTTCTTTTCCACTATACACTTTAACTTCGTAATATATGTGAATTTTTTTTCAGGTTTTATGAAATACAATTATAAAATTTTTTTGAATAATTCTTTCCATGAAGAACAAAAGGGCTCATCACATTCCAGTTTAGGAATTGCAGTAAAATGTTTTGAATTATCATTTCTAATAACAGATTCCATTATAGCTGCAAGTTGTTTTGAATCTCTAGGATCAAAAAAAATTACCTTTTCAGCCCCATTTGCCGCTTCACGAGCATATGGCAAGTCTGAAAGGATCATCTTCTTATTATATAGCTTGAATTCTGAAATTGGTAAGCCCCAAGTTTCTAAAAGACTTGGAAAAATAAGTACTTCTGAAGTTTGGTAGTATTCTTCACACTTTTCTCTGGAAATAAGTCCTATAAAATGTAAATGTGAATTATACCTAAACTTTTGAACAACTTTTTGACTATAAGAATTTTCCGTTCCATCTATTGTTAGATATATATTCCAGTTATTATCAGGTAATTTATTACTTAAAATCTCAGCAGCTTCACATATAACTTCAAAATTCTTAAATTCACGCGGAAATGCATTATAAAAAAATTGATTTTTTCTTAATTCATTCTCACTGAAAATTTCTTTTTTTTCGAATTCTGGATACGCAACAATAATTTTACTTTTACTTACTCTACATAGTTTTGAAATTTTTTCTCTAAACCAATACTGTTGTACAATTACAGCCGTATTTCTATGTACATTAATCTTATATATGTATTTATAAAACAGAACAAAAAGCTGAAACTTCAAACTTAATTGCATTCCTTCCTTTTTTTTTTGAAAAAATGGTGATGGATTATGCATATAAACATATTGTTTTTTTGTTATAACAAAAGGAGTCATATCTTGTAAAGAAATCCAAATACAAGGTTTCAATTTCAAAGAAATAAAATAAAAATAAAAATATTCATACATTATTCTGAATATCCAACTTTTCTTAGATAATGGATATGCTATATATTCAATATTACTATATTTAGGTAATAGGTCCATTGAATGCACTAATACTTTTATTTTATATTTTTCAGTAAAATTATTTAAAGAAAGTTCTTGTACACATTTCTTTAATATAGACAAAGTTCCTCCCTCGACAAGATTTATAGCGGATATAACTATTGTATTTGTATAATTCATATTTTTCCTTTTTTACCCTAATTTCCAAACAAAAATATATATACCATTATTATAGGGTAGTGAATTAGATATAACCAATAAGAAAAATCATAACATTCAGTAAAAATATATAACGGCCTAGCTTTCAAGGCTACCCACATAATAATAACACCAAGGGTTATTGGTTCAAAAATAGCACAACAATAGTTATTTCTTAAAAGATAACAAACACAAAAAATGGGAATCGCTATTATGACAACTTTATTAATAACACAAAGTATCTTCTCATAATAGAAAAAGAAAAGCATTCCTGTTGCAAAATAACTCATAAAAGCAGGAAGTTGATTTTCTATACTTGAGGGTAGATGATATTTGTCAACCAAGATTGGAATCAAAACAACATATGAAACTGAGAGTAAATACACAATGGATAAAATCATTAAACATCTATATTTTTCTAAATTAACTTCTTCAGTTTTACCAAAACATAAAAACAATATAAAAGGAAGAATAATATAAAAACCAAGTTCTATCTTTATGGTCCATAAGGAACCGTTTACAGGCGCCCCCTTAAATACACCAGGTAAATCTGGATGAATAAAATTCAATGTTGATATGTTTGCAATAAGATATTTAAGAAAACCAGAATCTGTAAAATAAGAAATTGTATCAAGAGAACTCATAAAAACCAACAATATTGCTGTTACAAAAACGACAGTCAAATAGGCTGGAAATATTTTTTTAATTCTTTTATTATAAAACTCAAAAATAGACTTTGATGTAAAAAAACTTCTGGTTACCCAAAAGCCACTAAGAAAGAAGAAAATATTTACTGCTATCCCCCTTAGTTCAAGACATGGCAAAGCATAATTTGTTAGAACAACAAAATGTTCATAAACAACAATTAGAGCAGAGATTATACGTATTGCAGTAAATGCGTTCTTTCTAGGAATGTTTGGTAACGATATATTATAATTCATTTTAAGATATTATTTACTACTTCATTCAAAGAAGTATTCTGATTTATAAGAATACTTCTTTTACAAGAAATATTTTCCCCTGCCTTCACATCATTCTCACTATCACCAATCATATAGCTCTGTGTAAGGTCAATATTAAAGTCTATCGATGCCTGTAAAAATAAGCCAGTCTTTGGCTTTCTACAGATACAGTCACATTTATATTCAGGGCGTTCTCCTGGAAAGCCTTTATCTGTATGATGAGGGCAGAAATAAAGACCATCTATAAAGGCTCCTTCTTTTCCAAGTTCTGTCTCCATTTTTGTATGAATTTCTGCAAGTTCTTCAAATGTACAATCACCGCGAGCAATTACAGGCTGGTTTGTAACAACAATTGCAAGATAGCCTGATTTATTAATTTTTTTTATCGCATCTGCAACACCAGGAATCAATTCAAATTGTTCTGGTTTTGTAATAAAACCATTTGACTTATTGATTGTACCATCTCGATCCAAGAAGATTGCCTTCTGTTTCTGGCTGAGGTTTCTTGCATGAACCTTACCGCTTTTAATGTCTGCTTCAGTTTCATAATAGCGATCTGGAGTTCCCATGTCCTTGATGTATTCAGGAGTTTCGTATGCAAAGATCTTTCCAGATTTGATATTGGGTTTTAGAACATCACGATCAAGATCGATTTTATCTGGAGTTTCAGGATGACGTGGAACAAAGTTTTTCATTGTTTCACGCAATAACTCTGGCGAGATAAGTTGAAGACCTGCATTTACTAGATTTTTGTAATAAAGTCGTTCATCTTCCTTTGCCATCCACTTTATAACACGATTTGTTTTTACAGGCATTCCCCCATTTTCCGCAGGTGGTAAAACTTCAGTTACTAAAACTGATGAGTCATAAGGATGTCCGTTAGGATGAGCCATAAGGCTTGCCCAAGATTTATGTTCTTTATGGAAGGCAATAAATCGATTAAAGTCTATGTCAAAAATTACATCACCGCACAAAAGAAGAAAGTCATCATCTAGTACAGTTGTAGTCTGGATATCATCGCAGGCACGCCCATCAAGCATTTTGAAAAGTGCGCCGGCAGTTCCAAGCGGATGATCTTCTGTAAAATAATTGATATTTACACCGAACCTTGAACCGTCACCAAAATATTCTTTGATTACATGTCCAAGGTGGCCGACACCAATTGTAATGTCGGTAAGTCCGCAGGCTTTGAGATTTTCAATCTGATACTGCAGAATCGGTTTTCCGCAAATTTCAATCATGGGCTTGGGAACATCGGCACGAACCGACTGAATACGAGTTCCCATTCCACCAGCCATTATTACTACTTTCATTGTAAAGATTCCACTAAATTATTCAGCCCAAAAGGCTTCTTCAATTTCAAGGCACAGTGCATGATACACAGGAAGGTGAAGTTCCTGAATCATAAAGGTTTCGTTCTGAGGAACGATGATACAGATATCTGCCAATCCCTTAAGTTTTCCGCCGGTCTTTCCTGTAAGGGCAATTGTTTTAAGGCCCTTTGCTTTTGCAACAACTGTAGGATAAACGATGTCCTTTGAGTTTCCTGAAGTTGAAATACCGAGGAACACATCGCCTTTTACACCGTAGCCGTTTACCTGTTGGGCAAACATAACGTTTCCGTCAACATCGTTCAAGCTTGCTGTCATAAGTGCAGTATTATTTGTAAGAGCAATGGCTGGAAGAGAGCCCTGAAGTTTGTCTGCAAGGTAGGCACCGGTATCTGCATCTATTGCTCTAAGCTGATTAATAAACTCTTCAGACGGAGTTCGTTTTTTACAGAAAGATTTCAAAAGCTCACCAGTTATGTGGTCGCTGTCTGCACAGGAACCACCGTTACCTGCAACTAAAAGTTTTCCGCCGTTTTTGAATGTTTCAATCATTGCTTTTGCAGCATCTTCGATATCTTTCTTACAAACGCTAAGACTTGGATAGCGTTCAATTAATTGATCAATATATTTCATTATTCTTCTCCATAATAAATTACTTTAGTACCTTCATTTTCAAACTTAAAAGGAACATATTTCTGACCTTCCAGAGCTTTACGTACATTATCCTGTTTTTCTTTTGGTACATAGAACAAGAGGAATCCACCGCCACCGGCACCTAAAAGTTTTCCGCCAAGAGCTCCGGCCCTAATTGCCTTGTCATACTGTTCATCAATTGAATCTGTAGAAATCCCTGACGAAATTCCTCTTTTAAGCTTCCATGTATAATCCAAAAGCTTTCCAAACTCGTCAAGAGACGTATTTTTGTCAGTCAAAATTTTTTCTGCATCATCAACAAGATGATACATTTCAAGCAATTGCTGAGTTTTATCTTTCATGGATTTTTCTGTACCTTTCTGAATATCAGAACTGAAACGGCTGAAACCTGTAAAGAAAAGCATAAGATGATCATTAAGTTCCTTTTTGCGTTCAGATGAAATAATTACGGGATTTACGCTGTAGCCATCGCGATTAAAATTAATTCTATTAAAGCCACCGAAAGAAGCCGCTATCTGGTCTTGGATACCACCAGCTTCTTTACAAAGTTCTCGCTCAAGATAAATTGCATCGTCTGCAAGCTTTCGTTTATCGGCATACTGGCCTTTTAACGCATAAAAAGCAGAAAGCATGCCGACTGCAAAAGAAGAAGAAGTCCCAAGCCCTGATCGAGCAGGCAGATCTGCTTCATAAGTCATACGAATTTCATGCATATCCAGCCATTCCATAGCATTACGGATAGCGGGATGCATAATTTCTGAATTCTCATTTACCTTTTCTTCTTTGGAATATGTAATCTGTGTTTTAAAATCAAAAAACTGCGGTAAATGACGTACTGTTACATATGCATATTTATCAAATGTAGTGCTGAGTACAGCTCCGCCATATTCATTAAAAAATACATTAAAATCTGTTCCACCGCCAAAAAAACTCATTCTAAAAGGAGTTTGTGTTATTACCATTTTTGTCTCCAATAGTTTAACATATCAGCTATTGTTTGCTCCATAGATATTTCTTGTTTCCAACCAGTATCTCTTTTTAGTTTTGTTATATCACCCACAATTATTTTTTCATCTGTAGGTCTTAACAATTTAGGGTCGACAATCAATTTCAATTCATGTTTAATATTTTTTTCGATTAATTTTATTAAATCACTTATTTCATAAATAAATTCAGAAGAAATGTTATATACATCTCCTGGAGTACCTTTATCCGACAATAATATAAGAGCATTGACTAAATCTCTCTGATCCATTATTGCTCTTTTTGTTTTGATATTTCCAACTGTCAACTCATAGCAATTTGTTCGTTCCGCAATTACAGCTCGATGAGTAAAATCTGATGTTACATCATTAACTTTTCTTGTACCAGTAGAATTAAAAATTCTTGCTCTAATACATTTTATATTATCATTCATAAAATATTGGAAAGAAATCAAATCTTGTCCAACCTTACTTACTCCATAAGGATGCAAAGGCTTTAATTCGGCTGTTTCCTTTACATATATATCATCATCCTCTAGATGATTCAATGTTTCACCATATTCTGCACTTGAGCAAGCCACTACTACCATAGGATCATACGATTCATCAAAATTTCGACGTATATATTTTACTGCTTCAAATATTGCAATTGTTCCGTTTATATTTATATCAACTGTTTCATATGGTCTTTCCCATGACACAGTAGGATAACTCTGTGCTGCTAAATGAAAAATCTTATACGGCTTGTATTCTTGAATTATTTTTTGTACAGTACTTTCATAACGAACATCACATTCAATCATTTTTATTTCTTTTGGAATCTCAGTGATATCTGTTGTTGGTTTATAATAGGTCCCAATAACATTTTCACCCTTAGAATGTAAAAACTCAACCATATGAGATCCAACCATTCCACCTGCACCTGTAACAAGAATTGTTTTCATATTTATACTCCTAATATCTTTTTCATTTCTAAGAATAATTGTTTTGAACTTTCCACGCTATAATATTTTTCGAAAAGTTCTCTATTTCTCTTATCAAATTTATTTGAATTACTATCAATAAATGTATTGATTGCGTCTACAAAATCAGTTGCAGTATTACAACACATATTATTATTAACAACATCTTGATTAAAACCTGAGAATGCTTCATCTGTTCCTATAATTTTTTTTCCAAACATCAGTGCTTCAACAGTCTTAACCTTCATCCCTCCCCCAGAAAATAAAGGAATACCTACAATAGCAGCATTAGAATATAACTTAGAAAAATCATCTACAAACCCAAAAACTTTAACATTTTGGCTTTCAAAATCATCCTTAAATTTTTCAAAACCTCTGCCTGCTATAATTGTATTACATTTAATAAATGGGGAAACTTTTTTTACAAACCAACTATAACCTTCTATATTTGCTTCGCATACTGCACCGAAAAGAAGACAATACTTTTCTACTGTGTCTTCAGTTTGAACAACGTTTGTTGAATATTTATCTTCCATTCCTAAAGGAATTATTAAATCAACTGTTTTATTATACAAAGACTCTATTCTCTTTTTATCTCGTTCAGAAAATACTATTCGGCAATTAGCTTTTTGTGTTATTTTTTTTTCATTGTGTGTAACAATTATCTTATATATAAACTTTTTAATATTCCTTTTATTTCCAAACCTGACAGAAATAAAATCTTTTTCGCAATTATGGTAAAAAACTACAGTTTTTATATTCTTGCATAATGAAACAAGGTTCCCGTTTACAGAACCATCAAAAAAAACTAAATCTATTTTTTTAGTCTTTAAGATTTTTTTTATTTTTTTTATGTCCGAATAATCTAATGGGGGATAAAACCCCTGTAACAAAGATAAAAGACTTCTGATATTTGATTTTTTTGAAATTGTATAATCAATTACTGTACCAAAATCTTTTAAGCATAGATAATTCCTAATACTTCCTTTAGGGCCCCCATAAGAAGTATCTTTTATTCCATTTGTTGAAATAAAAAGTGTATTCATTATATCTTCCTTTCAGTTTTTGATTTTAAATGCATATTGTTCAAATAATTTGCACAGGTTAAACTTAAAACATTATTTATTTTATTATCATAAAATATTTTTAGTTTTTTATTTTATGAACCCGAATTACGCCTACAAGAAAGAGAAACATATATGTCCATATTAATGACTGCCACCCATATGAAATATTTTCAAGACTTCCAACTGCAAAGATACTACAAAAATATACAAACATCATATAATTACTACTATACGATTTGTTTTCTTTTTTATTTGGTTTAACCATATCCATAAAAAACTTATAAAAAAATGTATTAGCAAATAATATTATAAAATACAAAATAAAATCGTAAATCCCAATTTTAAACAAGTTATACAAGTAAATTAATTGCCCAAAATTAGAAGAGGTATTTCCTGACAAATCTGGATAAACTGTAGTCATTAATAAATTATTTAGAGATCTAAAATCTTTGTTAGGGAACAAAAATGATGGTATAACAGTTCGAAAATATCCTTTAATTTCAGTAAAAGAATACCCATAGTCTTTATACAACGAAACAATCTTATCAGAATTTTGATATCCAACACATGAATGACTAAACCAAGAAAGTCTTTCAAATAATTTTATAATTGCATCACTATAGGATATATGTACTGAAGCTCCAAGGCGTATGTAATATTTTAGAGGATAAAGAAATTGATATGCTAAAGCTCCAACAAAGAAACATATAGGTAAATAAAATATATACTTTTTTACGAATTTTGAATTTATACGATAAAAAAGCTCTAACATAAAAAAAACAAGAACAAATCCTGTCCAACCTGCCATTATTTCCAAACAACAATATAGTAAAACTAAAATAATAAAAGCCTTATTGATTTTATTTCTAAATGATAAATAATAAATTGTAAATAATTGAGAAATATTAAAAAAATTGACGAGAAAAGAAAATTTATTAATGGTCCAATCAGTAGCAGCTTTTCCTCTACCAGTTTTAAGATTAAATACTAGTCTTATCAACATTATCAAAAAAAGAAAAACTTCCAAACCTCTTCTTTTAAAATAACAATCAATTTTATTAGAAATAATTAACCTTTTATTTTGCAATCGAAAAAAAATATATGTAATAAGAATATAAAGAATTGCTGTATAAAAGAATAAAGACCATAATATAAAATTTGATAAATCTACAGTAATAGCAGTGCTAGGAAATTCTGATTTATATTGATGTGTTTTAAGAATCCAAATAAAATTAATTATCAATGGTAATATTGAAATAATAAAATATGCATATAAATAACGTCTATTAACAGTATAGGTATTCATTTTATTCATAAACTATATAATCTTCCTTCACCAGTCAAATTTATAATATGTTACTCACAAAATTTAGTATGATTCTTTTTTTCCCATAATTTAATAAAAGAACTATTACCTATTATGTTTTTTACAATTTCACCAAAACCTTTTATAGGTTCATAATAAATTTTTAATTTTTTCGAGATATATAGAGTACCTTTTTTTCCTGCCTCAATATTTATAGATATATGCTCACATAAAACTTCAATTACTGAACTTCTATTATTTTGCATCAAATGATAATACTTATCTTTTATTGCATCATACTTATAAATTCCTAATCCTCCAAATGCAGAATTACACGGAATATACGCTGAATTTTTAAGTAATCTTGAAAGTTTTTCATTTTCAATATAAATTTCTTTGTATGTTAAATCTACATTTTGAGATTTAAAAGGTAAATAAGCATAAGCATCATAATAATTACCTGTAATACCTAAAAACTTAGGTTTCCAATAAAAACGACCATTGGCAAAAATTGCACTCCAATCAGAAGGAGCTTCTTTTATTACACCTTCAATCCTATTAACGGCAACACCGTTAATATCACTATCAAAAACAATTACATAATCAAGATTGGTATTGTGTGAATTAACATACTCCAAATATTTATTACGACAGCTTATCATTTTCTGTATCCTACAAGCTGACATACCCTTAAAAAATTTAGAATCATAATTAACATCATTAGTTACTATTACATTATCTTCTGAAATAAGAATAATATTATTGGATGTTTGCTGCCAATCTTTTAAGATTTTTTTTGTGTTATCTTTGCTATCATTTTCAATAATTACAACATAACTACTAGTAAATATATTTCGTAATTCTTCAATTTTTGAAATATTTCTTTTTAATTCTTGCTCACAATCCCTTGCAAGTAGACAAATAGCAACTTTCTTATCAATCATTTAGCACACCTTTATCCTAAATTATTTGAGAATATTCTTTATACTATTTAAATATTCAAAACCATTTTCTTTATCTGGTTCTAAAAAAGCGCCTTCCCCCCACTCATTCCACGCAGTCAAAAATATAATTTCTTTATTATGTTTTTTACTAATATCTACTAACTTTTCAATTCCTTTTTTAAATATTCTAGCATTTTTACCATTAAGAATCTTTCCATTTGCACCTCTTCGAGGAGTATCATCATAGCTAACAAATGCACCATAGAAAACATTCTTATCTTTTGATTTTTTTGCTCTTCTAATTAAGTCTTGCCAAGTACGTCTATAACTATATACTCTTGGATAACAAGCTTTTGTTAATATTCGCTGGGATTTTACTAAAGCTTTTGAAAAAAAAGAGTTTTCTTCCCAAGCACTTAATGCTGGTTCATAATAAAACTCAGAATTGAAAATTGGAGTTAAATTCTTTTTATTATATTTTCCTATAAAAAAGATTCCATCAAAACCATTATCAATAGCCAGTTTATTCCAATAAGCTAACATTTTTGTTTGAGTTTCAATTTGATATTTATTCCAAAAAAGGAAAACTGGTTTATTTTGAATCTTTATATATCTTTCATCCTTAAAAAATTGAAGTAAATAGTAAAAGTGTTTTTCCCAAGCGTCTTCATCTTCATAATCAAATTGAATTAATATCTTTTTCCCTTTGTCAAGATTTTTATTATCATAAAGAGGTGCCCAATCATTTCCAAAATCTTTACTCCAAGTTCTTTTCCAAGAAGCATTATCCCATGCAAAACAGAAACTAACATCCAATGATTTGTCTGCTAAAAATAATTCTGCTGGTTTTTGTAATATATTTTTTTTAGAAGAAAACCAATAGTGATAAAAGCAAAAACCATCAATACCATATTCTTTTGCAATCTTGACTTGCCACTTTATGTTTTCAATTTTTGAAAGATCATAATAATTATCATTCATAGGTTCTTTAGGTTGCAAATTTTTATGAAAATATTGTTTTGCAGCCTTAACTGTTGTCCAATCAGTAAACCCCTGTCCCCAGAATTCATTATTCTCGGGTATTTCATGATACTGAGGAAGATACATAGCCATTAATTTTACTTTATCTATCATTAATTTCACCTTCTATAAGATTTTCATACATAATATAATAATATGAATTGACTTTGTTATTCAAAAATATAAATACTTTTGATTTTTTCCAAATAGGATCTAAAATACATTGTCTAAATAAATCAAAGACTATAAAACACATAAACATAATTAGCACATATGCAAGAGTATAAATGAGAATATACCAATTTGATTTTTGAATTAAACTGTATACAAAATTCTGATTAATAGTTTTAGACCATAGGTATGGATAAAAATATGGAACCTGATGAATTAGATAAACTCCAAAACACCCTTTTGCTAACTTATTTACTACTTTACTTTTGAATTCAAGTTTTTCAAAAAAAACAAAAATAGAGAATGTAATAAATAAGTTAGGGAATGATTTAAAATCTGCAAGATACTGAGCAGCAATTCTTCCAACACCAAATATATCAAAAACTTTAATCAAACATAACAGGCAATAAATAATCAACCCTGAAAAAAAATATAAATTCCGAAAAAAGTTATTTAAATGTATATATTTTTTATAATAACCTATAAAAAGATATGAAAAACAGAACCATACAAATGAATCAGATCCAGAATCCATAAGTCCATGTAGTGAAAATCTAAAAGGAATAAGAATCAATAATATCAAAATAATAAATCTTATTTTATTTTCACTTAATTCTAAAATCACATTTAATATAGGATGCATCAATAAAAGAAGAATATATACGTTGGGAAACCACCAAATTTGCCCCCAAAAAGGAATAAAAGATGATATTAAATATCTAAAAGTTATATTCTGTTTAAATACAAATTTATATAAAATCATAATTAAAACAGAATAAAACCACATTGTACCATAAATCGTAAGAATTCTTGAAAAACTGAATTTTTTATCAACAAGAAAAAAAACACCAATAAATAAAAATATGCCAACTCCGATTCTTGGTGCATTAGTAAATAACGAAAATAATAAATATATATGCGATTGTACTTCTGATTGGTTTAAGCACAAACCTTGACCTGAAAAATGCCCAGCAAAAATCAAAATACACGAGATAATTCTTAATAATTCAAAATTTGATTGCCGTTCCATTACTTAATACCCTAATTCGTTTAACAATTTATTTAAAACTTCTGTTGAAAGGTCGGCATATAACAATGCTAAATCTTTTTCTTTAATTTTATCTAACAATTCCGTAATATTTATTTCGCAAAGCTTTTTGCGATAACACTCATCAATTCGCCACTTTATAAACTTTGCAGGATTTCCACCTACAATTGAATAAGGTTCTACATCTTTTGTAACAACAGCACCTGCTGCAACAACGGCACCTTGACCAATAGTTATACCACTACAAATTATTGCATTTGTTCCAATCCAAACATCATCTTTTACAATTATATTACCTTTACTACCAGCTTCACGGTCATATCCAAATTCCCAAACCTTAAAAGGATATGTTGAAATACTTTTTGTTTGATGTTCACCTCCCAGTAAAAACTGCACCCCAGGTGCTATTGAACAATAACTTCCAATAATTAATTTTGTAGCTTCTGAACTCCAATCTGTTATATTTATTTCCCCATACGTTTTTTTGCCTACAACTATTTTTGATAAATCACAAAAATTCTTGAGTATTGTATGATTATGTTGATTCAGACTGCGATATTTCTTAAAAAAACATTTTCTTTTTATTCTATCAATTAAAAACATATTAAAGTATTATCCAATCGGGACATATATATGGGCACGAACAATCCTTAAATGCAATATTTGGTGCAATTACTATTTTTTCTGAATTTTTATTCAGAAATGCCCCCCAAAAACTAAATGTACTATTAGCTATTATATTATGCTTACATAAAGACATTAATTGCATATCTCTGAAACTATTTGCTCCCGTATTACCTTCAACTATTGTAAAATTTTGATTATCAGAGAATAAACTTTTACAATAATCCTTGTCATCAGTAAAAACAAAAAAATGAGGATCTTCTATTTTTTTATTTATATACACTAATGCTTCCCTATAATATGCATCAGGGACAAGCGGTACACCTTCTGTTATATAATCCCCCCTACGGATATGAATTGATATAGAATGAGAACTCTCTATCTTTCTTTTGTATTCTATGTTAGTTACATCCGTTATTTCAGGAAATGTATATAAGTCCATTATTTCATTATGAATTGCCGCAAAATAATTATAATTTACAAAAGGTCCGTATAAATAAAAAGATTTATTTTGAGGTAATTCAAAAAATGAATTATAAAATTCTGTAAAGTCTTTTTGTTTACAAAATGAAGTAGGTTCTCTTTCTACTAAATTTGCCTTTCTCAAAATTCTATATAAAAAAAATTTTATAAAATGAGCTTTATTACCTTCTATAGGATATGTTTTTACAAGAGAATGAACTTCTTTCCAATTTGCTTCAGGAGGATTAAGTCCAAAAATCTTGAATACTTCAATTCCATTGTGGCTATATGGGAAGGCATATTTCGTATCTACTTTAATTTCCGATTTAGGATATAAATGTTTTAGTTGAGTATAAAAAGCATACTCAAACATTTGATTACCTAATCCCCCCCCCATACTTATAACAATCATTTTCTTCTCCCTAGTATTGTTTTATTTACGCTCTCTTTTACATAAACGATTAAACTCTTAAAATCCTTACTTGGTAAGAATGTGACAATTTGCATAAATAACATACAGAACGATGCAATTATGAAACGAATAAATAACCACATCCATGATTCTTTTGGTAATTTAGACATCACATAAACAACCAGTATCATTTGAAGACAAAATAGTAATGTCCATAAAAAATGCTTAAGAAAATACTTTGACACAGAAGCATTCGTTAAAATATTCTTAAATACAAATTGAATTCTACCAAATGCAATAAACACAAATGCCACAATAGTCCCGGTAATAATACCAACAATGCCAAAATACTTTACAAGTAAAACTGAAAAAACTATGTTAGCCACTGCAGAAAATACCCACCACTTTCTATCTTGCTCAAACTTACCTAAAGCTGAACGAAAATTATAGGCATTTTCAAACTGCATTCCTATATGTTTATCTATAGCAATTCCAATAACATAACCAAAAGGCAACAGATAATTCTCTCCAAAAAATAATTGAATGAAAGGCTGCATACAAACTATAATATCACATGCAACTACAGACCCAAAAATAAAATAAAAAATATCTAACTTATTATATACAGATAAAACCCTTTCTTTGCTCTCAGTATGAACTAAATTTCCTACACTAGGAACAACACCTTTTAAACAAGAATACATTAACTGTTGAATTGCAGTAGTCACAAGCACATAATTCGCTACAACTCCAGTTGTTTTTAGACCTAAAAGTTTAGTTATAATTATATTATCAGTATTAGTATAAACAAGAAGTGAAATCTTTTGAACTAGTAAATTTTTTACATCCTTAAATATATTTCTATCTGTAATTTCTTTTTTACTGATTTTTACACTCTTTAAATAACTATACCTTCGTTTACATACAATATAAATAACACAATTTGCTACAATATTTTGTAGTAATGTTACAAAAGAATATAATACAAAACTATGAAATATAATAATAACTGTTATTCTCAGTAATGCCGCAATGAAAGCAACTATTATATCAATTCTAATACATGTATATTCTTTTTGATCGCATATAAATAACGTTCTTCGATAAGCCAAAAAATATGAACTGACATTACCTGTTAGTTGTATTAGATATATAATTCTAGAATAACCAAGTGAAACCTCATTATCTTTTATTAATATAGGAAGAAACAGTAATAAAATTGCGCCAATACTTGTAATAGCACAACCTATTACTGCATAAATAACTTTGTAAATTGACATTAATACATTGATCTCATCAATATTATTATTGCCAAGTTCTTTATAAAGATTATAACTAATTACACTTGCGATACCCAATTCAGCAAGAGAAAACCAGCCCAAAACATTTGAAAAAAGCCCATTTAACCCTAAATATTCAACTTGAAGAAATTGTACAAATACTTTTCGTGTTATTAAACTTAAAAATCCTGTTACTAAGAAGTTAAATAAAGCCCAAGCACTATTGTGAATGACATTTTCACTTCTTGATTTTTTTATTTGTAAAGATTCATTATTCATAAATAATAATCAATTGCTTAAATATGCATTTATATTCTCTGCTATATATTTCAAATCTTCTTCTGTCATACCATGGTGACAACCAATATAGAAACCATTACTGTTTATAAACTTTGCAACAGGATAATTATCTTCAAAATGTTCACCAAAAATCTTTTTATAGATTGGTTGATTTAATAAAGGTAACATTGGTCTTGTTTCAATATTTGCTTTTTCAAGGAATTGAATAAAATCTTTTCTTTCAATACAAGAATCCTTTTTTATAAGGATTGGATACATCATATATGTATGCGTAACCCCCTCTGGTTCTCTTGGTAATTGTAGTTTATCCTCATAAGGTGTAAGAAGTTCTGTCAAGATTTCTGCATTCTTATGTCTTGCATTCATAATCTCGTCTTTTCGTTCAATTTGTGCAAGTCCTAAAGCACCTTCAAGTTCACCAACTCGATAACTAAACCCCAAACGTTCAAAAGTAAAGCGTCTATCCAGATCAGTCTTCATTCGTTTAGGACAAACATTTTTTCCATCAGAAGCTACACACACTTCACAAGTACAAGCACGCCCGTGGGCTACCAATGAACGCATTATTTCAGCCAGATGGACATCATTTGTGCAAGAAATTCCACCAACTCCAGTTGTAATAGTATGAGCAACATAAGTTGAAAAAGCTGATATATCACTAAAACTTCCAATTGGTTTTTCACCAATTTTTGCAAAATGAGATTCAGCACAATCTTCAACAATTCGAAGATTATGCTTTTTTGCAATTTCCGTGATTTTTCTCATATCACAAGGCATACCAAATGCATGCACAGGAACAATACATTTTGTATTCCTAGTAATATGTTTTTCAATCTCATTCGGATTCATGTTATAAGTAATTGGATCTACGTCAACAAAAACAACTTTAAGACCAGAATGAATTACAGCATTTGAAGTCGCAATAAAAGTAATTGCGGGAACAAGTACTTCTGTAGACTCATCCCAATTATCAACTTCTTTTAAAGCTTCAAAAGCAATATGAAGTGCGTTTGTTCCGCTGTTATTCATTACACCATATTTATTTCCATGCATAGCAGAAAATTTTTTTTCAAATAGTGCAACATATTTTCCTTGCGAAAGTCTCTGTGATTCCAAAGCATCCATTACATATTTTTTTTCAAGTTCAGTTACCGAAGCATAGCCTACACCTATTTTATTCATTTTTTTCTCCAATATTTTAAGACAATACAAAAGTTAAATAATTTTCAATGGTAGTTCTTAAACCTTCATCAAGACTTATTTTGTGTTTCCACCCCAAAGAATGAATAAAAGAACTATCTACAAATTTCCGAGGAGTTCCATCTGGTTTTGAAACATCAAAGACAAGTCTCCCGGTATAATGTGTAAAGTCTTTAATTTTTTCAGTAAGTTCTTTAATTGTAATTTCTTCACCAGTCCCAATATTTACATGCTCATTGCCATCATAATTATTCATAAGAAAAACAATTGCATCTGCTGCATCATCTACATATAAGAATTCACGAAGAGGGCTCCCTGTTCCCCAAGCTACAACTTCATCAAGATTGTTTTCTTTGGCACTATGAAATTTTCTTATAAGTGCCGGTATTACATGTGAACCATTTTCAGAAAAATCATCATTTATACCATATATATTAGTTGGCATACAGCTTATAAAATTATCACCATACTGCTTTTTGTAAAATTTACACATTTCAATTGCAGCAATTTTTCCTATTGAATATGCTTCATTTGTTGGCTCAAGAAATCCTGTCAACAATGAAGATTCCTTAATTGGTTGATCAGCCATTTTTGGATAAATACAGGAACTTCCTAATGCCATTAATTTCTTGCATGAATTATTATGAGCTGCATTGATAATGTTCATATTTATCATTGCATTTGTATAAATAAACTCTGCAGGATAAGTATTATTCTCTCTAATTCCACCAACACGTGCCGCAGCAATTATCACATATTCAGGCTTTTCCTTTTTAAAAAACGAATTAACTGCAGATTGATTAGTTAAATCGAGCTCCGCATGAGTTCTTAATACAAGATTGTTATATCCGTCTGCTTTTAACCTACGAACAATTGCAGACCCAACCATTCCAGTATGCCCTGCAATATAAATTTTTCCATTCTTTTCCATAATTATTATTTAATAACAGCTTTATACCAGTTTATAGTTCTTTCAATACCTACATCTAAAGAAACAAAATTAGATTTATTAAATTCTGTTTTTGCTTTTTCCATATTTGTAAATACATCTGTAGGAGCACCTTTCAAGCCGTTATCATCTTTAGGAGCTGAAACGACTGCTCCCATTTTTTCACCAACAAGTTTTGCAAGTTCATAAATTGTGGTATGAGATTCACCACCTACATTATAAACAAAGTCATTTCCTTTTATTAAAATATCCCATAGGATTTCAACAGTATCTGAAACATAGCAATAAGTTCTTTTTGCTACACCAGAATCCTGCAATTCAATTTTACCGGCTTTTCCTTTTTGAATAAAATTATACAAAACTCTCTTATCATCAGCACGAACACCAGGTCCATAAGCGAGTGAAACACGTGCAACTTTTACATTTACACCATTTTCTCTATATGCTGCGCAAATTGCTTCACCACATCTTTTACCTTCTATATAACAAGCTCTTGGATGTTGAGGTGTAGTACAACCATAATCTGTTTCTTTATAAGGTATAGCATCTGAACCGCTATAGATTTCAGAAGAACTTACAAACAAAGCTTTACCATTCTTTTTTAATCTGGATAGTAAAACATCTGTTGTAATTGTATTCATACGTATTGTTTTTGTTTTATTATCAAGAAATCTTCCAGGCTGTCCATAGCCAGCTGCATGAATTACATAGTCAACCTCTGGTAATGCTTCACAAAATGAAACATCAGAAAGATCTCCACGTATTATGTTAACCCAAGAATAACTTTCAAACTCAGAAAGATGTTCTGGCAAATTATTATGAACAATAAGATTTACTGTAACTTTATTTTCAGAAACTTCATTAAACCTCTTAAATAAAAACAAAAAATATGTACCTATAAGTCCAGTACCACCTGTAAGTGTAATCGATTTTTCTTCAATTTCTGATACGTCAAGTCTATCCCAAATTTCTAAGATATCATTTTCAATAATAGTATTATCCATAAATTTTTAATCCTTAATATTTATTTGAACAATAAATTCGCTTTCTGCTTTATTCCTTCCGCTGTCAAACCATATACTTCATCAATCTCAGTTTTTGAACCATAAGTTTTTGGAACTTCATGACCTACACCTGCAAAATCAATTTGTACAGCATGTCCCTCAAAAGTTTTTAAAACTTCATTAGTTAATGCTCCATAGTAATATGGTTCACAAAGAAGAATTTTTTTAGTACTTGTTGTTGTACGAAGAGTATCGCTGTCAAAAGGACGAACTGTTGTGTAATACAATAGAGTCACATCTAAACCGGCAACAGCTTTTATACAAATATCGAGAATAGGGCCAACAGCAATTACAGTTCCCATGTTCCCCTTCTTAATAACAATAGCCTTTCCAAATTCCACATCATTATCATTTTCATTAGAAAATTCACTAAGTCTATAGTAAGTTGGGCTTCCATTGTCATATTGAGTTTTTAGGAGTGTATCAAATTCTTTTGCAGTTCCAGGAACTGTAATTTGCATATTTGGAATCTGCATAAGAGCACCAACATCACCTGGACAGTAATGTGTCATACCAAGGCCACTGTAATCATACGAGGCACCCACTGTAACAAAATTACCATTAATATTTTGATATCCAAAATCATCTTTTAATTGTTCATAACCGCGCTCAACAATAAATGGAGCAATAGTATGAAACACAGGAACATATCCCGTAAGAGAAAGACCAGCTGCAATACCGATAGAAGCCTGCTCCATTATTCCTAAATTATGCATTCTGTTTGGGTACTTTGCTTTAATATTTCTAAATGCAAATACACCAATATCATTGAGCAATGTTATAACTCTTTCATCTTTATCAGAAAGATATTGCATTGTTTCTGTAAACTGCTGTCTCATTCCCATAATTACACCTCCAGTTCCTTAATCAACATCTCTAATTCTTCATCATTTGGAGCGCGATGATGCCAGGCCGGATTGTTTTCAATTGAAGGACAGCCTTTACCCTTAATTGTATTTGCTATAATTGCAAATGGTTTTTCATGATTCTTTGAAGAAAGTTTTTCACGCAATTCTTTATGATTATGTCCATCTATAGAACATGTTTCCCAGCCAAATGCACTGAACTTTTCTTCCAAATCTCCCCATGCAATAGAACGTTCCAAAGAATGATTATAATCAACAATACAAGTAAGATTTTTTAATTTATGCTGACCTGCTAAAGTTATAGCTTCCCAAACACTTCCTTCATTAGCTTCTCCATCGCCAATTATACAAAAAACACGTTGAGTATCATTTTTGTAACTAAGCCCCATTGCCATTCCTACGGCAATAGGTAAGCCATGTCCTAATGAACCAGTGGAAGCTTCTACGCCAGGAACTTTATTACGATCTGGGTGTCCACCTAAGATACTATGAAATTTTGCAAATGTTGAAAGCTCACTTTTAGGAAAGAAACCAGCATCTGCAAGAATTGCATAAATACCAACAGCAGCATGACCTTTTCCAACAATCAGATAGTCCCTATCTTCTTTATATGGATTTTTTGGATCCACATTCAATATTCCATGATATAAAACATAAAGAATATCAAGAATTGAAAAAGCAGAAGGAATGTGACCTTCATGAGTATCATGACCAACTTGAAGAATTAATCTCTTCAAATCTTTTACATTTTGCAAATCAGAAGCAAAATCTTCATTAGCCATTCTTCTTAATCTCCGCAATATCAGATTTAATCATCATTGAAACCAATTCTTTCAAAGTTACTTTAGCTTTCCAACCAAGTTCTTTTTCTGCTTTTGCAGGATTTCCCCAAAGAAGATCTACTTCTGCTGGTCTGAAGAATTTTTTATCTACAGATACAAGAACTTTTCCAGTTTTTGCATCTATTCCTTTTTCATCTATACCAGAACCTTCCCAACGGATTTCAATTCCAACTTCTGCAAATGCAAGTTCAACAAACTCTCGTACTGTATGTGTTTCTCCAGAAGCAAGTACCCAATCACCAGGCTTATCCTGCTGAAGCATACGCCACATACCCTCAACATAATCACCAGCAAATCCCCAGTCACGCTTTGCATTCAAATTACCAAGAGTAAGTCTGTCAGATTTTCCTAAATAAATCTGCGCAACTTCATGTGTAATTTTACGAGTAACGAAGTTACGTCCACGACGCGGGCTTTCATGATTAAACAAAATACCATTACATGCAAACATTCCATATGATTCACGGTAGTTTACGGTTACCCAATATGAATATAGTTTTGCAGCTCCATATGGACTCTTAGGATAAAATGGAGTCTTTTCACTCTGAGGTGCAGTTTCTGGTAAACCACCAAAAAGTTCAGATGTTGAAGCCTGATAGAATTTTGTTTTCAAACCACTCTGCAAAATTGCGTCCAAAAGGCGGACAGTACCGGTTCCTGTACATTCAGCAGTATACTCAGGCACTTCAAATGAAATTGCAACATGTGACTGTGCTGCAAGATTGTAAACTTCATCAGGTTTAATTTCATTAATAAGACGAAGAAGACTATTAGAGTCTGTCATATCACCATAGTGAAGAAAGAATCTCTTACTCCATTCTGGATTATTTCTAATATGATCTATACGTTCTGTATTAATTGTACTCTGGCGTCTTTTAATACCATGAACTTCATAACCTTTCTCAAGTAATAATTCAGCAAGGTAAGACCCATCTTGCCCCGTAATACCCGTAATCAGGGCACATTTTTTTTCTCCCATATGAAAATATTCCTCCAAAAAAAACAGAGTTAAAATAATACTAAAAGCGGACTTTTTCCGTTTAAGAAACAGAAGAGGCGCAAAAGGATGGTGCTACGCATACTGCCGAAACAAGTTATACGCCTCAATCATCCGCTGTAGGCTGCAATATAGCAGTATCGTATATTATAGAGTATTTATATAGTAAAAACAATTAGGTTTTAAGAAAATTATTATTTAGTTAAAATAGTTTATCGCATTATCAAGCCACATATATCTCAGATTACACCAGTCAATAAGATATTGAACTTCACTTTGATATGTAGCTCGAGTTTCACACCCCGCAGCATTAGGCCATACATAAGTTCCTAAAATTGGCCACTTTTTATAATTATATTCTGCCGAGGTTGCATTAACATCTGCGAGATTCTGAAGGCCTGTATTAATTGATGTATACAAGTCTGATTTTTTCGTATTCCACCGGGATTTTACGTTTGCGACAAAATCTTCATCTTCAAACATACGTGAAATCCAATTTGTAATAGTGCCAATTTTAGCTATTTTCACATACCAACCTTCAGGATTTTCACAACTAGTTGTATTTACATCGTTAGTATAATTTACATTACCAAACCCTATATCAAAATCCCAATTTGGTCCAAAATGAATTTTTGAGTCGAAAGGAGAATAAATCATATACATAGATAACAAAAAGGGAGCATCGACATTTTTTGCAAATTCATTTATCAAATACAAGTCAATCACAGAATCTTCATCAATATATTTACGCCAGCCTTCAGTTGAATCTTCAAACTTGTCGCCATATAAAACATCTTCTGCTGTTTGAACAACACTTTGAATTCTTGTTTTTACATCATCTGAAACTTCATCCGGATCTTTTAGCGTTACAGGTACACCTAAAGTTGTATCAAACCAGAAATCAGCATCGTGGCGGGCATCTATTTCCAAAACAAATCCACCATCTTCAAGATCTTTTACACCATCACTATTTGCATCTGTTACTTTATTTGCCTTATTAGCAGCTAACTTTTCTTCAACATCTGCAATATCCTGAACATCAATTCTTCCGCTTCCAATAGTATTCTTTTCGCAAAATGTATAATTTCCAAGATACTCACCATTAAAAACTACATCGACATTCACAAAAATGGGATTCCACTCTGCATTAAATATTTCTGTTCCCAAAATTGAAGCATATTTATTTCGAAGCAGTGTTTTGTCAGAATAATTTGCAACTATGCACCATTTTTTAGATTCCGGTAAACCGAAAAAGCTCTGTTTTTTATCAAACTTTATATTATAGCCTTTTTTGGGCATGTTCCAGCTAGAGTTTCCACGTCCCTTTATTCCTTCTTTATTTTTCTCAAACGTATATTCAACTGTAGTAATCCCCTCTCCCATCAGCTTAAATGTTCCTAGCACATATTCTTCCCTCGTTATTGCACTTATTGGCACATCTCCAGTATTCAAATATAGTGTTGGCAAACCTGTATAAGCTGCATAAAAGGCTGTAGTATGAGAATTTGTTTTGACACCTGAATCGCCGTTATCTGGAATTGTGTTTGTTACTGTGCAGAAATAATAACGGATTTCTTTTTCTATAAAATCTTCTGTTGTATATGTAGCAGCAGTTGCACCTTCGATAGCAACTTTATTTTCTTCGTTGCCATCTGAACTTGTATACCACTGATAAGTTATTGTACCGTCTACTGATTCTGCATTACAGGTAAAAGTTACACCAGACCTATCGGGGGATATTAGCATTGTTTGACCCACAAAAAGTTCAGGAGCATCTGCATTTATAGGAGCAACTTCTTCAACCTCTGAAATTATTTCTTCTTCAACAATAATATCTATTTCATCACCTGTTGATTGATTACATCCTGCAAATAAGAAAAGGCAACCAATTATCCCCAAAATTAATTTCTTCATATTTACGTCTCCCCCAGAAATTATGATATTACACTACAAATTAATTTCATAATTCTGTTTGTCTAATCCTAACAAAGATTAATACAAAAGTAATTTTTCTAGCTGGAAGATAACAAAATATTATTATAGAGGGAAAATTTTGTTTATTTGTCCACGTAGCAGGCTATGGAGCAACGAGCAGAGTCGGAGTGACTTAGATTCTGAAACAAGTTCAGAATGACGGGAGTCGTGGACAGGGTGGTTTCGATACGCCCTTCGGGCACTCAACCACCGTAAGGTACGTACCTGGCGGGCCTGATGCAAATGTTAAGAATTTCACATTTTTTTCCAAATACACTCCCGTTTTTTGAATTTGACGATTGAATCAAAACACGACAATTTACGTGAAGACATTGTTTACACTGCTGAATCAGATTATGCAATCTGGACACCTGGGAATCCGATGAATCCATATCGTCATACCGGTTATGGCAAAACTGTAGAAGAAGCTGTTTTTGAAGCATTATCAACTTTCAACGAAGACAAATAAGTACAGTTATAATTATAACATTTTTCGTTATTTTTATTCTTCGCATGTGCGAATTAAAGAAAAGTCTATAGAATTGAGAACAGAATCGTTACAACTACACTGCTAATAATACCAGCAAGGACACCAAGCCAGAAATTTGCATTAAAATGAAAGAAAGATTGCTTTTCTGCCCAATGGAGTTTTTCAGGATTAAAGAACTTATCTTCAAAAGAATCTATTAGAACTGAAACATGACTCCATTCCTGCAAGGCCAGTTCTGTATCCATTTTTCCTTCGTTTAATCTGGCTTCTTTTGCAATTTTGAAAATTTCGGCTTTTGCCTGTATAAAATCTGCAAGATACTGACCATTATCTATAATTCGCAAATCAGCTTTTTTACGATAAATTTTTGAAACATCATCATTAAAGTATTTAAGTTTCAGCTTAAATGCATCCAGACAACCACGCTTTAAATGAGAATAAGCTTTTTGTGACTGAAGCTCTTCTGATTCATTATCTATATGAATTCGTTTTAAGTGATCAAAGGCAGAGTTTATTTCGAATAAAAGTTCAACCGGTAGAGTATTGTTTTTGGCTTCGATTTCGCTATAAATTACCTTAACGGTATTATTATAAAACTCATAAACTTCCTGTTCTGTCATAGTTACCTTAAAATTTTGTCAATTTCGGCATTCAAAGCGTTTGAGGTAATGAGGCTATCTCTCAAAACGTTTCCTCGACCGATAACAGGAAATTCTGATGTAAAAGAGAATGGCTTTTTATTTTTCTTTTCTAAATAAGAGCGGAATTTTTCTGGGCTGATTGCTTTTATCTGGGTCAGTGTTAAGCCTGTAACCTTTTCGGCATTTTTTTCAACTTTTGAAAAAAACATAAAAATCATCCTCCTTGCTTATTGTACTTATAGTATAAGATCCTGGATAAAAAATGTCAATTTTAACTACGCAGTAGGCAATGGAGGGAGAAAATTGTTGTGAATAAGGTTATTCTACCAGTTCCCAATGCCCGCCTTTATCTGGACCGACACGTCGAATGCACCCTCTTGCCTGTAACTGTGCAATCTGTTTAGCTACAGCACGACGCGATATTTCAAGTAAATCTGCCATTTCCTGCGTAGTTATTTTGCTATTTTCCTGTATCAATTCGAGTATTTTCTGTGAACTTTTCTGTGAACTTTTCTGTGAATCTATATCACTGTTACCATTTTATATGTATTTATATAAACAAAATTTTTTACTTCACCATTAACTAAACGTCGTACATGACAACCATCGTTATCTTCTTTTTCTTGTGGATAATACAAAACTGTGCAGTACTGATCTAAAAGCGAAAATACACCATCCCTTAGAAGATATTCTGATTGTATTTTTTCTTGAGTAATAAATAAACTTATTGAATTTATTACAGACTGCGGAAGAGAGTTTATTGATTCCAACACTTACAACTCCTACAGAACTAACAAAGAGCCTCTTTTATATCTACATAGGAATCGATAATATCTAAGATTTCATTACAATTATCTTGTGAACTAAAAGAACTCATGCAATGAACTATATCTCTATAAGAATCTTGATTTTTATAATTTATTAAATCTTCAATTGGAACTGAAAGTGTAGAAGCAACAGTTTTTAACTGTACTGGTGTTAAAGAAAGTTTACCATAAAACAAACGGTCTAAATCTAATCTAGAAAAATTTAATTTTGAGCATAATTCAGACATGAGAGTGTCATTATTCTTAGTAAGTGACATAATTCTATAACCAAGATCTCTTAAACTCGCCATTGATTTTCTCCTATTTAAGATTTGCTTTCAAGAAAAGTTCTTATATTATATTCGGTTTATTTAGTTATTGCAATAACAATAAAATGCAGTAGGCAATGTAGCAACGAGCGAGGTTGTTTCAACAACCTCGCGAGGCAACCGGAGGCGGCGGATTTCGCCGCCGAGGATGCTGACCGTAAGGGAATTGCGGAACTGCCGACCCCGGCAGACGCAGATGCGGCTGCCGGGGGACTGCCCGAAAGGACAGGTGGTTTCGATACGCCCTTCGGGCTACTCAACCACCGTGGGGGACGTTCTGGCGGGCTACTCAACCACCGGCAATTTCGTTATAATCATCTCCAATGCAGTACTACATTCTCCAGGTAGCCACAGGCCGCGAGCAAATCTTTGTTGATAACGTAAAAAAGCTTGCTCCGCAGCTGGCGCAAAAGCATAATTTTATTTACCTCACCCGGGAGCTTACTATAAGGCGGCAGGGGAAGATTCTGCGGGAGCTGCAGCCTATGTTTCCTTCTTACATTATTATGCAGACGACCAGTGAGGTGGATTCTTTTACGCTGGCGGCCCTGAAGAAGATTCCGGATTTTTATCACTTTTTGAACAGCAATACTGATATTGTGCCTTTGGGTGACCGGGACCTGCAGATTATTCAGCATTTTCTGGGGCTGGGGCCTAAGATTGGGCAGTCGCTTGTGCGCTTTGACGAAAACGACCGCATTGTGGTTATTGAAGGCCCCCTTAAGGGCATTGAAGGCAGCATTATAAAAGTAGACAAGCGCAAGCAGAGGGCAAAGATCCGCGTAGACTTTGGCGGCACAGCACATACCATGGACTTGAGCTTTGAGGATATAAGTAAGAAGGATTAGATCCCGAAACAAGTTCGGGATGACCGTTACTGCATAACCTTCAGCAGCTCTTCGAAATAATACTTATCTTCAATCTTCTTGCCGCCGCAGGTGTGGCCGAGTCTTCGGTCGGAGCGGATTTTTTCGCCGTGGAAGTCGCTGCCGGCTGTGATGATAAAGCCGATTTTGCGGCCCAGTTCTTCTAAGCGCAGGCATTCGGTGACGCGGGCGCCGGGGTGAAAAGCTTCTATGCCCATTACGCCTTTTTCGTAGCAGTCTTTGAGGAAGTCTGGCAGGCGGCCCCAGGAAAGGTATAGCGACATTGGGTGGGCTACGACCGGCACGGCGCCGCTTTCTCTCAGGGCTACTATTGCTTCGTCCAGATTTGTGCAGACTCTTGGTACGTACCATTTGCGGCCGCGGGCAAGATACTGGTCAAAGGCTTGCTGTCTTGTTTTTACAACTCCGTGCTTTACCAGCTCTGCGGCAAAGTGAGGGCGGCCTATTACGGTACCCGGAAAATCAGCTTGAAGCTCTTCTACTGTGAGAGGCACCCCGTCCTGATTCATTTTTTCTATTATCTGGGCGTTGCGGTCGTTTCGGTTTTTGATTACGTTTTCAACTATATTAATGAGGGATGGAAAGGGAGTTTTTATCCCCAGGCCCAAAAGATGAAACTCCCCGGTTGGAAAAGTGATGTTGAGTTCTATACCGGGCACAACTGTGACGCCTAGCTCACGGCCGGCTGCCTTTGCCTCTTCCAGCCCTGCTACTGTGTCGTGATCTGTAATTGCAATGGCTTTTAAGTTTTTTTCGGCTGCTTTCCCGATTATCTGGGCCGGGCTGTACTGGCCGTCTGATGCGGTGGTATGAACGTGCAAATCTATCATAAGATTATAATAGCATTTTTTTTAAATGTGTGATACAATATAGAGATAGTAGGAATACTGTATTTAAAGGGGTTGTATAAAAGTATGCCAAAAGCGATGCAATATACAAAAGGGTCTATCATCTATTTTGAGGGAGACCACGACGAGCGCATTTTTATTATGCAGCAGGGAGCTGTTCTTTTAACCAGCACTGATATTGAGTCTGGACAGCCGGTTGCAGAGCAGGTTAAAAGCGGTGAGTTTTTTGGTGTTAAGTCTGCTCTTGGTCACTTCCGCCGCGAAGAAACTGCTACGGCCCTCGTTCCTACTGTTGCCGTTGCCCTTACAATTCAGGAATTTGAAATCCTCTTTAGTAACAATAAAGCCCTGATTATGAAGATGCTCCGCGTATTTTCTAATCAGCTGCGCCAGATTCATAAAAAGACTGAATCTATCTTAAACAATGTTCAGGCTGATCAGCAGTCTGGTATGCTTGCAGTAGCAAAAAGTTTCTATGATGAAGAGCAGTTCCGTTCTGCCTGCGACGTTTACATGAAGTTCATGAAGCGTTACCCTAACAGCCCTCAGATGGCTGATGTACAGAAAAAATATCAGGATGCCAAACTGCGTGCAGATAAGCTTGCGGCTGTAAACCGCGGCACTCCTGTTGATTATGATGATGACGGCTCTTCTTCTTCCCTCAAGCTTTTCCAGCTGCCGGCTTTTGAGCGTTTTGCCAAGACCTACGAGCCTGGCGAGGTTATTATTGCTGAATACGAGCCTGGCGACAGTTTCTATCTTATTCAGAGCGGCCGTGTTCAGCTTGTAAAATGCGTAAACGGCAGCAAAAAGAATCTTGATGTTCTTAAGCCTGGTGAATTCTTTGGTGAAATGGCTATTCTGGACAACTCTGCCCGCTCGGCTACCTGTATGGCGGCCGGCAATGTAAAGTGTCTGGAATTCAATAAAGAAAACTTTGAGCTTTTGATTACCGGCAACCCTCAGATGGCTCTGCTGCTTCTTAAGCTTTTCTGTAAGCGTATTTACGACCAGAAGCGCCGCTTTAAGATTCTTGTTATTAAAGATTTGACAGCCCGCATTGCAGATGTTTTTATGCTTCTTGATGAGATGAATCCGGTAATGAACGAGGCCGAAAAACAGCGCCGCTTTAACGTTACCATTTCTGATGTTGCGCACTGGGCCGGCCTTAGCGCCGAAGTTACCCGCGACGAAATCAACAAGTTCGTAGAGCGCCGCAAGATTGAAGTTTACGACAACTACATGATTGTCCTCAACATCAACGACATGAAGCGCACCGTAGACACCCGCGGCGGCGCAAGAAGCGCAGGACTCTAATCCTTAACAAAATCCGAATATCCGCCGACTTAGCTCACCCGGTAGAGCAGCACCCTCGTAACGTGCAGGTAGTCAGTTCGAGTCTGACAGTCGGCTATTTATATCAAATCTGACACAAGATATAATTTCATTGACAATTCAAACTATTTAACATACTATACATATAAATCGAAGAAAAAGGAGGCAGCATATGCATAAACAAAATGTAGTTGGAATTGTTTTTCGTGGACCAGAAGGGAAAAAAGCCATAATGCAGATTATGCGTGCAAAGACTCCTAAAAAAGATCCAGACTTAGAAAAACGCATGAGGGCATTTGAGGAAGCTGTAAGAAACGGATTGTTTGAAAAGAAATGAAAGGCTTTGATTTTTATATTGAACAATTGTCAGATGAATTGAATTCCTATGAACAGAAAATGTTCAGAGTTCAACATGATGAAACTCAGTTAGTAACATACTTAAAAAAATTTTCTAAGAAACATCAAGCTTCAAATGTAAACAAAATCTACTTAGTAAGATACTCATCAACAGGTCAAATAGCCGCTTGGTTTGGACTAAAAGCTGCAACCTTACCATATAACGATATTGGAGACTCATTTTTAATTCCTGCAATAGAATTAACTCATTTTGCAGTTGATGAAAGATTCAAAAATCCAAATCCTGAATCCTCTATCAAAACCGGTGAATACATTTTCTGGAACTTCATCCTTCCTATTGTACAAGACGTTTCCAACAAAGTAGCCTGTAAGGCATTATTTGTATTTGCAATTGATACTCCAAAACTTGTGAAATATTACAAAAATGTCCTTAAGTTCAAAGAAATTACCAATACAAATGAAAAACAATTCTTTGAATATGCAGCTCCGGATTACGATGAAGGATGCAGATTTTTGTATTATCCTTTATCTGTATAGTTTTTATATTTCGTAATTTTTGGCGAATTACACCATATTAATATTATATCTCATCACATTTGGCGAATAATAAATTTGACATATTTTTCTTCTTGTGTTACGATTCTAATCATGACCATGAAAGCAGACTGTACAGATGACCAGCTCTTAAAAGAATTCGGCGAAAGAATAAAAGCAAACCGAATCCGTTCCGGTTTTACACAGGAAGAACTTTCAAAGCAAAGTGGAGTAGCAAAAAGAACAATAGAAAGAACCGAAAAAGGCGAAAGTATTCAGTTCTTAAATGTAGTTAAAATCCTTCGTGCCCTTGGTCATTTAGACTCACTTGAACTGCTTTTACCTTCACTGGAAAAAACACCTTTTGAGTATATTAAATCACCAAAAGTGGAAAAACGGCAGCGATATCGCCATGTGGCAGAACAGAAGCCTGCTTACGGCTTTAAATGGGGAGATGAAGAATGATTAGTACAGCACTTGTAAAGCTTTGGGGAACAGTCATAGGTGCAGTCTCTCTTGATGACACAAAGAGATCTACTGCCTTTGAATATGATTCATCTTTTCTTTCAAGTGGAATTGAAGTTTCGCCTATAGTTATGCCCTTAAAAAAGGGAGTGTACACTTTTCCCTCTCTTTCTTATGAAAGTTTTCATGGTCTTCCCGGACTTCTTTCAGATTCTTTGCCGGATAAATTTGGAAATGAACTTATTAATGTATGGCTGGCAAAACAGGGACGTCTCCCGGAATCTTTTAACGCAGTGGAAAGACTTTGCTATACCGGCACCCGCGGAATGGGAGCCCTGGAATACGAACCTGCAGTTTCTTCCCTTGTCGAAGAATCCAGTCAGATACAGGTTTCGGAGCTGGTCGAACTGGCTTCAATGGTGCTTTCCAATAGAAAAAATCTGAAAGTTGTTTTGGAAGAATGTGATAAAAAAAGGCTTTCAGAATCCCTTAAACATATAATAAGCATGGGAACCTCTGCCGGCGGTGCCAGAGCAAAAGCTCTTATTGCCTGGAATCCAAAAACAAATGAAGTTCGTTCCGGTCAGATAGAAACAAATTCTGATTTTGAATACTGGCTTATGAAGTTCAGCGGTGTTAGCGGTAATAAAGATAAAGAAGATGAAGATCTGGCTGATTTTGGAATGATTGAATATGCTTATTACCTTATGGCAATTGACTGCGGAATAAACATGATGCACTGCCGCCTGCTAAATGATGGCAAAAACCATCATTTTATGACAAAACGTTTTGACCGTACTGCAGAAGGAAAAAAGCTTCATATGCAGTCTCTGGCGGCAATTGGTCATTTTGATTTTAATGCGGCAGGAACTACAAGTTATGAACAGTGTTTTACTATATTAAATACTCTGGGCCTTGGACATCACGAAAAACTGGATATGTTTCGCCGTATGGTATTTAATGTGGCGGCCTGTAATTGTGATGACCATGTAAAAAATATTTCCTTTTTAATGGACAAGAGCGGGAAATGGACTCTGGCACCGGCTTACGATGTTTCTTTTGCCTACAATCCGGATGGCGCATGGACCAGTTCTCATCAGATGTCAATAAATGGAAAGAGAAAAAATATAGCGGCCTCAGACTTTGATACCTGTGCCAGAATCGCAGGACTGAAAAATGCAGAGGCAAAGGCTGTCGTAAGTGAAGTTTGTACATCTCTTTCACATTGGAAAGAATTTGCTGCTACAGCGGGTGTAACAGGCGAGAGAGCAGAGGCAATTGCAGGTCTTCAGGGGATAAAGTAAAAAATTAAAAAAAGTTGGACCCGAAATGATTACGACTCAAACACCAGTCTGCCGTCTATGAAGAGGTATTTTACTTTGCCTGCCAGGGTGCGGCCTTCGAATGGGGTGGCCTTGCCCTTGCTGTAGAAGAGCCTGCTGTCTACGGTCCATTCTTCGTCTGGGTCTAAAAGAGTGAGGTCGGCGTCGTAGCCGGGACGAAGGATGCCTTTTTGCAGGCCGAGCAGGCGGGCCGGCTGGGCAGACATGAGCTGGCTCAGGCGGCGTGGATTAAACTGATTGTCTTTTACAAGGACCGAGTTGCATACGGCGTAGGCTGTTTCAAGGCCGGTAAAGCCCGGAGCGCCTGCGGCCTTGTCGTCTAATGTGTGTGGTGCGTGGTCTGTGGAAATTACGTCTACGGTGCCGTCGCGGAGGGCTTCAAGAAGTGCTACGCGGTCGTCTTCGCTGCGGAGCGGCGGATTTACCAGAGCCCGGATATAAGGCTCGTCTGTGCCGCAGAGGGCTAAGTGATGTGGTGTAACTTCGCAGCTTACTGCAAAACCGCCGTTTGTTGTTGTGCGCGGATTTGGCACCGGCTGATATTTTTCTCCCTCTTCAAATGCCTGATAAGCTGCATCTGCTTCGTCTGCGTTATAATCAGCTTCGTCATCATAAAGCTCATTTTTTGCCTCGCGTACGGCGTTGATGGAAACCGCTGTACTTACGTGTGCAATGTGAACGTGGCAATCAGCCTGTTTTGCAAGCATGATGTTTCTTACTGTGGCTACGTCTTCGGCCAGGGCGAGAATCTCGTTTGCCTTTGTAAGGGCTAAGTCTATGCGGTCCAGGGCTTCGGCGTTCTCTTCATCATCCGGGTCAAAATCTTCGTCACCGGTTCCCCAGGCAGAAAGCCCTACCCCTTTCATAATTTCCAGAGCCTCGGCACGGAAAGGCTTTGCCTGAGCACCGAGAGTCATATCTTCTGAGTGGCAGCTTACAATTATGCCCTTCTCTGCGGCCTTGGTCATTCCCTCCAGCATAACGGCTGAGGCTGGAACGTCGCGGCCGTCTTCTGTAATTACCGGTACGTATTTTTTTTCTACAAAATCAAGATGGCTTGTGTCCTCGCCGCCAAAGTCGCGGCTGATACTTACAGTCTGAAAAAGATGTGTGAGCCCGATGGCGGCGGCTTCGCGTTCTATCTTCATTGCCATTTCCATTGAGGAAACAACCGGGTTCGTGTTAGGCATGGCTACTATGGTGCCGTAGCCGCCGGCCGCCGCAGCGTGAAGGCCGGAGTTCAGGTCTTCTTTCTGTGTTTGTCCCGGATAACGGAGATGCACGTGCATGTCGATAAAGGCCGGGGTAAGGGTGAGTCCGTGAGCATTAAAGAGTTCTATAGGGCACTTTTCTTCAAGCCCGTCTTCTGTAAGCACGGCGCGCGCCATTTTTTCCAGGGTCTCTGAGTTTGTATAATAGCCCTGAAAAACCGAGCGGATTTTTGCGTCCATAACAAGTACGGCCCCCGGGGTGTCCATACTCTCGTCTAAAAGTCGTGCGTTATAAATTAAAGTAATTTTGCTCATAAGGACTCCTTACTAACATGTCATTGTCGGGCTTGACCCGACAATCCAGACATCACCGTGTTGTTTAGATTCCCGTGTCAAGCACGGGAATGACACTAATCGCACGGGAATGACATTATCTTCTCTCACTTCCTGCCAGGTAAAGTGTATCGCAGTACTCGCAGCGGTAAACGCCCTTTGCCTTGTCTGTAAGCAGGAAGGTCGGTTTTACGTAGTGCTCGGTCTGGGTGATGCAGCGCGGGTTCTTGCACTTGAAAACTCCCTGCACGCGGCTAGGAAGTTCCATATTGATTTTGCGTACGATTTTTTCGTTTTCGATTACGTTTACGCAGATATCCGGGTCAATAAAGCCGAGTACTGAATAATCGATATTGATGATGTTATCGATTTTTATGATATCTTTTTTTCCTGATTTTTCTGAATGCACATTCTGAATCAGGCAGGATGTAAATGGTGCCTTGTCCAGGCCAAGCCACTGATAGATTTCCCAGCCCGAACCGGCATGAATGTGGTCAATTACAAGTCCGTTTTTTATTGTGTTTACGTTTAACATTTTATTCCATCCTTATACAATGTGGTTTCGACAAGCTCAACCACCGGTGGTTGAGTGATGCGAAGCATCGTATCGAAACCACCAGTTATTCAATTGCTCCTGTAAGCTTAGCAATTAATGCCATTCTAGCGTACATACCATATTTTACCTGTTTGAAATATGCAGCTCTTGGGTCCTCATCTACCTCCGGTGTAATTTCGTTTACACGTGGAAGCGGATGAAGGACAATCATATTCTTGCGGGCAAGCTTCATTTTTTCAGAATCGAGAATGTAGCTGTCCTTAAGGCGGATGTAATCCTGCTCGTTGAAGAAGCGCTCCTTTTGAACGCGGGTCATGTAAAGCACGTCGAGCTGGTCGATTACGGCGTCGAGGCTTTCTACAATTTCGTACTGAACACCGGCCGGCTCGAGAACGTTTGTAATGAGGTAGTCCGGAACGCTGAGCTCCTTTGGGCTTATAAAGATGTATTTATTTCCCTTGAAATGGCGGAGGGCTTCGGCAAGAGAATGAACGGTGCGGCCAAACTTAAGGTCGCCACAAAAGCCTACTGTGTGATTTTCGAGGCCACCCAGCAGCTGGCGGATTGTTACCAGGTCTGTAAGGGTCTGGGTCGGGTGGTAGTGGCCGCCGTCTCCCGCGTTGATAATCGGGCAGGCTGAATATTTGCTTGCAAGCAGGGCCGCTCCCTCTTTTGGAGTTCGCATTGCAATTACATCGGCATAGCTTGAAACTACGCGGATTGTGTCGGCAAGTGTCTCGCCCTTTACTGTGGAAGTGTTGTCGGCATCGGAAAAGCCTTCTACCGAACCGCCCAGTCGCAGCATGGCCGCCTCAAAGCTGAGCCTTGTTCTGGTGCTTGGCTCAAAAAAAAGTGTCGCAAGAATTTTCCCGCGACACACATCTTGAAATGATTTAGGATCAACAATAATCTGCTCAGCCAAAGAACAAATTTCTTCGATTTCTGAAACCGAAAGATCATCCGGCTGAATTAAATGACGACCAGTTAGCATTGGTTACCCCTTTTTGATTTTTGTTATTTTAGCAAAAATCACGGGGTGTTACAATATAAAATATTTGACACAAAAGTCAAAAAACATGTTATATTATAAATACAAATTATATGGCGGTGTAACTATGTTAGGAATGCCTGCAAGAGCACAAGCAAAACGTCTCATTGATTATATTCCAGATGATAAACTTGCATCTATCGTTAATTACCTTCAGAAATTCACAACCTCAAAACCTTCTGCAACATCTATAAATGCTGAAAAAAAGGCCGCATATGAAGCCTTGCTCGCCGAGGTTAAACCTATAAAAGGAAAGCCTCTCAGTTTAAACGGTCAGGATGAAGTAGCCGACATCATTATGAGGAAATATGAAGGCCTTAATTGATACGAATATTGTTTTAGATTTTCTTTGCAAACGCGAAGAATTCTACGAAGACGCTAATATCATTTTTCAGCATTGTTTCTCTGATGTTGATGGAATAATCGCAGGTCACACAGTTTCAAATCTCTTTTACATTCTAAGATGCCGTTATGAATTTACACTTGAAGAATGCAGAACGAAAATCCGAAATCTCTGCACCCTTCTGGATGTAGCAGATATAAACAAAGATGTAATTTTATCAGCTCTCGACAATGAATCATTTTCTGATTTGGAAGATTCCCTGCAAAATGAATGTGCAAAAGCAACTGATATAGATTATATCGTAACCCGCAATCTAGATGATTTTAAGGATACTACAATTCCTGTTATTGGACCTAAAGATTTTATTGAGATTGTAAGAAAACAGAAATAAATAATTATGACTGATAACAGTTCCCTGTGGAAGAAAAAGCTCATGATGTTACACTGAAAAGTCTTTCTTTACAAATTCAAGAATTACAAAAATCTATAGAAGAATTGAAAAGGGAAAAATAATTACTTCTGTGTAAGAGTAGATAAATAAAGCCGCCGTAGTCCTTTGAAGTGCACCCAAGAAATTGGACACTTTAACTAGGCTGATTTTAAGGACTGATTCCTAAATTGTAAAGGGGTCAGTCCTTTGAATTTAACCTTAATTCTTTTTTCGTTGTACCAAGTAAGATACTCTATTAGTTCTTTCTTGAAATGCTCTACAGATTCAAACTCCTGCAAATATAAAAGTTCTGATTTTAATAGTCCAAAGAAATTTTCCATTACAGAATTATCAAGACAGTTTCCTTTTCTGGACATACTTTGTCTTATTCCTTTCTTTTTCAAACGTTCCCTGTAATTGTACATCTGGTACTGCCATCCTTGATCTGAATGTAAAATCA